>JAXKCR010000011.1:0-485549 GCA_036552405.1 Eggerthellaceae bacterium | reverse complement strand
CGTAGCATCCCCCATCGGCACCATCGGTGCTTACATGGTCAACTCTTGCCTCATCATCGTCACCGCAATCTGGCTGGCAATCTTCGGTGTTGAGACTCGCGGTCGTACGCTCGAGGACATCACTAAGGGTCTGGAAGACTAGTACCTTAGTTGATCTTCAACAAACTACTGCTCTTTCTCAAGCGGGGTCCGATTTCGGGCCCCGCTCTTTTATTTCCAGATTGAGGATAGCCCGTTTTTTCGCTCAAACACTGGCCTTGATGGGTAAGTAAAAGACCATCGGATAATAATAGGAATCCAAGCGAAATCATCGGCCTGTTTCGGAATGTATTGTAAATAAATGCGGTATTCTATAAGTGATTCCACGCTAAAGTTCATCGGCTCGGTGAACTGACTTTCGGCTTTGACTTGAAGGGGAATAAGCATCAAAGCCGCTGTCCCGGGGGAGGGGGAAGCCAAAAGTGAGGCTTGATTATCTGCGCTATTTTAACCACTTGGCGAAGGTCCTTAATTTCACGAAGGCAGCGGACGATCTGTTCCTGGCGCAGCCTACGCTTTCCGTTGCCATTAAGCGAATGGAAGAAGAACTCGGGGTTAAGTTATTTGAACGCAGAAAGGGAAGTTCGCGTATTGAACTGACCGAAGCGGGAGAGGCTTATTACGAGTATGTATCGCATGCGCTGAATAACCTCGATACAGGGTTGCGTGTTGCTCGAGAGATCCAAGGTGAAGCGAATTCGCTCGTTCGGGTCGGTACGGTATATTCCATGCAGGGAGTAATGTGGTCGCAGGCCATGCAGTCGTTCCTCACGAAGAGCGCGAACGCCCCTAAGGTCACCATCGAGCAAGCTTATTCATCCGAATTGATCCCCCGCTTGCGCAAGGGCGAGCTTGATGTTGTCTTTGCGGCGCGCATGGATGATATTGACGATCTTGATTATGTGCCTATGTGGTCGCAGCCGTTGGTTCTGGGCCTGCACAAGAACAATCCCTTTGCGAAAAGGAAAGAGATCTCCATCGATGATCTGAAGGAATATGAGATCATCACGTATCCCAGGGAATCTCCGGTCAAACGCATTGACACCGAACTGCCCGTGGATGAAATGAACCTTATACGCGAATACGATGACGAGATCACCATGAGTACTATCATCTCTTCCAATGAGCACACGATGGCCTTGTTCTGTCACTCGTTCTTGGTAAACGCCTTTGAAGACGTCGTATGCCGTAAGGTTCACGGCTTGCCGGATGATTTCCATAAAGTGTATTTGGTAAGTCGAAAGAAGACGCATCCTAAAGTGGTCGATGATTACATTGCGTTCATGAGTTCCTATCGTTTCCCGAACATCATGGAAACGGGAAAGATCGTCTGATTAAAGACTGAATAAAGCGCTTTGTAATAATCAAACACTATTCAAATAACCGAACAATGCGTTCATCCTTGCCCGAGAACGCTCGTAAAACGTAAAGCTATAGAGATGCTTTCCCCAGTTCAGCATCTCTATAGCTTTTATTAATAATTAAACTGAAAAAAGCTATTTGAGAAACCAAATAATAGAAGTTCACAATATGTTCTCGGAAGCTATCGTCCTATTGCGTTCATTAATGGGTGGAATGAACATGAACGATACTTGAGGGGGAAGGCGTTGGTGCCTTAGCGCTTCCGCTGAAAAAGACACAGATCTTTTTTCAGCACAAGGAATTGAGTTCAAACTAAAGAGGGAAACAATAACTCCTTTGCATTGGGGGCAAAGGGGCTGGTCGTTTTGTCTTGTATGACGAAGGAGGCTTATAAAAGCACTTTCGCCTCGAGGGCGGCTCGCCAAATGGGCGTGTCGTTCAAGGGCCGATACAAGACAGAACTCGTGCAAGAAAATGAAAGGAAGGCGATACTCGCATGGCTTCAATCGAAGCAAACAAGTCATTCCACGGTATCGCAGCACGTCTTGACCGCATGCCCATTTCTGGCTTCCACAAGAAGATCATGTGGCTCCTTGCTGGCATCACGTTCTGCGATTCCGTTGACATGGCCGTCGGTGGTCCTATCGGTGCTGTTCTTCAGACCGAAGGCTTCATGACGCTTGAACAATTTGCGTTCTTCAACTCGATCACTATGGTCGGCTACCTTGTAGGTGGTCTGCTCTCCGGCTTCGTTTCCGACAATTTTGGTCGTAAGAAGGCCGTTGTCATATGTGGTTCGGTATTCACCATCTTCTGCTTTGTGGCTGCAGTAGCACCGGATGCGGACTTCCTGACCGGATGCCGTTTCTTCATGGGCTTGGGCCTCGGCGCTGCATTCCCCGCAGGTTACTCTGCTCTGACTGAATACACTCCTCCTCAAAAGCGCGGTAAGTACCAGTCCTATATGGGCTTGATTGCTAACTGCGGTACTCTGTTCGCTTCTGTGATGAACCTGGTTATCCTGCCTATCGCTGGTTGGCGCGAAGTATTCGTGTTCTGCGGCATCCTTGGCGCAGCAGTCGTGATCCTCATCATGGTATGCATGGACGAATCTCCTCGTTGGTTGGCTATGATGGGCCGCAACGACGAGGCGGATACCATCGTATCTAAGCTGGAAACGAAGGTCGCTGGATCGGGCAAGGAACTTCGCGAAGTCACCGACGAAGAGGTTGCAGCCCGTGCGGCTGAGCAGGAAGTAAAGCAGCTGCCGTTCTCCTTCTTGTTCAAGAAGAAGATGATCACCCGTACGCTGACTGCTATGTTCCTCTGCTTCGTTATGAACGTACTGGTTTACACCATCATCACATGGACCCCCACCATCTTGGTGGCAAAGGGCTTCGACACCAGCATGTCCACCCTGATGACGGTCGTTATGCAGCTGGGTATTCCCGTTGGTGTTGGCGCACTTACCTTCTACATCGAGAAGCTGAATCGTAAGACCATCCTCATCGGTTCTTATTTGGCGGTAGCGATCCTTGGTCCTATCTGGTCCTTGCTGCCTACCGACAACACGGCTCTTATCATGGGCTTTGGTTTCTTGGTTTGCGTATTCACGTTCACCAATTCCGTTACCACGGCTGCGATCTACCTGTCCGAGCCTTTCCCAACGGCTTGCCGTATTCGTGGCGCGGGCCTTGCGAACGCATTCGGTCGTATCGCAGGTATCGTGAGCCCGCTGTGGATCGCGTTCTTCGTGGCATCTCCTTTGGGAACCATGGGTGCTTATCTCATCAACTCCATCCTCGCGGTCGCAATGTCTGTCTGGCTGGCTATCTTTGGTGTTGAAACTCGTGGTCGTACGCTTGAGGACATCACGAAGGGCCTGGTTGACGAGGATTAATCGGTCTTGTCGACATGAGGTGAATACCTTGTGCTCGATCGAACTGGGCTAAGATCGAAAACGTGAGGGTTTTCGATGTATCACCACCCATTACAAAGGTCCCGCATCGCAGTGATGCGGGACCTTTTCTTTTCTTTGGCTCGCTGCTTTGATCCTCCAAGCCTAGGCTGCCGAGTTGTTTTCGTGGAAGGACCTTAGCTCCTTTTCGGTCCACGGATCGAGACCATGGAAAGCCGAAGGCCAGAGCCAAAGCAGTGCCTTTCGGCTTACGTGCAGCAAAAAGACGAGCGTCGGAAAGGCACACCAAGATCACTGCAGGAGGGTTGAGGTAGAGAAAGACCCTGACTCCTTGGTGATCCATGGAGTTCAGGGTCGATATTGCCTATTGGCATTGTCTTATCCACATTAAAAAAGCCTGACTGAAATGATCAGTCAGGCTTTTGCGTTCCGAAATAGGTAAGTGCTTCTTACTTCTTCACTTCGGTGCGAGCGATCTTCGCCTTGCGCAGCGTAGGGCGCTCATCGGCAACTTGCTTCATGAAGACGGCGGCAAGAATAAGAAGGACCAGCATAATGAGGGTGGCTGGATCGGGAATACCGACCGTGGAAAGTAGCATTGCCTGATATGCGATGGTGACGACGGCCATGAGGCACATGACCACGATCATGAACGTGGGGGATGCTTTATCGTAGAGCCAGTTGAAGCCCTTGAAATTGACCGTAGTACCGAAAATGGCCATGAAGATGAGCAGGATCGCTTCAACGCGCAAGAGGGTTGCGACGGAATAACCGTTTATCATGTTGCCGCCAGTGACCTCAAGATCGAACGTTGCGAAATCGCCGGTGAAGCCACCGTATTGCTGGCCCTGCGCATAGGCGATAATGGCGCACCCTGCACCTGCGATAGCGCAGAGGATGGCCCAAATGAAAATAGCGTTAAAGGTGTTATGCAGACGATGGCGTTTCGGGGTCAGGAGGAAGCCGTCGTCGCCAATGCGGTTGTCGTCTTTGTCGTAATGAATGTAATGCGGCTTTTTCTCAGGCGCTTTTTCGGGATTGAGTGCCTTTGACTCATCTTTGGAGTGGGGACGTAAACGGAATTTCATACCTATCCTTTAATCAAAACAAACATGCTTTTATTCATGCTTTTGCTGTCAAACAAGCCCTGCAGGCGGTTCTTTGAAAGCCTAAGCACTGAAAGGTGTTCACGGGGAACCTGTGGTCTGTTGCTGCAAGGGCGCTTAGAAAAAACAGCCCATGGGCGCAAGCAAACATCCCTAAGTGTAGCGAAGAAGTACACGCAAAAGCCTCTCGATGAAGCGGGTGCGGTATATCTCCACGAATGAAATGCGTCCACTGGATGACTTGATGAACGCATCCTCAATCATACCTATTTCATATAAGAATATGCGCTCGTAGAACTTACGATTCGTTGTATTTCACCATCTGCTATATTAAAAAGCTATTGGATGGGATTTGCTTTGAAAGGCCCTTTGCGGGTCTGCTTGGATGTGCGGGTTCTTGGATCGTGCCTTGGAAAAATCGAAGCAAATTCCCTTGTCTTAGTGCGAAATGAAATGAAGAGCCGCCAATGAAGCTTGCCCACTTGCGATATTTTAAGCATCTTGCCTCGGTCATGAGCTACACGAAAGCAGCGAAGGACCTGTTCATAGCTCAGCCTACGCTTTCGGTGGCCATTAAGCGCATGGAGCAAGAACTGGGTTTCATGCTTTTCAATCGCTCCGAAGGGGTGGCGTCGCGCATCGAACTTACCACTCAGGGCAAGATCTACCTGGAATACGTTACCCGTACGCTTGAAACGTACGATGAGGGTATTCGTTTGGCGGAGCAATCCATCGCCATCAGCGAGAACACCATGCGCTTAGGAACGCTCTATTCCATGAAGGGGCAGTTCTGGTCTCAGGCGGTAAGCGCGTTCGTGGCCCAGTACGAAGAGCGCCCTTTGCTTCATATGGAACAAGCCTATTCGGGCGAACTGGCGCGACAGCTTAAAGAGGGAAAGATCGATGTGGCATTCGCGGCGCAGACCAAGCATGCGGGTGATCTGAATATGACCCTCGTGTGGCACCAGCCTTTGGTGGTGTGCGTAAATAAGACCCATCCTTTGGCGCAAAAAGAATCGGTGGCGCTGGACGAACTGAAGCAGTATCGTCTACTCACCTACGGTAAGGACTCATCCGTTTCGAGTGGCTTAGACGAGCTGTTCGCCGATAGGGAAGACGAATTCGAATTGGTACGGAGCTTCGATGACGAGATAACCCTGTCATCGTTCGTTTCCGTTGACCCCGCTAACGTTTCGCTTCTGGTGTATTCGTTCTTGGTGAATTCCTTTGATGATGTGGTCTGTCTGCCGATAGAAGGCGTTCCGCAAGACTTTCATAAGGTCTATCTTATGAGCCGCAAAGAACCGCACTCAAAGCTCGTGAGCGACTTCATCTCTTTTATGAGCAGTTATTCGTTCCCGGAGTTGTCTGTTCACTAAAAGCTCTCGATATATATGCTTTAGGCTTTGGCCCTGATGGGGTTTGGCTTGGGCGCTGTTCCGAGCCCCTGATCAGTTCCGGTTCGAGTTTCGCTCGATAACGCTCGTTGCGCTAAAAGCTGCCCTCGAATGCGCGGGAGGCTTGCGGGAAGGGTTCTAAGCTGCGTTGCAGAATGCCGTGCATTTCAGCGATGGCGATCCCGTAGTTCACAACAGGCGTCTCGGCTGCTCGGCATGAAGCGATGCGGTAGCGCATTTCCCGATCGTTGAGCATGCATCCTCCACAGTGGATGACCAGGTCGTATTTCTCAAGCGAATCAGGGAACCCGCCTCCTGAGGTGAATTCGAAGCGCGGCGTTGCGCCGGTGAAATCGCGGATCCAGTTAGGGATCTTCACCGTGCCGATATCGTCACATTGTCGATGATGGGTGCATCCTTCGCCGATGAGTACTAGGCTGTCATCGGTCAGCCGGGAGAGCTGTGCTGCACCGGCCGCATAGTCTTCCAGGTTCCCTTTATAGCGTGCCATCAAGATAGAGAACGAGGTGAGCCATATATCGCGAGGCACGATGCGTGCTACGGTGCCGAATGCCTGCGAATCGGTTATGACGATCTTGGGCTTGCGCTCAAGGGAAGCAAGGGTCGCTTCCAGGTTCTCGGGTTGGCACGATATGCAGACAGCGTGGGCGTCAAGGCCATCGCGCAGCACCATTTGCTGCGGCAGGATAATGCGGCCTTTCGGGGCAGAGCTATCAATGGGGATGACTAGCACCACGATGTCGTTCTCTTCAAGCAGGTCGGCAACGAGGCGCTTGTCCGAGTCCGCCTGTTTCGCGCGCGATCCCACCAGGTCCTTCAATTCGTAGATCCCCTCACCGGTCTGTGCGCTTACGAACAGGGCGTTATCGGGCAGATCGAGAGAGCTGCGGCTCGATTCGTCAAGCAGATCGGCCTTGTTGTAGGCCACGACGAAGGGAACGCTGTGCGCCTTAAATGATGCGACAAGACGATCGTCAGCCTCCTGCATGCCCTGGGTGGCATCGACCACCAATACGGCAATGTCGCACAGGCGAAGGGCTTTCTCTGCTTTGGCGACGCGCTGAGCTCCTAGGTCCCCCTCGTCATCAATGCCGGGTGTATCGATAACGACCACGGGGCCTAGCGGTAAGAGCTCCATGGCTTTTTTGACAGGATCGGTCGTGGTGCCCTTGACGTCGGAGACGATCGAGAGGTCTTGGTTGGTGACCGCGTTCACTACGCTTGACTTACCCGCGTTGCGAATGCCGAAGAACCCAATATGAAGGCGTTCTGCTGAAGGGGTCGCGTTGAGGCTCATGATGGTTCTCCTTTGGTGGTCGGTCGGCAATTGCGGGTCCGGGTCGGGCGGGGCTGATATGTTCGGATCGGGCGGCAGCGCCGTGCTCGCGTCGAGCCTCGGCGCGAGCACGGCGGGTGATAGCGGCGCGACTGTAACGAGTGCCGGCACGTCCACGCCGCGCGGTAGCGGTGCGGACGTAAAGCGTTCGAGCTAGAAGCGATAGTCGCGTCCCGTACCTGCCACGATGTTGCGAATATACGTATCGGCGAGTTCCTTCGTTTTGGGATTAGCCACACGGGCGAGCTCCCGCTCGATCAGCTTGAAGCCCTTATCCTTGGTTTGCGGAGTTGCGTAATCACTCAGGTATTCCGCAAGGGTGATCAGCGCGTTGGGATGGCAGAAGTTCAGGATCTCTCCGTTCTTACAGAAGCTCATGAACCTATCGCCCGTCCTGCCGGCACGGTAGCATGCGGTGCAGAAGCTGGGAATGTGGTCGTTGTCTAGAAGCCAGCTGATGACTTCGTCGAGCGTACGCTGATCGGAAACATCGAACTGTTCGGTGTCGTGGGGGCGGACCTCTTCGTTATATCCGCCGACCGAGGTGCGCGACCCTCCACTGATCTGGGAAACTCCGTAGAGCAGCGCCCGTTCGCGGACCGCTTGGCTTTCGCGGGTTGAAATGATCATGCCCGTGTAGGGAACCGAAATACGAATGAGAGCGATCAATTTCTCGAAGATATCATCGGGGATGCCGTTATCGAATTCGTCGGGATCAATGTCCATTGCGGGCTTTACGCGCGGCACGCTTATGGTGTGCGGACCTACGCCATGCACGGCCTCCAGATGCTCGGCGTGCATCAAAAGCCCTGCGAACTCATAGCGATATCCCTCGAGTCCGAACAGAACGCCTAGGCCCACATCGTCGATACCGCCCTCCATAGCGCGGTCCATCGCTTCGGTGTGCCAGTTGTAGTCGCTCTTCGGGCCGGTGGGATGCAAGCGCTCGTAGCTTTCCTTGTTGTAGGTTTCCTGGAACAGGATATAGGTTCCGATCTCGGCTTCTTTGAGCATGCGATATTCGTCTACCGTAGTGGCGGCGATGTTCACATTGACGCGGCGGATAGCGCCGTTTCGATGCTTGACCGAATAGATGGTCTGCATGCTTTCCAGGATGTATTCGATAGGGTTGTGCTTAGGGTCTTCGCCCGCTTCAATGGCAAGGCGTTTGTGCCCCATGTCCTGAAGGGCGATCACTTCGGCGCGGATCTCGTCTTGCGTCAGCTTGCGGCGGGGGATCTCGCGGTTCTTGGCATGGTAGGGGCAGTAAAGGCAGCCATTAATACAGTAGTTGGATAAGTACAGCGGCGCGAACAGCACGATGCGATTGCCGTAGTAGGCCTGCTTGATGTCGTGTGCGAGCTGCTTGATCTCCTTGTTTATTTCAGGATCGTCGCACGCTAAGAGCACCGATGCTTCACGGTGCGTGATGATGGCGCCGTGATCGTTCGAGGGGTGCAGGTTCGCCTTTGCTTTTTCCAGGATGGAACGCGCCAGTTCGACGTCGTGGGCGTGAGCGTCGGCATATGCGAGTGTTTCCAAGATCTCGTCGTGGTTGATGAACTCATCAGCGCACAGAGACTGGGGGTTATAGGGAAAAGAAGTCATCGTGTTCTTCCTTTCGGGTCTCCGCGATCGACCACCACATGGTAGCCGATCTTCTTCATATCGGCTTCGAGGAGGCTCAGGTGCTCAGCCGCCTCGGTGCCGGTATGAGCTTTATTGTTGTACAGTTCGTAGTTCTTGCGTGTGTTGATGGGCGAAAGGTTGGGCATGACGACATTGGCACCTGCCAGCATGCCGCGCGACCGCCCATGGGGGTCGATCGATCCGAGCGCCGTAGTCGCAGGAAGCAGTATCGGGGGATGGATGATGCGAATAATGGACAGCAAAAAGCAGGTCAGCTCCACGCTTCCGGCCGGCTCACTGCTGAATGGAGTGACGTGGTGGGGGATGAAGGGCCCTATACCGCACATTTCGGGCTTGAATTCTTCGATGAACTTCAGGTCCTGCGCCAGGTCGCGCGCGGTTTGGAAAGGCGCGCCGACCATGAACCCGCAGCCAACGGCGTATCCGATGCGTTTCAGATCGCGCAGGCAGTTCAGTCGATCTTCCAGGTGCATCGTTTCGGGATGGAGCTTTGCATATAGGGCCTCATCGGCCGTTTCGTGACGCAGCAGGTAGCGATCGGCTCCCGCGTCGAACAGGCGTTGGTAGCTTTGTCGGCTGCGTTCTCCGAGCGATAGGGTGATCGCGCAATCGGGGTAGCGCGTTTTCATGCGTCGGATAAGGTCAGCCAGGCGTTCGTCGTTGAACCAGGGGTCTTCGCCGCCTTGCAGCACGAAGGTCCTGAAGCCGAGAGCGTAGCCCTCTTCGGCGCAGGCCAGGATCTGTTCAGGAGTCAGACGATAACGCACGCATGATGCATTGCCCTTGCGAATGCCGCAGTAGTGACAATCGTTCTTGCAGTAGTTGCTCACTTCGATGAGTCCGCGAATGTATACCATGTTCCCGTAGATGGTGCGGCGAACAGCGTCGGCTTCCCGCGTTAGGAGGCGGGTGACTTCATCGGTGCGCCCTTTGATGAGCGCTTCGTATTCTTCGAGCGAAAGCGATCGGGTGTCGCACAATTTCCGGGCAAGATGCAGCGTATCGCGCGAAGCCGCATGGTCGCACGATGAGCGATGTGCTTGTTGTCCGGTTCCGTGTGACACGATACCTCTCCCTAAAAATTCACCGGCGGAATACCTGCACGGTATCCCACCGGTGTTTCGGCTTCGTAACATATTGGAGCGAATCCACGGACGCGGATCCACCTGTTGCGAAACGGTAAGAAAACTAGATATCCCACGTTTCCTGTTCAGTGTGAAGCCATGCTTCAGCTGTTTCGGAAAGGGGTTTGCCCACCCATTTATCATAGAGCGTCTGCACGTCGGGGTTCTCGTGCGAGAAGCGCAGGGTATCGTTCTCGTCGAGCGAGTTGAGTACCTTCGCGCGTCCGAATGCGAGTTCCTGGTTGAAGGAAATGGGCTGTCCGCCGCCGCCGACGCAACCGCCAGGGCAGGCCATGATCTCAACGAAGTCATACGCTGCTTCGCCGGACTCGAGCGCATCGAGCAACTTAGCAGTGTTCTCGAGGCCGCTGGCAATAGCGATCTTCAAGGTCAGGCCGGCGATCTCCAAAGTCTTGTCCACCCAGGGGCGCTCAGGTGTTGAAGCGGTGGTGTCACATGCTTCGAAGCTGGGTTTCTCGCCTGTGAGGAAGTAAGCAGCAGAACGAAGCGCTGCTTCCATAACGCCGCCGGTACGACCGAAGATGGTGCCTGCGCCCGTGGAAAGGCCCAGAGGGTTGTCGAACGCCTCTTCAGGCAGTTCCTTGCAGGGAACGCTGAACATGTGAAGCATGCGATCGAATTCGCGTGTGGTCAGTACGGCATCTACGTCACGGCCGGCTTCGGTTGAAAGTTGCGGTACATCGCATTCGTATTTCTTCGCCACACAAGGCATGACTGACAAGCAGAAGATGCGCTTCTTGCCTGCTTCTTCGACTTGATCCTTGAGGGTGTTCTTCACCACAGCGCCCATCATCTGATGAGGCGACTTGCTAGTTGAAAGCTGCTCTACGAACTGGGGGTAGTGCAGCTTGGCGAAGCGTACCCAGCCAGGGCAGCATGAGGTGAACATGGGGCGCTTCTTGCCCTCTTTGACGTACTCGATGAATTCGCTTGCCTCTTCCATGATGGTCAGGTCGGCGGCGAAATCGGTGTCGAATACGCGATCGAAGCCCAGACGGCGCGCGGCAGCCGCCATGCGGCCCGGGGTCGCTTCTTCGTGGGTGAGTCCAACGCTTTCGCCCCATGCGCTTCGGACGGCGGGAGCGAACTGGATGACGGTCATGACGTCCGGATCAGCCAGGGCGTCGATCACCTTGTCGATGTCGCGGCGGGCGGTAAGGGCTCCGGTGGGGCAGTGGGTGATGCACTGGCCGCACAATGCGCATCCGGCCTGGTCGATAGGCTTACCGTCTTTAGTGGTAATGCCACGAAACGATGCAGGACCGCTCGTTTCCCAAACGCTGCAATGCTGGACCTTCGCGCATTCTGCGACGCAGCGGCCACAGCGGATGCACTTGCTCGCATCGCGTTGCAGAGGGAAATCCTCATCCCATGCTTCAAAGTAGGGCATGGGATCGAACTCGAGTTCGCCCACGTTGAGGTCGGCGGAAAGCTTTTGCAGGGCGCAGGAACCGGTGCGTTCGCACGTGGTGCATTCGCTGCGATGACCTTCCAGAATAGTGCGCAGGTTATCGCGGCGAGCGGCGATAACGCGTGGGGTGTTGGTGCGTACGACCATGCCGTCGCGTACGGGAGTGTTGCATGCGGCGCACAGGGCGTCGTCGCCTTCGACCTCGCATACGCAAATACGGCAGGAACCGATCTCGTTGAGGTCCTTCATCCAGCACAGCGTGGGAATGGCGGCTCCGGCCTCGTGCGCTGCTTTAAGAACGCTGGCGTTCTCTTCAACGGCGACGGTCTTACCGTCGATAGTTACGTTATACATATTGGATTCGACCTCCATCCATTACACCGCAGCCGTAGTGGTCACAACGTAGACAGCGGCCACATTCTTGCTGAGCTTCTTCGAGGCTCATCTCGACTTCAACTGCGCCAAAATCGTTCTTGCGCTCGCGAGCGGGGCGCTCCACGATCTGCACACGACCGCAGGCAGTGCGGTTGTTGGGCTTGGGAGCCGGTGCGACGACCCCGCAATCAAGTTCGTGATCAAAGCCCAGGAAGTCGTCGATATTGCGCGCGGCGACCTTGCCGGCGCCGATCGCCAGGATGACGGTCTTGGGACCGATCTGGCAGTCGCCGCCTACGAAAACGTTCTCGGCGGTACCGATGGACTGTAGGTATTCATCAGCTTCGAAATAGGTGCGATCGGCCTGCATGCCGAACTCTTCGAATGGAGCCGATACGATGTCCTGACCAACGGCGATCAGCACGATATCGGCTTCGATGCGCTCGAGGGGCTTATCGGCCTTCTGCGGTGCTGGGCGACCACCCCTTACGGGGCCGATCATCTGGGGCTGGGTGTACAGGGCGGTGCAGTGACCGTTCTCGACTTCGATATGATCGGGCGCCTGCAACGTGAGCATTTCGACGCCCTCCTGCATGGCCGAATCGATCTCGGCACGCAGAGCGGTCATATCGTCAATGCGACGACGGTATGCGACGGTCACGCTTTCGGCTCCTGCGCGAACGCTGGTGCGGGCGCAGTCCATGGCAACGTTGCCGCCACCGATGACGACGACCTTCTTGCCAGTGAAGTCAGGATAATCGCCGTCGCCGATCTGGGTCAGCAATTCAACGGCGCTCATGACGCCTTCAGCGTCTGTTCCATCCATCTTCAGGCCCTTGCCGCCCTGTGCGCCAATGGCAACGTAGACCGCGTCGTAGTCCGCGGCGATCTTGGACATCTCTTCGGTGTTCACCTGGGATTCGTAATGAACGGTAATGTTGCCGGTGGCGAGAATGGCGCGAATGTCTTCATCAAGGCGCTCGCGTGGGAAGCGGTATGCGGGAATGCCATAGCGCATCATGCCGCCCAGTTGCTTACGACCCTCGAAGACATGAACTTCGTGGCCCATGAGCGCGCTGAAGTACGCGCAGGTCAGACCAGATGGGCCGCCGCCGATAATGGCGATCTTCTTGCCAGTTGCTTCAGCCGCTGTAGGCGTTGCGACCTGGTCGGCAGCAAGATTGTCGACCGCGAACTTCTTGATGCCGCGAATATTGATGGGAGCATCGATCAGCGTGCGGCGACAGCGGGTCTCGCAGGGGTGCTCGCACACGAATGCGCAGGCCGTGGGGAAGGGATTATCTTTGCGGATCATATTGATCGCGCCTGCGTAATTGCCTTCGCCCACCAGTGCGATGTAGGCGGGCACGTCTACATGGGCAGGGCACATGGTCTCGCAAGGAACGGTCTGTGAAACACCGGGCTGGCAACGATAGTCATTGACATGGCTCTCGTATTCTTTGGCGAAGGTATCCATCCCCTGAAGGAACACTTCGGCGGCATGCCAGCCAATGGCACAGTCCGCGGTGTCGCGAATGGTAAGCGCCTTTTTGCGCATGGAATCCAGCATGGCGGGCGTGCCTTCAAGAGCGAGCACGGCTTCGAGCATGCCTTCCAATTGTGGGATGCCTTCGCGGCATGGGGTGCACTTGCCACAGGTCTGGCAGCCGCTTGCTTGCAGCAGGGAAAGCTGCAAAGCGACAGGGCACATTCCTGGTGGGGTCGCTTCGATACGGCGAGCGTATTCTTGCATGAACGTATTTTGCTTAGCGTCGTCGCGAGCGACAGGCGCTACGGATAATCTGCTCATCCATCCCTCCTAACGTGTGAACGATCGAGCCTGCGGTATCGCATTGGGTTCGGATCCGCAGGGAGAATTCGGCGCACGGGCTATGCGAAGAATCCTGTGTACCATTGTATAGAAACATTTTCGTGTCCAGCAAATTCAAAAACCGCTTTTAACAGGGGGGTTTGCAAAATAGAAGGGCCTTGGTGCTGCTACGATCTTCTCGGGTCAACGGTGCCAATTTGAGGGTGAGCGGTGGACAAAGACTGGTGTTTTGTCCGAAAAAATCGGCGAAATCAATAAAATTTTGAAAACAAATAGGGAGATTTTCAAAAAATAAGGACAATACAGAATTCTTGACCATCCCCACGCCTACTTCAGACAACGATACTGGGAAGGTAACGTAAAATAGCCCGGCCGTGCGAGGTGCACGTTTCGTCATGTCGTAGAGCAGGGTTCATCGTTAAATACAATGGAAGGAGAGAATCTGTATGTCCACTACTACAGATAAACTCAACGGCTACGGCCCCCTTGCAGGTGTCAAGGTTGTCGAGCTCTGCGAATGGGTTGCCGCTCCCGCTGCTGCACGTTGCCTTTCCGAAATGGGCGCTCGCGTCATCAAGACCGAGCCTCTTCACGGCGATGCTCAGCGCACTCAGGGTCCTGGCTTCGGTTGCGAGAAGAACGACTTTGAAGATCCTACGTTCGACTTGAACAACACCAATAAGGACCTCGTTGCAATCAACCTCAAAGACGAAGACGGCATGAAGTTCATGAAGAAGCTTCTCGCTGATGCTGACGTTTTTGTCGTTAACCTGCGCGACAAGGCTTTGGTGAAGCTCGGTCTTGATTACGAGACCATTCATGAGGAATTCCCTCAGCTCATTTGGGCTCAGATGCGCGGTTATGGCGAGTATGGTCCTGAAAAAGATTCCCCCGGATACGACGCAGTATGCTGGGCAGCTCGCGGTGGCGTAGCTAACGTTTTCCGTGAGAAGGATCAGTCTCCCGCTATCGCTCCTCAGGCATTCGGCGACAACAACGCTGCTTGCATGTTGGCTGGCGGTATCTGCGCAGCTCTGTTCAACCGTACCCGTACCGGTCAGGGCGAAAAGGTCGTTACCAACCTTTACGCTGCAGCGATCTTCGCTTCCGACATTGGTATCTGCGCTCAGCAGTTCGGCGCTGACTATCCTAAGTCCCGCACCGATGTTCCTAACCCCTTCAACAACACCTATCGTACCTCTGACGACAAGTGGATCTACATCTGCATGCCTCAGTACGATAAGTACTACGAAATGATGATGAAGCTCTTCGGCTACGAAGATCAGATCGACAACGTAGACACCCGTGACCTTCCTCACCTGAAGGCATCCGGCAAGAACGGCGAAGTCATCAAGTGGCTCGAAGATGCGTTCATTAAGCAGCCTTTTGAGTACTGGATTGAGCAGTTCCGCATCAACCAGGTTCCTGCTCAGAAGCTCTTCCGCTTCCCCGACATTCTTCGCGACGAAGAGGCTTACGTAAACGACTCCCTTCGTTATGTCGAGTACGACGAATTCGGCAAGCATGCTCTGCCTATGACCCCGGTTCGCTTCGGTTCCGCTGGCGATCCTCCGGTCATCCTTGCTAAGCCTATCGGCTACCACACCAAGGAAGTTATGCAGAAGTATGGCTACACCGACGAAGAGATCGCTGCTATCGAAGATCGCGGTGGCGTAGGCATCTATCACGGCGAGCCTATTCCTGACACTATCTACAAGTCTCAGCGTCAGGAAGCCGGCGAAGCTCCCTGCACTTGGGAATAAGCTCACGGCTTTATAGCGTGCATGAAAAAAGGCGGCTCTTGCGAGCCGCCTTTTTGCTTTTATGGAGCCTCTTGTTGTTCAGGTGCCCTTCAACTCGAGAGCGAACTGCAGCAGACATCGAATTGTCGTGTCTACGTGCGAGCTATGCCAAGCGCTGGATCATCTCAGTCATATCTTTGCCTAGCTGGTGCGCCATCTTAAGGGCGATCTCGTCCTCTTCGACGCTGCGGCGCCAGCGGGGCTTGCCGTCTTTCATGCCCGCCATGAGCGATCCGGTAATGCCGGAGCCCAGCACGGGGCCTTCGGGACGCGGGTGAATGACAATCATTTCGTGGGTGGCGAAGAAGTTGTCCAGGATGCGGTTGGTGGTTTCAGAGCCACAATTATCAAGGCCTGACATGGTCAGATAGCCGCCTACTTTGCCTTTGAGCTGATTGGCGACCATGTGAAGCGGACGCGTGCGATCGATGAAGTTCTTCGTGCGCGCAGTGACGTTGCTGAAGTAATCGGGCGATCCAAGAATGATGCCGTCTGCTTCGAGCATCTTCTGTTTCAGCTCATCCATATCGTCGCTGATGGAGCACATCTGTTTGCCGAGGCATCTGTTGCATCCGGCGCAGAATTCGATGTCGAGCTCTGCAAGGTCGACCATTTCGGTTTCTGCTCCTAGAGCGGCAGCTTCGTCAAGTGCGATCTGTAAAAGCGTCGCGGTATTTTGGCCAACGCGATGGCTTCCGTTGATGGCGAGAATCTTCATAGGGGCCCCTTTCTCTGTCCTTTTTTCATTGTAGCAAGGAGGCTATTGGTTCTTCCAGATTCATGCTTTTACGAGCCGAAAGTCAATTTGCCTCGTCTTGGCGCATCCGCTCTCTAAAAAGACCGTTATCATTATCAAAAGGGGATTTACACCTATATATCCAAAAGGAGTGGGGTTATGGATATCAAACTCAACTATTCTGAACAGGGCTCGGGCTATCCGCTCATTTTGCTGCATGGCAACGGCGAGGACAGTACTCATTTCAGGCATCAGCTCGAGTACTTCTCGAAGGAGTATCGCGTTATCGCTATCGATACTCGCGGCCAGGGTGAATCTCCACGTGGTACGGCACCTTTTACGTTCGATCAGTTCGCGCAGGATCTGCTCGATTTCATGAACGAGCATGGCATTTTCCGTGCGCATCTGCTGGGCTTTTCCGATGGTGGCATTACTGCGCTCTTGTTCGCGCTCGAGCATCCTGAGCGCGTGGGTAAGCTCATCCTGAATGGGGCGAATCTGAATATTGAAGGCGTCATTCAGCCCGTTCGCGAGCGTATCGTCACGAAGGCAAAAGAAGCTGAAACGCGGAAGGATGAAAGCGGAGAAGCCATGGCTCGATACGAGTTGCTGAACTTGATGGCAACGCAGCCCGCTATCGATCCGGCTCGTTTAGCCAACCTTGACATTCCGACGTTGGTTATCGTGGGGACGAGCGATATGATCGAAGCAGAGCACACGCAGCTCATTTATAAGAGCTTGCCTGATGCGGAGCTGATCTTGATCCAGGGCGATCATTTCATTGCGTATGACAACCCAGCTGCTTTCAATGAAGCAGTGGATACGTTCCTTAAGGGATTCAACTAGACGCACGCTGCGAATACGGCTCCGTCTTCGTCGAGCTGATTTAGATCCAGTGTTAGAAAGCCCGCGTATATGCGGGCTTTTCTGTGTTGTCATGGGATATTGGATCCACGTGCGGCAAGAAGACCTCATTCGCCTGCTCGAGGGAACCACCAATGCGCATCGTGCTCGAGAATTGAGTGCCAGCGCCGAGATTCTAGCGCTACAATGGTCACAACAAGCTCCTTTGGGGATCGGAGCTATCGATGTTGTCTTTGCCGCGATTTTGGGTTCCATATGGCGCGGCGCAAGACAAGTGAGGGGGATCTTATGACTTATCAGCACATTCTTACCGAAGAGCGCGATGGTATTTTCATCGTTACGCTCAATCGTCCCGAGGCGAAGAACGCTATCAGTAGCGCAATGTGGCTCGAGTTGTGCCACGCATTCGACCATCTTGAGCAAACTGATTCGCTGCGCGTAGGCATTATCACCAACGTCGGTGACTGCTTCTGCGCCGGAAGCGACCTGAAGGAAATCGCTGCGGGCACTATGCATGCGCCCGAAGGGTACGAGAAGAGCGGCTTTGCAGGCATGTGCAAGCGCTACCTCTCCAAGCCGATCATCGCCGCAGCTAATGGGCGTGTTCTCGGTGGCGGAGTCGAGATCTTAGTAGCATGCGATCTGGCTATCGCGGGCACCGATTCAACGTTCTCGTTGCCTGAGCCGCGCCGTGGTCTGACGGCAGCTGGTGGCGGTCTGCTCATGCGCATTATGCAGACAATGCCGGCAAAACCTGCGATGGAGCTCATGCTGGTGTGCGAACCCTTCGACGCGAAGAAGGCCGAGGAGTGCTTCCTTATTAATAAGGCGGTCGAGCCAGGTACGGTGCTTGACGAGGCTATCAAGATGGCGCAGCTCATCTGCAAAGGCGCGCCACTCGCTATCGAATGCACCAAGCGCACGGCGTATGAGACGATGGGTGAAAGCGTGGTGTATCCCTCAAAGGGCTGGGACATTCTGGAAGAATATGAGAAGATCACTCAGGGTAGTGAAGATAAGATCGAGGGCGCTACCGCGTTCGCAGAAAAGCGCGAACCGGTGTGGAAGGGCCGTTAAGGGCCTGGGCACCACTACATAAAGAGCCATGAGCCTGTTGACCTACCGTTGGCAGGCTCGTTCTTCATCCGAGGCACCGTAGTTGCGGTGTCTATTGCTACATATTGAATAACTTGATGATATGAAGCGGCGGGCAACTGCCGTATGCTCGAATATATTTACGAACAAAGTGACATGAGGGGATGTTTCGTGGACTTCGTTCTTTCAGAAAACCAAAAAAACATTATCGCAACGTTCCGCGCGTTCGGCGAATCGGTGTTCACGCCTGACCATGTGTTCCAATGGCGCAAGGACCAGGGCCTGCCCGATGACGTGGCGCAAGGGTTCGTTGAGCGCTATTTTGCGCTCAGCCAAGCTCAAGGAGGCGGTCGTCGCGGTCTTGGCGTCATGGCGCAAACGCTTATCTTGGAGGAACTCTCCCGTTGTGCTGGTGCGGTATTGCCGTTCCAGAACGACCTGTTCAACCTGCAGATCATCGGGGGCTTTGCTGACGAGGGCGTTGTTTCGAGCGTTCTGGATGATTATCGTAATACGGGACGCTTGATGTTCTCGTTGGGGGTATCGGAACCCAACGCCGGCTCGGATACGATGGGCATGAAGACCTCGGTTGAGACGCGTGACGGCAAGATCATACTCAACGGGCAGAAGACCTATGTGAACAACGGCGAGTATTCGCCCAGTATTTTGGTGGCGGCGATCGATCGCGATGAAACAGTGGTCGATGATTATCCGCCGCTGTCCTTTTGGCTCATTCCCCATGACCTGCCAGGCATCCGCGCGGTGCCCATCAATAAGATCGGCCAATCGATGGTGCCGTTTGCGTCGGTTTCGTTCGACGAAGTGGAGCTTAAGCCCGAATATCGCCTCAAGGGACATGAGGGCGGGTTTCGTCATCTGTTCAAGCTCTTGGAATATGGCCGCGTGTTCACCTGTGCAACGTCGGTCGGTATGGCGCAAGCTGCCATGGAGGATGCGGTCGAGAACGCACGGATCCGTAAGGCCTTCGGCGTGTCCATTGGTCAGTTCCAGCAGATCGAGCAGATGTTGACCGATATGGAGATCAGCCTACGCACTATGCGTGCCATGCTATATCACGCAGCGTGGGCGATGGAGGCCGATAAACCCGATAAGCGTTTGGCTGTCGCCCTGATGAAGCGCTATATTCCCAAAACGGCGACTCAGGTCGCCAGCGATGCGATGCAGATCCTGGGTGGGCTGGGGTATACCGAAAGCTCGCGCGTGAGCACCATCTGGGAAGATTGCCGCGGCAATCAGATCGCCGAAGGAACCGACCAGATCATGGTCTACATTGCCGCACCGCTCATTATGGATAGCTACGCCGATTGATCGCGCCCAACCGCAAAGGCCTCTTCTGCTGGGGGGTCCTTGAGCAGCTCGTATTTCTTTGAAAATATCCAAAGCGCGGCCCCACGGAGGCAGCATCCATGCAGGGATGGCTCGATCATTCGTGCCGTCATATTCGCCGCGCCCTTATTTTCATAGAAATACGAGATCAGCTGCGATGGACCCCCAGCAGAAGAGGCCTTTGCGGTTGGGTGGGTATTTCTCGCGTCGGTGGGCTTCGATGTGACGCCGATAGGCGCTTTTTGCGTTTTGAGTTTCGATGCAGCGAAGGCTCGTGCCGCGTTGTTGCGATGCGTTATAGGTTGCGGCGTAATTGAGCTTCCTTGATCTCGCTTTCAAGGGAGCTGTGAATAATGTTCGCAAAAGGACCAGCGTTGCTGCCGAAGTGCTTGGTGCCGGATTGTTCGCATTTGCGGGTGAAGTACGACAGGAACGCGCACGTATAGAACTCGCTCAGAAAGTCGATGTTCTCTTCGGGTAGATACCGATTGGCCAGGATGATCTGGATGTCGTTGCGCAGTGCGGGAAGGTACAGGTCGTACAGATAATTGCGTAGCGCCGCCGGACCGGTTTCCGCAAATGCCTGGGCATAAAATTCGCGTTCGCGTTTCAGGACGATAGCGAAGGTGTCGAAGAACTTCGAATGGTCAAGTGAGCGGACGCCCGATTTCTGAGTAATGTAGAAAGGAAGGTCGGGATAGGTGTTCTCGCCTTCTTTTTCGTATACCAAGATGTTCTCGGGGAAGCGATGCTGAAGTTCCATACCCAGATCGTAGCGGAACTTCCAGATGATAAGAGCGTTCTTGTCTTCGAAGTGATAGTAGAACGTTTTGCGGTTCTTGCCAGTGCGCTCTACGATGTCGCTGATGGAGACCTTCCTGAGTGGTTGTTCAGAGCAAAGATCGACTAAGGCTTGGGAGATCAACAATTTCGTGTCAAATGTACCCACTGCATGCTCCTTTCAGCCTACTTTAGGACGTTAGTTTAGCGCTCTTTGCTAAAAAATCGGTCAAAAGTTTAAAAATGTGTAGCATTTCGGGGCCATTGGCGACAAATAAGTTTTGCAAGAATCATTTATTCCCGGATTAATAAAGCAAATAATGCATAATGACGGGCATTAGGTTGTATATCTGTTTTACAATATCCTAACGCGAAGGAGTGCTTACGGTTGATCATCACTGGTACAGATCGTTGCATGTGACACAGTTTTCAGACGACAACGAATAAGGTGTCGTCTGTTTTCGTGTACTTATAAACGGTTGTACCAAGTGCATCTAATTAGCTCTCGTATATGCAGGAATGGAATTTCACTTTTGTTCTTACGAAAGGGGCCGCGAAGTGAAGTACGAATTACTAAATAAGCCGTTCAAGATCGGCAACGTGGAGCTGCGAAATCGTTTCGTAATGCTGCCGATGACCATCGAGAAGACCGACAACTACCATGTTGGCGACGACCTCGTTGATTTCTACGAGCAGCGTGCAAAGGGCGGTGCCGCTCTGATCGAGCTCGGCTCTTGCTACGTATGCGACGTTTTCGACACGCATCCTAAGTATCACACGACCACTGGTGCAGTAGGCGTATGGGACGACTGCTTCATCCCTGGCCTCAAGCGTACCGCTGACGTGTGCCACGAGCACGGTGCTAAGCTGGCCGCTCAGCTTCAGCTCTGCTACGAATGGCGCGCAAGCGGCGAAGACGAGCTGCAGTCCTATGCTCCTTCCAAGGACGTTGTTTCCGGCCCCTTCGTTGGTATGCCTGAAAAGGAATTCACCAAGGAAGAAATCGCTTTGGTCGTTAAGCAGTATGGCGATGCTGCTAAGCGCTGCCAGCAGGCTGGTATCGATATTATCGAGATCCACGCTGGTATCGGTTACATGGTCATGCGCTTCATCTCCAAGTACTCCAACCATCGTACCGACGAGTATGGTGGATCTACTGAGAACCGCTGCCGTCTCCTGACCGAGATCATCGACGAGATCCATCGTCAGTGCGGTGAAGATTACCCCATCCTCATTCGTTACTCCGCAGACGACCTTATGCCTGGCGGTCAGCGCGTAGAGGACCTGAAGGAAGTCATCGAGTGCGTTGAGGCTCACGGTGTTGACGCTTGGTCCATCCAGGCTGGCTTCCATGAGGCACCTCGCCCCGTTGCTAACCAGCTGGTTCCCGAAGGTGAATTCATCTACCTTTCCAAGGAAGCTAAGAAGTACACTTCTCTGCCTTGCTTCCCTGGCACTCGTATCAATCACTTGGACGTTTGCGAAAAGATCCTGGCAGACGGTTCTGGCGACGCTGCTGGTATGGCTCGTCACTGGATCGCAGAGCCCGAGATCGGCATCAAGGTCGCTGAAGGCCGCTCCGAGGAAGTTCGCCCCTGCATCGTTTGCTCTCGCTGCTTGGACAACATCTTCATCGGTAAGCCCTGCAAGTGCTCCGTTAACCCCAACGTTTACTTCTCTCAGTACGGCTTGCCTGAGGATCGTCAGGTTTCCGGCGAAGAGGCTCAGAAGAAGATCCTCGTCGTTGGTGCTGGCCCTGCTGGTCTGGAAGCAGCACGTAACCTCAAGATGCGTGGCTTCAAGAACGTTACCGTTGTTGATCAGAAGAAGAAGCCTTGCGGCTTGCTGAACCTCGCTCAGGTTCTCAACGAAGAGCTTCCTCCGATGGTTGATTGGTACAACAACGAGATCAAGCGTCTTGGCATCGATGTTCGTTGCAACACCAAGGTCGACGTTAACTTCCTGAAGGACTTCGGTGCTGACGAGGTCATCCTGGCAGTTGGTCCCGAGACCACTTCTCCTGATGTTCCTGGTAAGAACCGCAAGAACGTTATCGATTCTCACGCTCTGAAAGAGCTCGTTGAGGGCAACGGCACTCCCGGTATGGGCTTCATGTGGGGCCTGTCCTGCTTCGGCATGGGCATCCTGGGCGCTCCTCTTGGCCTTATGCAGTGGGGCCTGGGTACTCACTTGTTGGTTAAGAAGCGCATGGCCGTTATCGGCGGCGGCTTCGCTGGCATCGAGGTAGCTTCTTCGATGAACGAAGGCCGCGAGGTCACCGTTATCGAATCCGCTAAGAAGGCTGGCGACCAGATCGGTATCATCGACAAGAACCCCGAGCTGCGCAAGCTCAAGAAGGAAGGCGTTAAGATCCTTACCCTGACCAAGGTTAAGGCTTACACCGACGAAGGCGTTCTGTGCGAAGATGCTGAAGGCAAGGAATTCACCGTTCCTGCTGACACCATCATCACCGGTACCACCATGGTGGACAACACCGATCTCTATGATGAGGCTAAGGGTGTTCTGGGCGAGGAGCATCTGCACCTCATTGGTAACGCATCTCCTCACGCCGATTGGGAAGGCGTTGCTGCGAACGATCCTTACGGTACTCCTGAGTACAAGCGTTTGCTCGAGGCAATTCGCGACGGCTACATCGTAGCTATGAACCTGTAAGAATCGCACCGTTCGATTCCGAAAGCGCCCGGCATGTCCGGGCGCTTTTTTTTATGAGCAGGACCATGTAGTTTGGCTGGCAATGGTCGCTGAGCAGCACGACCGACTAAGCCGCATGGTCGACTAAGCCCCGTGGCCGATTTAAGCTACATGGTCCACTGAGTCACATGACCGACTGAGTTACATGGTCCGCTAACCCACAAGCCACCGTTTTGTCCCATGGCCCTCGTTTTGAAAGGGCGGGAGAGCGTTGTCATAAGGGTGCGGTTCGGTACGCGGTGATGACAAAAAATCGGGCTACAGTTAGCAATGTTTTTGCGTATTTGCTTCGAGTGTTGCAATTTCTTCGGTGAACTGCAAATATATTCGGTTGCGTACACTTGGTTCCCCTGTGTGCACGTATGCGTAGGGGAATTATGCGTAAACCATTCACCCTATGGAAGGCAACGTATGGCAAAACGTACGAAGATCATATGCACGCTGGGTCCTGCAGTAGACAGTGAATCTACCCTGCGCAATCTGGCGCTTGCCGGCATGGACATAGCGCGTTTGAACTTTTCGCATGCCAATCACGAAGAGCATGCCGCGCGTATCGATCGTTTGAAAAAGGTACGCCGCGAACTGGGCTTGCCCCTTGCCATCCTTCTTGATACCAAGGGTCCGGAAATCCGCACGGGCCTGCTAGATAAGCACATGCCCGTCCGTTTGCGCGCCGGCAAGCAGATCACGCTTACCGAAGAACCCGTGCTGGGCACGGCGGAGCGCATTCACCAAGACCATCCCGGCTTGCATGCCTTCGTTCAGCCGGGCACCATCATCTTGCTTGACAACGGTTTGATCGAGCTTGCCGTGGACGAAGTGCACGGGACCGATATTGTGGCAACCGTGCAGAACACCGGCATCTTGGGTGAGCACAAAGGTGTGAACCTGCCGGGCACCAAGGTGGAACTGCCCACCCTGACCGAAGGCGACAAGCGCGATCTTCTTTTTGGTATCGAGCAGGGCATCGATATCGTTGCCGCGACGTTCATCCGCAACGCGGAAAGCGTTAAGGAAGTTCGCGCGTTCTTGGAAGAAAACGGCGGTGCGGAAATATCGGTCATCGCCAAGATCGAAAACGCCGAAGGCGTTGAGAACATCGACGAGATCATCGAAGCGGCCGATGGCGTTATGATCGCGCGCGGCGATCTGGGTGTGGAGGTTCCCGCCGAACGCGTACCTTACATTCAAAAGGAGATCATTTCCCGCTGCAACGAATGCCGCAAACCCGTTATCACTTCAACGCAGATGCTTGATTCCATGATCAACAACCCGCGCCCCACGCGTGCGGAAGTGGCAGACGTCGCCAATGCCATCTTCGACGGCTCCGACGCGCTGCTGCTTGCCGGCGAAACCGCCATTGGCAAGTACCCCGTTGTTGCCGTGCGCATGATGGCTTCCATTGCCGAATCCACCGAAGAGCACCTGAAGAACGAACCGCTCTTGCGTAAATATGCAGCGCTCCACGAATCGGGTACGCCTGCTCAGCGCGTTTCGCCTGCCGTGGGTATGTCCGCCGTGGTAACCGCCGAAGCGGCCGACGCTGCGGCGATCGTAACGCCCACAACGTCGGGCCGCACTGCGCGCCTTATTTCCGCCTTTAGGCCCAAGGTTCCCATTTACGCGGTAACCGCAAGCGAAGGCGTGATGCGCCGCTTGCAGCTGTTCTGGGGCGTTACCCCTATGTTGGGCAACATTGAAGGCGACATGGAAGAAACCATTGAAAACGCCCGCATCGCCGTGTGCGGCAAGGGCTTGCTGCGCGAAGGCGATATTGCCGTGTTCACCGCAGGCGATGCTTCCACCAGTCCGCGCCTTGAATCTACGGCGGGCAAGCCGTGCGTTTCGGCGCCCACCAACATCATGTACGTCATTGAAATACACGAAGGAGACCAGGAATAATGTCTGCTTCCTCATGCGCGGTTGCGCCCGAAGGCGTGACGTATCATCTGGCCATCGACATCGGTGCTTCAAGCGGCCGTCACGTTCTGGGCCATATGGAACAGGGCCGCATCGTCCTGGAAGAAATGTATCGCTTTGACAACCTGCAGCTGCGCAAAGACGGCCATGACTGCTGGGACAAAGAAGGTCTGTACGAAAGCATTTTGGCCGGGCTTGAGGCTTGCGCCAAAGCGGGCAAGGTTCCTTCGACCATGGGCATCGACACCTGGGGCGTTGACTTCGTTCTGCTGGACGAAAACGACGAAGTGGTGGGCGATGCCGTTGCCTATCGCGACGCCCGTACCCAGGACATCTTCCCCGAAACGGACGAAATGATCTCACCCCTTGAGGTGTATAGGCGCACGGGCATTCAGCGCCAGCCCTTCAACACGCTGTACCAGTTCGTGGCTTTGGCAAAAGAGGCCCCTGAACAGCTTGAGCGCGCCCAGCGCTTTTTGATGATCCCCGAATACTTCAACTTCCTGCTTACGGGCAAGAAGGTGAACGAATACACTAACGCAACCACCACGAACCTGCTCAATGCGCGCACCAAAGATTGGGATGAAGAAATCCTTGGTGCCTGCGGTATTCCAGCGCGCCTGTTCGGCAAGGTGGAAATGCCCGGGTTCGTGCTGGGCGGCTTTACGCCTGAGGTTCAGGCGCGTGTGGGCTTTGATTGCGAAGTCGTTTTGCCCGCAACGCACGATACGGGTTCTGCCTTCTTGGCCGTTCCCGCCCGCGACGACGAAGCGGTATACCTTTCTTCCGGCACGTGGAGCCTGCTGGGTGTAGAGCACGAAGGCCCCATTACGGCAGACGCTTCCCGTTTGCAGAACTTCACCAACGAAGGCGGCTACGATTACCGGTTCCGCTTCTTGAAGAACATCATGGGCCTGTGGATGATCCAGTCCATCCGTCGTGAATTGAACGGCGTCGATTACGTTGCCGGCAAGGTCATGGGCGAAGAAGAGCTCCAGGCGCTGGCATGCCTGGGCGTAGAGCCGGGCACACGCGAATTCGGCTTTGTGGATCTGATCGAAGCCGCAAAAGCGGCCGAAGGGTTCGAAGCGTGCGTGAACGTGAACGACGACCGCTTCCTGGCGCCCGATTCCATGATCGTTGAGATCAGGTCTGCATGCCGCGAAACGGGCCAGCCCGTTCCTGCAACGGTGGGTCAGCTCATGAAGTGCGTCTACATCAGCCTTTCAACCTGTTACGCCGAATCCACTGCAGACCTTCAGGCGCTAACCGGCATGGAATATACCTCTATCAACATTGTGGGCGGCGGCTGCCAGGATATGTTCCTGAACCAGCTTACGGCCAACGCATGCGGCTTGCCCGTGCTGGCCGGCCCCATCGAAGGCACCAGCCTGGGCAACCTCATGGTGCAGATGTTGAATGCGGGCACCTTCGCCACGCTGCAGGAAGCGCGCGACTGCGTGCGCGAATCGTTCGAGATCAAAGTGGTGGAGCCCGCCGAATAGGGCAGCGCACTTTAGGCGCGCACAAGCTTTCACGGGCGGCCAGGGGCCGTCTTGAAATAGAAGTAAAGGCCGGTTGCCCGCAGGGCACACTGACTTACCAGTAAAGGAGAAAAGATGAGCACGGCTTACGAATTGGCCAAAGAGGCGTATGCATCTTGCGGCATCGATACCGAAGCAGTTCTGGAAAAGCTGGCTGAAAAGGCCATTTCCGTACACTGCTGGCAGGGCGACGACGTTCAGGGCTTCGACCAGAAGGACAACGCGCTTTCTGGCGGCATCCAGACCACGGGCAACTACCCGGGCAAGGCAATGAACTTCGAGCAGCTTACCGCTGACTTTGAAGCCGCCATGGCCATGGTCCCCGGCAAGAAGCGCATCAACCTGCATGCATGCTATGCGGTATTCACTGAAGAAAACCCCTGGGTAGACCGCGACCAACTTGAGTACAAGCACTTCGCTCCCTGGGTGGAATGGGCCAAGGAAAAGGGCTACGGCATCGACTTCAACCCCACCATCTTCAGCCACCCCATGATGGTGAACGACCTTTCGCTTTCTTCTCCCATCGAAGACGTGCGCACGTTCTGGATCAACCACGCCATCGCATGCCGCCGCATCGCAGAGCGCATCGGCGTTGAAATGGACGACCAGGTTCTGAACAACGTTTGGATTCCCGACGGCATGAAGGACGTTCCCTCCGACCGCCTTACCCCGCGTCTGCGCCTGGAAGATTCCCTGAACCAGATCTTCGCCGAAGAATGCCCCCACGTAATCGACTGCGTTGAATCCAAGGTATTCGGCATTGGCCTGGAATCCTACACCGTGGGTTCCAACGAATTCTACACGGCCTACGCCGCCCGCCACGAAGGCGTGTACAACCTCATTGACAACGGCCACTACCATCCCACCGAAAACGCCGCGGACAAGATCGCTGCGCTGCTGCCGTTCTTCGACAAGATCCCGCTGCACGTAACGCGCCCCGTGCGTTGGGACTCCGACCATGTGGTTCTGTTCGACGACACCACGCGCGAAATCGCTACCGAGATCGTGCGCAACCCCGGCGCGTGGGAAAAGGTCATCATCGGCCTGGACTTCTTCGACGCTTCCATCAACCGCATCGGTGCTTGGGTAACCGGTACGCGCGCCATGGAAAAGTCCCTGCTGTTTGCGCTGCTGCAGCCCTTCGAGGCCATGAAGGAAATGCAGGACGCCGGCAACTACACCCAGCGCCTCATGGCCATGGAGCAGTTCAAATCCATGCCGTTCGGCGCCGTTTGGGACGAATACTGCGCTCGTCAGGGCGTTGCCCTGGAAGGCGAAGTGTACGCCAAGGTTGCTGAATACGAAAACACGGTTCTTGCTGCCCGCTAAGCGCGGATGGAAGACGGTTACCCGCAGGGCGCGCTTTGAGCGCCCTGCGTTATGAAAGAAGGAAGCACTACATGAGCATCATCGAAACTGCATGCATGCAAGGGTTCACCCGCCTGTGCAACGACGGCTGGCTTCAGGGCTGGCACGAACGCAACGGCGGCAACCTTACGTATCGCATGACCGCTGAAGAAGTGGCCGAATGCGCACCTGAATTCAACGAGCCCGGCCCTTGGGTGAACATGGGCGTTACCGGCGCCAACCTTGCCGGCGAATTCTTCATCACCACGGGTTCCGGCAAGTTCATGCGCAACGCAACGCTTGAGCCCCAGGACGCCTGCGGCATCGTTGAAATCAATGAAACGGGCGATTCTTGGCGCATTGTTTGGGGTTTGGAAAACGGCGGTAAGCCCACCAGCGAATTCCCCAGCCATTTCATGAACCATTCCGTTCGCGTTGCCAAGACCGACGGCGCTTGCCGCGTGATCTATCACGCCCACACGCCCAACGTCATTGCGCTTTCCACGCTGGTCGCTCCCAGCGCCCGCGAATATTCCCGCATTTTGTGGAAGTCCATGACCGAATGCATCGTTGTGTTCCCCGATGGTGTGGGCGTTGTGCCGTGGATGGTTCCCGGCGGCGCAGACATCGCCAACGCAACGTGCGCGCTCATGGAAGATTACGAAGCTGCCGTTTGGTGCCAGCACGGCCTGTTCTGCTCTGGCGCAACGTTCGACATCACCTTCGGCCTTATGCACACCATCGAAAAGAGCGCTCAGCTTTATCTGATGGCCCGCAGCGCGAATGCGGGTGCCGAACCGAACTTCCTGATTTCGGACGACCAGCTGCGCGCCGTATGCCGCGACTTTGGCATTGCCCCCAACGAAGACTTTTTGGACTAAGGGCCGCCATGACTGTTCGCAAGACCGAAAACGGCCGCACCATCAGCGGTTTCAAGATGAAGCTTTACCCTGGCTTCGCTGAAGAATACGAACGCCGTCATAACGAATTGTGGCCTGAAATGGCCGAAATGATTCATGAATACGGCGGTCATAACTACAGCATCTTCATCGACGAAGAGACGAATATCCTGTTTGGTTACATTGAGCTTGACGACCCGGAGCGTTATGGCGAATCGGCTCATACCGATATCTGTAAGAAATGGTGGGATTTCATGGCAAGCGTCATGGAAACCAACCCCGACAACTCCCCGGTCTCGGTAGATCTGCCCTGCGCATTTCACCTTGACTAAGAAAGGAAAGACACGTGGCTCTTTCAAGCGAACGTAAGGGTACCATTGCGGTTTCCCTTACCAACTTCCTGGACTCGGGCTGTATCGTAGCCGCCTCTACGGCGCTTGCTACCACCGCCTGGCCTCTGTACTTCGGCTTCGATTCCGTGTGGATCGCGATCCTGGGTGCAATTTCCGCTAACGCATTCGGCGCTGCCATCGGCGCTTTGGTCGGCGGCTTCCTTACCGACAAGTTCGGTCGTAAGTTCATCTACACCTACAACCTGCTCATTTACGCATTGGGCGTATTCATTCTGATGGTTTCCATCAATCTGCCCATGCTGGTTCTGGGCGTGTTCATTTCGGGTCTTTCCGTAGGCGCGGGCGTTCCCGCTTCTTGGTCCTACATTTCCGAAATGTCCGGCGACAACCGTCGTGCTCAGAACATCGGCATTTCCCAGTTCGCATGGTCTTGCGGTCCTGCCATCATCTTCATGCTTTCCCTGGGCCTTTCGTTCATTTTCCCCACCACCGACGCCGCCGGCGCCATGGTTTCCTACGGCATGTTCGACGGCCTGTTGGCAATGCGCATCCTGTTCGCCGTTTTGTTCATCGTTGCTCTTATTGCGTGGAACCTGCAGCGCCAGCTTCAGGAATCCACCGACTGGACCGAAAAGAAGGAAGCGGCAACCGAAGGCAAGGGCGAATCCTTTGGCAAGATGATGGGCCGCGCTCTGAAGAATTCCGTGAACGTGAAGTCCATGATCTTCCTGGTTGCCGTGTACCTTACCTGGAACCTGGTTGCCGGTACGCAGGGCATGTTCATGCCGTACCTGTATTCCGCTGCGGGTAACCTGGACAACACCACCATTTCCTTGCTGCAGACGGCAATGTGGGTTCTTACCGCCATCTTCTCGCTGGCTGCGTTCTCCAAGTTCGGCGACGTTGTTCCTCATCGCCTGCTGTTCGGCATTTCTGCTGGCATGGCGCTGCTTTCCTGGGTTGTCATGGTGTTCTTCGGCATGCAGCTGCAGGCCGGCAACGCTGACGCTTGGGGTTGGCTGCTGTGGGTGTTCGTTGCGCTGTGGGGCGTTTCCGCTGGTTTTTCTGCCCAGTGCTTCTACGCTCTGTGGTCTACCGAACTGTTCCCCACGCAGTACCGCGGCGGTGTTCAGGGCATCATGTTCTTCCTGGTTCGCGGCTGCCTGGGCATCTGGTCGTTCGTTTCCGTTGCCGTGATCAACGTTGGTACGCCTGACGGCTTTGTGGCTTCGGGCGGCATCATGTGCATCTTCCTGCTCATCTCTTTGGTTGTCGGCGTTGCCGGCTGCCCCAAGACGCAGGGTCGCTCTTTGGACGAAATCACGAAGGAGCGCTACGGCGATTCCATCTAAGGTTGCTTGGATGCGCTTGAGCGCAGATTATGCCAGGGCGCTGGACTTCGGTCCGGCGCCCTTTTCATTCGTGCGTTTCATGCGCACGGCCACGGCGTTTTGCGGTTGTTTTAGAAAGCGCGGCGCACTTGTGGCACCATAGGTTCCGTGAAAAAACGCGAAGGAGAATTTTGCATTCTGCTCGTATCGCCTAATAGTCAGCCAAGAAGGGAAGTGCCATGACGACGACGGTAACAACGGAGATCGTTCTTCAAGCGATAGGGTCTTCGAGTGCAAGCGCCCTTGCTAAGACGGGCGACTCGCTGGGTGTGCTTGCTGCTGCCTTGGTGCTCGCCGCAGTTCTGGCCGCTGCCGTCTTTTTCGGGGTGCGTCGCAAAAAGCACCGTGCGGGCACCGCAGCGATGATGCTTGTTTGTGTTCTGTGCGTACCTGTTCTTGCTGTGCCCACCTTGGCTTTGGGCGCTGCGAACCTGGCGGCACCTTCGGTGATACAGGCGACTTATGACCCCCAGACGGGCACCATAACGGTGCCGGAATATGTGGTCGAGAATACGGGAGCGTCTTCGGTAGAACTTGTTTCAGTGCGGTTCGCGAGCGCTGAAGGCGCCACTGCTACATGGGCTTGCTCTGTTGGCGGAACGGAGGTATATCGCGATGCTTCCGATGCGCAGGTATCTGTCCCTGACGGTGCGGTGATCGTGTCGTCGGGCGAGAATCTTGATCTGGCCTGGTCAGTCGAGGGACTTAATGATGATACGGCGGCTGCGTTGGCGGGATCATCGCTTGGCGTGGCGACTCTTTCTTTCGAACAGAGATCCGATCCCGTGGACCAGGGAACCGCTTTTGCCGTGTACTCCGCCGATGATGGATCGCTGACCTTCGATCGGGCGAGCGTTGTGCCCGAGGTGGGACAGACCCACGACGGCAAGATCGTGACCTCGGTATATACGGGCTTCGAAGAAGTTGAGTATGATGGTATTGATAGCCATGCCCCTTGGTTCGATCATGCGGCAGATATCAAATCGGTCTCGTTCGACGCGCGCATTGCGCCTAGCAGTACGGCCAATTGGTTCTTGGCTCTTGGGTCATGTACTTCAATGGACCTGACGAACCTCGACACGTCTGCCGTGACGAATATGGAATCCATGTTCTATGGTTGTTCCTCAGTGTCTTCTCTTGATCTTTCAGGCTTCGATACTTCGAAGGTGACGAGCATGCTGGATATGTTCTCCTCGTGTTTCTCGCTTGTTTCTCTCGATCTGTCTGGCTGGAACACTTCTCATCTAAAAGACATGTCGGGTATGTTCTATGACTGCCACGCGCTTGCTTCGCTCGACTTATCCGAGTTCGATACTGTCAAGGTGACCGATATGTCGTATCTATTCACTAAGTGCTACAAGCTTGCTTCCCTTGATGTGTCCGGCTGGGATACTTCTCGCGTGGTGAATATGTCTGATATGTTCAGATACTGCAACTCACTCTCTATTTTGGATCTTTCGAGTTTTGATACGACGAACGCCCTGAACATGGATGATATGTTCGATGGTATGACGACGCTTGGGCAGGTTAGCTTGGGCGAGGGCTTCTCGTTCACGGGCAATGGTTCCGCGATCTGCGTATTGCCTGTTCCCGATGTAGATATTCACGTGGGTGCTGATGGGAAGTGGCACACCGAAGATGGCGGATCGTATTATCCTGCCGAGGTGCCTTCCTGCGTGGCGGCTACGTACTATGCGGTGGCCCCGAGCGCTGGAGCGCTTGAGGAAAATGCAGCAGTAGGGCTCCAGGAATAATCGTTCGTTCAGGAAGCGCTGCTGTAAGAGTCCCTGGAGGGAGCACCGATTGTCCGGGTGCAGCCCCGCAAAGTCCTCGTGCCCTATCTTCGGGAATTGCCGCCTATAGACCGTTATCGAGAGCGATGAGCCGCTGGTAGTAGTCGTTGGTTTCTGCGAGCTGCTGGGGTGATCCGTCGATTGTGATGCGGCCATCTTGCAAGAACAGGACGCGGTCCATATGGGAGACGCCTTGAAGATGGTGGGTCACCATGATGAGCGTCTTATCGCGCAGAACATCGAACAGGGTGGAAAGTACCTGATGTTCGGTTGCAGGATCGAGGCCCACCATGGGTTCATCAAGAATGACAATGGGAGCATTTTGCAGCAGGATGCGCGCAAGCGCAATGCGATGGCGCTCGCCACCTGAAAACCGAAGACCTGCTTCATCGACCATGGTGTCGAGTCCTTCGGGTAAGTGCTGCAGCAGGGTATTTAGCCCCACGCGCGAAAGGATACTCAGAAGCGTGGTATCGCTGGCATGCGGGTCAGCGATAAGCAGGTTGTCGCGCAGGGTGGTGTTGAACAGGTAAGTGGATTGCTGAATGATGCCGAAGTAGTGCGCCGCATCGTTGCCAAGGGTATTGGTGGCAATGGCGCCAACGGAAACACTTCCGGTGGTCGGCTCAAGGTCGCCACGCAGGAGCAATGCGAGTGTTGATTTTCCCGCACCGCTTTTGCCCAGAACGGCAATGCGCTCTCCTTGGCGAATGGTGAGGTCGATATCCTTGATGGTCTCGTGCGAGGATCCCGGGTAGGCGAAATGCACGTTCTGTAATACGAGGTCAAGGGACTGATCGGGTGCAGCCGGCGTAGTGGGGGGATGGTTGTTCGATTCTTCGGGTGCGGCTGGCGTAGCGGAGGACTGGCTGCTCGGTTCGTCAGGGGCGGCTTGAGGAACAGAGGGCTGATCGCCTGGTGCATCGGTATCGTTTTCCGCAACGCGAGGGAGCGCGTTCAGTCGCTCGACGGCATCCTGGTGAGAGCGAGCTTCAGTGGCGGCGCTCGAAAGGGGCGCGAAGGCATCAAGCAAGGGGAAGTATCCTAGCGTGAAAGCGAGTATCCAGTTCGCATTCGTGGTGCCCTGACCGCTGAATTGCACTGCTGCCCACATAATGACGAGCAGCGCGCCAAGGGCGAACAGGATCTGCAGCACCAGATCACGGCGGCGATCGAACGCATGGGCTTCGCGTTCTAGTTCTCGCAAGGCCGTTTGGGCGGCCGCATGGCGTTCGAGGTAGTCGTGTCGGCGACCGGAAAGGATCCAGTCAGTGATACCCATAACGTCATCGGTCAAATCGGCATAGAGCTGGGCTTTCAAAGTCTTGTGCTTTGCCTGGCGCGCGCCATTTACTGAAACAGAAACGAGCGGCACGACCGCTAGTTCCACTACCAGGATCAGTAGGACCAAAAGTCCTACCCACCATGCGAAAACTCCGAACCCGATGACAAGGCACAACCCGAGGATCCATGCGATGGCGGTAGGAAGAACAGTGCGCAGGTACAGGTTCTGAATGTGCCCGATATCTTCTGCAAGAAAGCCAAGCGCGTTACCTAAGCGATGCGTGCTGCGGAAGAAAATACCCTGTTCGTCGAATGCGCGATAGAGCTTTACCCGAAGGCTCGAAGTCATTCTCAGCACCCAATCATGGCTGGTCAGACGTTCTGCATATTGGAGAACGGGCTTGCCAATGCCGAAGATGCGCACGCATAAAAGCGGTGTGCCCAGCAAGAGGATGGAATAGGGCATTTCGGCCGAACCGCCAATGAGCCAGCCGGAAGTGAACATGAGCGCAGCCGCGAAGAAGACTGTTATCGCTCCAAGGCCGATCGCTAATGCGAGCGTTCTCTTATAGCGCCCCAAATAGGGCCTCACCCAGGTGTCGTTCTTCCAGGAGAAGGCTCGCGTTGGATGGCTATTCATGGCGAACCCCCTTCGATTGAGCGATGAATGACATGAATGCATCGGTGCGGGTGATATCGGAGAGCGATCCCTGAGCAGCGAGCTTTCCTTCGCGAAGAAGCACGACGGTGTCCATGGCGGGGAGCCAATGAAGGCGATGAGTGGCTAGGATCACCAGCTTGCCTTCCATAAGATCGATCATGCGGGCTTTGAGCTCAAGTTCTGTTTCGATATCGAGGTGTGCGGTGGGCTCATCGAATATAAGCACACGGCAATCAGGATGCAGGAACGCACGCGCGAAAGCGATCCGTTGTTCTTGGCCACCGCTTAATGCGTGCGCTCCTTCGCCGATGATGGTATCGAGGCCGTGGGGAAGGCTTTTCACGAGAGAATCGAGTTCCATGAGCTTCACGACCTGGTTCACTGCGTCTTGTGATGCGTCGGGGTGGTAGAACGTCAGATTGTCGCGCAGGGAAGCGTGGAATATGTGGGGGTTCTGCGGGATATAGGCAACATGAGCGCGCCAATCGTCGCGCTCAAGGGAAGTGACGGAACTGCCGTCAAGAACGATCGATCCCGATGTGGGAGAAGTGAGTCCTGCGAGGATGTGGGTCAAGGTGCTCTTGCCGGCACCCGAAGGACCAATGATACCTATCTTCTGCGTTTCTGAGAGCGTAAGGGATATGTTCTGAAGAGCGTTGTGGGAATCGTAGACGAGCGAAATATCGCGCAGTTCCACTTGTAGGTCGGGATCGCGCAAGGGATCGACCATGGACGCTTCGGCGCTGGGTGCGACCTCGGCGTCGAATGAGTTCCCTTCAAGTAGTTCTGTAATGGTGCGTAGGGCGTTCTTGCCGTCAAGGGAAGCATGATAGTCGGAGGCGAATTCACGAATGGGTTTGAAGTAGTCGGGGATCAGTACCAGAACGAACAAGGCGGGGAAAAGAGCGAGCGAGCCATCGACCAGGCGAAATCCAAGCATGACCGCAATAGCTGCAATGGATATGGTGGAAAACGCATCAAGCACCGCGCCTGATAACGTAGCAACGCGCAAGGTCTTCATGGTCGCTTTGCGGAAGCGCTCGCTCGATTCGTAGATGTTCTCGGTCTGGCTGCGGCTGCGACCGAACAGCTTGAGCGTATCGATGCCACGCAGTGAATCGATGAAATGGTTCGCTAAACGCTGGTATTCGCGGTGCTGTTTGCCGGCTTCAAGGCTCGCAGTATGTCCGATGAGGACCATTTGCAAAATAATCGCGGGGAACACCAAGAGCGCGATAATGCCCGACACCCAATCAGAGATGAGAATGAGCACCAGAAGCATTATGGGCACGATGGTCAGGCGAGTCATGCGGGGAAGTACCATGCGAATATACGCTTCCACGCGGTCGATCCCTTCGATGAGCAAGGTGGCGAAGTTGCCGGTCCCTTGTTGCTGCAGGAGGGTACGACCTTCTGCGAACGATAGCTCGAGCAGGCGTACGCGGAACTCGTCTGCGCGAGTGGTGGCGTAGGTGTCGAGCCAATTGCCCTGGATGTTCTCGATGATCTGACGGGCGATGAAGCAGGCGGCGAATCCTGCCAGATAGGGAAGCTGACTTTCAAGGCTTTGGCCATACCAAAGAGCGGTGAGCGAAATGGTCAGAAGAAGGGCCTGCCCCATGATGAGCAGTCCCATTGCAAACGAGAACATCGAGCAGCGCATAAGGGCTGATCGTATTCCTGCGAGCGAAAATAAGAGACGATCGATCATGGAGCGGATCCTTACGGGGTCTGTATGACGCGGTGCCCTAACTAGCGGTCGGTTCGTGGCCGTCGAGCGGGGAGGGCGTTCGCGTTCAGCTAGCGGGCATGCAATGCCGGTTTTGCATGAGGCCGATAAAAAAGAAAGCCGCCGCGCTGATGGGCGCAGCGGCTTTCAGTGCGTTAGTATTCGTGCGTATCTTCGATGGCGACCCTGCCACGGAAGGTGCGATAGACAATAAAGTGGTAGATCAGGACGAGCGGCAGGCCCACGCAGGTGATGCCGGTCATCCAGCTGAGCGCCAGGTCGGACGATGCGGCATTGGCGATGGTGATGCTCTCGCCGACTGTTGCGACCACGAGGTTCGGGAACATAGATGCGGCGAACAGCAGTACCAGAACCAAGGCCGTCGCACTGCTCAGGATGAAGGGCAGAAGGTCGGAGCTGCTATCCTTTCGGGCCGTGATGATGACTGCGGTAAGGGCCACCAGCATGACGGCGAACAGCACCCAGCGCACTGCTTCGAGAAGCGGATCCATGGCAGGTTTAATGCCTACCAACGCATATACCGTAATGAGCGCGAACAGCACGAGGCTCACAATTGCAAAGGGGCGGCGTAGTGATGCTACGCGGGTCTGCAGGGCAGAAGGCTTGGGAGCCTTAAGGGCCAGCCAGGTCGCTCCCTGCGTGAGGAAGATGGACAGGCCTAAAAGACCGCACAGCAAGGTGAAGGGGGTAATGAGCCCCAGCAGGGGAACGCCTGCGTAGTCGCCGTTGGCATCGAGCGGGATGCCGGCATACACATTGCCGATAGCCACGCCGAACAGGAGGGCGGGCAGGAGCGATCCAATGAAGAACATCGCATCCCAGACGCGTCCCCACTTAGGATCGTGAGCTCGATATTCAAGCGACACGGCGCGAACGATCAAGCCGAACAGCACGAGCATGACGGCAAGATAGAAGCCCGAGAACGTGGTGGCGTATGCGGGGGCGAAAGCGGCGAACAGCGCACCACCCGCGGTGAGCAACCATACTTCATTGCCGTCCCATACCGGGCCGATCGCGCGACGAATGATGGCGCCTTCGGTTTCGTCCTTGGCGACGAAGGGCGACAAAATGCCCGCGCCCAAGTCGAAGCCGTCAAGAATGAAGTAGCCGGCGATAAGGATGGCGATGAGGATGAACCAGAGGATTCCCAATTCAGTCATGGCTATTCACCGTCCTTTCCTTGGAGAGACGCTTGATCTGCTGAAGCGCTATCGGCAGTAGCGCCAGATGCGTTGCCTGCGGTCGAAACGGCAGGCTCCTTCGAGCCGAAGTTCACGAAGGGAGCATCAGCTTCATCAATGCGCGGACCCTTCTTGATGAGGTGGGTGACGATACGGGCCCACCCGATGATCAGGAACACGTAGATCAGGGTGAACAGGACCAGCGTGATGGCAAGTTCGGGAGAAGATACCGCAAGGGAATTCGCTTCTCCAGTGAGCAAGCTCACGCCATCGGGGCTGCTGACAGCTGGATAAACCGACCAGGGCTGACGACCGATCTCTGCGGTGACCCAACCGGATTGAATGGCAAGGAAGGGGAAGAGCGGAGAAATGATCGCCACGTTCTGCAGCCAGCGCATGTTCTTAATGCGGCCTTTTCGATACGTGAAGATGAACGCCAGGATGGTCACCAGCGCAATGAGTCCGAACATGGCCACCATCAAGTGATAGCTCTGGAACACGGTATTGACTGGCAGTGTTTCTATGGTCTCTTCAGTAAAATCGCTTCCGTAGGCACCGCTTTCAGCCAGGTCGTTGAGGCCGGGGTATTCGGCAGTGAAGTCCCATGAAGCTAAGAACGAGGTGCCGCCTGGAATGGCGAAGGGAGTAATGACCTTTTGCGATTCTTCGTCGACCCATCCGATCGCGTAGAGGGGCATTGCTTCTGTTTCGTAAGCACCTTCCATCATGGCGAACTTAGTGGGCTGCTCTTCTGCTACGACGACGGCGGACTGGTGCGCGAAGGCGACCATCAAGCAGGTGGTGACGAGCGCGATGCCCGATGCGACGCGAACGGTGCGCATGGCGAATTCGGTATGGCGACCTTTCTTCAGGTACCATGCGCCGATGGCGAGCGCCATGAACGCGCCCATGATGAGCAGGCTGTCTACGGTGTGCAGATAGCGTGGGATAGTGGTGGCGTTGAATGCGGCGGCCATGAAGTCGGTCAGGATGGCTTGCGTTCCGTCAGCGGAAAGCTGAGCGCCGGCGGGCGTCTGCATCCACGAGTTGGCGATGATGATCCACAGGGCCGACAAGCAAGAGCCGAGCCAAACGAGCCAGGCTGATACGAGGTAGAACGTGCGGCTGACCTTAGCGCGTCCGAACAGGAGGACGCCCAAGAACACCGATTCGAGGAAGAAGGCGAGCAGTGCTTCTGCGGCGAGCGGTGCGCCGAAGATATCGCCGACGAATCGTGCGTAGTCCGCCCAGTTGGTTCCGAACGAGAACTCCATGGTGATACCGGTCGCAACGCCGAGGGCGAAGGTCGCGGTGAACACCTTGATCCAAAAACGTGACGCGGCGGCGTCTTCGGGCTTGTTCGTGCGATAGTACTTCGTTTCGAAGATCGCAACTACAAGGCCAAGACCGATGGATAGTGGTACGAAGATAAAGTGATACATGGCCGTTAAGGCGAACTGAATACGCGCTAACAGAACCGGATCAGTGAGGAAATCCATTCGTACACCTCCTTTTGTTCTGGCGGTTTTTCGATGCCAGCTGTTTTCGTCGCACCTTCTTTACTAGGCGAAAACAAATGGCTCCATAAAACCTTCATTTGTCTATACGCTTCATCCTACCACCGAATATGCCCAGTTTGGGGCTCATATGGAAATTGTTAGTAAATTAGTTTCATTTTTTATCGAACACGAGGTGAAACGTGGGGCGAGTACAAATGGAAAGGCAAAGTCGGGGCGTTTTTGTGGAAAATGCGGGACGCGCCGCTTGCTAATTGTTCTTGGAGCAAGCGGCGCGAGTGGGTATGATGAGGACGAGGGAGAAAAATATCATTTCAAGGAGGGCGCCATGCGCGTAAAAGTTGACGGAGGCGTGATCGAGAGCATTCCGAACAAGAAGCTGCTCGATCTTATCAGGGGGCATATCGAGAATCCTGATTCTCAGCCAGTGCAGCCCCGTTATGCTGCGACGGTAATGCTGGTTCGTGATTCGCATCCCGGACAGACCAAATACCGCATCGAAGATGGCGTGTATCCCGATGATTTTCCTACTGGCCAAGAACTTGAAGTGTTCATGCTACGTCGTGTGAAGACGATGGATTTTGTACCTGATGCCGTCGTGTTTCCGGGCGGTCGCGTTGATGAGCGTGACGCTGATACGCATCTTAAGTGGGAAGGCCCTACGCCTGCGCAGTGGGCTGATTATATGAGCTGTTCTGAAGAGGTGGCCCGCAAAGTGGTCGTCGCCGCTGCGCGTGAAGTGTTCGAAGAATGCGGCGTGCTGCTGGCAGGTCATGAAGACGGAACGATCGTCACCGATCTGAGTGATCCTTCGTGGGCAGAGGATCGAAAGGCGCTCGTGGCGCACGAGTTGGCCTTCGCGGAAATGTTGATGCGACGCAATCTGGCGCTGCGCAGCGATTTGTTGGGGTTGGTATCGAACTGGTGCACGCCTGAGTACGAGCCGAAGCGCTACGATACGTTCTTCTTCTCGGCGCTGATGCCCGAGGGTCAGGTGGCCGACGACGAGACGAGCGAAGCGCAGATCGCCGATTGGGTGACGCCGGCGTATGCTATCCGTGAATCCGATGAGGAGCGCTGGCTGGTCGTGCCGCCTACTATATATAACCTTACTTGCATCGCAAATGCACAAGATGCTTCTGAATTCGTAAGTGGGCGTCGCAAGCTGAAGCAGATCATGTCGAAGCCGGTACGTCTTGAAGACGGAACGATCGCTCTGCGTGCTGATCTATAGAGCGTAAAAGGAGTTTCTGATGGCTTCTTTTATCGTAGACGAAGAGCCATGGACCGGTGGACGTGTAAGCGATCGTGTCACATGCGTGCGCGCTCATAATCCGAGCCCTATGACCTATGTGGGTACTAATTCGTGGATCGTGTCCGAGCCAGGTAGTTTTCAATGTATCGTGATCGACCCGTCTCCTGCAGGCGGGCAGACCACGCGCATCATGGAAGCGTGCGCTGATGAGGGACTTCATATCAGCGCTATCGTGGTTACGCACGATCATCATGACCATACCGAGGGCGCCAAGGAGCTTTCGGCGCTTACGGGTGCGCCGCTGTTCGCTCCGAAAAAGGAGATAGGGGCGGATAGCCGTGAGGGAGCGTTCCTTGCTGATCGGGTATTGCGCGAAGGGGCGTTCTGTCCCTTCGATGGGTCGCCTGTGATCGAGGTGTTCGCGCTGCCGGGACATTCGAGCGATTCTGTCGGACTGCTGCTTCCTGGCGAAAAGAGCCTGTTCGTGGGAGATTTGGTGTTCCGCCATGGACCGACGGTAGTGTTCCATCCCGATGGTCATCTGGGTGATTACCTTCGTTCGCTCGATGTGGTCGAGGAGCTCGTTCGGGAAGGACGCGTGGTGCGGCTGTATCCAGGTCATGGGTATCCGATCGATGATCCACTGCGGGCGCTTCATGCAACGCGTGAGCATCGGATCGAGCGGCTCGACCAGGTGAAAAAGGCGCTTGCTGAAGGAGTGCCCGCGGAGGCGAATGCGCTGTTCGATGCCGTGTATGTGGGGGTCGATGAGCGCCTTCGGTGGGCATCGCTGCGCAGCATAGAGGCGCAATTGGTTTTTCTGGGGCAAGAAGAACGGTAGTACTGGGCTCTGCAGAGGTGCGGGGCCTTTGTCATAGTGGCGTTCATGGGATCAATGGTGCGTCACGGGAGGAAAGAAGGGGGACCATATGAGTGGTTTGCAGGGGTTGAAGGTCGTTGACCTGACGGTATTCGCGGCGGCACCGGGATGTGCGCGCCTTTTGGCGGAGCTGGGTGCGACCGTATATAAGGTCGAACGCGAAAGCGGCGACGATCAGCGCACGCAGGGCGTGTCGTGGGGAATGAAGTTCAAGACCGATATCGATGACGCGGCATTCGATTGCGGCGGGTTCAATCGTAAGTGGGTCTCTCTGAATTTGAAGACCGAAAAGGGCATGGAAGCCATGATGAAGCTTCTATCCGAAGCGGATGTGTTCGTCACGAGCAATCGTACGCCTGCTTTGAAGCGTATGGGTCTTGATTATGAAACGCTGCATGAGAAGTTCCCCCGCTTGGTGTGGGCGCAGTTGCGCGGCTATGGCGAGCGCGGCGAAATGGCCGACGAACAAGGGTATGATGCCATTACCTATTCGGCGCGTGGCGGCGTTACGATGAGTTTCCCCAATGCGAGCGAGCATTTCGAGGTGGGAAATTCTCCGGTTGCGTTCGGCGATTGGAATTCATCCAATGCGCTCGCGGTAGGTGTGCTGGCGGCGTTGTGGAACGCGCAGCGTACCGGCGTGGGCGATAAGGTGGTCACCAGTTTGTACCACGTTTCCAACTGGGGCATGATGAGTGCGATCTGCGCCCAGCAGCAGGGGCAGCCCCATCCGAAGAGCCGCGCTGAAGCACCGTGCCCGACCAACAACAGCTACGTTACGTCCGATGGCGTGTGGTTCGTCATGTGCTTCGGTAACTACAACAAGTTCCATCGTAAGGTGTTCGAAGCTATTGGCATGGATCCCAAATATTGGGAAGACGACCAGTACAACAATCTTGAGGCATTGGCTCAGAACGGCAAGAACGTTGAAGTGGTTGCTGCGATGGAGCGCATCTTCAAGCAGAAGACGTGGGCCGAGTGGGAGCCGTTCCTTATGGAAGAAGAGCTCGCATGTGAAAAGTGCCGTACGGTCGAAGATGTATTGCAGGACAAAGAGGCCTTCGACAATGACCAGCTTCGTCGTGTGCGCTACGATGATCAAGGATATGGGGAAGATCAGTCGTATACCATTACGACTGCGCCCGTTCGCCTGGAGAGCTTAGGCGATCCAGTGCTGTATCGCTCGCGTCCGGTAGGGTATGACACGCGTGAAGTGCTCGCTGAATTGGGGTATACCGAATCTGAGATCGATGCGGCGCTAGCCGATGGGTCGGTGTGCTGCTACCAGGGCGAACCGATGCCCGAAAGCGTTCTGCAGCCGAGCTACGGGGTGTATCCCGCCAATGCCGAACAAGCAAAAGAACTGGCTCAGCGGCGTGCTGCTGAAGAAGCGGCGCAGGTGTAACGTTCGGCGCATTAGCGTGAAAGCCAACGACAAAGGGCCGGGAGCTCAGCTTCCGGCCCTTTTGCATATCCTTCGTGAAGGTTTCGATTCCCTGTTGAGCGTTTCGGTTTCTACAGCGACGCCCTTGCTTCTGCGGAACTAGCGACCCTTTCACTGGGGTTTGTTTCGGCTGGGTCAATATTGACGTTCCCCTTGTTTCTTCAGGAACCAACGACCTTTCCATTGCGGTTCGCGTTTTTCAGCCGGGTCAATACTGACATCCCCTGTTTCTTCGTGAGTTAGCAACCTTTCCATTGCGGTTCGCGCTTTTCGGCGAAGGCCTTGGGGCCTTCAAGAGAATCCTCGGTAGCGTTCACCAGTTCCTGATAGTGGTCCATGATGCGCCAGCCTTCGCCGGGGAACTCGTCATCAAGGGCGGCGGATTCCTTCATGGCCGCTTTGGAGTATTCGATGGCGAGCGGTGCGCTCTTTACGATGCCATCTGCTAGCTGCAGGGCGGTGGCCATCAGGTCGGGTTCTTCGACAACGCGGCTTATCAGTCCCCATTGATTCGCGGTTTGGGCATCAATGTTGTCGCCTACGAGGATCAGCTCGGCGGCGAACTTATGGGGAAGCTGTTGCATCAGGCGCAAGATGGCGCCATCACCTGTGGAGGCGCGGCCATGACGCGCTTCGGGTAGTCCGAAGACGGAATGAGCGCTGGCGATGGCGATATCACACGCGAGCACCAAACCCATGCCACCGCCGACGCAAACGCCGTTTACGGCAGCGATCAGGGGTTTCTTAAAGCGGTACTTTGACATACCCAAAAGACCCCAGTCCTCTTTGCCTTCGGGAAGGTGGTAGGTTCCCGCGGCCAGCTCTTTCAAGTCGGCTCCCGCGCAGAAACAGGTTCCCGTGTTGGTGATGATGCAGCAGCGCAGATCGGGATCGTTGTCCCAGCGCCCCAATTCGTCAGAGAACTCTTTCATCATGAGCGTACTCATGGCATTGCGAGCCTTAGGTCGGTTGAATGTGATGATGAGAACGCCATTGCGCTCTTCGGTCAAAATGGTTTCGTAAGCCATAGGTATGTCCCCTTTCCCTCTTATCGTATTGTAGGACGCGCACTTGTTTCGCGCGTCGAGAAATTAGGATGCATGCTTGCTTAGCATGCGGGAAATGGGACGTACGCTTGTTTTATGTGCGGGGAATTCATAGGGCAGGGTCGTGACGCAAGCAGTGAAGAACCCAGAATACACTGACCGTGCGTCAAAACAGAGGTCGCGCCACAAACCGCTTTAAAATGTATAGGCTGCGCATGATTTTCTCTGTTTATTTGCAAAGCAATGCGGACATTTATTTAATAATGAGGAAAAACTGCCACATTTGGCTTCAAAGTGTATTGAATATTGAAGGCAGCGAAGCGGAATTGCCTCAAAACGCGGCAAAGGAGATACATTTCAAAGCGGTTTGTGGCACAGGTCGCTGTTTTTCTGTGCAACGCATACATTTTAAGGTGTTTTGTGGCGTGAATCGCATGTTCTTCTCAGAATGTCGAACCAGGAGCGTTGGACCTGGTTCGACGGGCCTGGATCATCGGGCCAGGGGCGGCTCGGGATGTCGAACCTGAGACCCCTAGAACGAAAAAGACCCTCGCATGATGCGAGGGTCTTTGTGGAAGCGGGTCTTGCTTGAACCGCGAGTTGCACGAGCGTGAGCCGCGCGAACCGTGAGCCGCACGAACCGTGAGTCATGCGAGCCGCGAGCCTTGCATTAAGCCTCTTGTGCCTTCTTCTTTCCGAAGATGGTCTTAGCGCCCTTAACTGCCAGGATGATAGCAAGGACGAAGAGCAATGCGGCAAGTACGACCTGCACCAGCGGAGCCAGAGGATCGGCGCCGCCGAGGAGCTTGAGGGTCTGAGCCTGCAGGGTCATTGCCAAGGAGGTCAAGGTAACGACGAGCATGAACACCATGGGGATGTAGAACATTTTGTTGTTCCTGCCTGCGTTGCCCAGCCAAGCGCATACAGCCAGCAGGGCCAATGCGGCGAGCAGCTGGTTCGCAGCACCGAAGAGCGGCCAGATGAGGGTGTAGCCGGTCATACCCAGCGCAATGCCGATAACAACGGTAACGATAGTGGCAACGTAGGAGTTGGAGAAGAACTTACGAACGCCAGTTACGGTCTCGAGACTTTCGCCAACGGGGATCCAGAGTTCCTGGAACATATAACGTGCAAGACGAGTTGCGGTGTCGAGCGACGTCAGGCAGAAGGCCGATACAGCTAGGATGAGCAAGGTATACGCGATACCTTCAACGCTTTCCAGGCCGGGGATGCAAGCGAGCATCTGAGAAAGGCCACCTGCGAAAACAGCGGTAGGGGATGCGTAGCTGCCAGCGCAGTATGCCTGCCATACGAAACCAACTGCACACAGCGAAATGATAGCCAGCAAGCATTCGATCAGCATGCCGCCGTAAGCGATGGGCTGAGCGTGAGATTCTTTTTCCAGCTGCTTAGAGGTGGTGCCCGATGCGACCAAGCTATGGAAGCCGGAGATCGCACCACAGGCGATGGTGATGAAGAGGGCAGGGAAGAGGAATCCAGAAGCTGCGGACTTGTTGACCAGAGCAGCGCCCGTTTCAGGGTTGATGATGGCGTTACCTGCGGCGTCAACTGCAGCGTTGCTTGCGAAGAAGCCGGTGAAAGCGGGGATCTCCAGGTTCGAAGCATTGCCCGTGAGGCTTGCGCCTACGATGCCGATGACCGAAAGGATGATCATGCCGTACAGCAAGAAGGAGCTCAGGTAGTCACGGGGCTGCAGCAGGATCCATACAGGAGCAACGGCAGCGATCATGATGTAAATACCCAGAAGGATCATCCAGGGGGTGTAGTCGAGCGAGATCAAGGGGAAGTTGTAGCCGATGGCGACCAATACCACAATGATCAGGATAGCGGTGGCGATGTTGAGTGCAGCGGGAATGGTGCGTCCGCGGGTCGCAAGGCCATAGATGACTGCCACTACAATGAAGAGCATGGAGATCATTGCGGTGCGCTGGTTAGCCAAGTTAGATGCATCGGTGGAGTTCGCCAAGCCGACCGCGAAGGTGTTGGCGACGATAGATGCGAATGCTGCGACAACGAGCAGAAGCGTAAGATAAGCGAAGATGCAGAAGATGCGCTTCGCGGTATCGTCAATGTTCTGCGCGATAACAGATGCGATGGTCTGGCCCTTGTGGCGCAGTGATGCGAACAGGGCACCGAAGTCATGCACAGCACCGAAGAAGATGCCGCCGATGAGGACCCACAAAAGTACGGGGACCCAACCGAATACCGCAGCCTGGATAGGACCGTTGATAGGGCCAGCACCAGCGATGGAGGAGAAGTGATGTCCTAAGAGGACGTATGGTTTGGAGGGAACGTAGTCAACGCCATCTTCCAACATTTGAGCAGGCGTAGGTCTTTTGGGATCGACCCCCCATTGTTTTGCAAGCCAGCCGCCATACAGGACATAGCCGGCAACCAGCACAATGAGACCGCCAAGCAAAATGAGCATCGCGTTCATGTGTTTTTGAACCTTTCTAATCCGACACGTTACGAGCCAATGCTAGGTTGCTGGCAAGCGACTGCTTGAGCTGCTTGCCCGCTGCGTTAGTCATTACTTCCTTATCGGCTTCTCTGGATAGGTCGACCACGGCAAGGCGCAGGTCGGTCCATCCGCGCAACCCGAAGCGATAGTTCTTGCGGAAGCGAGTTGACTTTACGCGCTTGAAAACCTCATCGGTGCATCGATTGGCGATAATGATCAAGGTGAGGGCGGAGGACATGTGGTTCGGGCCCGCATCGACTTTTCGGATAGCCTTGGTGGTTATGAGCTGCAGCACATCTTCCAACAGGGCCTCGTCGAGTTCATCGGCAATTTCAAAGAACATAAAATCATGGGTGTTTACTTCCCAGAGCTTGGCGCGCTTCGTCAGTACGTACTTTTCACCATACGTATGAAATTCGGCGAACGCAGGAAAGCGATGTCCCTCAAAGAGATAATCTCGCCTGATGTCGTAAAACGATTCATGGGCGGCAAGTACGCGGGAGAGCAGGTCATTGCGCAAATCCTTTGACATGGTGCCCGTAAATCCTTTCATTGCTTCGAAGAGATCTTTCTCTGAAATTGCTGAGTCCTTCGCATTTTCAAGTGTTGTGGATTTTAGAACGGTATTTATGCTGAACAAAGCCATAGATTGTGCTTGATTCGTGTGTGTGGTGATTTTGTGGGTGAACGGTGTTCACGTTCGCATTTTCGAGGGCCTCGGCTAGCGAAGGTGCCAAGATGCGCTGCCCTTAGCAAGAGCGCCTTACTATATATTAAGGACCTGTCCTGTCATTGAATGGGGTGAAAAAGAAAACGCGTACGAGCCATTTGGATCGTACGCGTTCTGTTGTGGTTCGGATCGAGAATCGCCGCAAGTTGTCGAACAGGCCGATGGCTTAGGCGTTCGCGGCGCGCTCTTTCAGGCGGCGGTCGAGTTCATCGGCGAGTTGATGACGTTTTACCTTGCCTGATTCCGTCATAGGGATCTCATCGATGAATTCGATGTGCTCAGGACGCAGGCGCTTTGCAACGCCCACAGAATCAAGGTATTCGGCGATGGATTCGAGCGTCGGGGTGATGCCGTCCTTTTTGACGATGAACGTGCAGATGCGCTCGCCTAGGCGATCGTCCGGTAAGCCGATGGTAGCGTGGGAGCCTACGCCGGGGCAGCCGTCCAGATTGTTGTCCACTTCGTTGGCGGAAATATTGATGCCACCGCGAATGAGGATCTCCTTCTTGCGGCCATTGATCTTCACGCGACCCTGCTCGTCCTGGATGCACAGGTCGCCCGAGAAGAACCAACCGTCATCGCTCAGGTCCTTCGCGGTAGCTTCGGGGTTCTTGAGATATCCGCTGAACATGTGGGGTCCACGTGAGATCTCTTCACCTTGCGCACCATAGGGGACCTCATTGCCCTTATCGTCGACGACCTTCACTTCGATGCCTTCACAGGCAACGCCCGACCAGCTGCCGTTCCAGTCCAGGCAATTCTCGGGGGGAACGAGCAGGTGAGGGCAGCTTTCGGTGGAACCGTAGCATTCGCATAACTTAAGACCGTACTTGTCGGCGCGATGAACCATCGTGCCCGGTACGGGAGCGCCACCGCATACATAGAGCTTCAAGGTCTTGAATTCGAGGCCATGCTTATCGGCGCAGTTGAGCATATCGTAGATGAACGGAGTAGCACCCATGGACCAGGTGACCCCTTCGTTGTTCATGATCTCGATCGATTCGCGCGGGCTGAATTCGTGCTGCAGCACTACGCGACCGCCCAGTAGAAGTGGGGTGATGAGGCCATGGTTGAAGCCGGTTGCATGATTGAGCGGCGCCGGCATGAACATAACATCATCGCTGGTGAGGTGAAGCGATTTCGAGAAGGTGCGCTCAGAGAAGATGAGAGCATTGTGGGAGATCAACACCGCTTTGGGGCGGCCAGTGGTGCCCGAGGTGGACAGAATGAGGACGATCTCTTCGGAGGTACTTTCGGGTTTTTCCGTCAGAGGCTCGAACTGTTCATAGATCTGGTTAAGGGTAAGTGAGCCTTTGGAAGCGAGGGTCTTATCGTGGACGCAGATGGCGTCTTTGGGAAGCGTGGCGATTTCGTCAACGACGGAGTGGATCTGATCTTCGAAGTTGGTCTTGTGGTGGAAAGTCGGGCAGATGAACGCCTTTGATTCCACGAGGTTCATGGCATATACCAGATCCTCGCCATTGAAGGTGACAGGAAGCGGATGGCAAACGGCGCCGACTTTCAGGCAGGCGACGTACACGATGCAGAATTCAGACCAAGGGGGAAGTTGGAAGGAAACAACATCGCCGTTGTTGACGCCAACGCTCTTCAACCAAGCGGCAAGACGGCCTGCTTTGTCATCGATTTCGCCATACGTGAGGCGTACTCCCAGGTCATCGCTAACATATTCGCGATCAGGATAGTGAGCCGCGCGGTGCGCCCAGACATCGTAGAGCGTTTGTTCGGTCCAATACCCTTTTTCGTAGTATTCCTTCTTGTTCGCTTCGTTGACTTTCAGATCGGTAATCATGGATCCTCGTTTCACACGACAAGAGCGCGAATCGCGCTTGTCTACCTTTGGAATGAATTCCCCTCCAGAATGCGGGTGGTCCAAAATCACCCATATCAGTGCATTCAATGAAAGTATAGCGCGAATCGGTGAGCCGCATGGGAGTTGTCTTATAGAAAGTAAGGGAAGAAGTTGAATTTGAACATGTTATTTACCCTATAGGTGCTGATCGCGTTGGTGGAGAGGCGCTTAGTCGGTGAAGCCGAGCTTGCGGGTTTTTGATGCGCGACGATCAAGAACGCGTCGGGTGTCGTATCATTGCCGTGATGATTTATCTCAGAGAGGGAAAGCATGAGTATACGAAGCGCATTGGCACATTCGGCGAGTTCATTCAGCACATGGGGTTTGCGCCATCTTGCGAAGCGCCCGGCGGCGAACCTGCCTGGAAAGATCGCCTTGAAGGTCGATCCGCGCATCATCGCGGAATCAATGCATAAGGTCACGCAGGGCTCTATCGTGGTGGTGGGCACGAACGGCAAGACCACCATTACCAATATGATCGCCGATGCGCTTGAGCATCAAGGGAAAACGGTCGCCTGCAATCGTACGGGTGCCAACTTGGCGTACGGTGTGGCTACGACGCTCTTACAGACGAAGGGTACCGTCGAATGGGCCGTGTTCGAATCCGATGAGCTGTGGCTCGCCCACACGCTTCCCCAGGTGCAGGCGACATATGTGCTGCTGTTGAATCTGTTCCGCGATCAGCTGGACCGTTGTGGCGAGATCGATCGCGTACAGGATGCTATCGTGCAGGCGCTCGAAGAATCGCCTGACACTGTGCTGCTTTATAACGCTGATGACCCGCTTTGTGCCATCGTTGCCGAACGGGTACCCAACAAGTCGATCGCATTCGGTGTGGGCGAGGACCTTCACCAGCAGCAGAACGTGGTCACTGACGCTCAGATGTGCCAACGCTGTTCAGCTATGTTCACCTATGAGTATCGCCAGTATGGCCAGCTGGGTACCTATTCGTGCCCTAACTGCGGGTTCTCGCGTCCGGAGCTCGATTATGCTGCCAAGCGGGCGGTATTCGGAGACGATATTTCGTTCGAGGTGGAAGAGCGCACTACGGGAAGTCGCGTTGCGCTTCGTGCTCAGCGCGCGGGCGTTTACATGGTGTACAACGTGATGGCGGCATGGCTGGCTTCGCATTGCGCGGGAGTGAGCGATGAGGTGTTCCAGCAGGCAGTCGACCTGTTCGACCCGCAGAACGGGCGTTTGCAGACGCTCTCCATTGAGGGCCGTCCTGTTCTTTTGAATCTGGCGAAGAACCCAACGGGTTTCAATCAGAACATGAAGCTCATAACGCAGGCTCCAGGCAAGAAGGTCGCCGCGTTCTTTATTAACGACAATGAAGCGGATGGGCGCGATATTTCCTGGATATGGGATTGCGACTTCGAAGAGCTGGCCGACCAAAAGGATATCGTCGTATATGCAGGCGGCATTCGCAAGAACGACCTGCAGGTGCGCTTGCGTTATGCGGGCATCGAAGCGCAGATCATCAATAGCGTTGACGAGATGGTGGATGCCGCGCTTGCTATGCCGGCGGATTGGAAGATGTACGCTATTGCGAACTATACTTCGCTTCCCGCTGTCCGCGATTCTCTGATGGCGCGCGCAGACAAGGCCGAGGTGACTCAGGTAACGCAGGGCGCCCGCGAGCCTGAGCGCGCTCAGCATGCTTGTGTACAGCAAAAGGGTATGGAACCACTCGAGGGCGACCCGCTGCGCATCGTGCATCTGTTCCCCGATCTGCTCAATCTGTATGGCGACGGGGGCAATGTGCGCGTTCTGGAAAAGCGCTGTGCATGGCGCGGCATTCCGGTCGAAGTGGAAACGGTGCGCTATGGGCAGGAAGCCGATCTGAGCCGTGCTGATATCGTCATGCTCGGCGGCGGTCCTGACCGCGAGCAGAAATTGGCGAGCGAGACCCTTTTCGCAATGAAAGACGAACTTGGCGCCTACCTGGAAGACGGTGGTGCGCTCTTGGCGATTTGCGGCGGGTATCAGATCTTGGGTCGTCGCTGGTTGATGGGCGAAGAAGAGGTAGAGGGTCTATCGCTTATTGACGCCGAAACGCTGCGTGCGGGCCTTGGGTTCGATCGCCTGATCGACAACGTGGTGCTGTCGTCTTCCTTGGCGGACTGGAGCGTCGTGGGCTACGAGAACCACGCTGGTCGTACCAAATTGGGGCCTGGGGTCGAGCCATTCGGTAAGGTCGTTTCGTCGTCTGGCCACGGCAATGATGATGATTCCGGCTACGATGGCGCCTTGTATAAGAACTGCATCGGCACGTATTTGCATGGCCCTCTTTTGGGTAAGAACCCTGGCATTGCCGACCATCTTATCTCGGTTGCGCTTCAGCGAAAGTTGCACCTTGGCTCTCCCGTGGAGCTGGCGGTTCTGGATGATTCGGTCGAGCGCGAAGCGAATGAGTACATGGCCCAGCGCCTAGGGGCATAAAGCATCTTTCGGGGTGGTGAACGGATGGATCGTGGTTCGTTCAGGAGATACTTCGGGCGTGCATTCGGTTCGATGCATGCCCGAATATACGCGGTGATGCATAGCGAGAACTTATGAACAAATGATGGGAAATCACTCCGATTTTCCGTGCAATATATGGTTTTGACCGATTTTATTTGATTCGGCCCTAGCTGTTGGGCATTATTTACGTCATGTATGCTTCAAATAACAAGCCATCAAAACGCTCGCGTCGTTCTCGTAATGACGTAGAGCGCACGCAAACCGGTCGTCGTTCGGCATCGTCTCGCTCTCAAAGGGGTCGCGGACAAGAGCCTGAATCACACGATCGTTCTTCATATGCGTCATCATCACGCTCTTCGCGCCGTGGTGCGACAGGTGCTGATGCGTATAGTGCGAGTAACTATGGCGCCTCGACACGTCGTACTGCCCATCGATCCGATGCGGGTGGGTATGTTCCCGCCACTCCTGCTGCAGCGAATCGTCGCTATGCGCAAAGCGCACATAGTCGTGAATTCGTGCGTATGCAGCATGAGCGGAAAAAGAAAAGCAAGCGCAAGCGCGTTCTCTTCATTTCACTTGCTGTGGTGTGCGCGTTAGCTCTGGGTGGCATTGGCGCGGCCTGGGCTTACATCAATCAGGTGGATAATTCCCTGCGTGACGATCTTGATACCGATCTGCTGCAGTCTTTGGCGGTGACCGATTCGCCGTCCGATCCGTTCTACATGCTGCTGATCGGCGTTGATAAATCAGAGTATCGCGATAGCTCTGGAGAATATGGCGGATCGTATCGTACTGACTCTATGATGCTCGCGCGTATCGATCCTAAAGAAAAAGCGGTGACGCTCATTTCGGTGCCGCGTGATACACAGGTCGAGCTCGCGGGGCATGGGACGCAGAAGATCAATGCAGCATATGCCTTCGGCGGACCTTCCCTTGCGGTGAAAACGGTTTCGGAGTTGGCGGGAGTACCCATCAACCACTATGCCGAAATCGATTTCGATGGTTTCCAGGCAGTTGTTGATGCTTTGGGCGGCATCGAAGTCGATGTTCCTATGGAAATCAACGACGACATGGCCGGTGGACATGTTGATGCAGGTCAGCAGACCCTTAATGGTGAGCAGGCGCTCATCTTGTGCCGCAGCCGTCATAACTATGATGATATTGGCAGTGGCGATGCTATTCGTGCAGCGAATCAGCGCCTGGTCCTTTCGGCCATTATGAAGAAGGTCATGACGTCCGATGTGGCCACCATTACCAATACGGTATCCACTTTGGCAGAATATGTGACCACTGACTACAGCGTGGCGGGCATCGTGGGCTTGGCTCAATCCATGATCGGCATGGACGTTGACAATAACGTCTACACCGCGCAGGTCCCAACGACATCGACCTATGAGAACGATCTCTGGTGGGAAGTTCTCAATGAATCGGAATGGGAAGCCATGATGGAGCGCGTGAAGCAGGGCTTGCCTCCTACGGAAGAAACCGTAGTCGACGAAGCTTCTGGCGCTACGATGTCTTCGGCTGGCAGCGGGGATTCGTCAGGCACGAGCGATAGCTCGTCGACGAGCTCAACGTCTCTTTCGGGTGTGAAGATCTCGGTCAAGAACGGCAGTGGCATCAGTGGATGCGCGAGCCAGGCGGCTCAGAAGCTCACGCCAGAGGGTGCCATTGTGGAAACCGGTAACGCTGACGACTACAACTACACCAGCACCATCATCGTGTATAGCGATTCTTCGCAAAAAGACGAAGCGCAGAAGATCGCCGATCTGATCGGGGTGGGCAAGATCAAGCAGAACGATGGCACGTATGGTTTCTCGGGAGACTTCCTGGTGGTCATCGGTGCTGACTGGGCCGGCTAATGTCTCAAAGGCGAAAAGTGAACTGAATTTTAAAGCGGGTATGCGAAAGTGCTGCCCGCTTTATTTATGGTAGGGCTCCTTGCGGATGATCTTGAATGCGCGGTAGATCTGTTCGAGCAATACGACGCGGGCGAGATTGTGGGGCAAGGTGATGGGGCCGAAGCTAATGCGTTCGCTGGCGTGTGTTTTGATCTCGTTCGTGACACCGTCGCTTCCGCCGATGATGAAGCTTATCCGCGAATCGCCCTCAAGGGCGAACGTTTCCAGCTTGGAGGCGAGCATTTCGCTCGAGGTCTCGCGTCCTTTGATATCGAGCAGCACGATCGGGCCCGATTTGGGAAGCGCCGCCATGAGCGCTTCTGCTTCTTTCTGCGGTGTTGAATCGGCAAGTTCGCGCACTTCGACTTTGGCATATCCTTCGAGGCGCTTGAGGTATTCGGCGCAAGCGTCCTTCCAGAACTTCTCCTTTAACTTGCCTATGGCAAAAACGTCGATCCTAATCATGATTCTCCTGTAGAATAAGTTCATCTGTAGAAACTTAAGGCGTTCCGGCTGTTCGCGCGGGGCGCTAAAGGGAACGAGTTTCTTATATCGATGAATCATAGCGGGGGCGCTTGAGGGGTTGCAAGTATGCATGAGCAAGTTGACAGACTATATCGTGCTGCATTGAACCATCGGCGCATTGTACTTGCGATCATGGCGTTGCTCTTCGTGGCGTCGGTGGCATGCATCCCGTTCGTGAAGATCAACTACCAGTTCTCCGACTATCTTCCTGAAACGTCCGAATCGACTGTTTCGCTTCATGTGATGAAGGACTCCTTTGATTCATCGGTTCCCAATGCCAACGTTATGGTGGATGGCATCACCCTGATGCAGGCCCAAGAACTCGCTTCGGAATTCGAAGACATAGCGGGCAGTAACTCTTTAATGTGGCTAGGCACGGTGGTGGATACCGCGCAGCCTTTGGTCACCTACGATGAGACCATGGTCCAGGCGTGGAACGTTGACGACGCGTACCTCTATCAGGTGGCGCTTGATACATCTCAGGCGAACGATGCCATGGCTGGTATGGAATCGGCAGCCTATGCGATGGGCGCTCATAACGTTGCCATGTCGGGAGATGCCATAAACAGCGCGGTAGCGCAGGGGTCATCCGATGTGGAGATCCAGATCATTTTGGTCATGGCGGTCATTGTCATTTTGGGGTTGCTCCTCCTGACGAGCGAGGCTTGGTTCGAGCCCGTTCTGTTCCTTTCGGTCATCGGCGTGTCCATAGTGTATAACTTGGGCACCAATATTATCTTCGGAGAGATCTCGTTCATCACTCAGATGTGCGCGGCGGTGCTGCAGTTGGCGGTGTCGATGGATTATGGGATCGTCATGCTGCATGCGTTCCGCGGCTTCAAGGCGCAAGGGCTTTCGTCGTATGAAGCGGCAGTGGCGGCCATGCACAAGGCATCGGCGGTTATCGCGTCATCGGCGGCAACGACGTTCTTCGGGTTCTTGTCCCTGTGCGTTATGGCGTTCCTCATCGGTGCTGATATGGGTGTGGTGTTGGCGAAGGGCATCGTCTTCAGTTTCCTGAGCGTGCTGTTCCTGCTGCCTATTTTGGTATTGTCGAGCGAGAAGATGCTCGCGAAGACAACGCACCGCAACTTGCTTCCTTCGTTCGATAAATTCGCAACGGTAGCGCTTCGTGTAGCGGTGCCGTTCACTATCATCGTCGCGCTCATTACCGTGCCGGCGTATTTGGGGCAAAAGCAACCGAACTTCGTATACGGTGCTAGTGGCTTCGTGGAGCCAGGGAGCGAACTATACGAAGATACGAACCTTATTGGAAGCACGTTCGGAGCGAACGAGCAGTGGGTCATGATGGTTCCTTCGGGTGATCAGGGCCGCGAGAGGGAACTGGTCACTTATATCGAAGGACTGCCACATGTGTCGGCGGTAACTTCGTATGTCACAGCGGTCTCTTCCCGCATTCCTAGCGAATTCGTTCCTGCGGATGACTTGTCGCAGCTGGTTTCGAATGGATATTCGCGCATCGTGGTTTCAACCGATGTTGAAGGTGAAAGCGATGAGTCGTTCGGATTGGTAGAACAGTTGCGCGTAGTAGCTGATGAATACTATCCAGAAGAGAACTATTTGGTGGGTTCGGCAGTGACGTCATACGACATGTCGCTCATCGTGAACGAGGATTCGCTGCGCATCCTGATAGCATCGGTCGTGGCTATCGGGTTGGTGCTGCTCCTTATGTTCCGTAGTGTTAGCATTCCCGTTCTGCTGGTGCTCACCATTGAGGTTTCCATTTGGATCAACCTGGCTATTCCGTATTTCATAGGCGAATCGATCCAATACATTGGTTATCTCATCATCAGCGCCATCATGCTGGGCGCTACGGTCGACTACACCATTATTCTGTCGCGTGCGTATTTGGATAAGCGAAAGACCATGGAAAAACGTCCTGCTATGCACGGGGCCATTTCGGAATCGGCTATTACTATTCTGACGTCGTCGATCATCTTGACGCTGTGCGGTGCCTTTATCGGTATCGTTTCAAGCAATGGGGTCATCGCGGGGTTGGGGACCCTTATCGGTCGAGGAGCGTTCATTGCCGCACTGAATACGTTTTTAGTGCTGCCTATTTTGTTCATGCTCTTCGACAAAGTCATCGAGAAAACAACGTGGAAGTCGGATTTTTACCGGCCCGACGCGTCGGAGCCTGTAGATCGAATAGCTGATCATGCTGGCAGGTCAGAGGGGTAGATGAACATGGAAGATCGCACTCGGGGAGCAAGGGCTCGTAGAGATATTCGGATCAAGGACGAATCGTTGCGCGCAACGCTGAGGGATGGCGCTGAAGCCGGCGGTGCGTCAACGGTTCGTTCTGCGCAAATATCATTGTCGGCAAAGGGTGCAGCATCCACTTGGAAGGCGTTCGTCATCACGGTGGTGCTCGTTGTGGCGATGCTTCCCCTGGTCGCGATCCCCGTGGGGGCGAATGCCGAAGAGAACCGCTCAGCGAACGAAATGGTTTCACTGGCGGATGCTGAGAACCCCGCCGAAAAACAGGAAGTGATATACGCCACGCTTGATAATTCGGGCACAGTGAAGCGCCTCTATGCGGTCAATGTGCTGAAGGGCGAAAGTGGAACTTTGATTCAGGACCATGGAACGTATGAATCGGTTTCCAATCTCACCAATACGTCCGAGATAACGCATCTATCCGATGCGGTTCTTTTCGAAATGCCTGACGAGGATTTTTCGTATCAGGGCAATTTGACATCGACCGATCTGCCGTGGAGCATCGCCTTCACGTATCGCCTTGATGGGCAGGAGGTCCAAGCGGCCGATCTGGCGGGGAAGAGCGGTACGCTCGAAATAACGTTGCATACATCGCAGAACCCCGCGGTCGACGCGCGTTATTTCGAGAACTACCTTATCCAGGCCACCTGCACGCTTCCGATGGATAAGGTGGAGAACGTGCAGACCGATGATGGTTCCATCGCGTTGTCGGGTTCTGATACCACGGTGAATTTCATGGTCATGCCGGGTAAGGATGGCGAGGCATCGCTTACAGCCCAAGTGACGGATCTTGAAATGCCGGGCATCAGCGTAGCGGCCATTCCGTTCTCCATGGCGATCGATGCGCCTGATACGGGAAGCTTGGTATCGAACTTCGATGCGCTCATCGAGGGCGCAGATCAGCTTGACTTGGGAACGCAGCAACTTGCTCAAGGTATCGATGCGGTTCGGGATGCAACACGCCAGGCAGCTGCGGGGGCGGCGGAAGTGGCGCAGGGTGCGACGCAGATGTCGCAGGGACTCGCACAGTATCAGCAGGGATTGCGCGCAGCGGCCGATGAAGCGGCTGGAAGTGTGAGCCAAGATGATATCGCACAAGCGCAAGAGAACTACAAGGCGGCGTTGTCCGTTTATGCCGCCGCCTATGCGGCGGAATATGAGAGGCTTATGGCGGCTGGTGACATCACTTCTGAGGAAGCATTGAAGCAGGCGGCGGCTAACTTGTCGGGCTCTTCGGCGGAACAGAACATGACCGTTGCCATGCGGACCCTCGTCGAACTGATGGCGGCGAGTGCGGGATCTCAGGGTGCAGCACAGGCGCTCGATCAGGCAGCCGATGGACTCGGCCCGGCCGCGGATACGCAATCGCTTATAGGCGGGATGGCGGCGCTTGATGCGGGAACGACCGAGCTCGCTCAAGGACTCGATCAACTTGCGGGCGGCACGGGCGATCTGTCGCAAGGCGCATCCAGTTTGCAGGAAGGCACGGCGATGCTCGCGCAGGAGACCCAGGGGATCCCCGATAGGATCCAGCAGGAGATCGACGCCATGATGGCGGACTACGATAAGTCCGACTTCCAACCCGCAAGTTTTACCAGTTCGAAAAATACGAATGTTACACTGGTTCAATTCGTTATGACTACCGATGCCATTGAGGTTCCCGAGCCTGAGCAGACCGACGAACCGGAGCAAGAGGAAACGCTCATCGACCGATTCTTTGCGCTCTTCTCTTGATGCTTTGCGCAGAAGGCCATGATGACGGTATGATGAGCGACGAAAAATCGTAACGGAGAAGAAAGATAGTACCTATGTCACTTCCTGCTGCTGACCTTACCAAAGAACCGGACAATCTTACGACCATGGAACTGGGCGCATGTTTGCCCATGACCGCCGAGGTGAAAGATGATCACCTCTATATTGGCGGCGTTGATATGGTCGAGCTCGCACACGAATATGACACTGCGCTGTATGTTTACGACGAGGCCGACCTGGTATCTCGTATGGAAACGTACCGCGACGCATTCAGGACGCGTTATCCCAATTCCGACATCATTTACGCCAGCAAAGCGTTCCTCAACAAAGCGGTCGCCCGCTTGGCTGACCAGCACGGTATGTGCCTGGACGTTTCGGGTGGCGGAGAACTGGCTATCGCGCGTGCGGTAGGGTTCCCTATGGATCGCGTGTTCGTACATGGCAACAACAAGACCCCTGCCGAATTGCGTGAAGCTATTGAAGCTGGAGTCGGTCGCATTGTCGTTGATTCGCGCATCGAGCTTTCTCGCGTATCCGCTATCGCGCAGGAACTGGGCGTGACGCAGGATATCTACATGCGTATTACGCCTGGTGTTGAGGCTGATACGCACGAATACATCCGCACGGGCTGTGAAGACTCGAAGTTCGGCTTCACCATGCGTGAGGATTTCGCCTTCACGTGCGTGCGTGACGTGCTCGATTCGCCTAATGTGCGTCTGGCGGGTCTTCATATGCACATCGGTTCGCAGATCTTCGCACTGCATTCGTTTGCCGAAGCGATCGATGTCATCGTTGAATTCGCCGCGCGTATCAAGGAGACCTACGGCTACGAGATCGACGAGATCGACGTGGGTGGCGGCTTAGGTATCGCCTATACGGCGGCCGATAAGCCTTCGAGCATTGAAGATTTCGCCGAAACGACCACTTCGGAAATGCGCAAGGCTTGTGCGAAGTTCGGCATCAAGGAGCCTCGTCTGCTGTGCGAGCCGGGTCGTTCCTTGGTGGCGGTTCCCGGAGTGACGCTGTATACCGTGGGCATTCTTAAGACGCTTCCAGGTATTCGCAAGTACGTGGCGATCGATGGCGGCATGTCCGACAACATCCGTACGGCGCTCTATCATGCAGATTATGAGCCGGTCATCGCTAACAAAGCAGGCCAGCCCCGCACTGAGATCGTGACGGTTTGCGGCAAGCATTGCGAAAGCGGCGATGCGGTAGCGCTTGATGCGTCCATCCAGCATCCCGATCTGGGCGATATCGTATGTGTGTTCGGCACGGGCGCTTACTGCCATTCCATGTCGAGCAACTACAACGGACAGCCTCGCCCGGGCATCGTGTTCGTCAAGGACGGGGTCGCTCGCTTGGTAACGCGCCGCGAAACCTACGATGACCTGATGGCATGCGATATTGATTAAATGAACCTGATCGGTTCGCTTGTGTGACCGTTCTGCGGGTGATAGCTACCTCAAACCGCGAAATAGATGCGCTCCTCGGTGACGTGGGTTACTGTGGGGTGCATCTTGTATTATAGAATGCAAGGAAAAGAACGGTTTCGTGCGCATACGCAGTAGGCGGCACGACGAAGAAAGGAAGCGTACATGGCTGTCAAGATTGGCTTGGTTGGTACTGGTACGGTTGGCGGTGGATGCTTAGACATCATTAATGACCACAAGCAGGATTTTCTTCGTCACTTTGGGATCGATATAGAGTTGGCGCGTGTTTGCTCGCGCGATCCTCAGCAGGCCGAAGCGCACGGATTGAAAGATATCTTCACTGATGACTACCGCGACATCATCAACGACCCCGATATCGATATCGTCGTTGAGCTCATCGGCGGTACGGGTATTGCGAAGAACGTTATCGTCGAGGCGCTCCAGGCAGGCAAGCATGTTGTAACGGCTAACAAGGCCATCATGGCAACGTCTGGCGAAGAGATCATGAACCTCGCTGCAGAGAACGATCTTGAAATCGCATTCGAAGCGAGCGTCGGTGGCGGTATTCCCATCATCGATCCGCTCAAGCATTCCCTGATCGCCAATCGCGTCGATTCGATCATGGGCATCGTGAACGGCACGACCAACTATATGCTCACTCGTATGGACGAAGACAACATGAGCTACGATGACGTGCTGAAGGAAGCGCAGGCTCGCGGTTTCGCAGAGGCCGATCCTACGGCTGACGTTGATGGCCTGGATGCAGCTGCGAAGATCGCTATCTTGGCATCGATCGCGTTCAATTCGCGCGTAACGATGGATCAGGTGTTCACCGAAGGCATCCGTCGCATTTCTCCTGTCGATCTGGCTATGGCTCATGATTCGGGCTATGTCGTTAAGCTCGTTGCTCATGCGCGCCGCACGGATGCGGGTGTCGATGTGCGCGTTCATCCTACGATGATCTCCGAAAAGCACCAGCTCGCAACGGTCAATGGGGTGTTCAACGCTATCTTCGTTGAGGGCGATGCGGTGGGACAGACCATGTTCTTCGGCGAAGGCGCCGGTGCGGGTCCTGCTGCAAGTGCGGTCATGGGTGATGTGCTGGAAGTTGCCCGCCACATCCAGATGGGTATCAAGCCGATCGTCGGTTGCACCTGCACTGATGATCTTCCCATTGCTTCTATCGATGAACTGCAGACGAAGTACTACATTCGCTTCGTAGTGGCGGATCGCCCTGGCGTGTTGGCTGCGGCGGCAGATATCTTCTCGAAGCACGACGTATCGGTGCGTACGGTTACGCAGCGAGGCACCGCTTCTCGTGACGATGTCGATCTGGTATTTGTGACGCACACGGCTGAAGAGCGCAACGTGCGTGCAGCTATCGACGGGATCATGGCGCTCGAGGGAGTCGTTACCGGCGGGGCACCTTCGGTCATTCGTGTACAGGGCTAAGAGTTCCGAGCGAAGAACCAAGCACAACGTTCGCATCATCATTCAACCAACAAGAACGCCGCCAAATACTGGCGGCGTTCTGCTGTTGTATGGAGCGTTTCGGCGTTCCTACTTGGTGCCGACTTGCTTGATGTCGTAAGGCGTTGCCTGGTACACGTAGTAGTTCAGCCAGTTGGTGTAGATCAGCTGGGCGGCGGCGCGCCAGTTCGACACGGGCTGTTCGTTGGGATCGTCGTTGGGGAAGTAATGCTTGGGCATTTCGGGGTCGAGCCCCTTCTTCACGTCGCGGCGATATTCGTTAGCCAGAGTGTCGGTGTCGTATTCGGGGTGACCGAACACGAAGAAGTGACGGCTGTTCGTGCTCTTGGCGATGAATACGCCTGCTTCGTCGGAGACGGAGATCAGCTCCAGGTCCTGGTTGGCGGCAATATCCTCGGCATATACTTCGGTGTAGCGGGAGTGCGGCGAGTAGATAATGTCGTCAAGGCCGCGTACCAGTGGTGAACTGGGCTTCAAGATGTGATGAGCGAATACGCCCGTCAGCTTTTCGGGGCGCATGTGCTTCTGTACGCCGTAGTGGTAATAGATGCCCGCTTGGGCGCCCCAGCATAGATACAGGGTGGAGAACACGTTGGTTTTCGCCCATTCGAAGATCTCGCACAGTTCGGGCCAATAGTCCACGTTCTCGAACACCATCTTCTCGACCGGTGCGCCGGTGATGATCATGCCGTCGTAGTGCTTGTCGCGAATATCTTCGAGGCCGACATAGAACGATTTCAAATGATCTGCGGGCACGTGGGAAGAGCGATGGGTGACCGTTTGCAAAAGGTCGATCTCGATCTGCAAAGGGGTATTGGAAAGCTTGCGCAGGATCTGCGTTTCGGTTTCGATCTTAAGGGGCATCAGGTTGAGGATGAGCACATGCAGCGGACGGATGTCCTGGTGGATGGCTCGATGCTCGGTCATGACGAAGATATTTTCACTTTCCAGAACGCCAGTGGCGGGAAGGGTGTCGGGAATTCGAATAGGCATGGAAGATCCTTTCTATGAATTGCTTGGTTATTGTACTCCAGTGCGAGGGCGAATCATGACGAATGAGGGGCCTTAATAACTAGCTATAGGAAAATGCTTCTACCAATAGTATGAGTGCGCCTGGAAATGTTGCGGCCGCCCACTATAATCGTTCTGGCAAAACCAACGACAGGAGAATCATATGAGTGAATCCCTAAGCACAATTTGCGTACAAGGGGGCTATCGTCCCGGCGATGGAGAACCACGACAGGTTCCGATCTATCAGAGCACTACCTGGAAATACGATACCAGTGAACATATGGGCAAGCTGTTCGACTTGGAAGAGTCGGGCTATTTCTACACGCGCTTGCAGAATCCCACGAACGACTTCGTTGCCGCGAAGATCGCTGAGCTCGAAGGCGGTACGGCGGCTATGCTGACCTCGTCGGGCCAGGCAGCCAATTTCTTCAGCGTATTCAACATCGCAGGTTGCGGCGATCATATCGTGGCATCGTCGGCTATTTATGGCGGTACATACAATCTGTTCGCGCACACTATGGCACGCATGGGTCTGGAGTGCACGTTCGTATCTCCTGATTGCACCGATGAAGAACTCGAGGCGGCATTCAGGCCCAACACCAAAGCGGTGTTCGGTGAAACGATCGCCAATCCGGCGCTGACCGTGCTCGACATCGAGCGCTTTGCCCAGGCAGCTCACGCTCATGGTGTGCCGCTGATCATCGATAACACGTTCCCCACTCCCGTCAACTGCCGTCCTATCGAATGGGGTGCTGACATTGTCACCCATTCCACGACCAAGTACATGGATGGTCACGGCGCTGGCGTGGGCGGCTGCATCGTTGATTCGGGTAAGTTCGACTGGAACGCCTATGCCGACAGGTTCCCGGGCCTCACCACTCCCGATGAGAGCTATCACGGCGTGGTGTATACGGAACGCTTCGGCTTGGCAGGTGCGTTCATTACCAAGGCGACCGCGCAGTTGATGCGTGACTTCGGCGCTATTCAGTCTCCCCAGAACGCGTTCTTGCTCAACATGGGTCTTGAGAGCCTGCATGTACGTATGGCTCAGCATGTTAAGAACGCACAGGCCGTCGCCGAATATCTTTCGGCTCATCCGAAGGTCTCTTGGGTTCGTTACAGCGGTTTGCCAGGCGACGATAACTACGAACTGGCGCAGAAGTACTTGCCTCAGGGTGGCTGTGGTGTTGTGAGCTTCGGCGTTGCCGGTGGTCGCGCTGGTGCAGAATCGTTCATGAAGAACTTGAAGCTCGCCCAGATCGCCACGCATGTTGCCGATGCACGTACGTGCGTATTGCATCCTGCTAATGCAACGCATCGCCAGATGAATGACGAAGAGCTGGCTGCAGCAGGCATTAGCCCAGACCTCATTCGTTTCTCTTGCGGTATTGAAGGCACGCAGGATCTCATTGCCGACTTGGAGCAGGCTCTGTCATACGTGTAAGGCGCACGCAAGCCTCATTATCAAGCACACGGCCCATCGAGATCAGTTCTCGATGGGCCGCATTTTGCTCTATAGCCCTTTCGCATTGGATGCGGCGGGCGCAGGCGGGTGGGTTGCCTGGAAGTTATTTTACGGTGAGTACGGGAATGTCCGTGTTGTGCAGGATGCCGTAGCTCACGCTGCCCAACATGCCGCGCAGAGCGCTTAGGCCGCGGCGGCCCATGACGATCAGGTCGCATGAATGGTCATTGGCGTATTCAACCAGTCCATGTACGGGTGAAGAATACGTGATGGCTTCGATGTGCACCCTTTCGGCGGGAAGGCCGTCGTAGAGCGGCTCGACTACCTCTTCGATCTCTTGAGTGATGTTGCGCAGGGCGTCATCGACCATTGCGGCGTATCCCTGGTCAAAGCCCGTTCGGTCGAGTGACGGATCGCCGGCTTGCGAAAATGAAGATGCGACGTTCATGGATATGACGTTCACGACGAAGATCTCTGCATCGGGTGAAGCGATGGCGATCGAGCGTGCGGTCGTAAAAGCGCTGCAAGCATGATCGGATCCATCAAAGGGAACAAGAATGCGTTGGTATTTCATAAACCCCTCCTTGGTGATGAGATACATATGCGGCAAATCGGGCGAAGCGCGCCGGGACCGAATCATGTATCAGATGATTTCATTATGTCACGTTTGTTTGGAGGAAGCCGAAAAGGGATGAGATTTGCATCAAGTGAGGGTATGATATAGGTTTTCAAAAATCTATAGAAACAGCCTATATAAAAAAATAGAAATAACAGGTTCATTTTTGAAACCCCAGGTGAGACAATGAACCCATGAGCGATTCAGAAAAGCAGCGGCTTTTTAATCGCTTGCGCCGGCGTGATACCCCTCTTGCGCCGGCGTTTCTTTGCGCTGGGTTCAGAAGCGCTTTTTTGAGAGGGGACGGCCAGTTCTAAAAAATCTTTCAAAGAAGTGTTGACAGAACGGCCGATTCGTAATAAGTTATCTATGGTTAACTTTGAGGGAACAACTGCTGAAGGCGAGAACCTCTGCACCTCTTCGCCGGCGCATCTCTTGTTCGGGCTCTTTGGAGATGACGCCATCGTCTTGTCCTTTTTCGTAAGATGCAGTCCCCTCGAGCGAATCCTCTTGTCCTTGACGAGAGAGTGAACGACGAAGCACCCGTCCTTTGGGCGGGTGCTTCCGTTTTTCGGGCGGGGCATGTTCGCTTTGTTCTGCGACCCTCGCTTTGCGCGTTGGATGCGGTACAGAAATCGTTCTGCAGCAGTGGGATGTCGTGCGGCGTCGAGTGACTCAGGCGAGGGTGGCACCAGGGTGCATCTATTCCGTGTCGTTCGTGGAAGATCCGGCGGGGCGTCTGGTGCGCAAGAAAAGAAACACCATAAGTGCGCCGATCGCGGTTGCGACGGTGTCCACTAGCCAGTCGGCTGGATCGCAGCTGCGGTCCGGAACGAAGATCTGGTGTATTTCGTCGGTCACTCCGTATAGGCTTCCTATGACAATTGCGATCGCGAATGCTATGGCAAGGGGCTTATGGAGCCGCGTAGCATTCATGACAAGGGCGCCGAAGATGAGGTATTCCGTAAAGTGCCCTATAGGTGATACGTCGATAGGGTGGCCGAATAGGCGCAGGGCGGTATCGGAAAGGAGCGCCTTGAGGCTTGAAACGATCCCCATTCCATGATTGATGCTGTTGCCCGTGTTGGCGGACATCCAGAAAATGACCCCTGCCATTATCGCAACGGCAAGCCAGCTGCCTATGGTGAAAAGCCGAGATCTTCCATCCACGTACGAAACACCGCTTTCGTAGAACCTCCGAGGTTTCTTATGACACTTGTTGGTAAAAGTGCGAGAATCAGTAGTTATTGTAGCGTTATCAAGAAGGGCTTGGCGTAGGACTATGGCGCAAGAGGGCAAGGAACACACGAAGCACGTTATCGTCATGATAGCCATCGTGATGCTAGGCTCTTGTTGCGGCAACTTGTCCCAGACCGCACTCAACGCCATGTTCGCTGGTATGGCGCAGGATTTCGGGGTCGACATCGGCCTTGGTCAGTGGGTTACCACGCTCTATATGCTGGTGCTCGGAATCACGGTGCCGGTCGTTACGTATTTGATGAAGCATTTTCCCCTGAAGCGCGTGATCGTCGGTTCGCTCATGCTGCTGTTGCTGGGTGGCGCGATCGATGCGGTGGCGTGGAGCTTCCCGGTTCTGATCGTCGGTCGCGTTCTGCAGGCTATTTCCGCGGGCGTTACGATGCCCATGATGATGAGCCTCATTATGATGACGGTTCCTCGCAATCAGCAGGCCACGGCAATGGGCATTGCGGGTATCGCCATGGGCTTCGCTCCCAATATCGGTCCCACTATTGGCGGATGGATGCTGGAAACCGCGGGGTGGAGAAGCTTCTTCATCGCGCTGACGGTGTGTTCGCTCGTGCTCGTGCTGTTTGCGATGCTTCTCGTGCGGGATTCGTCTCCGGGCGATAAAGGGCATCGTCTCGATTTTATTTCGCTGCTTCAGTCGGCGCTCGGGTTCGGCGGATTGCTCTTAGGTTTTTCGAACGCATCGAGCTACGACATCGTAAGTCCCCTTATTTGGGTTCCCGTCGCGGTGGGTGCCTTGTTCTTGGTGCTGTTCCTTAGACGACAGCGCCGTGTTGAAACGCCGCTCATCAATCTGGCGATCTTTGATTCCAAGAACTATCGCATCAGCTTCTGGACGATGAATTTCCTGTATGCCAGCTTTATGGGTATTACGTTGGTCATTCCGCTCTATATTGAGAACCTGTGGGGAGGAACTGCGCTGCAAGCCGGCCTTGCCCTGCTGCCTGGCACGATCGCGGCGTTCGTGGTGAATCCTTTGGCGGGCGTTCTGACGGATAGAATTGGTGCTCGCCCGGTCATAATCGTTTCTTCGGTCTGCCTGGCATTGGGCGCGACGCTCATGGTGTTCGTCGATGGAACAACGCCGTTCTGGGTCATTTTCCTCATACAGGGGATCCGTGCAGTGGGCGTATCGGGTCTCATCGGGCCACTGAATTCATGGGGCATGGGGGAACTGCCCCCGAGCCTTATGACGGATGCTTCGTCATTTGGTACTGCCGTTCGTCAGGCATGCGCATCCTTGGGAACCGCGTTGATGGTGTATGCCATCGTGGCAGGACCCTTGATGGGTTCGGTCGCTATGGGGTATCACGTGGGATTTGGTTTTTCAGCGGCATGCGCGCTCGTGGTGCTGGGTATCGCGGTGGTTCGAGTGCGATAGCGCTCAGGCTTTAAGCGCGGCTCAATATCTCTTCAACGCGAGCAGGATCTACGTGCGGAAAAGGGATGAACGGTTCGGGATCTGCTGGGTGGTCCGCCAAGATGCGCTCCATCCAGATCATGTCGTACCAACGTCCGAACTTATAAGCGCATTTCTTGAAAGAGCCTACTAACTTGAAGCCCAGACGTTCGTGGAACAATCGGCTGGTGGCAGGGACGTATTCATCCGCAGGGTCGCAGTGAGCGATGCATGCTTCCATGTTGTATACGTTCTGCAACATGAGCAGCTCTGCCAGCGTTTCATACATACGGCGCCCTAAGCCGCGTCCTTTGTAATCCATGCGAACGTAGATCGAGGTTTCGATGGAGTGGCGATAGGCTGCACGGGGGCGGAACGCCGAAGCGTAAGCGAACCCGATGAGTTCACCTTCTTGCTCTGCGACAAGGTAGGGGTAGTTCTCCAGTGTGCGGCTTACTCGTTGCGTGAAATCTTCAAGGGAAGGGTCTTCCAATTCGAAGGTCACTGCAGTGGTGCGTACGTAGGGAATGTAGATATTCCTAAGGGCAGCTGCATCGGCAACGGTGGCTATTCGTATGATAGGTAGATCGTTCATAGTGGGCTATTTTAGACGCGTCTTTCGCTGTTGAATAGACTAAATTTCGAGTGTTTACGAAAGCCTTTCATTTTGCGAACCGCGCCGTTCGGTACCGCTTGTCATAACGGCAGGCAAGCTGTGGTATACTCGCAATCGCTTTAGTATGATAAAGTCACGCATCATCGAAGAGGTGACAACGATGCCGTCCGTTGCGACGTCGTTATTGAGTCGCGTTGCCTTCGCAGCACAAGCAGCTTTGATGAGTGGGACTCAAGAACATGGAGCGAGGTATTTATGAAGAAGAAATTACTTGCGTTGTTGAGCATTGCCTGTGTGGCGTGCCTGTCTGCTGCTCTCTTGGTCGGCTGCTCTTCCAATAAGGAGGAAGCTAAGTCAGAAGATACGTCTGCTGACATTTCCACCTTGATCGTTGGCTTTGACAACAGCTACCCACCCTATGGCTTCATGGATGAGAACAATGAGCCTACCGGTTTCGACCTTGATCTTGCCGCCGAAGTTGCCAAGCGCAACGGCTGGGAGCTCCAGCTCGAGCCCATCAACTGGGATTCCAAGGATGCGCTCCTCGGTCAGGGTTCCATCAACTGCATCTGGAACGGCTTCACCATGGAAGGCCGTGAAGATGGCTATACCTTTTCTGAGCCCTACATGCTCAACGAACAGGTCGTTGTCGTGAAGAAGGATTCCGGCATCACCAGCCTTGAGGGTCTGGCCGACAAGACCGTGGTAACTCAGGCTGATTCTGCTGCTCTGGATGTTCTGGAGGGCGACCAGAAGGCACTGGCAGACACCTTTAAGGAACTGCAGACCCTGCCTGACTACAACAATGCGTTCATGCAGCTGGAATCCGGCGCAGTCGATGCAGTAGCATGCGACCTTTCCATCGCTCAGTATCAGATGGCCGCTAAGACCGACATGTTCGAGAAGCTCGATGCTCTGAGCTCCGAGCACTATGCAGTGGGCTTCAAGAAGGGTGATGAGGCACTGGCTCAGAAGGTGACCGATACTCTGAAGGCCATGTATGAAGACGGCACGGTCGAGGAACTGATCAACAAGTACGCTGATTACGGCATGAGCCTCGAGAACTGGGTGCTCAAGTAAGCGTATGATCCGGCAGATGCGCCAGAACATACGGGCCGTGTAAGGCTGAATAGGCGGTGGTACGAGTGAAAGGCACATGCTTGCTCGTACCACCTTTTGGGCGGAGATACCCTCTCCGCCCTTTGTTGCGTTTGCGAGGACCGCAACGCAGAGGCGACGGACGTTGACGGATGGTGGGAGAGCGGTGCTTCCCGCTCTCGTTCGAATCGGTGTTCCGTTGGGTGGTCATCGTAGACCTGCATGAAGGAGGAAGATAGTGGAACTGAGCGTAATGATAGGCGCCCTGTTCGAGGGCTTAGGTTTGACCGCATGGATCTTCGTGGTCACTTTGGTGGGGTCGCTCCCACTAGGTATTGTGGTGGCGCTCTGCCGTATGAGCAGGTTCGCACCTCTCGCGCTGATCGCGCGTTTTTACATTTCCATTTTGCGCGGCACGCCTTTGATGTTGCAGCTCATGGCCATCATGTTCGGCCCGTATGCCCTGTTCGGGATCAGCTTGAGTAGTGAATGGAAATACGGCGCATGTGCTATCGGCTTCATCTTGAACTATTCGGCCTACTTCGCTGAGATCTATCGCTCGGGTATTCAGTCGATTCCCAAGGGCCAGTACGAAGCAGCTATGGTGCTGGGCTATTCCCGCGCGCAGACCTTCACGAAGATCGTTCTTCCGCAGGTCATCAAGGTGATTACGCCGGCCATGGGTAACGAGATCATTACGCTGGTCAAAGATACGTCCCTGGCGTTCGTGCTGGGTATCACGGAAATGTTCACGGTCTCGAGGGCGATCTCGGCAAGCGAGATCTCCATGGTGCCGTATGCGCTCGCTGCGCTCATCTACTGGGTTTGCTGCCTGTTCATCGAATTCATCATTGGTCGTGTGGAAAAGAAGCTGTCCTACTACCACGGGTAGTTCTGGTGCACGAGGTCTAAGGAGAGAGGTTTTCCAAAATGGCAAATGAACCAGTTGTAAGCCTGAAGCACGCGAAGAAGGCGTTCGGTAGTAACGAGGTCCTGAAAGATATTTCGCTTACGGTCGAAAAGGGCGATGTGCTGTCCATTATCGGACCTTCTGGCGGCGGCAAATCCACGCTGCTGCGTTGTCTTACGATGCTTGAAACGCTTGATGCGGGATCGCTGTCGTATGGCGATATCGAAGTGGTGACGACCGCTGAAGCGGGCGGGGTCGCGGTATATGGCAGTAAGAGCACCGTCGCGCAGGCGAAGAAGCGCTTTGGATTGGTGTTCCAGAACTTCAACCTGTTCCCGCATTTCACCGTATTGCGCAACGTGACCGATGCGCTTATCAGCGTCCAGAAGATGCCAAAGGAAGAGGCGCTTGCAAAAGGGCGTGAATTGTTGGCGAAGATGGGTCTTTCTGGCAAGGAAGATATGGTTCCTTGTGAATTATCAGGTGGTCAGCAGCAGCGCGTCGCCATTGCGCGCGCACTGGCGCTCGATCCGGATGTGCTGTTCTTTGACGAACCCACATCGGCGCTCGACCCTGAATTGACGCAAGAGGTCCTGTGCGTTATTCGTGAATTGGCCGATGAACATATGACCATGGTCATCGTTACGCACGAAATGGCCTTCGCGCGTGATGTGGCCGACCGCGTTATCTTCATGAACGATGGCGTTATCGTTGAAGAGGGCCCAGCTGATGAAGTGATCAATAATCCTAAACACGAACGCACCAAAGCGTTCTTGGCTCGTTTTGCCGAGGATGCCAACTAGCGCGCGATCCTTCGATCCTGTTTTGCTGCGGGGACATCTCCGTAGTATGAAAAAAGCCCTTGCCGTTGTGGCAAGGGCTTTTGTGTTCGATAAGGGTCAGGCCTTATGCTTCGACCTGCTTCAGCAAGCCGTATCCGCCATGCGAGCGACGATACAGGGTATTCACTGCATTGGTGTCGCGGTCGATGTAGACGAAGAAGTCGTGACCCAACAGGTCGATCTGAATAAGGGCCTCTTCTTGCGTCAGGGGCTCGAGTACTACTTCCTTGACGCGTACTACTTCGTCATCCTGGGAAAGTTCGTTCATCAAGCCATCAAGGTCGAGTTCAGCAGCAGGAGCGGCCTTGTCGACGACAGGAGCGCTTGCGATCTTCTTGTCGATAACGCGCGTCTTGTACTTGCGCAGCTGGCGCAGGGCCTTTGCGGCGGCAACATCGATAGCGGCATACATGTTCTCATCGCGTTCTTCTACGCGGATGATGTGACCGCGTGCGCGCATGGTGACTTCGCACGTTGCGGGGGTGGGGTTAGCTGGGTTCTTTTCAACCTGAAGAACGACTTCAGCAGTAAGCGGATCGATGTCCATGACCTTCATGGAGTTGCCGATTTTTTCTTCTGCGTAAGAGTGCAGGGCTTCGGTGACGGGCATCTTGCGGCCAGTGATGGTGATTTCCATGACTTCACCTCTCATATTGGGACTTACAATACGATTCGACTGAAGGGTTGGAAGAGCACCGCCCGCATGAGCGATTCGAATGCTATATGCGACCGTTGTTGCAACGTCTTTCCAGGTGGAAACGGCTTTCCCAATCCCCTCGTCTACCGTTTTCATCTATCAGTCTAACGCATTTTGGCCGATTGTGAGCAGAATTATGAACGTGTACAGCAGATATAGTGACAAATAGGAAAAACGGTAACAGCTGCGTGGCGCGAGCGTTGTGATCCACAAAACGCGCAGTTGCTTTCTGGTATCGTGGTCTGGCTGTACTGTTGTGAAAAAACTCGCACGTTGTTCGAAAGGGTCGCACGATGGCTCATCATCCTCATAAAGAATCAGGGATCTTCATCGAAGAAGCCGAGAGGCATCAGCGTCGTTACTATAAGGTTCTGGAACTTACCCATTCGACCACCAAGGCGGCAGGCGTCATGCTTCTGGGCGCCATCATCGCGCTCATTGTGGCGAACACTGCCTTCCACGAGGGGTTCTATGAGTTCTGGCATACCGAGGTAATACTCGGTTTTGGGGACGCGCACGTCGAAATGTCCCTGGCGCACATCATCAACGATATTTTGATGGCCGTGTTCTTCTTATTGGTGGGCCTGGAGATCAAATATGAGATGACGGTGGGGGAGCTCACTAATATTCGCCAAGCGATCCTGCCTGTGGGCGCGGCATTGGGTGGCGTGGTGGCTCCCATCGCGGTGTATATGGCGTTCAATGCGGCCACCCCCGAGACCATGATGGGATGGGGCGTGCCGACCGCGACCGACATCGCCTTTGCACTGGGCATCCTGTCTCTTTTGGGGTCCCGCGTTCCGGCAGGGGTGCGCGTGTTCTTGAGCACGCTTGCCGTTGCCGACGACATTGTGGCTATCCTTGTCATCGCTATTTTCTATGGTCAGAGCCCTTCGCTCATGTGGCTCGGTGCGGCGTTGGTGGTGCTCGTAATACTTGTCCTGATGAATCGCTCGCACATGTATGCGCTTATCCCTTACTTGTTGGGAGGTGCGGTGCTGTGGTACTGCATTTTCATGTCGGGTGTGCATTCCACTATCGCAGGCGTCCTGCTTGCGTTCGTCATTCCTTCAGGTTCGCGCGTTAAGCTGAAGAGCTTTACGAATTGGTCGGGCGAGCGCGTTAAAGAAGCGCATGAAGCGCTCGTGCCGAATGAGCCGATCATCGGGCAGCGCGACTATCTGGCAAGTGTGACGCGTCTTGAGCGCGTGGCGCGGCAGGTGGTGCCACCCGCAACGCGTCTTGAACGCAGGTTGTATCCATGGGTGTATTTCGCCATTTTGCCGCTATTCGCACTCACCAATGCCGATGTGGCCTTTATGACCGCCTCTCCATCGGATATTGCGGGAAGCCCGGTTTTCCTAGGCGTGTTCTTCGGTCTGCTTATAGGTAAGCCGCTGGGCATTATGCTTATGAGCTTCATTATTGTAAAGACGAAGCTCTCATCTTTGCCTGAGAGCGTCAACTGGGCCCACATGTTGGGTGCGGCCCTTCTAGGTGGCGTTGGTTTCACGATGGCTATTTTCGTTGCGAATCTGGCGTTCGTCGATCCTGCCGACATTATGGTGGCGAAAGTGGCTATTTTGGCTGCATCCCTGGTCGCAGGGGTCGCTGGCTTCCTGTTCCTGTTCATGCAGGCGAGGGCCGCTTCGCGCAAGGGTGTGACCTATGAAATGGAACTGCCTTCGCCCGATAACCTGCAGACCCACGGCGCTCATGAAGCGCAAAGAAGATATGAGCGTGATCACGATCACGACGAAAACAACGTTGACCGGGAGTTATGAAGCCAATCTCCACATTACTTTGCATCGGGTGTTGCCCTTTTGTTACCATGGTCGAAGCTCGCACGCTTTGCGGAACCTGAACTGCACCTTAACTTTGGCAAAGTGGAGCGAAGGCATAAGGAGGCTTTATTTATGGCTGAAAAGGTACGCGCATTAAATGCAAAGACCGTTTTAAGTGCTTTTTTCGCTGTCATTCTGGCAGTTGGCTTGGCAATTCCAGCATCAAGCGCATTTGCTGATCCGGCAGATAGCAAGCAGGCGGAAGCCGATGCTGCTCTTGCTCAATTGAACGCATATCAGGCAGAGCTTGATACCGCGAGCATTAATTACCAGGCTGCTCTTCAAGAGCAGATGGATGCAGAAGCTAAGGTAGCTGAAGCTCAGACCCAGATCGAAGAGAAGACTACCGAGATCGAGCAGTGCCAGAAGCAACTCGGCGAGCGTGCTCGCGATATGTATCGCTCGGGCGATACGTCCTTCCTTGATGTTATCCTGGGCGCTTCTTCCTTTGAACAGTTCGCCACTACGTGGACCATTCTTGAGGATCTGAACCAGAACGACGCAGAGCTCGTTCAGGAAACCAAGACCGCTCGTGAAGAACTTGAGGCTGCTAAGACCCAGGCTGAAGAGCAGGCGAAGGTCGCATCCGATAAGGCTGCTGAAGCAAAGGCCGTTGCTGATGCTGCAGATGCCAAGGCTGCTGAAATGCAGTCGGTTTATGACAGCCTGTCCGCCGAAGCTGCTGCATTAGTTGAGCAGCAGCGCGCTGCTGAAGAGCAGGCTCAGACGGATGCCGCAGTCGATCGAATTGAAAACGGCAACGCTGGTAACGTCGACAACGGAAATAACAGCAACGATAACAACAACAGCAACAATAACAACAATAACAACAACAATAGTTCTTCCAATAACGATAAGGACCAGACCGTAACGGGCAATGTGGTCGTTGACCGTGCCTATGCTCAGTTAGGCAAGCCCTACAAGTGGGGCGCTTCAGGTCCTAGCTCGTTCGACTGCTCCGGCTTGGTGGGTTATTGCCTTACAGGTAACTATGGAAACCACTGGTGCACTACGGGTACCATCATGGGTTGGACCAAAGTGACTAATCCTCAGCCAGGCGACATCTGCATTCGTAATGGACATACGGGTGTGTATATTGGCGGTGGTCAGATGATCCATGCACCTCGCACGGGCGATGTCGTGAAGATCGCGCCGGTTCCTGGCAACATGTGGTACGTACGCTATTAGTTGCTCGACCAGCTTACATACATTCGAAAAGAAGCCTGCATTGCAGGCTTCTTTTGTGTGTTCTGAAACAATTTCCAATATATTTTTGCCTGAGGCTCTGAAATACTAAGCGAGTGCTGCCTGAAACCACAAAATATAGAGTTGCAGCATCTTCTGCACCACGCGGTATTGTGTGGTAAATTGCAAAAGTGATCCTTAAACACAAATCTGACCTGGGGTTTTGTCGAAAAGTTAGCGCCGTTTACCATGGTGAAGCTGTGAATTTTCTTGTGGTGTTCAAGGGTGGTCTGCTACGATTATCCAGCTATCGCTTATACCTACTATTTGCTCGATTCAGAGGAAGGACATCCCCCGATGAGCACGAAAATCGCAACACACAAGCGAGCGATCTTGGCAGCATTTATGGCTGCTATTTTGGCCATAGGACTTTCTGTTCCTGTGGTATCCGCTCATGCAGAGCCTACTGCCGCAGAAAAGCAGGCAGAGGCGCAACAGGTTCTCAATCAGCTGAATGATATGCAGCAGAAGTTGGACGAGGCGTCCAATAACTATTTCGCTGCGATCCAAGAGCAGGAAGCTGCCGAAAAGAAGGTGGAAGATGCTCAGGCGAAGGTCGAGGAGAAAACCACCGAGATCGAAGGCTACCAAAAGCAGCTGGGTGATCGTGCGCGAAGCATGTACCGTTCGGGTGATGTAAGCTTCCTCGATGTTATTCTGGGTGCATCTTCGTTCGAAGAGTTCGCAACGACGTGGAACACCCTTGAAATGCTCAACGAAGACGATGCTGAATTGGTCCAACAGACCAAGGATGCACGTGCTGAACTTGAGGCAGCGCAGAAAGAAGCTGAAGAGCAGGCTCAGGTAGCGGCGGATAAGGCCGCTGAGGCTAAGGCCGTAAAGGATGAAGCTGAAGCTACCACCGCCGAAATGCAGCAGACCTACGATGCCCTTTCCGCTGAGGCAGCAGAATTGCTGCAGAAGGAAGAGGAAGCAGCTGAAGCTGCTCGCCAGGCTGCTGCAGCTGCGGCAGCGAACAACGGTGGCGGTTCGACTGACGACTCCAAGGTCCAAACGGTAACGGGTAATACTGTGGTTGACCGTGCCTACGCTCAGTTGGGCAAGCCGTATGTATGGGGTGCCGCGGGTCCGAGTTCGTTCGACTGCTCCGGTTTGGTGGGCTATTGCATCACGGGCACGTATGGTAATCACTGGTGCACCACCTACACCATGGCAAGCTGGCAGCGCGTTTCCAATCCACAGCCGGGTGACTTCTGCTTGAACAGCCATCATACGGGCGTATACATTGGCAATGGCCAGATGATCCACGCACCTCGCACGGGTGATGTAGTGAAGATCAGTGCCGTTCATTCCGATATGTGGTACGTGCGCTACTAAGCGATAATCAGAGTAGCCCTGAATACTCATAACGAAGATCCAAGGACCCGCTTCGGCGGGTCCTTGCTATGTGCAGGGCTGTTTCGTAGGAGCGCGAAGCGTATCTGCAGCAGTGCGAAGAGCGTGGTCGCAAAGCGTTCTTGCCGTTCTTTTGTGGTGACTTATCGAAGCGGTTAGACAGGCACTTTCATTTTTGGCGAGTTGTGCTAACATAGCATCCGCTATTTACACAGCGGGATGTGGCTCAGCTTGGTAGAGCGCTGCGTTCGGGACGCAGAGGTCGCAGGTTCGAATCCTGTCATCCCGACCATTTCAACCGCTAGGGGGGCGTCCCGCAAGGGGTGCCGCTCTTTTTTGTTAGAGTATGGTTCGTTCATTTAGGAAAGCGATCTGAGCGGTCCTGCGAAAGAACTAACTCAGGGTGCGGAGGTACTTGCATGAAAATAGGACCTTTCGGCATTTTCGAAATTGCCATTATCCTCATTGTGATTCTCATCATTTTCGGTCCCAAAAATCTTCCCAAATTAGGCACTGCGATCGGTAAAGCAGTGAAGAACTTGCGCGAAGGTCTTGGTGGCAAGAAGAAGGTCGAGGAAGCCGAAGAGGCTCCCGAGTCTTCCGCTCAGGCGGCAAAGGCGAATGAGATCGAAGTTGAGGTCATCGATAAGCCTGAACCGGGAAAGAAGCCTTCTCCGAAAAGTCAGGAAGCTGAAACAGAAAACGCCTAGTAATCAAGTATAAACACGTAAGTAACAAGGGGGCACGCTCTTACTAAAGTAAGGGCGCGCCCCTTTCGCAGGTACAGAGAAAGGACGAAAGGTCGAATGCCTATTCGGCCGAGGGGTAACGAACTATGGATAACAATTACATTTTGACTGAAGAGGGTAAGGCGAAGCTCGAAGAAGAGCTGCACTACCTGGAAACAGAAAAGCGTGCTGAGATCGGCGAGCGCATTCGCGTTGCTCGTGAATTTGGCGATATTTCCGAGAACTCCGAGTACGATGACGCAAAGAACGAGCAGGGCATGATGGAAGCCCGCATCGCAGAGATCACGCGCATTTTGGGCGTGGCAACGGTCGTCACTACGCCAAAGCGCTCCAATAAGGTGAACATCGGCAGCCGCGTAACGGTCGATATGGGTGGCCGCGAGCGCGAATTCACTATCGTCGGCGGCGCAGAGAGCGATTCCGCTGCAGGCAAGATCTCTAATGAGTCTCCTGTGGGTGCTGCACTTCTGGGTCGCAAGAAGGACGAGGAAGTGGAAGCTCAGGGCCCAACGGGTCGCGTTATCAAGATGAAGATCCTGAAGATCGAACACTAAGGTGAACACTATGGCACAAGATTCGACTGAACAGATTATCGAAGACGATCCTATCGAAGTGCGTCGTGCCAAGCGCGAAGCACTGATGGCAGCAGGTAAGGACCCATACGGTCAGGCATTCGCCTACACCCACCACATTGCCGATCTGGACGAGCACTACAAAGACCTCGCTGATGGCGAGAACACTGAAGACCGCGTTGCGGTAGCGGGCCGCATTATGGCAAAGCGCGTTCAAGGTAAGATCATCTTCTTCGAATTGCTTGATTCAACGGGTCGCATTCAGCTGTTCTGTCGCATCAACGCCCTTGGCGAAGATGTGTTCGCTGAAATGAAGGACCTCGACATGGGTGACTGGATCGGCGTGAGTGGCCTTATGATGCGCACTCGTCGCGGTCAGCTGTCCGTTGCGGTCGATTCATTCGAACTGCTCTCGAAATCCTTGCGTCCGCTGCCTGAGAAGTTCCATGGACTCTCTGACAAGGAACTGCGTTATCGTCAGCGCTATGTTGACCTTATCGTTAACGATGATGTGCGCAGCGCGTTCGAAAAACGTTTCAAGATAATCTCTGCATTCCGTCGTTACATGGAGGGCGATGGGTATTACGAAGTTGAAACTCCTATCCTGCAGACCATTCAGGGTGGCGCGACGGCGAAGCCGTTCATCACGCATTTCAATGTGCTCGATCAGGAATGCTACCTGCGCATTGCGACCGAGCTTCACCTGAAGCGTCTGCTGGTCGGCGGATTCGAGCGTGTGTTCGAAATCGGCCGTATCTTCCGCAATGAGGGCATGGACCCAACGCACAATCCCGAATTCACCACCATGGAAGCCTATCGTGCTTTCAGTGATCTTGAAGGTATGAAAGAACTGGCCGAAGGGGTCATCAAGGCGGCGAATGCGGTAGTGAACGATTCCGAGCAGATCGAATACCAGGGTATGACGATCGACCTGTCCGGTTCGTGGCCTTCTGTTCCCATGACCACGATCGTATCCGATGCGCTGGGCGAAGAAGTGTCGCTTGATACGCCGGTCGAGCATTTGGCTGAATTGGCCAAGAAGAACGGCATTGAAGTGAAGTCCGAATGGACCGCTGGTAAGCTCATCGCGGAGCTGTATGACGAAATCGGCGAGCCCACCATCGTGAACCCCACGTTCGTGTGCGATTATCCTGTCGAGGTAAGCCCGCTGGCAAAGCGCTTCGAGGATGATCCTCGTTTGACGCATCGTTTCGAATTGGTCATTGCGGGCCATGAATATGCCAATGCGTTCTCCGAACTGAACGATCCGGTCGATCAGGCGCAGCGCTTCCAGGCCCAGATGGAGGAAAAGGCATCGGGAGACGACGAAGCGATGGAATACGATACCGACTATGTGCGTGCTCTTGAGTACGGTATGCCTCCCGCAGGTGGTATCGGCATCGGCATCGACCGCGTGGTCATGCTGCTCACTAATCAGGCGAGCATCAGGGATGTGCTGCTGTTCCCGCACATGCGTCCAGAGGCAAAGTAACTTGATCGTAAGGCATCCGGTAATGGGTGCCTTACTTTTTTGGAGCGGGAACAGCAGCACCCGCCCTCCCGGGCGGGAAAACAGTGCCTTCTGCGTTCCGCTTCGCGGTACTCGAAGTCGAACGGTCCACTGGACCGTTCGATCCCGCACATGCGTCCAGAGGCAAAGTAACTTGATCGTAAGGCATCCGGTAATGGGTGCCTTACTTTTTTTGGAGCGGGAACAGCAGCACCCGCCCTCCCGGGCGGGAAGAAAGTGCCTTCTGCGTTTCCGCTTCGCGGCACTCGAAGCCGGATGATTTACTTATGCGGGGAACGTTACGAAAATGTGTCAAATTAGCACTCTTTTATTGCGAGTGCTAAGATACCATTTATCTTGGTGGGATCCGATGCGATCATAGATCCGCGAAAGCCCGCAGACGATCTGACGGATATTATGGAATCATCCATAGTGAACGGGAATCGGGGGCTAATCGGATACATTTAAAGAAACCTATTTACTTGTGTAACGAGTAATGAAATGAGGCAACATGTCGTTTGATAAGTTTACTGACAAGGCGCGAAAGGTCCTTGTTCTGGCCCAGGAGGAGGCGCGTGCGCTGCACCAGCCTTATGTGGGCACCGAACATGTGCTGCTTGCACTTATGAAGGAAGAAGATGGCTTGGCGGCTCAGGCGCTCGAACATTTGGGCGTGAAGTACGATTCCGCTGTTGAAGCGGTGCGCCAGGTCGTGACCATAGATGACTCAACGGATGTTTCCGGGCACTTGAGCTTTACGCCTCGCGTGAAGCGCGTGCTTGAGAACTCCCTGCGCGAAGCTATGCAGATGGGCAAGAGCTATATCTCCACCGAGCATTTACTGCTCGGCATCGTGCGTGAGAACGAAGGTACCGCCATTGATGTATTGGCGCGCTTGGGTGTCGCGGGTGATGCTATTCGTTCGTCTCTCAACGATCTAGTGGGGCAGTCGGCCGTATATGCGGGCACCAACTTCGATCCGACGGTCAATACGTCGGATAGCATGCTCAAGGAATTCGGTACCGATCTGACCAAGAAGGCCAGCGACAAGAAGCTCGATCCGGTCATTGGCCGTGCGGGTGAGATAGAACGCGTGATGCAGATCCTGTCACGCCGCCAGAAGAACAACCCTCTGCTCATCGGTGAGCCGGGAGTCGGCAAGACGGCGGTCGTCGAAGGCTTGGCGCAGCTCATCGTAGCGAACCAGGTGCCTGATATTCTGCGCAATATTCGTATCGTGACATTGGATGTTTCCGCGCTCGTGGCGGGCTCTAAGTATCGCGGCGAATTCGAAGAGCGCTTGAAGAAATGTATCAAGGAAGTCGAGCAGGCGGGCGACATTATCCTGTTCATCGACGAGCTCCATACACTCATCGGTGCAGGTGCCGCGGAGGGCTCCATCGATGCGGCGGCTATCCTGAAGCCCCCGCTGTCCCGCGGTGAAATCCAGATCATCGGTGCGACCACGCTTGATGAATACCGCAAGCACATCGAAAAGGATTCGGCGTTCGATCGCCGCTTCCAGACCGTTGTCGTAAAAGAACCCAATGAAGAGCAGGCGGTGCGCATTCTGGAGGGTCTGCGCGATCGCTATGAAGAGCACCATCACGTGCACTTCACCGACGAGGCGCTGTCTGCGGCGGTAAGCCTGTCCGATCGCTACATCCAGGATCGTTTCTTGCCCGATAAGGCCATCGACGTGCTGGATGAAGCGGGCGCTCGCATGCGCATTCGCAACATGGTGCTGCCTGAAGAGATCCAGGAGATCGATGACGATCTGCGCAAGCTCCGTGCGGCGAAAGAATCTGCTATCGCCAACCAGGATTTCGAGCGCGCGGCATCAGTGCGCGATGAAGAGGAAAAGCTCCAGAAGAAGCGCGGCGAAGCTCAGAAGGACTGGGAAGAAAAATCAGCCAAGGTCATGAACGAGGTATCGGTCGAAGATGTGGCCGATATCGTATCCATGACCACGGGTGTGCCAGTATCCAATCTGACCGAGGCGGAAACCGAAAAGCTGCTTCGCATGGAATCGGTGTTGCATGAGCGCGTTATCGGTCAGGATGAAGCGGTCACGGCGCTGTCGAAGGCCATTCGCCGTAGCCGTTCGGGCCTGAAAGATCCCAAGCGTCCGGCAGGTTCATTCATCTTCCTGGGCCCCTCGGGCGTGGGTAAGACCGAGCTTTCGAAAACACTGGCGGAGTTCCTGTTCAATTCCGAAGATGCGCTTTTGTCCTTCGATATGTCGGAATACATGGAAAAGCATTCGGTATCGCGTCTGGTCGGTTCGCCTCCGGGATACGTGGGCTACGATGAGGGTGGTCAGCTGACCAAGGCCGTGCGCCAGCGCCCCTATTCGGTAGTGCTGTTCGATGAGATCGAAAAGGCGCATCCCGATGTCTTCAACATCCTGCTTCAGATCCTGGAAGAGGGTCGCCTGACCGATTCTCAGGGTCGCGTTGTCGACTTCCGCAACACGGTCATCATCATGACCTCGAACGTCGGTGCACGCGAGATCACCACCAGTGCGCCGCTCGGCTTCTCGTCGGCGCAGAACGGCGGTATGGATGATAAGGAAATCAAGTCGCGCGTTATGAGTGAAGTTAAGAAGCTCTTCCGCCCTGAGTTCCTGAATCGTATCGATGAGATCATCGTGTTCAAGTCTCTCACCGAAGACGAGATCGTCCGCATCGTCGACCTGATGGTCGCCGAACTGCGCGAGCGCTTGATCGAGCAGAACATGACCATCAATCTGACGCCAGAAGCGAGTCGTTTCATCGCCAAGGAAGGCACGGATCTGTCGTTCGGTGCCCGTCCGCTGCGTCGCGCTATTCAGCGCCTTATCGAGGATCCTCTGTCGGAAGAGATCCTGGAGGGCAAATGGACCAGCGGCTCGGTCATCGAGGCGGATCTCGAAGACGACCATTTGGTCTTTACGCCGGGAACTGGTTCTATACCAGCACCGCGCAAGCGTGATACCATAGCTGCGGAGGCAGAGTTACTTCTTGCGGGGTACGATTTAGGACATGCGGGACTTTCGTCTCGCGGGGGATCGTCTTCGGGAGGTCAAGCAGCCGACTAGGCGGTAGGCGCGCTATGCAGGAACGCTTTGCGCGCGCGGTGTACAGGAGTTTCTGTATGAATGACAAGACAATCGATCCCGTATACGTTCCATCGGCGCTCAGGCATGCGATGGCAATGATAGATGACGTGAATTTCGATGCCCTCAAGGCGGAACCCCGCCTTGAGGGTGTTGTTGATAAGAATCCCAAAACGGCTGCTATCATCTTGGCTGGCGGTAGCGGTGAGCGCTTTGGCCGTGAAGGCGGCAAGCAGCTGGTCGAGATCGCGGGAAAGCCCATTCTCACGCGTTCTGCCGAAGTGTTCGATGCGGTGGGCGACGTGGGCTTGATCGTTATCGTGTGCCCGGAAGAGCGCCAGCAGGAGTATCTGGAGAAGGCCATCGATCCGTTTCCGTTCGCGACCCCTATTGTGATGGCGCCCGCGGGTTCCATTCGTCAGGAATCGGCATTTTCGGGTCTGGAGCTCGTGCCCGAGGACTACGAGTTCGTCATGTTGCATGATGGCGCCCGCCCCTTGGTGACCAAGGAGCTCATCGAACACACTATCAATACCGTGAAGGGCAATATCGATTGCGATGGCGCGGTAGTGGGGCATCCTTCCATTGATACGCTCAAGGTGGTCGAGAATGGAGTCATCGTAGGCACGCCTGATCGTTCCGTTTTCTGGAACGCTCAGACCCCGCAGATCTTCCGCGCAGGTATTTATCGCCGTGCGCATGCTTCGGCGCTATCCGATGGTTTCGTGGGCACGGATGATTCTTCGCTTATCGAGCGCTTGGGTGGTCGTGTACTGGTGGTCGAAGGCAAGCGCGACAACATTAAGCTCACTGTTCCTGAAGACTTCCTGCTAATGTCCGCCGCCGTCCGCGCTGCGTTCGAAGAACGCCGAGAGGACTAGTATTCATGGAAACTCAAATAACCCGACCAGAGGCCGCTGCGAACGATCCTGCATTCATGATGCGGGTCGGATTAGGTTACGACGTTCATGCGTTCGCGCCCGATCGAAAGCTCATTTTGGGTGGGGTCGACGTTCCCCATCACCAAGGGCTTGCGGGGCATTCTGACGCGGATGTGCTCGCTCATGCGGTGTCCGATGCGCTGTTGGGCGCTATCCGCGGGGGAGATATCGGCAAATTGTTCCCCGATACCGATCCGGCTTATAAGGGCGCGGATTCTTTAAAGCTTTTATCTGAAGTGGCGAAGTTGGTGCGCTCTTCGGGGTTCGATATCGTTGATATTGATTGCGTTATCGCAGCGCAAGCTCCCAAGCTCTCTCCGTATCGCGATGAAATGCGGGCCAATTTGGCTGATGCATGCGGTATCGCGGTGGAGAGCATCGGGGTCAAGGCCACCACTACCGAGCACCTCGGATTCGAAGGCCGCGAAGAAGGAATTTCGGCCCAGGCGGTCGTGCTCGTGCGCCGATGTTGTTCGTAGACGCAGATCCGTCTTTGGGGTCGCGTTGACCCGGTGACGTAGCTGGCTGGCGAGGAAGCCGACCCGTGATGGGTCCGACTCGGCGATAACGCTCATTTTCTGTTATGTATATAAGGTGATCGACGGCGGGGTATGTTGTGCCCGCCTGTTCTGAAGGAGATACCATGATCCGAATCTATGACACTATGGCTCGCGAAAAGCGCGAATTCGTACCACGCGAAGACGGCAAAGTGAGCATGTATGTGTGTGGACCAACGGTGTACAACTATATCCATATCGGTAATGCGCGCACCTTCATTTCCTTCGACACCATTCGCCGCTATTTGCGGTGGCGCGGCTTTGAGGTGACCTTCGTTCAGAACATCACCGACGTTGACGATAAGATCATCGCCAAATCGCTCGAAGAAGAGCGTTCGGCATCGGAAGTGGCTGCCGAATACGCGCAGGCGTTCATTGATGATATGCGTGCGGCTGGCGTGCTCGATCCCGATATTCGCCCCCGTGCGACCGAGGAGATCGACGCTATGATCGCGTTGGTGGAAAAGCTCATCGAAGGCGGGCATGCCTATGCGGTAGAGGGCGATGTGTATTTTGCGGTACGTTCGTATGAGAAGTACGGACAGCTATCGAATCGCAATATCGACGAAATGGAATCGGGTCATCGCGAATTGCGCGCTGACGGTCAGGGCCTTGAAGATCGCAAGCGTGATCCGCTTGATTTCGCGCTATGGAAGGCCGCCAAGCCCGGTGAGCCCTCATGGGATTCTCCTTGGGGTAAGGGTCGTCCTGGCTGGCACATCGAGTGCTCGGCTATGTCTGAGAAGTATCTGGGCCTACCGTTCGATATTCACGGCGGCGGCGCGGATCTTGCGTTCCCTCATCACGAGAACGAGCGCGCGCAATCTGAAGCTGCATGCGGGTGCACGTTCGCGAACTATTGGATCCATGGCGGCATGCTGCAGATCAATTCCGAGAAGATGTCCAAATCGCTCGGCAACTTCTTGTTGCTGCGTGATGTGCTGAAGACGACCGATCCTCGCGTGCTGCGCATGCTCATGCTGCAAACGCATTATCGCAGCCCGCTTGATTTTTCCGACGAGCGCCTGCACGAATCCGAAGCGGCGCTGACGCGTTTGTCGAATTTCGTGAAGAACACCGAGTGGCTGTGTGCTAATCCGACCGATGAGCCATCGCCGTTCGATACCGAGCAATACGCTGCGGCCATTGGGTCTATGCGCAGCGCATTCGCCGAAGCCATGGATGACGATTTCAATACCGCTGGTGCCCTGGGTGCGATCTTCGCATTCGTGACCGAAGCGAATTCGTGCCTTGCCGATGCGTGCGTATGCTGCCGTAACGCCGAAGCGGTAGCTGCGGGTGCTCAGGCGGTTACTGAACTGTTATCGGTGCTGGGTATCGACCTGAATGCTGCTTCCTGCGACAACGGAGACGATTGCGCCGCTGCGGTCACTGCTTTGGCGGCTTCGTTGGCGGGATATGATGGCAGCGATGGCGAAGAGGCCATTCAGATGCTTTTGGATCGTCGTGCACAGGCGCGCAAGGAAAAGGACTTTGCGTTGGCGGATCAGGTGCGCGATAGCCTGGCGGATCTGGGCTTCGTCATCGAGGACACGCCGCAGGGCGCTCGTGTAAGTCGCGCATAGCCGGCCGCGCGACCGAAGTTCGCGCTGCCATATGCAGATAAATAATGAATGAATAGCAGAACATGTTCATTCCCTGCAGATCTGGAGGGGTGTATCTGCTATTCTTTGCTTTCAAGAGAATATTCTAGGAGGGTGTTCTCGCATGTTGAACCAAGGAGGAGATCTCGAATGATCAGGCGAAATGAATATGTATCCGTCCATGATACGCGAGCACAGGTCACCCGTGAAAAGCTTCTCAAGGCTGCGATCAAGCTGGTCAATCGCGATGGCATGAAGCAGCTCACCGTTCGTAATATTTGCGATGAAGCAGGTCTTTCGACGGGCAGTTTCTACAACCTGTTCAGTGGTAAAGAAGACCTGATCTCATATTACCTGAAGTATGCGTTCACCCCGTATCGTGAAAAGGCGCTTGAGGAAAGCGAAAAGTACAATCCGGTCGAGCGCTGTCTGGTCATCTATCGGGCTTATGTTCGATATTGTAAGGACATGGGAATCGAATTCGTTTCGGGTCTGTATTCGTCGAACCATAATCCGTTCTTCGATTTCATGCATCGTGACACGCAGGACGATTTCATCATCGCTACGGTGCGCGTCTATATCGAAGAAGCGAAAGAGCTCGGCCTGATCCGTAAAGATGTTGAAACCGATGAAGTATTGCTGCGCATTGCGGCGGCATCGACGGGGCTTTTGTTCTACTGGTGCGTGTTCGATGGCAAGATCGATGTCGATTATGAAGTGAATGACGCCATCGAGGGCTACTTGCGTTCGATCGCAGTTGATCCGGAAACGGTCATCGGGCTCGAACCACTTGAATCGAAGGGTGCGTTCCTTTCATAAGGGCGCCTTTGGCGAAGGGTTCACTGGTGCTATCAGGGGCGGGCGAAAATGCCGTTCTGTAAGTGCGAAAAACCTGGTCGTTAGCGCAATATAGTGATATGGTATACCTATAAGTAAGCGCTTATTTGGGAAGGCGCTTAAAGCGCTCGTCGCTTTAGTCAAGGAGGGGTAATCATGGTATTCAAGAATGTTGTTGTTGCTTATGACGGATCCGATCATGCGCTCGCTGCAGTAAAGAAGGCAACGGAAGTAGTTAAGGACGATGCAGACGCTAAGCTCAGTGTTGTGTTCGTTACCACGCATCCGAATGCTCAGTTGCCCGCGAACTTCAACAGCGCTTCGTTCGATCCTCAGCAGTATCTGCTCTCGGTCGAAGACATCATGGATCTGTACAACAAGACCATTGAAGAAGAAACCGAAAAGGTCAAGGAAGGCATCGGCTCCGCTATCGATGAATTGGGCGATCGCGCAGCTATCGAAGTCATTCCTGGCTACACTCCTGCTGCGGACATCCTTTCGTTCGCTGATAAGGTAGAGGCAGATCTTATCGTAATGGGTTCTCGCGGCTTGGGCGCCATCCGTGGCGTACTGGGCAGCGTTAGCTACGCGGTTCTGCGTGAAGCTCCCATGCCAGTTCTCGTTATCAAGTAAAGACGTTCGCTCTTTGCTGAACGGAACGAATCGTTCAAATAAAATGCGCCGGTCAAATGACCGGCGCATTTTTGATTTATAGCAGGCCCTCGCGATCGAGGACGCATGTTCTAGACGCTTATTTAACGGTGAGCACGGGGATATCGACCGAGCGCAGAACTCCAGAACTTACGCTGCCAAGGATCCCTCGGATGGCACCCAGGCCACGACGACCCATGACGATCAGATCGCAATCGTTCGCGGTGCTGTATTCGACGATGCCCTGAACCGGGGAGGGGTGCGCGATGGCGTTGTAGCTCACCTGTCCTTCGGGAAGGTCGGCGAACAGGCCCTGTACATCACTGATCATGGTTTCACGCAAGCGCTTGAGGGAATCATCGTAGAGCGCTTCGTAATCCTGATAATCGATGAAGGTAGGTATCGATCCCAGCACGGGATCGCTTTCGGAAATGGTAGGTGCGACGCTCATGGGTACCACGTTAAGGACGGTAACGGTGCTGTCGCTGCCCATTACGAGTTTTTTAGCGGCCTCAAGAGCTCGGATCGCATGTTCTGATCCGTCATACGGAACCAAGATGTTTTTGTACTCCATGGAATTCCCCTCTCAGTATGGTACGGATTCATCGTATCACGCCGTGTGGGGATTTTAGGTATTGATAAGGCGGTTTATGCGGTGCCTGAGTTTTTATAGAGGGATGCAGTGCTTTTTGATGATATCGAGAAGCAGGTCGATGTGGTCGGTGCGGGAATTGAGCGCTGGCACATAGGTGACATCAGCTTCGGTTCCGCGGTTCTGGCAGATCTGTTCGAAATAGACCTTCATCACGTTGGCGATGTCATAGAGCGATTCAAGACAATCGGAGGCAAAGCCGGGAGTTATCAATACAACGCGCGTGACGCCTTCGTCGGCCCATTGGGTGAGCACGGTCTTGGGATGCGGCGCCGCCCAGGCACGCGAATCCTCGAAACGGGAATGATAGGCGATGGCCCAATCATCGGCGGGAACACCAAGGAGCGTGGCAACTTGCGAAAGAGCGTGCTGCGCCTCTTCGATATACGTATCTCCGGCTTCAACATCGTTGAGTGGGATCGAATGCAACGAAAACAGTAGCTTGCTTCCCGGCTGCCATTCCCAGATATCGGAAATAGAGTGGGCGATCGCTGTCCAGTACAGAGGGTTATCTGAGTAGCCTTCTATTACGCAGGAGGATTCTTCCGGATCCGACGGAGCGAACAACGTGCGGAACTCGGGCTGAGAAAGCACCTCAAGGAAGCGCTCTTTGCAGCTGCCGACCGTGCAGGTGGCCGTTTGGGGGAACAGGGGAAAGGCGACAACGCGGTCGCACCCTGCCTCATGAAGGCTTCGCAGTGCATCTTCGATAGAGGGCCTGCCGTATCGCATGCCGACTTCGGCAATGAAAGGAAGGTCCTCTTCGGCGAAGCGCGCATTAAGCGCATCGCGCTGCTTGTAGGTTTCCACAAGAAGGGGAGCTCCCTCTTCGGTCCAAATGGAGCGATAGCGCGGCGCGGTCTTCTTGGGGCGCGTTCGGGCTATGATCCCGTGCAGGACAGGAAGCCAGATGGCATGCGGGAGACGTACGATGTTCTTGTCGGAAAGGAATTCGACAAGGTACGGACGAATGTCGCGGGGATCGGGAGAAGCGGGGACCCCTGTGTTCATGAGCACGATGCCGGTCTTGTTCGTTGTTGATTTCATATAAGCGACTATAGCGAAAGATCTGCCCGGAGCGTTAGAGAGCACTAACTTTTCGGAAGGCGGGAATCTCGATATACTCAGAGGCAACGTAAAACACATAAGGAGTCTTGCTAATGGCCTTTCTGTTCGGCTGCGAAAATGTTCATCTTGAGTACCCGACGAAAACCATCTTCGAATCGGTGTCGCTTGGCGTAAGCGATGGCGACTGCATTGGGATAGTCGGTCGCAACGGAGATGGAAAAACATCGCTGTTGGGTTTGTTCGAAGGTGCTATCGAGCCAGATGAGGGGCGCGTGGTGCGTACGAGCGGCGTGCGATTCGCTTCGCTTGGCCAAACGGATTCGCTGCAAGATGAGAAGACCATCGGGTGGAACGTGGTGGGCGATACGCCCGAATATGAATGGGCATCAAATGCGCGTATTCGACAGGTTATCGAAGGGTTGATCGGCGATTTGGCGTGGGATGCGCCCGTGGGCACGCTTTCGGGTGGTCAGCGCCGTCGCGTTGACCTGGCGCGGGTCCTGGTCACCGATGCCGATGTGCTTCTGCTTGACGAGCCGACGAATCACCTGGACGTTGCCGCGATCGTTTGGCTGGCGAAGCACTTACGCAAGCGTTTTTCGCGCAAAGACGGGGCGCTCATCGTGGTGACCCACGATCGTTGGTTCCTTGATGAAGTGTGCGAACATATGTGGGAAGTGCATGATGGCCTGGTCGAATCCTTCGAGGGAGGGTATTCGGCGTACATTTTGCAACGCGTCGAGCGTCAGCGCCAGGCTGAACTGGCGGAGCAGAAGCGCCAGAACCTCATGCGACGAGAACTTGCGTGGCTTTCGCGTGGGGCGCGGGCGCGATCGAGCAAACCGCGTTTTCATGTGGAGACGGCCCGCGCGCTTATCGCCGAAGAGCCGCCCCTGCGTAATTCGGTCGAATTGAAGCGTGCGGCTATTTCCCGATTAGGAAAACAATGCGTCAATGTTGAGGACGTGAGCTTTTCGTACGGGGACCGCACGATCATCGATGATGCTACCTGGCTCATCGGTCCTGGTGACCGCTATGGTTTGCTTGGTGTGAACGGGGCGGGCAAGTCCACTCTTCTCGACATCGTGCAGGGAAAGCTGCTGCCTCAGTCGGGGCGCGTCAAGATAGGCAAGACGGTCAAGTTCGCCTACCTTTCCCAGAAGCTGGAAGAGCTGAATAAGCTGGGCTCTGATCGTGTGCGCGAAGTGCTGTCTCGCTACAAAACACGCTATATGATCGATGGCAAGGAAGTGAGCCCAGCGCAGCTGCTTGAATCGCTGGGATTCACTTCGGCCCATCTGTCCATGCCGGTCAATACGCTTTCGGGTGGCCAAAAGCGCCGTCTGCAACTGATGCTCATTCTGCTTGATTCGCCCAATGTGCTTATCCTGGACGAACCGAGCAATGACCTCGATACCGATATGCTGGTCGCGGTCGAGAACCTGCTCGATACGTGGCCGGGGACGCTCATCCTGGTGAGCCATGACCGCTATCTTATGGAGCGAGTGACGGACGATCAGTTCGCGCTCATTAACGGCAAGGTGACTCATGTGCCTCGCGGCGTTGAAGAATACCTTGAGCTGCTAGGTGCATCGGGTGGCACTGCTTCGGGACAGGGAAGTGAGGGCGTTGGTGGCGCATCGGGTAAGGCATCTGCGGCTGGCGCGCACGCTTCAGGATCCGGTCGTGATTCGGCCAACCCGGCTCTCTCGGCGGCCGAAGCGCGCGATATTCGCAAAAAGGTGCAGTCCCTTGAGCGCAAGATGCATACGGCTCAAGGCAAGGTGGAAAAAGCGCAAGGGGCTTTACTTGAGGTTGACCCTTACGACTATCAAGCGCTCGGCGAAGCGCAGGCTCAGGTGCAAGAGGCTCAGGAGCGCTTGGCGGAGCTTGAAGAAGAATGGCTCGAAACCGCGGCGCTTCTCGAAGGGTAACGTGGCATATTCGGCATAAAGAAATCCGCTTTACGGGCACGCTCTCTTTCTTATTAGGGTGGCTTGCAGTAAAGTTGTGAGCTATGCGAAGAGATGGATGATCATCGCACGCGGAGAATGCGGTAAAGGATGCCGCGTCGTGCGCGATGCCGTCCATGCATCCAGAAAGGGCACCATGGAGACCAATACACGTATCTCGGGAGCGACAAGGCTAATTGGCGTGATCGGATCGACCCTAGAATATTCGAGCTCGCCAGAGATCCACAACGCATCGTTCGAAAAGCTCGGTTGTGATTTCGCCTACGTTCCTCTTGATGTGGATGAGAACGATCTCGAGACGGCTGTACGCGGTTTAGAGGCGCTGGGCTTTCTGGGATATAACGTCGCGGCTCCTCATAAGAAGCGCATCGCGCCGTATCTTGATGAGGTCTCTCAGGTAGCGGATATCATGGGCGCAGTGAACACCGTCGTTATTCAAGATGGTCGCTCGCTAGGCGATAACGCCGATGGTGCTGCGTTCATGCGCGAACTGGTCATGAACGGCATCAATATTCTGGGCAAGAAGATCACGGTGCTTGGCGTAGGTGGAGCTGCGTCTGCGGTCATCGTGCGCGCGGCTTTGGATGGCGTTGCGCAGATCGACGTATTCAATCGTGATGACTCATATGTAGCAGGCGGAAAAGAGCTCATCGAACGTTTGGGCGAGCATTCGTCCTGTGAAGTAACGCTGTATGACCTGGCTGACGAAGAGCAGCTGAGGACCTCTATTCGCGAATCAGTTCTGCTACTGAACGCTACGTATGTAGGATCCCCCGAAGTGCCGGGGTGCTTGGTGGATGAATCCATGATGACACCCGATCTGATCGTGGCGGACATGGTGTATGCGCCACGCGAAACCGAGCTGCTCGCCCGCGCGAAGGCGAACGGCAATAAGACGCTTGATGGAGTGGGGGTCTTCCTGCAGCAGGCCGCTATAGGTGAGCGCTTGTGGGTAGGTCGTGAAATGCCCCTTGAGTACATTCATGATCGGTTCTTCGCGTAAGAATAGAACAAGGCCGTTGCCATACTGTTATGACAACGGCCTTGAGATATATAAGTGGCGGAGGAAGTAGGATTCGAACCCACGGTACCTCTCGGTACAACGGTTTTCAAGACCGCCGCATTCAACCGCTCTGCCATTCCTCCATTTCGGCACGGACAAGGATAGCATATTTCGACACGGTTCGTGTGCGAAGTTAGTGAGATCGATATATATGACCAACAGATATTGCACAGACCCTACGGGCGGTTGTATCGAGCAGGATGGGGTCGACCTTAGCGCGACTGACGATGCGTTCATGAATGAAGCGCTCGAGCAGGCTCGCATTGCCGCGTCGCTTGATGAAGTCCCCATAGGGGCGGTAGTGGTATACGAGGGGCGAGTGATCGCGCGGGGCTACAATCGCCGCGAGACCGATAACGATCCGGCGGGTCACGCAGAGTTCATTGCACTCGAACAGGCGGCGGAAGTGCTGGGTGTCTGGCGCCTTTCAGGGTGTACGGTGTACGTCACGCTCGAGCCGTGCCTTATGTGCGCGGGGCTCATGTATCAGGCACGTGTCGATCGTTGCGTGTATGGCGCGAAAGATCCTAAGGCGGGTGCGGTCGGTTCGTTGTACCAGGTCCATAGTGATGAACGCCTGAACCACGTATTCGAGGTTACCGAAGGGGTCCGTGCTGAAGAATCAGCGGAGATGCTTCGAAGCTTTTTCCGCGAAAAACGAACCCGTAACAAAGCGCGCAAATCAAAGGAAACAGTATAAGAATTACGAATGAACGGTTCGCTGTTCTGTGTTCTGGATGGAAGGGATCCTTGTGAAGAATCTGGTGAAGCTCGTTGCTCCTGCGAAGGTCAATTTGGTGCTCGCGGTGGGCGGCGTGCGTGAAGATGGGTTTCATGAAGTGCATACGGTCATGCAGGCGCTTGCCTTGCATGATGTTCTTACCATGCGTCGTTTTGAAGAAGAGGATGGCGATCAAGGGCTTGAGATAGTGCTCAAGTGCGAAACATCGGGCGATATCAACGAGATCGACGTTCCAGCTGAAGAGAACATCGCGTATCGCGCGGTGCGCGAATTGGCGCAGGAACTAGGGCGCGATGCCAATGAGACCATTCACATGATGCTTTCGAAGGTCATTCCCGCACAGGCGGGTCTAGGCGGCGGTTCTTCGGATGCGGCGGCGGCGCTTTTGGGTGCTGCGACGCTTTGGGGAATCGAAGCTGACGACGAACGTCTTGAGGTGGTTGCTTCGCGCCTTGGTGCCGATGTGGCCTTCTTCTTGAGGGGTGGTTGCTCCTACTTGTCGGGCAAAGGCGATGTGTTCGAATCGTCGCTTGCGCCTCGCAAGGGTTTTGCGATGCTCGTTCGCCCTCAGGCGGGGGTCTCGACCGCTGAAGCATATGCGGCGTTCGATAAGGATCCGCAGCTTCCCGCTGCAGAATATGTGGCGAAGCTCGCTCAGTGCACTGATGCTGCCGATCTTGAGCCATGGAACAATTTGACTGATGCAGCATGCAAAGTGACCCCCGAGGTGGCCGAAGTGCTTTCCTGGGCGCGCGATATGCCGCAAGCGCAGCAGGTGTTCTTGTGCGGCAGTGGGTCGGCGGTGTGCATAACGTGCGATTCGTATGATGACGCGCAGATCTGTTCGCTCGAGGCCATCAAGCGCGATTGGTGGGCGCGCATCACGTCGTTCTCTCCCGTGGGCGCTGCGGTGGTCAACGCGTATTAATTACGGCGTTCAGCTGCCGGTTGCAACGTTCGAAGGACGGAAGAATCGGGGTGCTGCGTAAAGTAGCACGTAAGGGGTAGGTGATTAATGTGGAAATGATAGGCATAGGTATCGTCATTGCGCTTGTCGTCGTGCTGGTGGTCGTCTGCATTTCGCTGTACAACAACTTGGTCCAGCTGCGTAATCGCGTCGATAATGCCTGGGCGCAGATCGATGTGCAGTTGCAGCGTCGTTTGGACCTTGTTCCCAACTTGGTCGAAACGGTCAAAGGGTATGCAGCGCACGAGAACGCAACGCTGACGCAGGTCACCGAAGCGCGTAGCGCTGTGTCGCAGGCGGGTTCGCAAGAGGCCAGGATGGCAGCCGATGGCATTCTGACCGGTGCGCTCAAAAGCCTGTTCGCGGTTGCCGAGGCGTATCCGGACCTGAAGGCTAACAGCAACTTCCAGCAGCTGCAGTCCGAGCTTTCGCAGACCGAAGACAAGATCGGCTATATGCGTCAGAGCTACAACGATACCGTCATGAAGTATAACAATGCTATCCAGACGTTTCCCGGCGTGCTTGTGGCGGGTTTGTTCCGTTTCGAAAAGCGCGAAAGCTTTGATGCGAACGATAGTGCCGCGGCGGCTCCGGTGGTGTCTTTCGGCCAGAGCGACGGCTCGGTGGCGGTGAATGTGCAGACTGCGCCCAAAGATGTTCCTGGGTCGCCTTCGATCAAGTAGGTCGGTCGACTGAGCCGGATCGTCCGATGGTGGATAATGTCGAAGTAAGATGTTCAAAAGACGGAAAGGGAAATGTTCATGTTGTTGAATGCGCTTATCGTTGGCTGCGGTGGGTTCATCGGTGCGGCGCTTCGCTATGTTTGCGCGGAGCTGCTCTCGGTATTTTCAACAGGAGCGTTTCCATTGGCGACCTTTATGATCAACTTTACGGGATCGTTCTTGATCGGGGTGGGGTCTATCGCGTTGCCTGTGTTGTTCCCTGACAGCAAGATGCCGCTGTTGTTCGCTACTACGGGTGTCCTGGGCGGGTTCACCACGTTCTCGACATTCAGTCTGGAAACGTTCGGCTTGCTCGAGGAATCGCGCTATGCCATGGCGGGCATCTATGCATTGAGCTCGGTCGTCGTATGTGTGGTGGGCGTATGTGCTGGTCGTTTGATTGCGAGGGGTATGGTCGGCCAGCCATAAAAAAGTCCCAACCAATAGCGGTCAGGACTTTTGAAATTTAAAGTGGCGGAGAGCTGGGGATTCGAACCCCAGATACGCTTTTGGCGTATACTCGCTTAGCAGGCGAGCACCTTCGGCCTCTCGGTCAGCTCTCCGTATGAAGTACCCATATAGGGTGCGACTTGAAATGATAACCTGCCAACCCCTTTCTTGCAAGGAGAAGAGCAGTGCAAAAACATGCTTTTTACGAAAAAAATGAATTACTCATCAAAGACGGCTCTGTAAAGGGGCGCCTTGCTGTTCTCCTCGTTGCGCTAACTGCGGCAATAGGGTTCACCTTGCTCTTTTCGCAGCCGACTACGGCGTATGCGAAAAGCTACGATATGCCCGAGGTGACCATCGATGCGGTCGTTGAGCCTGATGGCGATCTGCGCGTAACCGAGCAACGTGCATTCGATTTCAATGGCGACTTCACGGCGGTGTGGTGGAACTACGGAAACATACCATCAGGTTCGACCCTTTCGGTGGAGGGTGTCCGCATGGCGCATACCGACGACGAAGGGAACCTGCAGGAAGGCTGGACGAAGCTGTCGAGCACACCATTTCAGTTAAAGTGGCGCGAAGAGGGCGGTCCAGGTACGCAGGCCTATTCCTTCGACGAACCCAAGAACACTGTGTATGTGTTCTTTAACGAAAGCGATTCGCGCATTATGGTCGAACTGACCTACGTGATCAAGGATGCGGTGCAAGCCTATTCCGATGTGGGTGAACTGTATTGGAAATTCATCGGCAGCGAATGGCAGGAAGACGCCAGCAATATCGCGCTGACGGTTTCGCTGCCGCTGCCTTCGGGCGCGAGCGTGACACCGGGCGAGAACGTGCGGGCATGGGGTCATGGGCCGCTGGATTCGACCGTGACCATCAAGGATGACGGAACGGTAGTGTATCAGGTGCCATCGATCAGCTCCGGATCCTATGCGGAGGCGCGGGTGCTGTTCCCGACCGATTGGCTAGTAGGCGTTTCTGCGCAAGACGATAATGCCCATCCCTCTACGGCACGTCTCGATAATGCACTCAACGAAGAACAGACCTGGGCCGATCGGGCGAACGCCGAGCGAGCAGCCACGTTGGGCCTGGTGATCGTGGTCGTTCTGGCCTGTCTTGCGTTGCTCATATGGGGGCTGCGCTCGTTCGTGCGCTATGGCAAGGAACTCGAACCCACCTTCACTGACGAATATTGGCGCGACGTGCCGGTCGCGGGCGAGCATCCCGCCGCCATCGGGCGGTTGTGCCGCTTCGACAAGGAAAGCTCGAGCGACTTCACGGCAACCATCATGCATTTGGCGAACAAGGGTGCTCTGCTCATTAATAAGGGATCGTATGAAACCGAGGGGCTCTTGGGATCGAAGACGATCGATGACTATTATCTTACGCGCGTGCCCGAGGTCGAACTGACCCTGAACAGCGAGATCGACCGACAGGCCATGCAGGTATTGTTCGACACCATCGCCGAAGGCGAACCTTCGCTGTGGCTGGGGACGATCGAATCGTTCGCGCAGTCCAACCCGCAGGAGTTCCATAACGCTATGGAGCGCTGGCAGGGGCGCGTGTCTTCTCATACGATAGCGGGCGAATATTTCGAGAGCTATTCGAAGACCAAGCGAACGCGAATGTCTACGATCGCGATCATCTTGATCATGGCCTGCGCGATCTTAGGCGTCGCGTTCTCGAATCCGTTCGTCTTCGCCCCGGGACTTGTTGTGGGTATTGCACTCGTGGTGGTGTCTACCTTCATGGAGCGTCGAACCCAGAAGGGTGCCGATGCGTATGAGCGCTGCAAAGCCCTGAAGAAGTGGCTGGTCGAGTTTTCCGCCCTGAATGAGCGCCCACCGAGCGATGTGAAGGTGTGGGGCGAATTCATGGTGTACGCCATGATCCTCGGAGTGGCCGACGAAGCGCTGCGAGAGCTGCGCAAGGCGGCACCGGAGCTGCTCGACCCTGCGCTTTCGGCGGGTGTCTGGTATTCCAATGTTCCGTGGTGGATATGGTATTCCTCGGCATACGATTCGAGCGTTCTGTCGGTGGGCTCCGCCTTCGACCAGGCGGTGTCGAATTCGATTTCGACGACCGCGTCGGCCCTTTCGGGAGGATCATCTTCGGGTGGTGGTTTCGGCGGCGGGTTCTCCGCTGGCGGCGGTGGCGGCTTCGGCGGAGGTGGCGGTGGCGCTCGCTAGGGCGACCGACGACGGTGGTGCTCGCTAGGGCGGCCGACGCCGTCGGTGGCAGCTTCGGCACCAATGGCAGCGACGCTCGCTAGGGCGACGCTCGCACCTTCCTCTACCTAGGGAGTCGTGTGCTTGGCTATAATAGGCCGCTGTGATAGCGCTTTCTAACATACCGACCGCCGTTTATAAGGCACTTATTATCTTCGCGACCATCATCTGGGGCTTCAGCTTCGTTGTAATGAAGAATGTGATCGAAGTGCTGCCCCCTGCGACGCTTCTGGGCGTTCGATTCACATGTGCCGGGCTTTTGCTGCTAGTCATTTTGTTCAAGCGGGTGCGCCGTGAATGTTCCTGGAAGGTCATTGGCATCGGTGCTCTGTTGGGTCTGTTCGATTTCCTGGCCTTTTGGCTCCAGACGATAGGTCTGCAATATACGACACCGGGCATCAACGCGTTTCTGACCGCAACGTATTGCGTTATCGTGCCGTTCGCGTGGTGGGTCATCGCACGTAAGCGGCCTTCCTTGTGCAACGTTGGAGCGGCGATCATCGCGATCATTGGTATTTGGTTGGTCTCTGTAACGACCGCAGGAGAAACGCTCACGTTGGGGCTCGGCGAAGGCCTTACGCTCGGTTGCGCGCTTCTGTTCGCGATCCATATCGTGCTCGTTTCGCGTTTTGCGCGTAATCGCGATGTGCTGGTCCTCACGGTGTTCCAGTTCATCTTCGAAGGCATTTTCGGCTGCATTATGGGGGGATTGACGGAAACACCTCCCGCTCTTTCGGCTATCACGCCCGAAATCGTCGGGTCGATGGCGTTCTTGATCGTATTCGCGTCCGTGGTGGCCTTCGGTATTCAGAACGTGTCGCTGGCGTATGTGCCGCCCGCGCAAGCATCGTTGTTCTTGAGCTTGGAATCAGTGTTCGGGGTCGTGTTCTCGATCATGTTCTACGGCGAGGTCGTAACGATGCGTTTGCTACTTGGCTTCACCCTGATTTTCGGCGCCATCCTGGTAAACGAACTGCTTGCTCCGAGGCTGGAAGCCAAACGTGCTATAGTTTTAACGAAACGTAAAAAATGGAAGGAGGACGAACCGCATGTCTAACACACTAGACAACGTCGTCCTGATCGGAATGCCAGGCGCGGGAAAGTCAACTCTCGGAGTTGTTCTGGCTAAGATCCTAGGTTATGAATTCATCGATGCCGATCTGCTTATTCAGAGCAAGCTGGATAAGACCCTGCAGAAGATCATCGATGCGTGCGGCCCCGATGGATTCATCGAAGTCGAGAACGAGGTTCTGTGCACGCTTGACGCAAAGCGCGCTATCGTTGCGACGGGTGGTTCCGCGGTGTATTCCGACGAAGCTATGAATCACTTGAAGACGATCGGTACTGTGGTGTATCTGCAGGTCTCGTATGAAGAGCTGGAAAGCCGTCTGGGCGGCCTGCATGAACGCGGCGTCGTTATGAAGAACGGCATGGGTATGAGCTTGCACGATCTGTACGAGGAGCGCCTGCCGCTGTACGAAAAGTACGCCGATGTGACCATCGATATCGATGGCTTGTCGGTGCGCGACGCGGCTCGTCGTTTGGTCGATCAGCTTTCTTTAATGTAGTGCGCGCGTTCTTGCGCGTAGGTTCTATCCTACGATCGCGAAGATGCCGAGTAAGTGCTTCGCATAGACGGAGCGCACCTTCGGCTTATCGCGTGATGCAGGGTCATATTGGGTCCGAATTGGCATGAATAGGAGAATTCGAGTGGCATCTCATCCTTCCCAGAACAAAACTCCCCAAACGAACACTAACGTTTGGTCTACGAAGCAACTGGTTACCATGGCGCTTATGTGCGCGATCGGCGTGTTGCTTTCCTTTATTGAGTTCCCCTTGCTTCCCGGCGTTACCTGGTTGAAGTTCGATGCTTCGAATATGCCTGCCATGGTCGCGGGCTTCGCCTACGGTCCTGGTGCAGGTGTTGCGGTCGGCGTTGTGACGGCCATTATTCACGGTCTGCTCATGGCTGACTTCACAGGCGCATTGATGAATGTTCTTACGGTCGTTTGCTTCGTACTGCCTGCTGCTTTGATTTACAAGAAGAAGCGCACGTATCCTGCTGCGATCGCCGGTTTGGTGCTCAGCGTCATTGCGGCGACCTTGGCGGCTATCGTGGGTAACTTGATCGTGACGCCGGCATGGCTGGGCGTTCCCTTTGATGCGGTCGTGGCGATGGTCCTTCCCATTCTGCTGCCATTCAACTTGCTCAAGGGTGTTCTCAATGCGGTATTGACGCTCATTATCTACAAGTCGATCTCCAATATCATCACCCCTAAAAAGGACCAAACAAAGGGGCGCTAATGATATCCTTCTCGGATGCTTCCTTTACCTATACCGGCAACGAGTATGTTCTTTCTGACCTTTCTCTTACGATAGAGAAAGGTCAGTTTGTATGCGTTTTGGGTGCCAATGGGTCAGGTAAATCCACGTTCTCAAAACTGATCAATGCGTTGCTCGTTCCCGATAAGGGCTCGGTAAGCGTTGACGGCATGGAAACCAGCGATCCAGCCAATACGTTCCTCATTCGCAGCACTGCGGGAATGGTCTTCCAGAACCCTGACGACCAGATCGTTGCCAGCTTGGTTGAGAACGATGTGGCGTTCGGTCCCGAGAACTTGGGTATTGCTAACCCTGAGCTACGCCAACGGGTAGAGGCGGCCTTGGATCGAGTGGGGCTTGGTGCGTCGGCTAAGCGCGAAACTACAGCGCTTTCCGGCGGACAGAAGCAGCGTATCGCTATTGCCGGCGTGCTTGCCATGGAGCCGTCTATTCTGGTGTTCGACGAAGCATCCGCCATGCTGGATCCGCGTGGTCGACGCGGCCTTATGCGGGTGTGCAAGGAACTGCATGCGCAGGGGCTCACCATCGTGATGATCACTCACTTCATGGAGGAAGCAGCCGAAGCCGATAGGGTCATTGTTATGGAGAACGGCCGATGCGTGCTGGATGGCACGCCCGATGAGGTTCTTACGCAAGATGACGTGCTGCGCAGATTCAACCTCGACGTGCCTTTTTCCGCTCAGATGTCACGCCTTTTGCAGGATCGCGGCATTAGTCTTTCTACTCATATCGAAACCGCTTCGCTGAAGGAGGAACTATGTCGCTTGTATTCGAGCAAGTAAGCTTCAGCTACGTTCCGCTTTCGAAGCGACAGAAAAAAGCGGGGGAGCAGCAACGTTATGCGTTGCGTAATGTGTCGTTCGAACTGCATGAAGGTGAGTTCTTGGCGATCGCCGGGCATACCGGGTCGGGTAAGTCCACTTTGGTGCAGCATCTGAACGGGCTCGCTAATCCGACCGAGGGGCGTGTGCTGTGGAACGGTCAGGATCTGGCCGATAAGCGCGTCGCGACACAGGCGCGCGGTGATATCGGGGTAGTGTTCCAGTATCCCGAGCATCAGCTGTTCGCCGCGAGCGTTGCAGAGGATGTGGCGTTCGGGCCGCGTAACCTGGGGCTTTCTGCCGACGAAGTGGATGCGCGCGTGCGTGAGGCGCTCGAGGTGGTCCATCTGGATTACGACGAACTGTGCGATCGTTCGCCCTTCGAGCTGTCGGGTGGTCAGCAGCGCCGTGTTGCGTTCGCAGGTGTGTTGGCTATGCGCCCTACGACGCTCGTACTTGATGAACCGGTCGCGGGTCTTGATCCGGCATCACGCAACGATTTCCTTGAATTGATCGGCGATCTGCATGCCGCGCGCAACATGACCGTTGTCATGGTTTCGCACAATATGAACGATATCGCGCGTTTGGCCGATCGTGTGCTTGTGATGCATGAAGGCGAAGTCGCATTCATTGGCACGCCGGAAGAGATATTCACCCAGCATGCCTCAGAGCTGCGCGAAATAGGCTTAGGTATACCGCATGCGCAGCGCCTTGCGAACGAGCTGCGCGAACAGGGCATGTCGCTTCCGGAAAAGCTCTATCAGCCCGAAACGCTTGCCGATGAAATAGCGGCGCTCTTGAATGCGGGGCGATAGGCGTGTTCGATATTCAAACCGTATTCGGGCGGTATATCTCCCAAGATTCGATCGTGCATCGCATGGACCCTCGTGCGAAGTTGCTGCTGTCGCTGTTGTTCATGGTGATGGTGTTCGCAGCGGGGTCGTATGTGGCGCTTGCAGTCGCGGCGGTGTTCGCCGCAGGTATGTTCGTCTTCGCGAAGATATCTTTGCGTCGCGCATTCATATCGATCGCGCCGTTGGCCATTCTGGTGGTGTTCACGGCGTTGTTGAACGTTTTCTTCGTGCAGGGTGGCGAGGTGTATTTCCAGCTAGGAATCATCTGCATTAGCCAAAAGGGCCTCGAACAGGCGCTGTTCATCGCAATTCGTTTGACCATGCTGCTGCTGGGTGTGAGCTTGCTTACTTTGGCAACGACGACGCTTGACCTGACCGATGCGTTCGAGCGATTGTTGAAGCCCTTCACTAGAATCGGTTTGCCCGCTCATGAGCTGTCGATGATCATGGGTATTGCACTGCGCTTTCTGCCGCAGTTCGCCATTGAGCTGCGCACTATCTATCGGGCGCAGTTGAGTCGTGGCGCGAATTTCAGTACGAGCACAAAGAGCTCGCTGCAGTTGATGACATCGCTTATCGTTCCGTTGTTCACCAGTGCGTTTTGCCATGCGGAAACTTTGTCGCTTGCGATGGACGCGCGGTGCTATCACGGCGGTGATAACCGGACGCGCTTGAAAGAGAACGCTTTCGAGAAGCGTGACCTTGGTGGGTTGGTGTATTTGCTAGTGGGTACGGCCGCGGTGCTGGCCACCGATATGGCGCTGCGGGTTTTCCTATAGGTGCGTAAAGGCGCCGGGGCATTAATGATGGCTGCGGCCATGACAAGGAGAAGGCTAATGGACGAAATCATCGAATATCTTACTTCTGTTCCTGCGTGGTATCTTGCAACGTGCGAAGGGGACCAGCCTCGCGTGAGGCCATTCAGCTTCGTTATGCGCGAAGATGACAAATTGTGGTTCTGTACCGCAACGAATAAAGACGTGTACCACCAGCTGGTCGATAATCCCAAATTCGAGCTTTCTGCATGGAAGCCTGGGTTCGGCTGGGTCATTTTGACCGGCAAGGCGAGCATGGTGGATACCGCGGGCGATGAGGTCCGCAAGGCGGGCTACGAGCATATGACCGCTCTGGGCGAGACCTACGAGGATTGCGATGATCCTCGTCTGACGTTCTTCTCTCTTGCGGAAGGAACTGCCAAGATCGCCGATATCGATGGCGGCGAACGAGAGGTCGTCCTGTAGGTCACGGGTCGGTTCTTCGCGGCGAGCCAGAACCGTCCCGCGGTGAGCTGGAACCGTCCTGCGGCGGCGCCAAACCAGGCGAAGGTGTCCCGCGGTGAGCCAAACCAGGTGAAGGCGTCTCGGTGGCGCCTTCTTTCATGCTGCCGCTATTCCGATACTGCTGTTGCCATGGTGGCGCTGTTGTCCTGCCTGTTGCTCTATCCTACATCTTGCGCACAGCTCTTCGCCTTGTTGTTGCCCTACTGGTGCCACATTTCGCTTCGAAATGTATCCGTTACGCATTGAAGCGCGAAAGTGTGCCACAAAATGCTTTGAAATGTATCTAGGGGTCAAAGAGAAAACCCTTGTTTGTCCAAAGGTTTATACATTTCAGGGCCATTTGTGGCTTGATTGCGTTTTGTGCTGCGGGTGGCACATACATTTCAGCGCGCTTTGTGGCGTATTGTCATTTGCATTTGGAGCAGGAGATACATTTCAGGGCAAAATGTGGCAGTCGGATGAATCGTGCTGTGTTGGGACGTCAGTGGGGCGTGGCGTGTTGGGATGTGACGTGATGGAGTGTCGGTGCGGTGGCGCGTGACGTGGTGGAGCGCGATAAAGCAGTGGCGCGCGGCGAATCTGTATGGCGCGATGATGGCGCCCCCGAGAGGACTCGAACCTCCGACGCACGGTTTAGGAAACCGACGCTCTATCCACTGAGCTACGGGGGCGTGCAGGCTATTGTAGCACGAGCCAAGGCTAAATGACGGAAATGCCCTCGTAAGACCCCGCAAGAACATGCGACTCGCGAACGTGAGGTTCAGCGCGGCTCAGGAACGCGTGCGGCACGGGTGCGTCATTGTACAGGCGGGGCCCACCGCATGATCTGAGGTCTGAAGCCAATCAAAACGAAACAGGCCCTCGTAATGAGGGCCTGTGAATACCTTGTAATGAGGGCTGCGAATGACTAGGCGCATTTCAGGGCCAACATGCGGCTCAGCGCTCACGCTCGGTCGTGACTCGGAATTACTCCGAGTCGGAGCCTCCGGAGCTCGACGGACCGGTGGAGACGTAGATAGTAATGGTCGAACCGTTAGTGCTCTGGCGAATCACCTTTCCTGCGGCTACATCCTGGCTGCTTTCCTCGCGGACGTCATACTTATAGCCAGCATCCTCGATCGCTTGGATGGCGGTGGATTCGGTCATGCCTACCACATTAGGCGCGCTGCCAAGACCGCTTGAAACGGTGATGGTGATAGTGGTTCCCTTGGTTGCAGACCCCGTCTGGCTCTGTGAAATAACGCTGCCTTTTTCGGTGCTACTGCTCGTCTTGGTCTCGACGCTTACCGAGAAGCCTGCGTTCTCAAGGCGGGACACCGCTTGAGACTGCGTCATGCCTACAACGTTAGGAATGCTGATCTTCTCAGGGCCCTTGGATAGGTGGAACACAATAGTGTCGCCCTTGTAGGCGGTTGCACCTGAAGCGGTATCCTGCGAAGCGACCTTGCCCTCTTCGACGTCGTCTGAGAACACGGTATCGCCTTGCTGGCTATTCAAGCCCGCAGCAGCTAGCGCTTTCTGCGCTTCATCAGCGGTTTTACCCTTCAAATCAGGTACGGTCACTTGCTCGGTGCCCTTGGAGACATTGATATTAATGGTCGATCCCTTTTTCGCCTGTTCGCCAGCGGCGGGGTTGGTGCTTACAACGCTACCCGTGGGGATGTCGGAGTTATACACTTCGGTTTCAGTGCCCACTTTGAATCCGGCCGATTGGATCTCGGCGCGTGCTTCCGCGATGGGCTTGTTGGTAACATCAGGCACCGTTGCGGTCTCCCCGTTGTTGCCGAATGCCATGGCCGCTGCAACAATGCCGATAACGGCGAGTACCGCCACTATGACGCCGATGATGACCTTGCTGTTGTTCTTCTTGGGCTCATTGGGTTCATCGTCGGTGGTGAACTTCCTGGTGACCCCTGCGTAGTTCGGATCGGTGGTGTTCTTGATGGGATCCATGACCGCAGTGCCGTTCATGGGGGCGACGCCACCCATGACCTGGGTCTTCAGACCGCTGATGTCTTCGCCTAGATTGACGGGGCGTCCTGCCAAAAAGTCGTTCAGGATGTGACGCATCTCGGACGCGTCTTTGAAACGACGCTCCGGATCTTTCTCGAGCGCTTTCATGATGATAGCTTCGAGGTTGGGGTCGATATTGGGGTTGATGGTGCTGGGCAGAGCAGGGGTTTCGTTCACCTGCTTCACTGCGACGCTTACCGCGTCCTGTCCATCAAACGGAAGCTGTCCCGTCGCGGCCTCGTACAGAACAACGCCGAGCGAATAGATGTCGCTTGCGCCGGTCAGTTCTTTGCCTTGGGCCTGCTCGGGAGATACGTAATGAGCGGTGCCCAGCACGGTCGCGGTCTGAGAAAGACCTGCATCTCCTGCGCGGGCAATGCCGAAGTCCATGACCTTGATGTTGCCATCGGGCTGGATCATGATGTTCTGCGGTTTGATGTCGCGGTGGATGATGCCACCCTCATGGGCAACGGAAAGCGCCTGGGCTACCTGTGAGCCGATCTCTGCTGCCTTACGCTGATTAATGGCGCCACGCTCCTTGATGGCCGTTTTAAGATCGGTACCACGAAGGAACTCCATGACGATGTAGTACGTTTCTCCGTCAAGGCCCCAGTCGTAAATACTTACGATATAGGGGCTCTGCAGGTTAGCCGCTGATGCGGCTTCCTGACGGAAGCGCTTTGTAAATGTGGGATCCGCTGCATATTGAGGCAGCATGACCTTGACGGCGACCGTTCTACCCAAGACGTTGTCTTCGGCGCGGTATACCTCTGCCATGCCTCCAAGACCGACCCGTTCGGTCAGTTTATAGCGGTTATTGAAGGTTCTGCCAATCATGCTTCCAGCCACGTTTATTCTCCCTTTGGATCCATGCTTAACAACCAATTTCTAAGCATATCGCATTCCTAGCTTTTATTTCGTATGTTCAACTAAGCCTTTGTAATTTTCCAAAAACTTAGAGCTCTCCCTGCACCTCGAGTGCCGCCCTCAGAACGCCTTGTGCGCGTCCTGCTGCGCCGCCACTTACGGTTTCGCCCGCTTCTTCCAGAACGATGGCAACGACGATGGAGCAATCGTCGGAGGGGCCCATGCCCACGAACCAGCGGTCATCCTTTTCTTTGCCGGTTTCAGCGGTGCCGGTCTTGCCGGCTATCTGTACGCCGCTTATTGCAGCAGCGGTGCCGGTTCCGTTATTGACAACGCCTTCGAGCACTTCTTTAACACGGTTCGCGGTCGTGCTTGAGCAGGCGGTCATGAGCGTTTGGGGGCTTTGACGGAAGCTGTTCTTGCCTTCGGCGTTGTAGATGCTATCCACCAGATAGGGCTGCATAACAGTGCCGTTATTGGCGATCGCGCAGCCTACCATGGCCATTTCAAGAACGCTTGCTTGTGGACCGGCGGGACTTGCGTGTTCGCCAACTGGTTCGCCTGCTGCTGCCCACGCGGTTTCCCATTCGGTCATTTCATTGGGGTTGGGCATGAGTGACTTCACTAAGGGCAGATCGAACGTGATGTCTTGATTGAAGCCGAACTTCCCGGACGACGATACCAGTAGATCAGAGCCGATCTTGGTACCCAGCTGGGCGAACGCGGTGTTCGCGGAGAGCTCCGTTGCGCGCGCGAGGGTGATATCGCCATAGCCGCGGTCGTTGAAGTTGGTCACTTTACCACCGCCGATATCCAAAGAAGCGGGGGATGAAAGAATGCTCGATTCGGTAGCTATGTTGTTCTCGAGAGCGGTTGCCAAAGATACGATCTTGAAGGTCGAACCAGGCGAATAGAGCGCTTGCGTTGCGCGATTATAGAGCGCCGAAGATTCTGCGCCACTTGAGAGAATGCTCTCCACGTCGGCGGCATCGTAGGTGGGTGACGAAGCGAGCGCCAGTACCGCACCGGTCTTGGGATCGATTGCCACGCAGGCGCCTGAATAGCCTTCCAGGGCATCCTGGGCCGCCTGCTGAATGGTGGAATTAATAGTGAGCTTCACATCGTTTCCTGCGACACCTGCTCCGGTGTAGGAATTCAGCACGTCGATCCAAGAAGCGTAGTTGCTCTGACCTTTGAGGGCATCGTTCTGTGATGCTTCGATGCCGGAGGTGCCGTACTTTTCGGACGCGTAGCCAACGACGTGCGAAGCAAGAGTGCCGGCAGGGTATTCGCGTTCGTACGTACCATCTTCTTGCAGGACCGATTGCGCCAGGACGACGTTATCGTATGTCGAAATGGTTCCGCGTTCGGTCTTCGATTCCTTTGCCAGGGTGTGATTGTTGATGGACATGTTCTGGTAGTAGTCGGCCTGAATGACCATGATCAGCGTCAGGTTCGCCACCAGAAGCGCGAACATGACCGAGAATACGATCATGGTGCCGGTAAGGCGCTTGCCTAGCGAAACGCGGCCGAGTGCACCGTTCAGGTTGATGGTGCCGGTGCCCGAGGCGATTTCAGTGCCGATACCCGTACCCTGATCGCTCGCGCGCATCAAGAAACCGATGATGATGAAGCTCGCAAGCAGCGAAGAGCCGCCCTGGCTCACAAAGGGCAGGGTCAGACCGGTCAGAGGAATGAAGCGGGTAACGCCGCCAACGATGATGAATGCCTGAAGCACGATGATTGCGGTGAAGCCCAGCGCCATGAAAGAGCTGATGTCCGATTTCGCACGGGCGGAAATAAGAATGCCTCGGATAGCGAAGCAGAGGTACAACAGCAAAAGCCCTGCTGCGCCCAGAAGACCCGTTTCTTCGGCGATAGCCGAGAAGATGAAGTCGGATTCAACGATGGGGATCTGGTCTGCCAAGCCGTTGCCAATGCCGACACCGAACATGCCGCCATCAGCGATGGAGAAGATGGACTGTACTAGCTGGTATCCGGTGTTCGTGGGGTCAGCGAAGGGATTCAGCCATGTTTCGACGCGGATCTGCACGTGGGAGAACAGGAAGTAGGCCGCAATGAAGCCCAGCGTGATCAGGATGAGGCTGATGGCGATGTAGGGCTTCTTGCCCGTTGCGACATACAGCATGGTCAAGAACACGAAGAACAGAACGAGCGCCGAGCCCAGGTCCTTTTCGAAAACGACGATCAGAAGGGCGATGACCCACATAATGAGGACGGGCGTGAGCGCGCGTAGGTCAGGTACTTTGAATGGCCCGATATGATGGGTGAACACCGAGAGCATTTCGCGGTTCTGTGCAAGGTAGGCTGCCAGGAAGATGACGATGCAGATCTTCGCCAGTTCGCCCGGCTGGAACGAAAAACCGCCAATGGAAAGCCAGATGCGGCTGCCGTATATTTCGTTGCCCACGAAAGGCAGAAGAGGCGACAAGAGCAGCAGGATACCTGCGACCATGATGGTGTATTTGTAATTTCCTAGTCGGTCGAGGTTCCTGATGATGACCAGCACCAAGATCATGAAGACGACGCCCAGGAACAACCAGCCCACTTGGCGCATAGCCAGGTCGGGGGCGAGGCGTGTGATGAAGGCGATGCCAATGCCCGAAAGCGCAAATGAGAGCGGCAAAATAGCGGGATCCGCCCCCGGTGCGAGTTTTCTAATGGCAAGATGAGCCACTACGAACGTGGCGAACATGCCCAAAGGCACAGTAAGGTTATCGAGCGTAAGGGAGCTCTCCTGGTTGAGAGCGACCATGGCGAATAGCAGTATGACAAGAGGCGCTGCTACGCAGAGAAGAAGCAGTTCCGTATTTCTTCTTGTCATAGGCTATTCACCACTCTCCGCTTTATTTGCGTTAGTGGTGTTAGCGGAAGAGGAGGCCGCGTTTGCTGTTCCCTCTGTTCCTGTTGTGGTTGAGGTGGCGTTCTGGCGGGCGATCTCTTCCTCGTATTCGGAAATGAGCGAATTCGCTTCGTCAATGCTGCCGACCGCCATACCGTCCTTGATGCGGTTGGCAACGCCGGGGTTGAGCTTATCTACTTCGACATTGGTGACTCGGTCCATGCTCGAAAGCGATATGCCGAGCAGTTCTTCGTCGAGACCGCGATACACCGCGACCTTGCCATTCTGTTCGATCAGATAAGCGGAGTTATTGACGTATTGGAACGCCGCGAAGATGGCGGCGGCGAAGATCAGAATGACGCAGATGACGACGCCTATGGCTAGGCGCTTCGATTTGCGCTCCTGCTTTTTCTCTCGAGCGCTTTTGAAGCCCTCGACGTCCACCACTACTGCTGTGGCATTATCGAAGCCACCCGCGTTGAGGGCCGCTTCGACCAGGTCGTCGGCGCATTGTTGCGGGGTGGGCGCTTGGCGCATGATGTTCTCGATGGTGGGATCCTCGATCATGGTGCAGATGCCATCAGAGCAAAGCAGCAGGCGATCGCCTGTTTCCACATTGAGCTCGTAGATGTCGGGCTGCATGTGGGGGTCGGATCCGATGGCGCGCGTGATGACCGATCGATTGGGATGGATGCGCGCTTCTTCTTCGGTCAGTTGGCCCGCTTCGATCATGTCTGCCATAAGGCTGTGATCGCGGGTGATCCGCTGGAGCACGCCTTGGTGCAACAGATATGCGCGCGAATCGCCTACCTGTGCGATGACCAGGCGCTCGTTTTCCAGAATGGCGGCGGTGAGAGTGGTCCCCATGCCCTCGCGTCCGATGCCCTGGCGAGGAGCCTTGATGACGCTCAGGTTGGCGGCTTCGACCGCACGTGCAAGTCCGTCTGCGTCGGCGGTTCGCGGAGCCAGGTCGGTCAAGGTATTGATAGCCAGTTCGGAAGCGACTTCGCCCGCTTCGTGTCCGCCCATGCCGTCGGCGACCGCGAAGAGGGGAGGCAGCACGGCAAGGCTGTCTTCGTTATGTTCGCGCACGTGACCGACTTCAGTGCGACTTCCGAAGAACGAAGGCGCTCCTGCTATCGATGCTTGGAACTGGTCGGATTCAGTATGTTGTGTGTGTTCTGTCATTTACGCGAACCTCACTCGCATCGTTACATCACCGACCGTGACACGGTCTCCGTTGCGCAGCGCGGCGGGATCGGAAATGTAGTTGCCATTCACTGCAGTGCCATTAGTGGAGCCAAGGTCTTCGACGAAGAGGTTCTGCCCCATGAGGACGAATCGCGCGTGGCGCGAGGAAACGTAGTCGGCACCGATGACGATATCGGATCCAGGACTGCGACCCACGATAATGGGGCCGCGTACGGCGATCTGCACTCCTCGAAGCTCTTTCGGTCCTTTTTCAATGGCGACGGTCCAGACCTGCTCTTGCTTGCGTTGGCCGCGTACTAGACCGATGCCCGTTTTCATAATGGCGAAAAGGAACAGGTAGAGCAACGCTACGAAAAGCAGTCTGCCTATGAGGAGGATGATGTCAATCACAAAAAGTACCTATCGTTGAGTGCGAATAAGGATCGTTGCTGATAGTGCAGAAACGGACTGCGTAGGCAGCCCGTTTGCGTACTTCTTACTGGAAGGTGAACAGGAACGTGGTCGTTCCGACGGTCACTCGGTCACCTTCTTGCAGCATGACCGAAGCGATGTGGCGTCCGTTCACGAGGGTCCCGTTGGTCGATCCCAAATCGGCGATGCTCCAGGCGGTCGCCGCTTCGTGGCGGATCTCCGCATGGGTGCGGCTTACGTTGAGATCTTCAATGGCGATGTCGCTCGAAAGCGCACGTCCCATGAGAATGCGGTCCTTCGTTAGGGGGAACGAACGGTTGGTGGTGAGATCGATCAGGCGAGGTTGCTGGGGGACGTGACGTCCGACCGGCTGCGCTGCGAATTCGTCATCGAAGCGCCTGGTCTGATTGATATCTGCAGGCTGCGGCGCCACTGTGGGCTGGGGTGTGGCGACCGGTGCTGCGACCGGAGCGGCAGACATATTCATATCCGCGTAGGCTGCTGGTTCATCGGCCATGACATCGATGCCGCTGCTTGCGTATTGTTCCGCTGCGGGAGCCATGCTCTGACGGGGTGCCTGCTGAGGCGCGGGCTGTTGGGGCATTGCTTGCCCTTCCAGACCGTAGCGCTGCATTTCTTCAGCGCGCAACCGCGAGACGATCGGAGCGGAAACCAGTTCCGCTACCACGTCGAACTTGCCGCGCTTAAGTTCGTCGTCGATGATGAAGCGAACGAGAGGAGCGCCATCCATTGCCAAGCCGAGTTCCTGGGCCTTGCCGCGAAGGTAGGTTTCCGTTTCGCCTGCGAGCGTGGGGTAGTATCCGAAGAGACGTTCGTCGTCTTCGGGGTTCACCAGCACGGTGTAGAGCGTCGGAGCGAACTCCTTGCCAGCGCCCACCATTTTTTCGCGGCGCATTTGCTTTTCGGCTTTTTTGGCTATTTGGACGGGGCTGATGGGGGCATCGAAAAACTTATCACCCATCTCATCGAAGCCATCTTCGACGCGGCGCTCGAATTTAGAGAATAACCCCATGTTTGCTCTCCTCACGATAGTGTAGTCGCACGATATTCCAACGATCAATCATGCCATAACATGGGTGATTAAGAAACTTTTTCCACCCCATTGTCACGATAATTTTGTAATAATTGTTCACTTACGGGTCTTTTCGGAGCGATTTGCGGACGATTTAAGGAAAAATATCCCAAATCGGAATAAAGATGCTTGCTTCAAAGCTAAAACTGGGATAACCTATCTCACGCACTTTTGTTGCACATGCGGGTGTGGCGGAATTGGCAGACGCGTACGGTTCAGGTCCGTATGAGCTTCGGCTCATGAAGGTTCAAGTCCTTTCACCCGCACCATTTACTATGTTGGCGCCCTACGGGGCGCTTTTTTGTATTATGCTCGCATGATGAATATGAAATAGGCGATAAAACTTCGGCGTTTTAAGGAGCTCCCCCATGAGGTATATCCATTGTTTGAACAACATTTCCTCGCATGGTACCGATCTGCTCGATCCGGAAAAGTACGCAGTGTGCGATTCTCTGGAAGAGGCGGAAGGTGTTCTTGTTCGCAGTGCTGCGATGCATGACATGGAATTTCCGGCAGGATTGCGTGCGATCGCTCGTGCGGGCGCCGGAGTGAATAACATTCCGCTCGATCGTTGCGCTGAAGAGGGTATCGTGGTGTTCAATACACCGGGCGCGAATGCCAATGCGGTGAAAGAGATCGTGCTTTGCTCGCTGTTGCTGGGCAGCCGTGGCATCCTTGAGGGCATCGATTGGTGCAATGAGAACGCTGACGACGAGAACCTTGCTAAGGCGGCGGAAAAGGCGAAGAAGCAGTTCGCCGGTCACGAGATCAAGGGCAAGAAGCTCGGTGTCATCGGTTTGGGTGCCATTGGTGCTGAAGTGGCGAACGCCGCGGTCGACCTGGGTATGGATGTCTATGGTTACGATCCCTTCGTTTCGGTAAGCGCTGCATGGAAGATCTCGAGCCCTGTGCATCACATCACCGATCTGCAGGATATTTTCCGCACCTGCGATTACATCACCATTCACGTTCCCGCAGTAAAGGACACCATCGGCATGATCGATGCCCACGCGTGCTCCATGATGAAGGAAGGTGTCGTGCTGCTGAACTTCTCGCGCGATACGCTGGTGGATAATGCGGCTCTTTCGATCGTGCTTGATTCCGGCCGCGTGAAGAAGTACATCACCGACTTCGCAACGCCAGAGGTCATGAAGATGAAGAACGCTGTTGTGCTGCCTCACCTCGGCGCATCAACGGCAGAGGCTGAAGATAACTGCGCCATTATGGCGGTGCGTGAAATGGTCGACTATTTTGAGAACGGCAACATCACCAACTCGGTGAACTATCCCGCGTGCGATATGGGTGTGTGCCCCAAGGGCATGACGCGTTTGGCGATGCTTCATCGTAATGTTCCCAACATGATCGCGCATATCACGACGGTGTTGGGCGACGACAATGTGAACATTGCCAACCTGATGAACAAGGCCCGCGGCGACCACGCATATACGCTGGTCGACCTGAATCAGCCCGCATCCGATGAGGCTATGGAAAAGATGCGCGCTATCGATGGCGTGCGTCGTGTGCGCATGATCTACACCGACTAGTCGGTTTGAGCGGCCAAGCGGCGCGCCGGTCGCAGCGTTGTGCCGATCGGCACGCTGGCGTCATCTTGTGCTCGGACTTTCGATGAAACAATAGCCACTTTTGTTACAAAGGTGGCTATTGTTGTTTTGCGGGCCAGCTTTGTCCTGGACCCCCTATAACCTCTATAGCCCCAAAGCCTCTCCCATGTCCCCTACAACATAATCGAAGCCTCTCCCATGTCCCCTGCAACATAACCAAAGCCTTCCCTCTGCCCCCTGTAACTCCCGCTGTTGCTATAAGGGTGACTGCTGTTTTACGAGCCGCTGTTGTTATAAGGGTTCCTGTTGCTGTTTTTGAACGCTTCGCAAGCCGCCGCTGCATTTTTCGGGGGAAATGGCATGAGTTGTGCTGATGATGGTTGACTGCCACAAACCGCTTTGAAATGTATCTTTGTTTCTCGATTTTGAGCAAATATATACAACATTTCGCATAGAAATGTTCAAAAAACGCTTCCGAAATCTCTCAAAACTGCTTTTTAGGGCCCTAACTCGCTTTGAAAAGATACATTTCAGAGCCCTTTGTGGCGCAGGTTCGCATTTTGCTGCGTAGCACGTACATTCCAAAGCGGTTTGTGGCAACTGTCTGCGACGGCTTTATGTGGGAGCGAGCGCTGTGGCTGCGTGCTGGGAGCGAGCGCCGCGGCCGTGTGCTGGGACCTAACGTCGCGACCGAGTGGCGTAGGGGCTTCTCGTGAACGAGCGTTCCGCGCCGCCTTAGTGTTGGTATACGCCTTTGAGCACACCCCTGGCGAAGAAATGGCACGGGCGTGGTGTTTCTTCGCACCCCTGGTGAAGAAGAGATGCGGGCGCATGGTGCTTTGCGCGTGTCCCTCTCCGACGAGCGAGCGGTGCAGGCGTGATGACCCCTAGCGCACGAGCGGGGCGATCGCACGCGTGATGGCGTCGGATACGGGCGTGGCCTGGCTCGCGTCGTCGATCTCCAGAATGACCTTGCCCTGAATGCCCTCGGCGGTCACTTCATTGAACAGCACGAGGGGCTCATCTACGATGCCGGCGAATTGCAGAGCGGTATCGTGAGCGGCTGCTTCCACTTTGGCCGCAACGGAATCGAGGTCGTCGTTGGTGGTCAGGATGAACGGCACCGCAACGCGCTCCGGAGGAGGCAGGTGCACAACGGCGTTCTTGGAAATGACTGAGTTGGGAATGATGACGGTCTCGCCTAGGCGGTTCTTGATAGTGGCATGCCTCCAAGTGACATCCTGTACGACGCCCTTATTGGTGCCTACCTGGATGTTGTCTCCTGGTTGTACGATCCGCATGAACGATATCTGAGTGCCACCGATCAGGTTGGAGAGTGTGTCCTGAAAACCCAGCGACAGTGCGATGCCGCCAACACCCAGAGCGGCGATGATGGCTGACATGTTCACGCCGAAGCATGCATCGAGAACAAGGCACAGCCCGAGGCCCCAGATCACACCACGTACGATATTGATGAAAATGGAGCTCTGGGGGATCGATGTGTCGTCGCGCTGCATGATGTGACGCACCCATTTGACTATCAGGTGCGATATGACGGCGATAGCGACCACGATAGCCGCCGCGACCAAGATCTTACCAAGGAAATCGCCCCCGGTAATGTGGGTAACGAATTGTTCGAAATCTATCATGAGCGTCCTGTTCGCATGTTTTGTCTGTTGGGTTCATTATCGAAGATGCGTACGCGATTGTTCAACGGTATCATGGAAACTCCTGATACCAAAGGTATCATGGAAGCCCTGATGCCAAAGGGCGGGGATGCTCCCAATGCCAATGGGGCGGGAAACGCCTAAGGGTAGAGAAGCTCCTAAGGGTATGAAGCCCCTGATACCAAAGGGGTGGTGGCCCTGCTGCTGAGGCAGCACGGGACTCCCGGGATAGGGAAACTCCCGATACTAAAGGGGTAGAGGCTCCTGCTGCTAGGGTAGTACGGAGCTCCGAATACGATATTGGATGCGCCGACAAATCGCGACGAAGGGAACCCATGAATTATAATCTTGTCGAATTCCAGGGGGCATATGGCACCTCGGCTCAAATACCCGCTTCGGTGCGGCCCGAGGTTTCATTTGTGGGGCGCTCGAATGTAGGGAAATCGTCCCTGATCAATAGGCTATTCAATCGCAAGAAGCTGGCGAAGGTGTCGTCCATGCCGGGCAAAACATCGACGATCAACTTCTTCACGACCGACGAGATCGATTTCGTCGACCTGCCGGGATACGGCTATGCCAAGGTGGCGAAGAGCGAAAAGGCGCGTTGGTCGGAAATGATCAACGGGTATTTCGATCAGTATCGCTACTATGCGCTGGTGGTGTCGCTTATCGATATCCGCCATCCCGCCACTAAGCTCGACGAGCAGATGGTCGAGTTCCTGCGTGCATGCGAATTGCCGTTCATCATCGCGCTCACCAAGGCCGACAAAGTAAGTAAGTCGCAGGCCAACAAGCAAAAAGCCGCCATCCGCAAGCAGCTCGACCTGCCGGCTGATACCGCTATGGTGGTGTGCTCTTCGGAAAAGGGCACGGGCTTCGACGAGCTGCGCCGCCTTATCGAGGAGGCATGCAAATAGTGAAGGTCATGCTATACAGCGACGGGTCGTCGCGCGGAAATCCGGGTCCGGGTGGGTATGGCGCGGTGCTGCAGTATCGCAACGCGGAAGGCAAGCTGTTCGCGCGCGAGCTTTCGCAGGGGTACGCCAATACGACCAACAATCGCATGGAACTAATGGGTGTTATCGCGGGATTGGAAGCGCTCAATCGGCCCTGTGAAGTGGAGGTTCATTCCGACTCGCAGTATGTGGTGAACGCCTTTAATCAGCACTGGGTCGAGGGATGGCTCAAACGCGGCTGGAAGAACGCCAAGAAAGAACCGGTGAAGAACAAGGACCTGTGGTTGCGCTTGCTCAAAGCAAAAGAGCCACACACGGTATCGTTTCATTGGGTGCGCGGTCATGCGGGGCACCCCGAGAACGAGCGCTGCGACGAATTGGCAACCGCCGCCGCTGATGCTCCCGGCAAGATAGAGGACACTGGGTTCGAGCAATAGTCGTGCGCGGATCTTTGTTCGGTTGGTCTCGATCCAGTGGGCTTGGGTGCCTATTTGGCTTCATTCGGCTTATCTGGGTAATTGGTCAACCCGTTCGCTCAAAGCGGTCAGCGCGCTTGTCCGAATGCGATTGCTGTCCGTGCGCTTCGCGCGAACTCTTCACTGCGCCTAGTCGAGGAAGCCAAACGCGGAACGACCCGCCGCCTTCGCGCACTGTGCAAACCCCTCACGTGAACATGGCATGAACTGAAGCCACGCACGCACCAGTTGCGAGCGTGGTTTGTTATTATGGGGAGGTTCTATCGTCGCCCCGATGATCGGGAGCGAACAACACAAGACTAAGGACCATCATGACTCAACATCTTAGCGAAAGGGACGTGCGCGATATTGCAACGTACGCACGTATCGGGCTGACCGATGAAGAGGTCGTTTCTATGACGGAAGATCTTAATAACATCATCGAAAGCCTGAAACCCATTACCGAATATGATCTAGAGGGCGTCGAGCCCACGTTCCATCCCATCGGAAGCCTGTCGAACGTCATGCGCGACGACGTGGAGGGTGAGAGCTTCACTCAGGAAGAGGCGCTCGCCAACGCACCGAAGCAGCAGGATGGCAGCTTCTTGATCCCGGCGATCTTGGGTGGAGGTGACCAGTAATGGCTAAATCATTCGCAGAGTTTTCCGTCGCTGAGATCCAGGCCGGTTTGGCCACGGGTGAATTCAGTGCGACCGAGATCGCAAAGGCGTCGCTTGAGCGCGTTGCGGCGGCAGACAAGGCGGTCCATGCATACCTCGAAGTAACCGAAGCGGCAGCGCTTGAGGCGGCTGCGCGCATCGATGCGGCGATCGTCGATGGCGACCTGACTCAGGTGGGCCCTCTGGCAGGCGTGCCGGTGGCGTTCAAGGACAACATGAACCTGAAGGGTACGCACACCACATGTTCCTCCCACATGCTGGAAAGCTACGTATCGCCCTACACGGCTACCTGCGTTTCGCGGATTATCGAAGCGGGCGGCATCCCGCTGGGCAAACTCAACATGGACGAATTCGCCTTCGGTTCTTCAACGGAAACGTCGGCGTTCGGTCGCACGTTCAATCCGTGGGACACCGCCCGTGTTCCGGGTGGTTCGTCGGGCGGATCGGCAGCGGCGGTCGCTGCGGGCACCGCGTGCATAACGCTCGGCTCTGATACCGGCGGCTCCATCCGTCAGCCGGGCAGCTTCTGCGGTGTAGTTGCCGTGAAGCCCACCTATGGGGTGGTCTCTCGCTACGGTGTGGTGGCGTTCGGTTCGTCGCTTGACCAGGTAGGACCGTTCGCGCGCAATGTTGAAGACGCTGCGCTCGCTATGAACGCATTGGCGGGTCACGATCCCCTTGATTGCACCAGCCAGCCGGTGACGACCGACTTCACCGCCAACCTGGAGCAGGGTGTCGCAGGCATGCGCATCGGCGTAGTGCCGGCGTTCTTGGAAGCAGAGGGCCTAGAGCCCGAGGTCCGCGCCAAGGTGGAAGAATCGATCGATCATCTGCGTCAGATGGGTGCGGAAATAGTCGAGGTCGAATTGCCGAATGCTCAGGCGGCCATGAGCGCGTATTATGTGCTGGGCCCCTGCGAGGCGTTCTCCAACCTGGCTCGTTTCGATTCAGTGCGCTATGGTTATTACGACCCGGACCACAAGGACCTGGGCAGTCAGTATGAAGCAAGTCGCGCGAAGGGCTTCGGCACCGAGGCGCGTCGACGCATCATGCTGGGCAGCTATTTGCTGTCGGCGGGCGTGTACGAGAAGTATTACTATCCCGCACAGCAGGTACGTACGCTCATCACGCAGGATTACGCGAAGGCCTACGAAAAGGTCGACTGCATCGTGGCGCCGGTAAGCCCGCGCACGGCATTCAAGTTCGGCGAGATCAGCGATCCGACGTCGATGTATCTGTCCGATATGTTCACCATTTCGATCAACATCGCAGGTAATGGCGGTATGAGTATGCCGGTCGGCCTTGGTGCTGATTCGGGAATGCCCGTCGGCGTTCAGCTGATCACTCCTGCGTTCAAGGATGAAAACATGTTCCGCGTCGCTTCGGCGCTCGAAACGGTATACGGAGCGGCGCCTGTTGCGCCTGCCTTCGCTGATGGAAAGGTGGGTGAGTAGCGTGAAGAAGCTCGAAGAAGTACTGCAAGATTGGGAAGCGGTCATCGGTCTTGAGGTCCACGCCGAACTGACCACGCTCGAAACCAAGATGTTCTGCAACTGCAAGCTTGAATTCGGCGCCGACCCCAATACGCACACCTGCCCGGTATGTTTGGGTCTGCCGGGTGCATTGCCGGTTCCTAACAAAGCGGCGATCGAATCTATCTGCCTTGCTGGTTTGGCGACGAACTGCGACATTGAAAAGCGCTCGATGTTCTATCGCAAGAACTACATGTATCCCGATATGGCTAAGAACTTCCAGACCACTCAGGGTCCGGTGGCGTTCTGCATGCGCGGCCATCTTGACCTGGATGTCGATGGCGCTGCCGCAAAAGAGCGCATTGACCTGGGCGATCTGAAGCCCGGCGAATCGGGCGAAGAGGGAGCGACGGCGGCCAATGTCACGCGTACCGAAGACGGATACGTTGCTCACGTGGGCATTGAGCGCATCCACATGGAAGAAGATGCGGGCAAGATGATCCACGTCGGCGGCGGCGAAGGCCGTATTGCGGGCGCGACCCATTCGCTGGTCGACTACAATCGCGCGGGTACGCCGCTCATCGAGCTCGTGACCCAGCCCGATCTGCGCACACCCGAAGAGGCGCGCTTGTTCATGCAGAAGCTCCGTCAGATCTATCTGGCTATCGGCATTTCAGACTGCTCGATGGAAGAAGGCAGCCTGCGCTGCGACGGTAACGTGTCGTTGCGTCGCCGCGGTTCGACCGGCTTGGGCACCAAGACCGAGCTCAAGAACATGAACTCCTTCAAGAACCTGCATGACGGATTGGCATACGAGATCTGCCGTCAGGCGGAGGTGCTGGAAGAAGGCGGCATTATCTATCAGGAGACCCGCCATTGGGACCCCAGTGCTAAGCGCACCATTGTCATGCGCGTGAAGGAAACGGCTGACGACTATCGTCTGTTCCCGGAGCCCGACCTGGCGCCGTACGACTTGTCGGATGAATTCATCGCAAGTGTACGGGCGAAGCTTCCCGAATTGCCTGATCAGAAGGCGAAGCGCTTCGAAGCCGATTTCGCGTTGTCTGCGTATGATGCCCGTCATTTGGTGGAGCATCGTTCTACGTCGAATTTCTTCGAGGCATGCATGGATGCTTCGGGAAGCGATGCGGGCAAGTTAGCGAAGCCTTTGGCGAACTTGATCATCAACGACGTAGCGGCTTATGCGAATGCCAACGATGTTTCCGATATGGCCGAAACGGCGCTTTCTCCCGAACGCGCGGTCGAACTGGTGAAACTGCTGGCAGACGACACCATTTCGTCCAAGCAGGCAAAAGAAGTGTTCGCGGCGGTACTGGACGAGGATAAGGATCCTTCCGTCATCGTGGAAGAGCGCGGCATGAAGCAGGTCTCCGATACCGGCGCGATCGAATCGGTCGTAGACGGCGTTCTGGCAGCGTTCCCTGATAAGGTCGAGCAGTACAAGGGCGGCAAGACCGGTCTTCTGGGCTTCTTCGTGGGTCAATGCATGAAGGAAATGAAGGGCCAGGGCAACCCGAAGGTCATCAACCAGCTTCTTGCCGAAAAGCTCTCCTAACGCCTTGATACGCAATGCGGCGCCACCTAATAAGGTGATCTGCCTGGTAACTTGATGGATAGTTCTGCGACATATAACGATAATGACACGGCGGTCTTCATGATGGAGGCCGCTCGTGCTGTTTTGCGGGAACGATTCGGCTACGAGGATTTTCGCACGGGGCAGGCGCATATCATCGAACAGTTGCTTTCGGGACGCGACTGCTTGGCCGTTATGCCAACGGGCGCGGGAAAATCGCTCTGCTACCAAATTCCTGCTGTGGTCATGACGGGGCTCACGGTGGTGGTGTCTCCTTTGCTGTCGTTAATGGAGGACCAGGTGCGTGCGTTGCTGGCGGCAGGGGTGCGTGGCTCTTACTTGAATTCTTCGCTCACTCCAGCGCAGCAGGCGACGGTGCTCCAGCGGGCGTTGGCGGGAAGTTACGATGTCATGTATGTGGCACCCGAGCGCTTGACTGACCCGCGGTTCATCGAATTCGCCGAGCAGGCTTCCATCTCGCTTATCGCAATCGATGAAGCTCATTGCGTGTCTCAGTGGGGTCAGGATTTTCGCCCGTCGTATTTGATGATCGGATCATTCATCGCGCAGTTGCCCGAACGGCCAGTCGTAGCAGCGCTCACTGCAACGGCGACCGAACGCGTGCGAACCGATATCGTCGATTTGTTGGGACTTCAGGATCCGTTTCGCATTACGACCGGGTTCGATCGGCCGAACCTGCATTTCGCAGCAGAGCAGCTGAGCGCTAAACGCAAGCTCGCGCGGCTCATGGAGCATATAGCTGAGCATAAGGGCGAATCGGGGATCATATATTGTTCGACGCGTAAGGATGTCGAAAAGGTGCATGAAGCGCTGGTGGAAGCGGGTGTGTCGGCGGGGTATTACCATGCGGGCCTCACGCATGCGGTTCGCCAGCAGGCGCAGGCTGCGTTCGTCAATGATGATGTGCTGGTGCTGGTGGCCACTAACGCGTTCGGCATGGGCATCGATAAATCCAATGTACGCTATGTTATTCACTACAACATACCCTCATCACTCGAGGCATATTACCAGGAAGCGGGCCGTGCGGGGCGCGATGGCGAACCGGCGGAGTGCTTGCTGCTGTGGAACGATAGCGATATCGCGACGTGCCGTTTCTTCATCGAGCAGGAGCTTGAGAACGAAACGCTGAGTGACGAAGAACGTGAAGGGGTGCGGGCGTGGCAGCGTCGCTTGCTTGCGGGGATGACGGGGTATTGCCTGACGACCCATTGTTTGCGGGAGCATATCCTGCATTACTTCGGCGAGGCGACCGAAGGTTCGTGTGATAACTGCTCGAATTGCGAGGGAGCGTTCGAAGCGATAGACGTGACGAAGCAGGCGCGTGCCGTTATGCGCTGTGTGCAGGAGATGCGCGGACGATACGGCAAGGCAATGGTGGCGGAAGTGCTCAGCGGGTCGCGTTCGCGCAAGGTGATCGACTTCGGGTTGCAGGGCATGCGCTCGTATGGAGCCTTGGAGAACGAATCCATGCCGCGCATCAAAGAGATCGTGGAGATCTTGGCTTCCGAAGGGTATTTGGATATCAGTGAAGGTCGCTACCCGCTGGTGGGGTTCGGTCTGCGTTATCGTGACGCGGCGGCGGATGATTTCAAGCTGCTCATGAAGCGCCCTGCGCCGAAAACGGTGCGTTTGCCTGGTGCGCGCGATGCTGCCGGCGGAGGCTCGGGCGCGAAAAAGCCCAAGGGAGCCGTGGGGCTCAATGCGGCCGACGCCGATCTGTTCGAGCGCTTGCGTACCTTGCGAAAGCGCATTGCGTCCGAAGAGGTCATACCTCCCTACGTGGTGTTCTCCGATGCGACGCTGCGCGCCATGTGCCTTGCGCGCCCCAGAACGTCCGAGCAGCTTTTGGAAGTTTCAGGCGTCGGTGCTACCAAGCTAGAACGCTACGGCGCTCAGTTCCTTGCTGAGATAAATGCGTCGGACGCTTGAGGGGTAAGCGGGAGCTAGCCATTGCATAAGCAAAAAGCCACTTGGTCTTTAAGACGACAGCATCTCAGTGCTCTTTGGAGCCATATCTGTCTATCTCTTTGTGCGGTTTTGGGGCTTTGAGGGCATAGGCGTATACTGAACAGGTTGCGCTTTGGGACGTGCGTGGTGCGCTGCGTGCGATCGAGATGGTGAACGCACGAACGGTTGTCGTTTTCGTCACGATCAAGGTTTTGTAAGTCCTGGAAGATATCAAACGCGCACGCAATAGTATTTATCTGCGCAAGGAGGAACGTGCGCTGTGGCCAATGAATCTGAAATCACTAAAGGGGAGCGCGAAGGGTTTTCCAATCGCCTGGGCTTTCTTCTGATCAGCGCCGGGTGCGCTATCGGCCTGGGTAATATTTGGCGCTTTCCCTACATTACGGGCGAATATGGCGGGGCGGCGTTCGTGCTGCTCATTATCGTGTTCTTACTGGTGCTGGGTCTGCCGATTCTCGTAATGGAGTTCGCGGTCGGTCGTGCCAGTTATCGCTCTACGGCGCGAAGCTTCGATGCGCTCGAACCGCGCGGTACCAAATGGCATCGCTTTAAGTGGGCTACCATCGTGGGTAATTATCTGCTCATGATGTTCTATACCTCGGTGTGTGGCTGGATGGTCGCGTACCTGTTCAAGATGGGAATAGGTACGTTCAACGGTACCGAAGACATCCCGGCTGTTTTCAGTTCCATGGTGGGTGACCCCTTGGAAATGACGGGCTGGATGCTGTTGGTTACCGTGCTCGGATTCGCTATTTGCGCAATGGGCGTGCAAAAAGGCGTCGAACGCATCACGAAATATATGATGGCGGCGCTGTTCATCTTCATGGCGATACTGTGCGTGCGCTCGTGCTTGCTCGAAGGCGGTGAAGCGGGTCTGGTGTTCTATCTGATGCCCGATTTCGACAAGCTCTTCAACAATCCGTCGGCCAATTTTGCCGAGATCGTATACGCCGCAATGAGTCAGGCGGTGTTCATGCTTTCGATCGGTATTGGATCCATGTCCATTTTCGGTAGCTATATGACGCGCGATCGTCGCCTGATGGGCGAAGCGGTGCGTATCGCAGGTCTGGATACGCTGGTCGCCATCATGGCCGGTCTGATCATCTTCCCTGCTTGCTTCGCGTATGGAGTGAGTCCCGATGCCGGTCCTAATCTGGTGTTCTTGACGCTTCCTCACGTATTTGAGCAGATGCCGCTGGGGCAGCTGTGGGGAACGCTGTTCTTCCTATGCATGGCGTTCGCGGCGCTTTCGACAGTCATTGCGGTGTTCGAGAACATCCTGCGTTTTTCAATGGATCAATGGAACATCACCCGCAAGCGCGCCGTGGCCATTAATGGTCCTCTATTGGCGCTTCTTTCGATGCCGTGCGTGCTGGGCTTTTCCCTTTGGTCGGGTGTGCAGATTCCCGGTATCGGCGATATTCAGGGCATTGAGGACTTCCTCGTGTCGAATAACTTCCTGGTTCTGGGTTCGCTGGTCTTCGTTCTGTTCTGTACGCGTAAGGGGGGCTGGGGCTGGAAGGGGTTCATCGCCGAAGCCGACAAGGGTGTGGGCATGAAGTACCCCAAGTTCCTGTACGGGTGGACCCGCTATGGTGTGCCACTTCTGATCATCGTGGTGTTCGTGGCGGGCTGGGTCCCGAAGGTCATGTACTGGCTTAATATGTAGCCTTTTGATGAGCGTGAGTGCTTTGCAACTATGGTGCGAACAGCCTTTTTGCGGGTTCATTCGGCCATTTGTGCACTTTACCGCTCATAGCCTACCGATAAGCGGCATGTCTTGCACATTTTTTTGATGCGTAGATACTTAGGGGTTGTAACAAATTACATACTGTTTCCCCATTGAAACATCCTGAATCGTTTCGCCCGTTATTTGACGGGGTACATTGAAGCGAAACTGGATGCGGATGGGACCTCTGGAGAATCCCGAATGAGACGGGTGCCGAAGGGGCAAGGTTCTGCGAATGGATAGCGCAATGCGCGCCAGGCGAGCCGAAACTCTCAGGCAAAAGGACAGAGTGGACTTTACGCATACGCGTTGTGACGTTCTTTCTTTTTGCGGATTCTTCATTGTTTCAGTATCTATGAGGATGCGAAGAAAAAGAAAGGAACGTAGATCTTGGAAGCATTCAACGAAATCCTATCGGCAATTGATAGTTTCATGTGGGGTCCGCCGCTGATGATCCTGATTTTGGTCGGCGGTGCGATTCTGACGTTTCGTTTGCGCGGTCTTCAATTCAGGCATTTGCCTCGCGCGCTTGGCTATATCATTAAGAGTGAAAAGGATGGTAAGGGCGAAGTAAGCAGCTTCGGTGCGCTGTGCACAGCTCTTTCCGCCACTATTGGTACGGGTAACATCGTTGGCGTTGCGACCGCTATCGTTACGGGTGGCCCTGGCGCGATGTTCTGGATGTGGGTCGCTGCTCTGCTGGGTATGGCGACCAAGTTCTCCGAGGGCCTGCTCGCGGTAAAGTTCCGTTCTATCGATAAGAAGGGTCACGTTCTCGGTGGTCCGTTCTACTACATCGAGCGCGGCATGGGACGCAATTGGCGCTGGCTCGCTAAGATCTTCGCCTTCTTTGGAATGTGCGTAGGCCTGTTCGGCATTGGTACGTTCACTCAGGTCAACTCCATTTCTGGCGCTATTACCGGGTTCTTCGATCCCAATGCGGCTAACACGGTGAGTATTCTGGGCATGGAATACTCCATTGCTACGGTAATCGGCTCTTTGTTGTTGGCTCTCGTAGTCGGCCTGGTTCTCATCGGTGGCTTGCGTCGTATTGCGAGCGTATCCGAGAAGGTCATTCCGGCAATGGTGGTTATTTATGTAACCTTCTCGCTTGTTCTGGTGGTCTTCAATGCGAACGCTATTCCTGCTGCATTCGTGACCATCGTTGAGAGCGCTTTTGGTTTACAGGCATTCGGTGGCGGCATGTTGGGTGCCATCATCATCGCCATGCAGATGGGTATCGCACGCGGTATCTTCTCCAACGAGGCTGGCCTGGGTTCTGCACCTATCGCTGCTGCAGCTGCGCAGACCAAGGAGCCCGTGCGTCAGGGTCTGGTTTCCATGACCGGTACCTTCCTCGACACGATCATCGTCTGCTCCATGACCGGTCTTGCGATCGTTCTTACCGGAGCATATCAGACCGGCCTTGAGGGTGCTGCCGTTACGACGGTCGCCTTCCAGCAGGGATTGCCCTTCGTGCCGGGCGAGGTAGTTTCGTTCGTGCTTATGGTGTGCTTGGCGCTCTTTGGCTTCACTACCATTCTTGGTTGGGACTATTACGGCGAGCGCTGCTTGGAGTACTTCTCCAATGGCAGCATGCGTGCGGTCAAGGCATATCGCTGGCTGTACATCGCTTGCGTTTTCATTGGCCCTTACATGACGGTTTCTGCGGTATGGACCATTGCTGACATCTTCAATGCCTGCATGGCTATTCCGAATATGATCGCGTTGATCGCACTTTCGGGCTTGGTCGCAAAGGAGACGCGCGATTACTTCAAGCGTCTGAAGGCCGCTAATGGCGACGAGGACAAGATGGAGCCACGTGCTGATGATTCGGCTGACTGGAAAGTGCCAAAGCCTCAGCTGGTAGCCGACGCGGAATAAATAGCTTCCAGGGGCGGACGCTCGTGCGTGGGACGGACGCCCCTTTCGCTATGGGGTGGACGCCCTTGTGCGAGGGGCGGATGCTCGTGTCCGAGACGGATGTCCTCTGTGCATGGGGCGGGTGTCGCTTGCTGGCGGCGTGGACCTCTTTCGCGGGGCGCCAACTCGAAAAATGCAGATTTTAGGGGTTATGTGGTCAAACATCGACGTTTAGTCGGTTTCGTGATGACCCCTACAGCAAGAAACACCCCAAAACCGTATGGTTTGGGGTGTTTCTCCGTGTTGAGGTATGGTCGGCGCAGGCTTCGAGCAGAAGAAACGTCGATGTTTGACCAAGTAGGTCCCGATTTCTGCAACATTCGCCTCTGTTTGCCGAGATGCGCTTAAGTGGGTCTCGGTGCTTGAGCTTTCGGTGCTCGAGGTCTTGACGCTTGAGGTCTCGACCTCTGCGGTATTCGACTATCGCTTGCCGAGTCTTGCTTAAGCGGGCCTGAACCCACCGAGTCGCGAAGCGAACTTATTTGACTACCAGAACCGGAATATCGACCGAACGCAGGATCCCGTAGCTCACCGAACCGATGGCGCCGCGAATAGCTCCCAAACCGCGCGATCCCATAACGATCAGATCGCAGTCATAGTGCTTTGCAGCGTCGATGATGGTTTCGATGGTATAGATGCCGAACACCACTTCGGCCGTCAATTCACCTTCGAAATCTTCGACGAGAGAAGTGATGCTCTCTTGCAGTTTACGGTCGCTCTCTTCATTGCGCTGTTCGACAACCTGTGCGAAGTCGCCTTGAGATGCTACCGACACTCCCATTCCGAAGCCGGTTTGATTGATGCTGCTATACACCAGATCTTGCGGCGGAGCAGCGACTTCCACTACATGAACGGAAGAGCCTTCGAGGTTCTTTGCGAGATCGACCGCTTCTTTAAGCGCGTTCTTCGCATGTTCTGAATTATCGTACGGCACGAGGATATTTTTGAAACTCATCGTGAATCGCCCCCTCAAATCCCCTAGATATACTGCCATTATACTCCTGCTTTTCAGTTGGTGTCGCGAGGCGAAGATCGCCTGTTCGTGCCAGTGTAATGGGGCGAAATGGCGACGTGGTGGGGCGAGATAGCGATGTGATGGGACGAATGGGTGATGTGATGGGGATGAAATGGCGGTGCCTTGGAACGAAATAGCGGTGTGAGCGAACCGAACGTAAGAACTTTGTGAAGGATCGGTACTTTATTACTCTACTGTGATAAAGTGGCAAGGGCAACGATCCTCGTGATCGACGTGCAGGACCATGGTTCCTGCACTTGACGTAGAGGAAAGATGCAAATAGGGCAGTAACTATGAAGAAAGTCGTACTATTCTAGAGAAGTTTGAATTCGAACGCATCGGAGCGACTTCGATAGAAGAAGAGAAGAAAGAAGAGCTATGAATTACGTGACCCCCGTAGGCTTTCGCGATGTGGTAAGTGAAGAGGCCTTGGTACGCGAAGAGCTGACTGCTCGCGTGCGCGCCTGTTTTGCCGAGCAGGGATATCTGCCGGTTGAAACACCCACGCTAGAGGTTCTCGATGTCATGGAGGCAGGTGGTCATGTACCGGCGGCTCCGTTCAAGTTCTTCGATTCTCATGGCGACCTCCTGGCGATGCGTCCTGACGTAACTATGCAGATCGCGCGCATGTGCGCAACGCGTGCCGATGAGGTCTTCGGCCCAGTGCGCCTGCGCTATACCCAGCGTGTGTTCCGCGAGAAAACGGCCGAAGCTGCAGCGCGCGAACTTACTCAGTGCGGTGTCGAATGCTTGGGTGTTGCCAGCAAAGAAGCCGACGTTGAACTGATAAGCATGTTCGCTCGTGCGCTTCGTGAGTGCGGATTGCAGCGCTTTACGATCGCGCTCGGGTCCGCGGGCGTGCTGCGCGATCTTCTCGAAAAGAGCAACGCTTCAGATGAGTGGCAATCAGCGGTCCTGCAGGCATACCACACGTCCAACTTCGTGTACCTGGGCGAATTGGTCCAGGCGGCTCAGGACAAGGCGAGCGCGATGGGCGAACAGGTGACGGTGAACGCGGCCGAGACCGCCAACGGCGCCTCGGGATCTTCCCCAGCGTTCAAATTGGCTGATCCCGCGCTGGAGAACCCGGGTGACGTGAACCCTGCGATCGCGCAGGCGATATTCTCTCTGTCTCGTTTGCGTGGTGGCAAGCAGGCACTCGACGAGGTCCGCTCTCTGCTCGAGCCCGTTGGATGCGCGGCGGGCATCGCGGAACTTGAAACAATATATGATGCTCTGGTCGAAGCGGGCTTGAGCGACAGTCTCTTGATCGATTTTTCGGTCATGAGTTCGTTCGACTATTACACCGGTCTGGTGTTCGAGGCATACGCGCCTGGGTTGGGCTCACCCCTCGGTTCGGGCGGCCGCTACGATAACTTGCTGGCATCATATGGTGCATCGAAGATCCCGGCGGCCGGATTTGCGTTCTATCTGGAACAGGTGATGGCCGCGCGCGAGGCGGCATCTTCCGCGAACGCCAGCGCGTCTGTAGGCGAAACTGCCCCGGCAACGCGTCCTCTGCGCATCGCGGTTCCCAAGGGATCGCTCAAAGAAGGATCGGTGGCCGTGCTAGAGCAGGCCGGGCTCAACGTTGATAATCTGCTCGATTCGGGGCGCACGCTCATGTTGCGCAACGATGACGTGGAATATCTCATCGTGCGTCCGACGGATGCGCCGGTGTTCGTCGCGTTGGGTGCGGCCGATTGCGGCATCTGCGGTGAAGACTCGCTTCTGGAGGCGGCGCCCGATGTGGTCGAACTGGTCGACCTTAAATTCGGCGGTTGCCGATTTGTGGTCGCAGAATCGGCGGGTACCACGCAGGCAGTGGAAGAGCGCTACCGCAAACTGGGTTCGATCCGCGTGGCCACCAAATACCCCAACATCACACGCTCCTACTACGCCAAGATCGGTATGCCGGTTCAGATCGTGAAGCTGCATGGCAACATCGAACTGGCGCCGATTACCGGGATGGCGGAGCGTATCGTAGACATCACGGCAACAGGAACGACTTTGAGGGAAAATAACCTGGTGGTCGTTGATGACGTACTGGCATCAACGGCGCGCTTTTTCGCAAATCCCAGTTCCTTTAGGACCAATCCTCGTGTCGGCCAACTCGCTGATACGCTGTACGCGCAAGCGAAGGAGAACTAACTAATGAGAAGAATCGAACTAGCAGCGGGTCAGCGCTTCGAAGAGAAAATGCTCGAGCGCACGGGTGCGTTCAATGCTGAAGCGCTCATTGCGGCAACGTCCATCGTTGAAGATGTGCGTACGCGTGGCGACGAAGCGCTGCGTGAATACACCAGCCGTTTCGATGGTGTCGATATGGAATCGTTCCGCGTTCCTCAGGAAGCTATTGATGAAGCGCTCACGCGCGTTGATGCGAACGTTGCTGCGGCTATCGAACAGGCAGCGGCCCAGATCCGCGATTTCCACGAGCGCCAAAAGCAGCAAGGATGGTTCACCTTGCGCGAGGATGGCGCATTGGTGGGGGCCAAGGTCCAGCCGCTCGATTCGGTTGGTATCTATGTGCCGGGCGGTCGCGCTCTGTATCCCTCCTCAGTGCTGATGAACGCTATTCCCGCGTCGGTCGCAGGGGTCGAGCGCATCGTATGCGTGACTCCGCCGACCAAGGACGGTTCGCTTGACCCCGCTATTCTGGAGGCGTGCCGCGTTGCCGGAGTGACGGAGATCTATTCCGTGGGTGGCGCTCAGGCCATCGCTGCATTGGCGTATGGCACTCAGAGCATCGTGTCGGTCGATAAGATCACCGGTCCAGGCAATGCGTTCGTTGCGGCGGCGAAGAAGGTCGTGTCGGGTGATGTAGGCATCGACATGATCGCCGGTCCGTCTGAGGTATGCGTCGTGGCCGATGAAACGGCACTTCCCGAATTGGTCGCCATCGATCTGATGGCGCAGGCAGAGCACGATCCGCTGGCAAGCTGCTATCTTGTTACGTTCTCGGCTGATTATGCAGACCGAGTCGAGGCGGCTATCGCACGTCACATGGAAGGCTCGACGCGCGCTGAGATCACGACAGCATCTCTCGCCGACAAGGGCCTGGTCATCATTTGTCCCAACATGAATACCGCAATCGAAACGGTGAATATCATCGCGCCGGAGCACTTGGAGCTCCACCTTCCCGATGCGATGGACCTGCTGGGCGGTATTCGCCACGCGGGTGCTATCTTCTTGGGCGAGTGGACCCCTGAGGCGGCGGGCGATTATGTTGCCGGACCTAACCACACTCTTCCGACCGGAGGCACGGCGCGCTTCTCGAGCCCGCTTTCGGTAGATGAATTCGTGAAGAAGTCGAGTGTTATCCAATATTCGCCAGCGGCTCTGGCTCGCGATTCTCAGGCGATCATTTCCCTGGCAGATCACGAGGGCCTTTGGGCGCATGCTCAGAGCGTTCGCTTGCGCTGTCAGATCATTGAGCAGGCGGTCGAGGGTATGGCAGCGGATCAGGGCGGTGTTGCAGATGGCGCATCTCGATCAGTGGAGGCGAAGTAGATATGCAACGCGTTCGCTCATCGCAGTCGAATTTGGCGGATATCGTTCAGTATGATCCGAAGTACCTGCCGGCTGACCACCTGCTGTCCGCGAACGAGAACCCCAGCAATGTGCCTGATAAAGTGCAGGCCGAAATACGCGAAGCGCTCAAGGATCTTTCGTTCAACCGTTATCCTGATCCGCTCGCTAACGAACTGCGCGACCTGATCGCGCAAGCGAACGGCCTTGCGCGTGAGAACGTACTGATCGGTAACGGCGGAGACGAACTGCTCTTTAATACGGCGCTCGCATGGGGCGGTCCCGGAAGAACGTTCCTGAACGTGCCTCCAACGTTTTCGGTGTACGAAGCTAACGCGCGTATTCTGGGAACGACCGTGGTCGATGTGCCGCGTACCGATACCTTCGCTCTTGATGAAGAGGCAATATTAGCGCGCGCTGCGCAGGGTGATATCGACTTCATCATCATTACGAGCCCTAATAATCCCACGGGAGAACTGGTTCGCACCCAGTTCATCGAAGAGCTGCTCGATTCGACCGATGCGCTCGTTATGGTGGACGAAGCGTACTTCGAGTTCGCCCGTGTGACCGTACTTCCGCTTTTGGAAAAGCATGAGAACTTGGTTATCCTGAGAACGTTCTCCAAGGCATATAGCCTGGCGGGTGCGCGCTTGGGATACTTGTTAGCGAATCCGGCGGTCATTCGCGAATATATTAAGGTGCGCCAGCCTTATTCGGTGGACGCGGTGTCGCAGGCGATAGGATGTGCGGTGTATCGCAATCGGGATCTGTTCGTGCCGGGCATCGATCAGATCATCGCAGAGCGCGGCAAGCTCATCGATCGGCTGCGTGCGTTGCCGGGAGTAGAGGCGTTCGATTCGGATTCGAATTACGTCTTGGTCCGTTTGCCGCAGGCGGGTGAGGCATGGCAGCAGCTCTATGATCGGGGAATTCTCGTGCGTGATTTCTCTCGCGCGCCTCGATTGGATAACTGCTTGCGCTTCTCGATCGGCCTGCCTGAAGAGAACCAAGCATTAGTGGCGGCGTTGGAAGACATACTGCAAGCGCGAGGAGCGTGAAACGCATGACACAAGGAACACGGTGCGCAGAACTTACGCGTACGACAAAGGAAACCGATATCACGCTTTCGCTTGATATCGACGGTACGGGAAAAACGGATATCGAAACCGGGGTCGGCTTCTTCGATCACATGCTGGATGCACTCGGGCGTCATGGACTGTTCGATGTAGTGGTTCGTGCGCAGGGCGATCTTCAGGTTGATTCGCACCACACGGTCGAAGATGTGGGCATCGTTCTCGGCAAAGCGTTCGCGCAGGCCATGGGTGACAAGCGCGGGATCACGCGTTTCGGTTCGCAGATGATGGTCATGGACGAAACGCTGGTGCTGGGCGCCGTTGATATTTCGGGTCGCGGTCAGCTGCATTGGGACGTGGACGTTCCGCTATGCATGCTAGGGTCGTTCGATACTTCGCTGGCCAAGGAGTTCTTCATTGCATTCGCATCGAATGCGCAGGTCACCCTGCATGTGAAGATGCTGGCTGGCGAGAACGCCCATCATATTGTGGAGGCCTGCTTCAAGGCGGTGGGACGCGCTCTGCGTTATGCGCTGGAGCTCGATCAGCGTGCGCTGAATGAACTGCCTTCTACAAAGGGCGCCCTGTAGGAACGTAAAAAATATATCGAGGTACGAATGATCGCAGTTGTTGATTATTGCAAAGGGAACTTGCGTAGCGTCGAGCGCGGCTTGATCGATGCAGGAGGCGACGCTCATATCACTGATGATCCGCGCGAAATTCGCAGTGCGGATGCCATTGTGCTGCCGGGTGTGGGTGCGTTCGCTGATGCGTCGAACACTATGAAAGAGACCGGTCAGATGGAGGCCATCAAGGAAGCGCTTTCTGCGGGAGTTCCGTTCTTGGGTATCTGCTTGGGCGAGCATCTTTTGTTCGAAGCGGGCACCGAAGGCGCTGATGAGGCAGCTGATTCGCAGCAAGACTATCCCGAAGGATTGGGTGCGTTGCCAGGTGTGGTCGATCGCATTCCGGAATACGATGCGGATGGAACGCGCTATAAGATCCCCCATGTTGGATGGAACTCCATCGAATTCAGCGCCGATACGACCTGTCCTCTTCTGAGGGGCATCGCTCCTGGTGAATACTTCTATTTCACCCACAGCTACCTTGCTCCTGCGTGTGAAGATGCGGTCGCGACCACCACGCATTCGGTGACGTTCCCTTGCGTGGTTCAGAAGGGCGATTCGATATTCGGCGTACAGTTCCACCCGGAAAAATCATCCGATGCGGGTGCGCGCGTTCTAAAGAACTTCGTGGACTTGGTGAACGCACGTCAAGCGTAGTGAAGAAGATGCAGGGTGGGCTATCTGCGTACCGAAGAGGATGAGTGGACGAATAGGTTGGAGCGCGAAAGAATCTGTTCGTAGTGCTTCGATGATCGGTAAGAAATAATGTGGCGATGAGCCAGTGAAGGAGAGAAGCGATGGATCTGCTTCCCGCAATTGATATTTTGGATGGCAAAGCGGTTCGTCTTGCTAAGGGCGATTACAACGCCGTCACAGTATATAACGACAGTCCCGTTGCGCAGGCGGCTCAGTTCAAGGAGCAGGGTGCGCGCTGGATCCATGTGGTGGACCTGAACGGTGCGCGTAGCGGTGTTCCCGAGAACATTGCGATCATTGAGCGCATCATCCGCGAAACTGGCCTGAAGATCGAAGTAGGCGGCGGTGTGCGCAGCCTTGACACCATTGCGCGTCTTGCTGATGCAGGCGTGTCGCGCGTGGTTCTGGGCACGACGCTCGTTACCGATCAGGATTTCGCTCGTCAGGCGCTCGCTCAGTACCCCGATATGCTCACGGCCGGCATCGATGCCAAGAACGGCGAAGTGGCCGTGGCTGGCTGGCGCGAAGGAGCCGGCGTCCCCGCAGAGGAGCTCATCGCAGAAGTAGGGCAGCTCGGCTTCAAGCATTTGGTATACACCGATATTTCACGCGATGGCATGCAGACCGGCATTGACGCGCAGCGCTACGTGGAGGTCGCGCGCGTGTTCGGGAACCCGGTCATTGCTTCGGGTGGTGTTGCGAACCTTTCCGACATTGAGAACTTGGCGGCGGTCGCTGGATCCATTGAAGGCGTCATCGCAGGTAGGGCGGTATATGAAGGAAGTCTTGATGTGGTTGCAGCGCTTGAATGCTGTGCGGCCACGCAGGTGTAACGCGGAAGAATTCAACGAGAGGTCGTACGTATGCTGACAAAGCGAGTCATACCGTGCATGGATGTGAAAGACGGACGCGTGGTGAAGGGCGTCAACTTCGTGAACCTGCGCGACGCGGGAGATCCTATCGAACTGGCGCAGCGTTACGACGAACAGCGCGCCGATGAGGTCATCTTCCTCGATATCACGGCAACGCACGAAGGACGTGCGACTACGATCGAAATGGCGAGCCGCGCTAGCGAAGAACTTCACTTGCCGTATTGCGTGGGTGGCGGTTTTCGCAGCGTTGCGGATATTCGCACGATGATCGCCGCCGGGGCCGATAAGGTATCGGTCAATTCGGCGGCACTGGCTGATCCTATGCTCATCACGCAAGCAGCGGCGGCGTTCGGTACGCAGGCCATTCTGTGCGCGATCGATGCCAAAAGCGTTCCCGGCAACCCCAACAAATGGGAAGTGTACGTGCATGGGGGCCGAAAGAACACGGGTATCGATGCCGTTGAGTGGGCGGCGGAAGCGGCGAAGCGCGGAGCGGGAGAGATCCTCCTTACGAGCATGGATCGCGACGGTAGCAAAGACGGTTTCGATCTGGCGCTCACGCGTGCGGTATCGCGTGCGGTGAACATCCCCGTCATCGCTTCGGGCGGCGTGGGTAAGCTGGAGCATTTCGCCGAGGGCATTATCGAAGGCGAAGCGGATGCGGTGCTGGCTGCAAGTGTGTTCCATTTTGGCGAGCTGACCATTCGCGAAGTAAAGGAATATATGCGTTCTCAGGGTATCCCCGTACGTCTGTAGGATGCATTCGTAGTATTCTTCAATGGTCCTGAATGACGCTTCGGCTCTTCAGGCGTGGCTACATGAATAAGGGTATTCAGGTGGGCGCTCCCTAGAGGACTGTGAAGTGTGCCTTATCGGAGCGCCTCTTCTGGTGCGCTGTAAAGGAGCGCTTACATGGATCTTTCCGCATTGAACTATAACGCTGACGGGCTCATCCCCTGCATCGTGCAGGATGCCGAAACGCGCGATGTGCTCATGATGGCGTGGATGAACGAGGAGTCGCTGCGTCGTACCCTCGAACAACGCACGACGTGGTTCTGGTCGCGTAGTCGTCAGGCGTTCTGGCATAAGGGCGAGGAATCGGGCAATACGCAAGAGCTGGTCGAGTTGCGCTACGACTGCGATGAAGACACGCTTCTCGCGCTGGTTCATCCGGCTGGGCCCGCGTGTCACACGGGCGAGCGAACCTGTTTCTATCGCTCGTTCGGTCAGGACCGAGTATCTTGAACCGTTCCTCTCGGGCGGGTGCATGATCATTGTTCGGGTTCGTTCTTCCCAATTTAGAGAGCCTTGAAGAGGCGCAGCGGCAACGGTATCGTAGCGTGTATTGCGGCGTGTGCCGTTCGCTGAAGGATCGTTATGGGCAGGCGTGTCGCTTAACGGTCTCGTACGACATGACCTTTCTCGCGCTGGTGCTGGGTTCGCTTTACGAACCCGAGGAAACATGCGGCGAAGCGCGCTGCCCGGTACATCCGGTGCAGCCGCAGCCGTTCGCGCGTTCAAAATACACCGACTATGCGGCTGATCTGAGCGTCGTCTTGGCGTATCACAAGATGCTGGATGATTGGCATGATGATCATACGTTGCGAGCACGAGGGGGCGCGCTCGCTTTAGCGGGTGCTTATCGCCGGGCGAAAAAACGCGTTCCCCGAGAGTGCGAAGCGATCGAGACAGCTATGGCGGATATTCGCGCGATCGAACAGCGTGCGCTTCGAGCGCGGAACCAGGGTGCGCAGACGCAACTTCGAGCCCAGGTCCAGATTCAAGCGCAGGACCAACTTCAAGCTCAGGGTCAGACCCAGGACCAGACCCGAGACCAAGGCCAAGGTCAGACCCAAATTCAGTCTCGAATCCAGGGTGCGCCCGCAATCGATCCCCCTTTGCCAGATGAGGCGGCGAACCGCTTCGGCATGATGCTCGGCGATCTTTTCGCGCATGAAGATGACTTTTGGGTATCAGATCTGCGTCGTTTTGGTGCACGATTGGGAAAGTTTGTGTATGTCATGGATGCTGCGATGGATATAGAGGATGATTCTCGAACAGGTTCGTATAATCCATTTGCAGATATGGAAAGCACGAAAGAAGCACTGCGGGAGAATTTGGAGTTCCTCGCGGCAGGCATGACCGATGCGTTCGAACGGCTGCCTCTTGAGCGGGATGTTCAGGTGATGCGCAGCGTTCTGTACGCGGGCGTGTGGCAGCGTTTCGAAGCGAAGGAGAGCAAGACGCACGATGGTTAAAGACCCGTATGAGGTTCTAGGGGTAAGCCGCGATGCGTCGGCTGATGAAGTGAAGAAAGCGTACCGTAAGAAGGCGCGCGAGAACCATCCCGACCTTAACCCCGGTGACGCTAAAGCTGCCGAGCGCATGAATGAAATCAACGAAGCGTACGACCGTATTACCAACCCGGAAAAATATGCTGCAAGCGACCGTCGTGCTCAGCAGGCGAGCAACCCGAGCGGCGCCGGTGCTTCCGGTGCTGGTCCGACGGGGCAGGGCGGTTATGGATATGGTCCGTTCGGTCCGTATGGGTATGGGCAGGGCCAGCAAGGACAAGGTCCGGGCGGAGCCGGTCAGAGCGGTCCTTACGGGTGGACGACGATCGATTTTGATGACATCTTCGGCTTCGGTGGCATGGGTGGCTACGGACCCATTCACCCTGAAGCCTCGGTGGACGATACGGCTGAAATGCGTTCTGCCATCGACGCCATCAATGCCAAAAGATATCAGCAGGCGCTTAATGTGCTCAATGCGGTCACGAGCGGTGGGCGCAATGCGCGGTGGTATTACCTGAGCGCGCTAGCTCATCACGGTGCGGGTAATTCGCTTATGGCTCATGAGCAGATCCGCCGCGCTCTTAAGATGGATCCGCACAACCGCGATTATCAGAGGGCGCAGCAGCAGTTCCAGATGGCCGGTCAGGCTTATCAGGAAGAAGGAAAGGCTCGGGGCTTTTCGATAGGTAAGGTCGATCCGGCGATGATCTGCTGTGGTCTGTGCCTTGCGCAGTATGCGTGCGCAACGTTGGGGCGCGGGACATATTTCTAAATGCAAAGAGGTGCTCCGTGCGCCTCTTGTTCGTAATTGATGATGTGTTGGGGGACGGCGAACGCGGAACACGGCGGTGTTGTCTTAGGTTAAAGGAGCAGGTAGCGCTGGTGCGCGCCGCGAGGGCGCTGGTTTTGTTTGAAGAGAGGAACGTATATGGGAGCAACGATCGGTATCGATCTGGGAACGACCAACAGCTGCGTGGCGACTATGGAGGGTGGTCGCGCGACGATCGTTCCTAATTCTGAAGGTGAGCGCACTACGCCAAGCGTGATCGCTTTCACTAAAGAAGGTGAGCGTCTGGTGGGCAGTGTTGCCTGCAGGCAGGCGGCCATCAACCCGGATAGGACCATTTCCTCGGTCAAGCGTCACATGGGCACGTCGTGGCAGACGAAGATCGATGGAAAAGCGTATACGCCGCAGGAGCTTTCCGCCATGATCTTGACCAAGCTTCGCCGCGATGCTGAAGCGTTCTTGGGTCAGGAAGTAACTGATGCGGTCATTACCGTGCCGGCGTATTTCGATGATTCGCAGCGTCAGGCCACTAAGGATGCGGGGCGCATTGCTGGCTTGAACGTACTGCGTATTATCAATGAGCCGACGAGTGCGGCCCTTGCCTATGGGCTGGATAACGGAAGCGCGCAAAAGGTCATGGTGTATGACCTGGGTGGAGGCACTTTCGACGTTTCGATCATTGAGATCGGCGATGACGTCATCGAGGTCTTGGCAACATCGGGCGACAATCATTTGGGTGGCGACGACTTCGATGAGTGCATCGCCGAGCACCTGATGAGTGTGTTCGAGCGCGAAACGGGCGTGAAGCTGCAGCGCGATGCGATGGCGCTGCAACGCGTACGCGAAGCGGCCGAGCAGGCGAAAAAGGAGCTATCGGCGACTGCTTCAACGCAGATCAACCTGCCTTTCATCTCGCAAGGCCCAGCAGGCCCGCTTCACATGGATATAACGTTCACGCGCGCTGAATTCGATCGGTTGACCCGCCATTTGGTGGAGCGCACTACGGGGCCCGTGCAATCGGCCCTGAATGATGCGGGTATCGCGGCATCGGAATTGGATTGCGTGCTGTTGGTGGGTGGATCGACCCGTATTCCGGCGGTCCAGGATCAGGTCAGGGCTTTGACGGGTAAGGAGCCTTCCGCTTCCATTAACCCCGATGAATGCGTGGCGACGGGCGTAGCCATTCAGGGTGCCACCCTGTCGGCATCGTCTTCGGGCATCGTGCGTGCGGATAGTTTGCTTCTGCTGGATGTTACGCCGCTTTCGCTGTCCATCGCGACGGTGGGCGGTGTGGCGACGCGTTTGATAGAGCGCAACACCACATTGCCGGCGCATTATTCGCAGATCTTCAGTACGGCGGCGCCGTTCCAGACGAGCGTCGAGATCAAGGTCCTGCAGGGTGAACGTCCCATGGCGGCCGACAACAAGGCCATTGGCACGTTCCGCCTGAAGGGCATTAAGCGTGCTCCGGCGGGAGTGCCTCAGATCGAAGTGACGTTCGACATTGATGCGAACGGTATTCTGACCGTGTCGGCAAAGGACCTGGGTACGGGGCGCGAGCAATCGATCGTCATCGATGATTCGGATCGCATGTCTGACGAAGAGGTCGAGCGCGCTATTCAGGATGCGAAGGACTACGCTGAAGAGGACGAGTTCCGCCGAGCGACGATGGAAGTGCGGCTGCAGGCTCAGGGGTTGCTGGACGAGGCCAATAAGGCGTTGACTGCAGTGGGAAAGCAGATCGACAAGAGCGAGAAGCGTCAGATCAAGGCCGATATGAATGAACTTACGCGTATCTTGGCGAAACGCCCCAGTAAGAAAGAGCGCGCGAATCCCGAAGAGGAAGCACGCGCTATCGTGATCGCAGCAGAGCGACTCGATCGTTCGAGCGCACATGTTCGCGAACTGGCTGGTGGTGCGCAGGGCGGCACGCAAGGCGGTGTGCAGTAGGGAGGGCCTGCAGGTTGGGCACCAAGGGGTGCGATACAATGGCGCTGCCCGCGGAGCGATCGCGCAATGGCGCCGCCCGCGGAGTTGTTCGCGCAATGGCGCCATGGGGTACGGCGCCCCGATGCGCACTTGCGCAGGAGCCCCACAATGGTGCCACGGTGCGGAGTTGTTCGCAGCGATTTTTGATGCGCGTTTGCGTTAAATTCGCACTCGCGCACGATTTTGCGTTGCGTTTGGCAATTTTTTGCGTTTTTCAACGATTTTGTTCTGACGAGCGCAGTCATATAGGCAGTTTTTCCTGAGATATTCCTCAATGTTCTTCATGTTGAGGAATATCTTCGAGCGTTTTCTTTTGCGAGTCATCGAAAACCGAAAAAAATTGCCAAAATGGGACGATTTTTTTGCGCTATACTTCCATTCATGTATGCGATGACGAAGACAGCATGCTGAAACGGGTTCAGCCCCAGAGAATCGCCCCTAGGCTGAAAGGGCGACGCTGAATATCGGCATGATTCCCTTCCGAGCATCAAGGTGAACGCAGGATGAGCTCGCATTCGCAACCGCTGAATGGCACTTTTGCCGGCAGCGGCACGACGACGCAATGGTCGGCAGTGCTTCTGGCGACAGCGACGACGCAGCAGCCGACGGTAACGCGACGATGCAGTGGTCAACGACGCTTCTGGCGGTAACGCGATGACGCAGTGGCCATCGGCGCTTCTGGCGGCAGCGACGACGCAGCAGCTGGCGGTAGCTCATGGATGTTTTAGCCTTGACGGGTGCTCCCGTAATAGAGCAACTAGAGTGGATGTGCAGATACGTGATGGCACATGGCCAACGACGCGATGAGTGTATGTTTTGGCGATGCTGATCACGATGACGGACCTCGCAAGGCAAGATCGCCTGCAGAAGGTCGGCGCATCAACCAGGGTGGTACCGCGAGAGCCCTTCTCGTCCTTGGATCAAGAGGATGAGAAGGGCTCTTTTTATTTGGAATTGAAAGGCTGGTTGCGAGGAATGTCAGTAGTTGACGAAATCAAATCCCTGCATGCCGACACCTTGTCGGCTATTGGTCAGGCTTCTGACACCGAAGCGCTGGAGAAGATCCGCGTTGAGGTGGTAGGCAAATCCGGTACCCTTACCGGTTATTTGCGTTCGATGGGCCAGATCGACAAAGAGCATCGTGCTGAAGTGGGCAAAAGCGTGAATGCGGCCCGCAATGAGATCGAAGCGGCGCTCGAGGGCAAGAAGAAGGAGCTCTCCCATAGCGAACTCGAAGCACGCATGGAAGCCGACGCGGTCGACGTTACGTTGCCGGGTCGCGTCCAGCAGATGGGCACCCGTCATCTGATCAATGCTATCTCTGACGAGATCTCGGAGATCTTTCTGGGTCTGGGCTACTCCGTTGCAACGGGTCCCGAGGTAGAAACCGATTGGTATAACTTTACGGCGCTGAATGCTCCGGCTGATCACCCTAGCCGTTCGATGCAGGATACGTTCTATGTGCGCGACTTCTCTGGCGAAACGTCGTCGGTTCGCGGCGAATCGGACGTGCTGCTGCGCACTCAGACCTCTGGTGTGCAGGTTCATGCAATGGAAGATCAGGATCTTCCGATCTATGTCATTGCGCCGGGCAAGGTGTACCGCCGCGATGTGGCCGATCCGTCTCATCTACCTCAGTTCACCCAGTGCGAAGGCCTGGCGGTCGACAAGAACATCACGTTCAGCGACCTGAAGGGCACGCTCGAGTATTTCTGTAAGCAGATGTTCGGCCCCGATCGTAAGACGCGCTTCCGCGCGCATTTCTTCCCCTTCACTGAGCCTTCTGCGGAAGTGGACGTGTCGTGCGGCATTTGTCACGGCGAAGGTTGCCGTATGTGCAAGGGCACTGGCTGGCTCGAGATCCTCGGTTGCGGCATGGTCGATCCGAACGTGCTTCGCATGTCGGGCATCGACCCGGAAGTGTATTCCGGCTTCGCCTTTGGTGTGGGCGTTGAGCGCGTTGCCTGCTTGAAGTACGACGTCCCCGATCTGCGCATGCTGCTTGAAGGCGACATGCGTTTCTTGCGTCAGTTCTAAGTCGTGTCCGAATGACTGCTGACACGGACGTTCGCGTGAGAACTGCTCGCGCGAGGCATCCGAAGGTGTCCAGCGGTACTTTTAATAGAAAGAGAAGAAAATGAAAGTTTCTCTTAAATGGCTTTCTGAATATGTTGAGGTCCCTTCCGACCTCAAGGCGTTCTGCGATCAGCTCGATCTGACCGGCACGGGCGTCGAAGGTGTCGAGCGTAGCGGCGATGCGTTCGAGCACGTGGTAACGGGGCAGATCCTGGAAAAGCAGCCCCATCCCGATTCTGACCACATGTGGGTCACTAAGGTAGATGTGGGATCGGCTAATGTTGACAAGGAAGGCAATCCTGAGCCACTCCAGATCGTGTGCGGTGCCCAGAACTTCAACCAGGGCGATCACGTCGTAGTGGCGACCATCGGTGCGGTACTGCCGGGCGATTTCAAGATCAAGAAGTCGAAGCTTCGCGGCGTGGTGAGCTGTGGCATGAATTGCTCGTCGCGTGAATTGGGCTTGGGCGCCGATCACGACGGCATCATGATCCTGCCTGAGGATGCCCCTATCGGCATGCCGCTGGCAGATTACCTGAAGCTCTCCGATACGATCCTCGATCTGGAGATCACTCCGAATCGCCCCGACTGCCTTTCCATGGTGGGTATGGCGCGCGAAGTGGGCGCTATGTATGGCGTCGACGCGAAGAACCCGCTCGATGAAATGGAAGCGGCGCTGAAAGAGGATGCATCGCAGCCTGCCGTTTCCGATCTGGTGGATATCGAAGTCGCCGATGCGCAGCGTTGCGGCCGCTATGCAGCGCGCGTTATCAAGAACGTCAAAGTGGGACCGAGCCCCGATTGGCTGGCAGAGCGCGTAACGGCCACCGGTGCTCGCTCCATCAACAATGTGGTCGACGTGACGAACTATATCCTGTTCCTGTTCGGTCAGCCGCTTCACGCGTTCGACTATGACAAGCTGGTCGATGATTCCGGTAAGGCCCGCATTATCGTGCGTGCTGCCGAAGAAGGCGAAGAACTGACCACGCTCGACGGCGAAAAGCGCGTGCTCACATCTGATATGTCAGTCATCGCAACGCCTCAGTCCGCTGTTGCGCTTGCGGGCGTTATGGGTGGCCTTGATTCGGAGGTCACGGAAGAGACCACTACGATCCTGCTCGAAACGGCGACCTTCGATTCGGGTCGCACTTCGCGTACCTCGCGTAACCTGGGACTCATCTCGGAATCTTCGATGCGCTATGAGCGTCGCGTTGACGACAACGGCATCGATCGCATTTCCGCTGCAGCAGCGCAGTTGCTCGCTGATGTTTCGGGTGGCGTTGTGGTTCCTGGCGTGCTTGATGTGTACAACACGAAGACCGATCCTGTTGACCTGAGCTTCCGTATTCCGCGCTTCCATGCCATGATGGGCGAAGCTATTCCTCGCGATTTCATCGTGGAAACGCTCGAGCGTTTGGGTTGTACGGTTTCTGCCGAGAGCGACGAGGCCCTCAAGGTCATCGCGCCTACGTTCCGCCCCGATCTTGAGCGCGAAATCGATCTGTATGAAGAAGTGCTGCGTTTGTACGGTATGGATCGCATTCCTTCCACGCTGCCTTCGGGAAGCGGACGTTTGGGCGTCAAAAGCCCTGCTCAGCGCATCATGGATAAGATCAACAACACCCTGCGTGCAGCAGGTTTGAACGAGACCATGACGTATTCATTTGCCGACCCTCACGAGCTCGAGCAGCTGCGCATGCCTACCGAGGGCCTGGGTGTTCCTGTCGAGCTGCTCAATCCTCTGAACGCCGAGCAGTCCATCATGCGTCAGTCGATCATCCCTGGTTTGATGCGCAGCGTTTCGTACAACCAGAACCGTGGCGTGCATAACGTACAGCTCTATGAAGCCGGCATCGTGTTCTTCGGTGCTGAAGGAAAGAAGAGCCCCAAGGAGCGTCAGCGTCTTGCGGTCGTCATGGCGGGCGCGATGGACGATCCAGCTTGGAACAACAAGCCTGCGCCGTTCGACTTCTTCGATGGCAAGGGTGTTGTTGAGAGCCTCATGCGTGAATTGGCTATCGCTAAGCCGCGTTTCACGGCGCTTTCGTCCGAGGATGCTCCTCATCTGCAGCCCGGTCGTGCGGCTCAGGTACTTTCTGGTGGCACGGTGCTTGGCTGGCTGGGCGAGATCCATCCGCTTGCTTGCGAGGCCTTTGAAGCACAGGCCCCCGTGGTGGCGTTCGAACTCGACCTGGATGCGCTCATTAAGTGCGCTCGTCCTGCGCGCGATTACGTTGACGTGCCCGTGTTCCCGGCAGTGACGATGGACGTTGCCTTCGTGGTTGACGAATCGGTAACCCACGAGCAGCTCATGCGTTGCATCACGTCAGCGGGCGGTAAGCTGTTGGATACGGTTCAGTTGTTCGACGTGTATCGCGACGAAGAACGCGTGGGCGCTGGCAAGAAGTCCATGGCTTACGCGCTTGAATATCGCGCTGCCGATCGCACGCTGACCACCGAAGAAGTGGATAAGCAGCATGTGCGCCTTATTAAGAAGGTGTGCGGCGCGACGGGCGCGGAGGTTCGCGGTTAGTGCGTAGAACGAAGCAAAAGAAGGTGCGCCTTTCGGCTGATGGCACGCCCTATACCGTATGGCAAGTGCGTACGCGCGTACTGTGCATTGCGCTTGCGGCATGGGGTGTGCTTGAGGCCGGCATCGGCCTGGGTTTCTTCAGTGCGTCGATAATCGGCGCGTTCCATCTGCAGGATTTTGTTCCGGTGGGACCAGGGGCCATGATCATTGAAGGTACGATTACGTTCTTGACGGCGCTTTCCGGATTGTGGGGAGCGCATAATCCTCGACGGATCACTGTCTTCTTCTGGGTGACGTTCCTGGTCGCCTTGTTGGCGGCGTGGCTTACGGCGAGCATGTGGTCGCAGGGGATGCTCGATCTATCTACGCTGGTACTGTTCGCTATTGCGATGGCGTTCGCGGTCTGTGCGTGGAACGTGCGCGGCCAGACGGGCTATTTTGACAACCATCCTCATCCTGGCGATGGGGATGAGATGCCTATCGAGAAAGACGTGCGCATGGTGCGTGAAGCAGCCGAAAAGGTCTCGGGGGAAATCGAAGAGGTCGAAAAGAAGCTCATCGGCTAGAGACGTGTGGCATCGGAGAGCACAGGGTCGTCGAACCGTGGTACGTCGATGCGCCGCTTCTGATTCGGTGAGTACAGTATCTATATACCCGTATCGTGTGATGCGGGTATTTCTGTAATAATGGGAGCAAAGCAAAGAAAGGAAGCGCCATGGCTCTCTCTGATATTCTCGGTATCGAGTTAGTGGAATCCACCCCGGATAAGTACGTGACCCGCATGTTGGTTACCGAAGATATGCTGCAGCCTCATGGGGTACTGCACGGCGGAATTAGTGCCGCGTTGGCGGAAAATGCAGCAAGCCAGTGCTGTACTGATCATTACGACAACGACAAGATGTTCTTCTTGGGTGTTGAAGTAAGTAGTACTCATTTGCTGCCGGTCAAAGCGGGCGACACGGTGGAAACGGTCGCAACGCCCATTCGTGCTGGTGGACGTATCTCGCAGTGGAAAATAGAGCAGTTCCGTCTTTCCGATGGTGAGCTGTTCAATGTGTCGCAGATGACCATGTACGGCAAGAAGGCACACTAGTGCTCGAAACCTGTTAGGCACGCTTCGGCGCAGTTGATTTTGCAGGATATTGCTTCGGTGCGATTAATTTTGCTGCGCTACCATAAACATGTGCGACCCATCATGTGCAATTGATGGGTCGCACTATTGTCAGCAGATACGACGCTTCATTGCGCGCAGCTGACGGCTGTTTCTTTTGCGGCATGAAAACCTACTCAACGACCTCTACGAGGGTGATTTCGAAGTTGAGATCCTTGCCGGCCATTTCGTGGTTCAAGTCGAATGTCACGTGCTCATCGGTAACTTCAACGACCTGAGCGGGGAGGGGCTGTCCGCCAGGGCCCTGCAGATAGATCGTCTGGCCTACAGGCAGTTCTTCTGCACCGGGCACGTTAGCCGTGGGGATGGTTTGAACCAGTTCTTCGTTGCGCTCGCCATATGCCTCGGATGCGGGAAGGTGGACCTTTTTCGTTTCGCCAACTTCCATAGTGTTAACGGCGGCGTCAAAGCCGGGGATCATCTGGCCTGCCATACATACGAACTCTAACGGTTCGCCGCGCTCGACGGATGAGTCGAATACGGTGCCGTCGTCAAAGGTGCCAGTGTAGTGGGCGCGTACGCGCTTGCCCTCGTTGCTCATAGTTGTCCTTTCAAATGTGAGTAATGACGTTAGTGTAGCGTCTTGCGTAATGCGCGCAAAGGAGAAACCGTTGCCGCTGACAAAAAGACCGAAGGGTGCGGGCGAGTGGATGCGAGGGGCCGCGGGGAGGGAAGTGGTCGCAGCGCGGGTGAATGCCCGTAATGTATAAGGATCTCAACACGTCAAAAGGGCGACCCGAAGGTCGCCCTTGTTCGTGGTGAGTATTGTGGTGATCGGGTCTGCTGTATCGTTCTTACAGTACGCAGAAGCGAACGACCAGGTATACGCACGAAATAGCAGTGAATACGATCATCATGGGGAAGGCGACCTTGGTGTACTGCATGAAGGTGATGGGGTAGCCGTAGCGACCCGACATACCCGAAAGCACCACGTTCGCCGAAGCGCCGATGAGCGTACCGATGCCACCAATGCAAGCACCCAGCGAAATGGCCCACCAGTATGGCATAACATCCATGCCGGAAGCTTCCATCGACAAGATGATGGGGATGAGCGTTGCGACCATGGGGATGTTGTCCAGGAAGGACGAGATAATAGCCGATGCCCATACCAGCACGATGATGGTGATCATCATATTGCCACCGGTCACATCGATCAGAGCGTTCGCCATCATGTCGATGACGCCGGTCTCAACCAAGCCACCGACAACGATGAACAGGCCTGCGAAGAAGCCGATCGTCGCCCATTCGACATCAAGAAGTACTTTCTCGATATCAACAGCGCTGATAATCAACATAACAGCAGCAGCGGTAAGGGCCACTACGCTTGGCTCAACGCCGATAACGCTATGCATCACGAATGCGAGTGCGACCAAAAGCGTCATGACAACGCTCTTGTGGAACAGCGACTTGTTATGAATGGCCTCATGTGCGTGAAGCGTCATAACGGAAGCCTGCTTTTCGGCAGAAGCGGACATGTTCTTGCCGTACAGTACGTAGAACATGCCGATCGCAACGACCATGATGATTAGAACCGCAGGACCGTTGTAGTTGATGAAGTCAATGAACGGGATGTTCGCCGAAGATCCGATCATGATGTTCGGCGGGTCGCCGATCAGGGTCGCGGTACCACCGACGTTCGATGCGATGATCTCGGTGATGAAGAACGGGACCGGACTCATTTCCAGCATCTTGCATACCGTGAAAGTAACCGGGCCGATCAGCAGAACGGTGGTCACGTTGTCCAAGAACGCCGAAAGAACGGCCGTGATCAGGGTGAATAGCACCATGATCATCCAAGGATTGCCCTTTGCCGCCTTGGCTGTCTTAATAGCAAGGTATTCGAAAATACCCGACTGTTTGACGACTGCAACGAAGATCATCATGCCGACCAGAACGCCCAGCGTGCCGAAGTCGATGTGCTCCATACCAACATCGAAGGTAACGATGCCTGTGAGAATAAGCACAACGGCACCCGCAAGCGCGGCGGTGGTGCGGTGGATCTTCTCCGAGATGATCAGCGCGAACACTACGATGAAGATCACGATAGAAATGATCTGCGGTGTAGTAAATTCTGGCATACACATCCCTCCTTACTCATAATGTATTTTTCTGCTTTGGGTCTCTCCCAAGTTCGACACACAAGAAAAGAAGGCCTGTGGCCTTCGGTAACGCATCGAACTTCCCTCCAATAAAATAATAAGAATCCCGCCTTTTCCTGTAAAGAACGCATTCAGGCGAGAGGGGGTTATTCCGATTGATGTTCAACGCGTTATATATAGAGAACGCGTTATAGATTTTTCCGAGCGGCAGTGAAGGGGTCTGTATGTCTTGGCGAGCATGCGGCAAGGTCCGGCAAGTGCTTTGCTTAAGAACGCGAAGACCTGTGTGCATATTGCTGAGCGCGCAACGATGCCGCGTGCTCATTCGTCAGACGCTTATAGGAGAGCTGTCATGAATGGGAGGGGGTCACCGAAGGGGCCGCCGCGCATGGGAGAGGATAGCTGACCATAAAAAGGCCCCACCTTCATGCGGAACATACGATGAAGATGGGGCCAGATGGTTCGATCCAAGCAGATCGCGATCGCGTTGTTGCGATCACTTTCCAGGCGACGCTATACCAAGATGCAGAAACGCAGGACCAGATATACGCAAGCGATGGCGGTGAAGACGATCATCATCGGGAAGCCGACCTTGGTGTATTCCATAAAGGAAATGGGGTGACCGTACTTGCCCGAAATGCCCGCCAGTACCACGTTCGCCGAAGCGCCGATGAGCGTACCGATACCGCCGATGCAAGCGCCCAGCGAAACGGCCCACCACAAAGGCATGACGTCGATGCCGGTGGTCTCCATGGTCTGAATAATCGGGATAAGGGTGGCGACCAGGGGAATGTTGTCCAGGAAGGACGAGATAATGGCCGATGCCCATACCAGCACGATGATGGTGATCATCATATCGCCGCCAGTAAGGTCGATCAGCGCGTACGCCATCATTTCGATGACGCCCGTTTCGGCCAAGCCGCCAACGACGACGAACAGGCCTGCGAAGAAGCCGATGGTAGACCATTCGACATCCATGAGGGTCTCTTCAACTTCAGCGCGACTAATGATGAGCATGATGGCGGCAGCGGCGAGCGCAACGACGCTGGGTTCAACATGGACGGCGCCATGCATAACGAAGGCGATCGCAACCAAGACGATCATGACGACGCTCTTAGTGAAGAGCGACTTGCTCTTGATGGCCTCATGCGCATGGAGCTGCATGATGGATGCCTGCTTCTCGGCGGAAACACCCATCTTCTTGCCGTACAAGAAGTAGTACATGATGGTGGATACTACCAAGATGACTATTACAGCCGGGCCGTCATAGGCCAGGAAGTCGAAGAAGGTAAGCCCCGTAGCAGAACCGATCATGATGTTCGGCGGGTCGCCGATCAGGGTCGCAGTACCGCCAACGTTCGATGCGATGATCTCGGTAATGAAGAACGGGATCGGGTTGATCTCCAGCATTTTGCAGACGGTATAGGTAACCGGGCCGATCAGCAGAACGGTGGTGACGTTGTCCAGGAACGCCGAAAGAACAGCGGTGATCAGCGTGAACAGCACCATGATCAACCAAGGGTTGCCCTTCGCTATCTTGGCGGCTCGGATGGCAAGATATTCGAAAATGCCAGAGTTCTTTACAACGGCAACGAAGATCATCATGCCGACCAGGACTCCGAGCGTGCCGAAGTCGATGTGTTCCACACCGGTGTCAAAAGTAATGATCCCAGCGAGGATGAGTGTGACAGCACCTGCGAGCGCCGCTGTCGTGCGGTGGACCTTTTCGGAAATGATCAAGGCCATTACGACGACGAAGATGACGATCGAGATGATCTGCGCTGTGGTTAAGGCGATCATGTCGTACTGCTCCCTTTCTAATAATGAGTGGACAGATGCGATTTCTCGTCTTGCGTGTAAGCGTTCTGGCTTTTCAGAGATTGCATTAATTGAGTGAATGCTGCGCTAGATCAATTGGCGATTCGAAAAAATAGAAAATGCTCCCACACATAACATTGAAAAAAGTACGGGAGGAAAATCTTTTCGTCAAGAAAGCTCGTAAAAGCTTCGGTAAGCGATAAGCGCGGGGAAATGGGTGTTTCCATTCTTGCTGTCTATGGAATAAGAGAAAACACATGGCTTTTCAAGGTGAACTCAATGTGCTCTCCGACGTACGTGACCTTGAATCAGAAGTTAGGGCTATCGGAATTGCAAAAATTAATAGACTGCAGAAATATCATTTCTTTTAACTATTTATAACAGGTTCATTGTGAATTAGTCAGCGCCTGAACCCTGTCACATAATGCTTTGTGAGCCTTTTGTGTATTCGTGTCGTCTGTCCAAAGGGGGAATCGGACGGCATTGCAAAAAGCTTGTTGTAGGGACCATCTTCAACGGATAAAGGGAGTTATAGGGGATTTCCGTTTGGTTTTCCTTTCTGTCTTCAGCAGAGAAAGCTAAATGAAGCAGAACTCTTCTAACCACTTCAGTTATCCGCGAAGGCATCGGAAGAAGACAAACGTGCACACGTCTTTATCTGGTGTGATTCGAAAAAGGAGGAAAAGATGGTTAATTATTTGAATGCAGCGTGTTGGCTGCATACGAGGAGAGAGAGGGGCTAAGCAATGGCTATGCTGAAACGCGAGTTTGGCGGCATCCAGCCCTGTTGGAAGGTCGGCCTGTTCCGAATTCGTCTACCATTCATCCACTTTAAGATTTCGCCTCCCGAAGTCGTAACCGGCTTGATGAACGCTTGTACGTCCTACGGCGCACTGGCTGTTCTGATTGCTACTCTAGGCCTTGACCCGCAGGTTGCATGGGCTCTAGTCGTATTCGAAACTGGTATGTATACCCTTAACTGGGTACTTGGTGAGCCTTCCATTTGCGGTTGGATCACGCCGGCTATGTCAATTATCGTCGTGTTCTTGGAATCGCTAGATCCAGGAGTCGCTCGATTGCAGATGTTGACCGCAATCGAATTGGAATTGGCAATAATGTTCATCATCTTAGGCTTCACGGGTCTGTCGAAGAAGCTGAACACAATGATTCCTCCTGCGGTAAAAGCAGGTATCGTACTCGGTGCTGGTGTTAATGCTGTTTTCGTTCGCCTTGGTTCTGGCGGCGCTGTTGACACTGTTACCATCGGTTGCGTTGGCGGTCTTGTAATCGTATTCATGCTCATGTTCTCGCGTCGTATTCGCAAGTACATGGACACCAACCGTTTTGTTGCCATCCTCGGTAACTACAGCTTCCTCTGGGCTGTTCTCGCACTGCTCATTCTTGGTGGTGCAGCTGGTGAATTCCAGTTCAACTTCTCTGGTGAGATCATCCGCGTTCCTGACTTCATGGGTCTGTTCTACGCAGTATCGCCTCTGTTCATTGGTTTCGCATCCGATCCTATGGTTTGGGTACAGGCTCTGCCTTATGCGGCAATGGCATGGATCATCGCCTATGGCGACTTCGTAACCGTTCAGCAGCTCGGCCTCAAGGCTGTCCGCGACGACGAATACATCGAATTCGATCCTAACCGTACCAACGTTATCTGCGGTATTCGTAACCTGCTCCTGGCATTCTTCGCACCTTATCCTGCTCTCGCTGGTCCTCTGTCTGCTCCCTACTGCGTTGCAACGTATGCTCGCTATAAGCAGTCCGGTCGCCAGGGCATGGACTCCATCTACGATGGTTCTGGTACCAACCTGATCTTCACCGTTCTTGGTCTGTTCGTTTATCCTCTGTATGAGGCATCCCTCGCAGCTTCCGCAGCACTGCTCGTAGTTGTACTTTGTATCCAGGGTTGGCTCTGCGCTCAGATCGCCTTCGACCTCGTTCGCGACGACATGGACAAGGGTATTGCAGGCATGATCGCCGGCTTCATCCTGGCCCGCGGCGGCGGTGTTGGCTTCGCAATTGGTGTTATCTTCTACCTGCTCATGGCTGACAGTGAGAAGATCCGCGAAGACTACGCTTACAACAAGGAACAGCAGCGTATTGAAGACGAAGAGACCAATAGGCAGCTTGAGGCACTTCGTGTTCGCCTCGAAGCAATGAAGGCTGGTACGCTGGAGGAAGAAAAGTAAACCTCTTGCTTGAACCAGAGGGTATGATCGAAAATCGGTCGATATCCGAAGATTGACTCTTCAAAAACGAAACCCCGCGAGTGCACGTCTCGCGGGGTTTCTTGCGTTATGCTATGCTGTACGTTATACTATGCGACACATAGTAATATGTGAAGGGAGGTATTATGGATGCTCAGATGAAACGAGGCTTTCTTGAAGCATGCGTATTGGCCACGCTTTGCAAGGGCGAATCGTATGGCTATCAGATCATCAAAGACATACCCGAGAGCCTCGATCTAACAGAATCTACGCTCTATCCCTTATTGAAGCGCCTTGAAGCGGCGCAGTGCATTTCCGTTCGTTCGGCTGAACATAGAGGCAGATTGCGCAAGTACTACCGAATCACTCAGGCGGGAATAGATCGGATAGAGGAATTCATCTCTGAACGCGAAGTGGTCGAGGGATTGTATTCCTATGTGATGCAAGCAGCGGATCCGTCGCAAAAGTGCGCGGAGGCGATCATGAATACGGTTGGGTCCGAATTGGATGATGGGCGCGTTCGCTCTGGTGGCAAGGGTTCCGACTGCCATGATCAAAAACGTGTAAATGCGGTTCACGGTAATGTTGCGTTCGACGGGGGATTAGCATGAATAAACAAGAATATGTAAACAGACTGAATGAACTACTCGCTTGCTTACCGGCCGATCACAGGTTGGAATCCGTTTCCTTTTACGAAGAAATGATCGACGACCGCATGGAAGACGGCATGACGGAAGAGCAAGCTGTTGCGGCTCTCGATACCCCAGGCGTTGCTGCCGAAAAGATCCTTGGTGATCTTCCGGCGGTTCCTCGTGCAGTGGTGAAGACCCGCCGAAAGAGCCGGGCGCTCCTTTGGGGTGCGGCGATCATTGGGTCGCCCCTATGGGTGGCGTTAGCGCTTGCCTTTGCGGCGACCGTACTGGGGATCTATCTCTGCATTTGGCTGCTGGCGGCCTGTATTTGGGTGATCGCAATAGGAGGGATCCTTTGCTCGCCGCTGGGAGCCTTGCTTGCGTTTTGGGGCATTGAGGCGGGAAATGCCGCCTTCGCTCTGTGGGGCTTTGGCGGTGGCTTGGTCGGTTCGGCATTGGGTGTATTGTGCGTACGCGGTGCTTTTGCGGCAAGCAGGCAGCTGGCGCTCCTGTCGCGCAAGTGGCTTCAAAAGGCGTTGTCGCTATTTACTGACACGTACAAGAGGCCCAAGGATGGTTCTTCGCCAAGTGAATCGGGTGGACGCGGTAAGAAGCCGACGTTCGCCGTCGCGTCCAAGAACGCATAAGAGGGAGAGCGATATGAAAACTACGAAGTTCTTTTATGCGGTGGTCGCGGGTGTTGGTGCACTTGGATTGGCGTTCATGGGGCTCGCCTTCGTTATTTCTGGCTTCGATCCAGCAGTGGGGCAACTTAAGATCGACCGAGGAAATGTCTGGATGGGCGGAGCGCTCGTTGATAACGCGGCCGATATTGCGGGTCTTGATTGGTTCGTGCAAGACAGCGAAATCAACGATGGGGTAGCCGTCAATCTTGGGCTCATTGGGGACGAAGAGGATCAGGGCCACTAGATGACTCAGAGTCGCAAGGGTTCATCGTCGCTCGGCTGAGGTAGGCTCAACTCTTCAAAGCACTTTGTGACCTTTTTCTCCCGTTCGCATCGCTTGCGCTTCGGTAATACGCGGAAAAAGATGCTGCACAGATACACTTCAAGCCACTTTGTGGCAGTCGGCGGATCTTCTGCGCGCGGTTCGTGCATTTCAGGCTGTTTTGTGGCGCTCGTCGTGTTGCGGTGATTAGCGCGGTACCGTTGTCGAAGTCGGCGGATCTTTGTCCGTGTCGTCTGTGGTCTAGCCTTCCCAGCGGTTAAAGGGAGGGTAGTCGAATCCGAAACGATCGAAGATCTTTCCGATGATCTGGTCTTCCATATCTTCAATGGATTCCGGCTTGTGATAATACGTCATCATGGGCGGCAGGATATTCACGCAGGAAAGCTCGGAAAGCGCGGCCAGATTGCGCAGGTGGATCGGGCTGAAGGGCGTTTCGCGTGCGACCAGCACCAAGCGGCGTTGTTCCTTGATGGTCACATCTGCCGCGCGTAGCACCAAGTTGTCGCTGTATCCGCTTGCGATTCCCGCCACGGTCTTCATGCTGCAGGGGACAATGACCATGCCGTTCGTTTTGAACGTGCCGCTCGCGATGGACTCGCCCAAGCTGGTGTTATCGTGCACTTGGTCGGCGAGTGAAAGCATCTTTTCAAATTCGGTAGGTGCTTCATAGTGCGCGGTCAAGCGTGCGCTATCGGTAACAACCAGATGCACTTCGCAATCGGTGAATTCTTTAAGCTGACGCACGAAGCGACACGCGAGAGGCGTGCCGCTTGCGCCAGTGATTCCGACGATCAGTCGATTCACTATGAGCTCCTATTCGAAATCAGGCAGCCAATGCTTGGGATCGACTTCCTTGAATTGGCAGCGCTGGAACCGGTCTTTCAGGTTGAACGGCACGGTGCAGTCGAAGATCGTCTTGCAAGCAATACCGTGGTCGCGAATGCTGGGATCCATCGCAGGATCATTCGATGGATCGAGCGGATGGCAGCGCACGCCGGGGATGGTGATGATGTCGGCATCACCCTGGAAGCGCGTGTTCATGGCCCACAGCACATCGTTCATATCGAACGGATCGACGTCTTCATCAACGAGGAAGATATGCTTCAGTTCGCTGAACGCGGAAAATGCGAGAAGGGCCATCTGGCGTTGGCGGCCTTCATCGGCGGGAGTGCTCTTCTTGATCTGGAGAACCGCGAGGTATTTGCCGCCACCGGAAGTAGAGCAATAGACGTTCTGCAGACGGCCCGGTACGGCCTTTTCGATCATTTGGATGATACTCGCTTCGGTAGGGATACCCGCCATGCTCACGTGCTCTTCCGAAGGTCCGATGCAGGTTTGCATGATGGGGTTCGTGCGCGTGGTGACGGCCTTGACCTTGATGATGGGAAGCGACGGATTCGCGGGCCCCGTGTAGCCGGGGAACTCAGGCATCGCTTTGCCGGAACCGGTGTTCTGGTCTTCGGCAACGCGCTTGCCGGGCAGCAGTTCGCCTTCGATAACGTATTCGGCATGAGCGATGCAGCGCTCATCGATAGTGAGGCATTTCGCCAAACGTACCGGTTCGCCGCGCAGTGCGCCCGCTACGTTAAGTTCGTCATAGCCCAGCGGAGTCGTAGGAGGTTCGAAGCAGGTCGCCAATTCGATGGCGGGATCGACGCCGATGCTGATCGAAATGGGCAGGGGCTTTCCGAGCTTTTCGGCCTTTTCGTAGAAAGCGCCGATATGGCGCGATCCGGGCACCATGTAGATGGAGATCTCATTTTCGCTTTGCAGGCACAGACGATGGATGGTCACGTCGGATTCGCCCGTTTCGGGATCGGAGGCATAAGCCATGCCGAGTGTGATGTAGGGGCCTGCATCTTCGGGCGTGTTCGTGGGTGCAGGTACCAGCTTGCGAATGTCGAAGCCTTCTTCAGTTGCCAAGTGGACGACCTCTTGGCACTGCGCTTCCTCTGCAGGAACCTCAACGGGGGGAACTGGATTCAGCACCGCATCATTGAGCAGAAAGCCCAAACGGCGCGGGTCGGCATCAAGTAGACGTGCGACACGATCGCGGCTGGCAAGAAGGCCGATGACCACACGTGCATCGGGATGTCCCTTGATGTTGTTGAAGATCATGACGGGGCCCTCTTGGGTGGGGCGAGGTACGGTTCCACCGGCGCCTACGTAGCGATAAACGCCGCACAGCTCAGCTTCGGGATCTACCTCGACATCGGTTTCAACCAGCTGGCCGGGGATCTCTCGCAAGAAATCTAGGGCAGTGCGCAAGTCGTGAATTTCGTTCATAAAGGTCCTCCTCCTTTGATTGGCAAAGCCAGTTCGGTCGCGGTGGCTATCGGTTCACCACGACTTTGTTCATTTGTTTTCGGTGGTTCGGCTGTCGTTGCAGCAGGTGGTCTGTCGTTCCGCATCGCGTTGCGTCGTGAGGTCCTGCGGTTCCGCACCGCATTGCGTCGTGGGGCTCCGTCGTTCCGCATCGCATTGCCCTGCGGGATCTTGGGGCTTCGTCGCCTCAAGAAGATCGAGCACGCAGGCGATGATATCTGCCTGGGCTTGCTGGATATGGGCGATCGCTTCGGCGGAAGCGTTGTCGATGTGGATGCCGCAGGCGCAGGCGACCGCGCAGTTGCGGGTAGCGGCAACGTGCTTTGCGACCGCGCAGGCAATGGAATCATCCATGTGCCCTGTGCGATTCAAGACGGAAACAGTGGCGCTCGTGCCAGAACCAGTGAGCGATGGGCGTGGGACGGCCAAGCAGACGCTGCCGATATGCGGCGCGCTTCCCCCTTTGATAACGATGGTGCAATCATCGCCCGACGAAATGACCTCTCCCCAAATGTCACATGCCGGACATGATACGCGGTACTCCATGTGACCCCTTCCGCGTACGATGTCGTTTTCACTATTATACGCGGGAACAGATTTGGGAATCGAGCTATTTTGTGCATAGGTTCTCGTTAATTCGATCACTTTTTAGAGCAAGACGCCCATGCAAGAGAAGGGTATTATTGAAAACGTGGATCACTGCGTCGTGATGGGGCAAAGGGGGAGTTGCACATGTTCGATTCAGCAGAGCATCGGTTCATCGAGGGTGTTGATGGGGTCACTATTCATGCGGTCATCATGGGTTCGGGCCAACCGCTTTTATTGTTGCATGGTCACCCGGAAACATACCTGATGTGGCACAAGATCGCTGACGAGCTTGCACGGCGCTTTACCGTTGTGGCGTGCGATCTGCGTGGATATGGCGACAGTGATAAGCCCGAAGGACTACCTGACCACAGTAATTACTCCAAGCGCGTGATGGCGCAGGATATGATCGCGGTGATGAACGCACTAGGGTTCGATCGGTTCTCCGTTATGGGGCATGACCGCGGTGCGCGGGTCGCGTATCGCATGGCGCTCGACCATCCGCATGTGGTAGATAAGCTGGTTCTGCTTGATATTGTATCCACGTTCGATATGTACGATCTGAGCTCAGCGGAATTCGCGAAGGCACTGTTCCACTGGTATTTGCTCACGCAGCCGGCGCCGTTCCCGGAAGACCTGATCGTGTCGAGTCGCAAGATGTATTTCCGCAATGCGCTGCATATCGGGCGTTATGAATCGGAGAACGATACCGATGCCGAGGCGTTCCCGTCTGAAGTGTATGAAGAGTATTTGCGCCATTACGATGTGGCCTGCATTCATGCTATTTGCGAAGAGTACCGCGCGGGAGAATCAATCGATCGCATCCATGATGCGCTTGACTTGGCGCAGGGCAAGAAGATCACGGCGCCAACATTGCTGCTGTGGGGAGCGAACGGGCTTGTGGAAAAGTTCTTCGACCCGCTGCTCAGCTGGAGCAGGTTCTGCGTGGATGCTTGCGGATGTGCGCTCGATTGCGGGCACTTCATCCCCGAGGAAGCTCCAGATGCGTTATTGAAAGAGCTGCGTACATTTCTTTAGCGGCTTTAATACGTTGGGTTGATGCACGATGGTGCGGAAAGAAAGGGGAACAACGTATGGAATTAATGGAGGCAATCAAAGGTCGTCGAAGCATTAGGAAGTTCACGGATGAGCCTATTGCGCCAGAAACGATCGACAAGCTGGTCGAAGCGGCTATGTGGGCTCCATCGGGGCAGAACTTGCAGCCGTGGTACTTCGTAGTGCTTACCAAGGAAGAGGATCTGGCGTATCTGTTCTCCGAACTGGGAACTACGGCGTTCTCCGAGCGCAAGCGACTGGAAGAGCGTTTCAAGAACAATCCCGAGATCATCGAAGAGACCATGGAGTTCATGAAGGCCATGGGCGGTGCGCGAACCATCATGTTGGCGTTCCTGAATAAGCCTAATTACAGCGAGGAAATGCTCCCGAGTTGTATCGAAAGCGTTTCTGCGGCCATGCAGAACGTGTGTCTGATGGCGTACGCTGAAGGCCTGGGGTCCTGCTGGGTTGAAGCGGTATGCCGTGCGGGTGATGCGCTGCAGGAGCGTTTCGCGCCTGATCATGGCAAGTTGATCGGTGGCATCATCTTGGGTCATCCCGCTATGGAGGCCCGTCCGATCAAGCGCAAGGATGGTCGCTACGAGATCCGCTAGTCGGAGGTGATGTAGGGGTGCGATCCCTGTGTTCGCGTGGTCGGGGGATGGGTGTCCCGTTGCCCTGCGGCGTTTGAATGCCGGTTGCGCTTTCGTGGGATCGGCGATGCGGTGCTCGGTATCTGCATGTCGATCGCGCGCTCCTTCATGGGCCGGAATACGTTGTCTGGCGACGTTCGCATGACGCCGATTCTTTGTCCGAGGCATGAATAGAGGGCAGAGGTGAAATGAGTCGCCTCTGCCCTCTTTGCGTCGAATCGCCGGTAACGTGCCATAATGCTACCAAGCGAACTTGAACAAGGAGTGGCTATGAGGGATGGATTCATACCAGTTGCGGCGGTGACCCCCGCAGTCGAAGTTGCCGATTGTGCTGCGAATACGCAGGCGATCATCGCGGGGATCAACGAAGCGGCGAACGCGCATGCGAAGGTCATCGTATTCCCTGAACTATGCATCACTGGGTATACCTGCAGCGATCTGTTCTGGCAGGGCCACTTGCTCGATCAGGCGGAACAGGCACTTCGTTCCATCGCCGACGCTACGACTTCGGTAGATGCTCTCATCTGCGTAGGCCTGCCGCTGCGCGTGCAGGGTAAGTTGTTCAATGTTGCAGCGGTGCTGAATCGCGGACAAGTGCTGGGATTCGTTCCCAAGAAGCATCTTCCCGCCTATAACGAATTCTATGAGACGCGCCATTTCGCTTCCGGCGGTGCCGATATGGGCACCGTGTGCTTTGCGGGCGTGGATGTTCCTGTGGGTACTGACCTGTTGTTCGCGTGCGAGACCATGCCCGATCTGGTGGTCGCGGCAGAGATCTGCGAGGATCTTTGGGTGCCCGATCCGCCGAGCGTTTCCCATGCGCTTGCGGGGGCGACGGTAGTGGTCAACCTTTCGGCAAGCGACGATATGGTGGGGAAGAACGCCTATCGACGCAGTTTGGTTGCGAACCAATCGGCGCGTTTGGTGTGCGGTTATATTTATGCCACGGCGGGCGAAGGCGAATCGACGACCGACCTGGTGTTCGGCGGACAGAACCTCATTGCGGAAAACGGCACCGTGCTCGCTGAGTCGACTACGTTCGCCAACGAATGCATTATGAGCGAGATCGACGTTGACCGTATGGCGGCCGAGCGTCGACGCATGAGCACGTATCCTGCTGCGTGTGCTGATTCGTACCGGATCGTGTCGTTCGCGCTTTCATGCGAGGAAGTCGCTCTGACGCGAGTCTTCGATGCCGATCCGTTCGTTCCCGCTGATGTTGATCAGTTGGCGTGCCGCTGCGATGAGATCCTGTCCATTCAAGCGCTGGGTCTGAAGAAGCGCCTTGCGCATACGCATGCGCGAACAGCGGTGGTAGGCATTTCGGGCGGACTCGACTCGACGCTCGCGTTGCTCGTGATGGTGCGTGCCTTCGATGCGTTGGGCCTTCCCCGTGAAGGCATCATCGCGATAACGATGCCGGGCTTCGGCACGACAGATCGCACTTATCGCAATGCGCTTACTATGGTGCGATCCCTCGGGGCCACGCTAAAGGAGATCCCCATCGCTCGTGCGGTAGAGCAGCACTTCGCCGATATTGATCATGACCCGAGCGTTCATGATGTGACATACGAGAACGCGCAGGCTCGCGAGCGAACGCAGATCCTGATGGATGTGGCCAACCAGTGCGGCGGCTTGGTGGTTGGCACGGGTGATCTGTCCGAGCTGGCACTGGGTTGGGCGACCTACAACGGCGATCATATGTCGATGTATGCCGTTAATGCATCGGTTCCCAAAACGCTCGTACGTCATCTGGTGCGCTTTTATGCTGACACGTGCGAAGACGAAGCGCTTGCTCGGGTGCTCTTTGATGTGTTGGACACGCCGGTAAGTCCTGAGTTGCTTCCGCCAGAAGAGGGGAAGATCTCTCAGAAAACCGAAGATCTGGTCGGGCCGTATGAGCTGCATGACTTCTTCCTGTATTACCTGCTGCGCTTTGGTTTTTCGCCTACCAAGATCTTCCGCATTGCGCTTTTGGCGTTCGAGGGGCGCCATGATCGTGGCACGATATTGAAGTGGCTGCGTACCTTCTATCGTCGTTTCTTCGCGCAGCAATTCAAACGCTCATGTTTGCCTGATGGGCCGAAGGTCGGCAGTGTTGCGGTGTCGCCGCGAGGGGATCTGCGTATGCCTTCTGATGCGAGCGCGCGCACCTGGCTCGAGGAGATCGATCGGCTGGAAGAGGCCGATCGCTAAGAGAGGTCCGATCGCTAAGAAGGAACTTGCTCGTCAAGAGGGGCCCGATCGTCAAGAAGGGGCTTGACCGCCACATTTCGCTTTAAAATGTATGTGTTGCGCAGGATTATTTGCATGTTTTTTCGAAAAAACGGCTTCGATCAGCACTTTTACGCGTTTTTGGGCGGCTTGCGGCTGTTTTAAGGATCCTTCATGGGCGATTGCTATACATTTCAAAGCGGTTTGTGGCGCAGATTCGATATTTCGTGAGCAGCGCATACATTTCAGGGCAATTTGTGGCTCGCATTCAGGCCAGCACCGAATGGCTCGCGTTCGAATCAGCACCGAATGGCTCGTGCTCGGTCAGCGCTGTATCGCTGGTCCTTGTGGCAGCGCTGTATTGCTTGTGCTTGTGTTGGCATTGCATTGTCGGGGCGGGTGCCGCGTTGTTGAGCTATGCGTCGGTGCGCGCTCTGGTGGGGTTCTGTGCTTACGCGAGTGGCTGGAAATCGCCGCGTTCGTATAGGGGGGCCTCGAAGTCGAGCAGAAAATCAATGAATGCTTGAGCGGCGGATGTCCGAAGCGCCTTAGTGCGATAGGTGAGCGAAATGGGATAGAACGTTTCGGCACCGGGAACGTCGAGCGGCAGAATGACCATGTCGGGATTTGCGAGCAGGTTCGACGTGAGCATGGTGAGCGCCACCGTTGATTCATGAACCGCTAAAGCACCCAGGATGACCTCGTCTTCGTAGTTGCGAATGAGGTTGAGTTTTTCGAGTGGGGCATTGGTGCTCTGCAGGAACGCCTCCAGAGTTTCCCCGCAGGCAATGCCGCGGCGATACGTTATGACCTCGTGCCCGATCAGGTTCTCGTAGCGAACCGCCTTAAGTGATGCGAGCGGGTGGGTCCGATTGAGCGCCACAACGAGCTGTTGGTGGAACAGTGTTCTGCAGGTGATTCCCGAGCGGTCTTGCGGGCCCGCTATGACCAGGTCGCACTCGCCTTGCTCGAGCCGTTGATTCAAAGGGGCTGTTTCGCCCTGGGCAATATGGAATTCGACCAAGGACCCGTACTGGTCGCGAAATGCCTTCATTGCCGCAGGGAGATATTCCGATCGCACCGTGGCGATCGCGCCGAGCTCGATCGACCCGGTGAGCATACCGCGACGTCGCTGCAGTTCGGCAATGCCCTGCTCGATAGAGGAAAGGCCGTCCTCTACATATTTTAAGAACGCCTGACCATCCTCGCTTAAATGCACGTTACGGCCTTCTTTAAGGAACAGCTTGCAGCCCAGTTCATCTTCGAGGGACGCGATGGAATGGGAGAGCGCCGACTGGGAAATATGAAGCTCTTCGGCCGATCGCGTGAAGTGCTGGGTCTTCGCCACGTGGCTGAAATATGAAAGCTGTGCGAGGTTCATGACCGCTCTTCCTTCGGGGCCGAATAAGTAGTCTTCGTGCTATTAGTGCAAGATTTTCATAGATTATCACCAATTATTTCGTCACGCATGAACAGCGTTCATCCTATAGAAATTTTCTCTGAAAACCTGACTCATTCGATATTGGAGCAGCGCCGAGGGGAGTCTTATTCTGAAGAAAAGAAGGGCCACACGGGGGAGGCGCGCGAAGGAGCACGCGAGGGTCACGCGGGGGAGGGACGCGAAGGAACATGCGAAGGCCGCACGAGGGGCGCGAAGGAGGCGTGAGACGTGAGGCATGTGGGAAAACGCAAAGGATCGCACGAAGAGACCGCGGGTGCGCGAAAGAATGAAGAGGTGGTGCGCAAAGCGTGGGTAGGATGTGCGAACCGAGTGTGCGAAAGAAGCGTGTAAAGAGAACGTGCGACTCAGAAATCACGAAGAGGAGGGCATTATGCGCAGGCTTGATATCGTTAATGGACCGAACAATAACTTCTATGGGATCAGGAACAAGGGTCAGTACGGCACGCAGACGTACGATGAATTGATCGAAGAGCTGATCGAGTACGGGGCGCAGTTGGGCTTTGAGGTTCATGCGTTCCAGTCGAACAGCGAAGGGGCGCTCATCGACCATTTGCAAGAACTGTATCGCACAGCGGAAGAGGCGGATGTCAAGATCCCCGTGATCTTGAATCCGGGGGCATATACGCATTACAGCTATGCGTTGATGGATGCTTTGGAATCGGTGCACGAGCGCGTTCCGGCGATCGAGTGCCATATGTCGAACATCCACAAGCGCGAAGAATTTCGTCATGTATCGGTAACGGCGCGCGAGTGCCTTGGGCAGATCGCGGGATTCGGCAAAGCCAGCTACAAATTGGCCCTCCATGAATACAAGCTGCTCATGGACGAGGGCCTTCTGTGATCGAGCGATTTTACTCATGGATCTGAAGTGATTCGATCAACATTTTGCGCAAGACGCGATGCGGGAGTTGCGGTAGTGTTGATTTGCGGCGCATGCACAATTCGCAAAGGGGGATGTTATGACGGAATTGCCATTGAAGGTAGGGGACAACTATTCATTTACCAAGACGGTCAGCGAATCGGATGTTTATTTGTTCGGCGGCATCACGGGCGACTATAGCCAGATGCATTTCAACGAATCGTTCATGAAGACCACCAAGTACGGCACCCGCATCGTTCATGGGGTATTGACGTTCGCGTTTGGCAGTACCGCATCGACGCTGATCCAGCAGAAGTACGAGTCTCCTATTCCGAGCGCATCGTATGGATACGATCACTTGCGCTTCACGGCACCGGTGTATTTCGGCGACACGCTGACGGCGACCTATACGGTCAAGGAAGTCGATGTCGATGCCATGAAGACCTATGCTGACGTTATCATCACCAACCAAGATGATGTGGTGGTGTGCGTAGCAACGCATATCTTGAAGTTCTTTGAAGTGGAGGAATAGCCATGAGTGCTCCTTTCATCGATCATGTGGCGGTGCAAGTGCCGGACTTCGATCGATGCCTGGATTTCTTCACGTCGGTTCTGGGTATGGAAGTGACGCTCGTCGATCCGGCTTCAGGGGAAAAGCCGTGGAAGCAGGCTTGGGTCGGCGGCATCCAGCTGCAGCGAATGGATGGCGCGGATGCAGGAGCGAGCGCGAGTGGCGCTGGCGCTATGGATGCGTCGAATGCAAGCGGCGCGAACGCTAGCGCGACCACGTCCGCCACGGATCGCTCCGATGTCAGTGCGGTTCCTGCGCCGAGCATGACCCATATCGGCATCGCAGCAGATAACGCTCAAGAGCTCTTGGATAAGGTGTATGCCCTTGAGGGCATTCGCCAGGCACCAGGCAAAGATCGCAACTGGTTCGTTCTGCCCAATGGCATCACGATCGAACTGTTGGCAAGAGAATGAACGAGTGAGGGAGCAACTATGAAAGTATGCGTTTTAGGGGCAGGTTCGCTGGGAAGTACCATTGGCGGTGCGCTTGCTCGGACAGGCAATGAAGTGCATTTCGTGGGCCGCGATGCCCACATGAAAGCCATTAATGATCAGGGTCTGGTCATGGTGACACCTACAGGGGAAGAGGTGGCTCACCCCATCGGGCATACCACGTCCGATGGCATCGGTCCGTGCGATCTAGTCATCGTGCTGTGCAAAGCGTTCGACACCGCCAAGACCATGGAGGAGGGCAAAGAACTGATCGGTCCCGATACGGCTGTGATGTCTTTGCAGAACGGCCTTGGCGCCGAAGATGTGCTGAGCAGCATCGTAGGAGCCGATCACGTTATCGGTGGAAAGACCTACATTGGGGGTATGCTACTCGAGCCCGGTCGTGTGCAAGCGACCATACCGGGGAAAGATACGCTGATCGGGGAATTGGATGGCTCCATCACGCCGCGCGTGGAAGCTATCGGCAAAGCGTTCGAAGAGGCGGGCATGCACTGTATCGTCTCCGACAACATCATGGGCGTTATCTGGGATAAGCTCCTGGTCAATGTGGCAACGGGCGCGATCTGCGGCATCACACGCCTGCCCTATGGCGATATGTATCAGGAAGAAAAGCTGACCGCTGTTGCGGCAGCGGCGGTGAAAGAGGGTATTCAGGTCGCCCAGGCGGCGGGGGTAGTGCTGTCGAGCGAAGACCCTCAGTACTCACTTGAGCTCGCTCGCAAAGGACTCCCCGATAGCTTCAAGCCATCCATGCTGCAAAGCCTCGAGAAGAACCGTCCGACCGAAGTCGGGGTCATCAACGGCGCTGTGGTGGCTCAAGGTAAGAAGTATGGCGTACCGACGCCGATCAATGAAACGCTCGTCGCGTGCGTAACGGGCATTGAGCGCTATATTCGCACGTACGTGAAGTAGTGCCCTTCTGACATACGGTGCAAAGCTTTCCGCTTTTGAGGTTGCGCAAGCGCGGAGAGCTGCACCGGCCTTTGATCTTGCCTGCGGGAAAGACCGCCTCTTTTAAGGGGATGATCTTCCCTGTGGGCAAGAAACGTCTTCCGTACATGGATAAACTCTGCCTATCCTGTTATTTGTTGCAAGTTGAGGGTTATCGCCATGGGTAATTTGGAGTAATCTGAGAACACTTGTATACACAGGCGAATTTACTCGAACGCGAAGATAAGAAGGGCATCATGATGTTGAAGGCAGGTATCGTAGGCGCAGCTGGATATGCAGGAGCAGAGCTGGTTCGCATCATCCTGCGACATCCTGAATTCGAATTAGCGGTAGTTACCTCCAACTCTGATGCAGGCACGCCGCTTTCAAGCGTATATCCGGTTTTCACCGACGTGACCGATCTTGCGTATACCACTCACGATGACCCTGCGTTGTTCTCGTGTGACGTGGTGTTCCTCGCTACTCCTCATACGGTCGCTATGAAATCGGCCCCGGGTTTGCTTGAGGCAGGCGCTACGGTCATCGATCTTTCCGCTGATTATCGTTTGCGCGACCAGGCAACGTATGAGAAATGGTACAAGGTCGAACACACCTCTCCCGAATTGCTTCAAACGGCAACGTTCGGACTTCCCGAGCTTAATCGCGAAGCCTTCAGCCAAGCTGCCCAGCAGCATGCGGAAGGCGCGGCCATCCTGGTCGCCTGCGCAGGATGCTACCCGACGGCAACGTCCTTGGCTGCGGCGCCTATCGTTGAGGCGTCTCAGGGCATCGTCGTAGCCGACGCCATTTCAGGCGTGTCGGGTGCGGGACGTAGCGCCTCTGCGCGTACGCACTTCGTTTCCGCTAATGAGAACTTCGAATCCTATGGCGTTACCAGCCATCGTCATACCCCCGAGATCGAACAGATCTTAGGTATCCAGGACCGTCTGGTATTCACGCCTCATCTTGCACCGGCTTCGCGCGGTCTTCTGTCCACCGTCACCATTCAATTGAGCGATGAAGCTCGCGCAGTTGAAAATCCTGAGTCGATCTACCGACGATATTGCGACGCGTACGAGGGTTCGCCGTTCGTTTCGGTTCTGCCTTACGCTCAGCAGCCGAAGACCTCGTCGGTCGTTGGAACGAACCGCGCTCACGTAGGCGTTGCGTATAGCGCAACTACTGGATCGGTCATCGCTACCTGTGCCATCGATAACATCGTTAAAGGTGCCGCTGGTCAGGCGGTTCAGTGCGCGAACATCGTTTGTGGCTTCGATGAGGCTACAGCGCTTTCTTCTGTTGCTGATCCCTCTTAGGAGTGAGAACAAATATGGCTGAATTGAATTTGAGCACCATCGACAACGGGGGCGTTGCTTCCGCATGCGGTTTTAAGGCTGGCGGCATTCACGCGGGCTTTCGCGATGATCCAGAGCGCCTTGATATGGCTCTCGTGGAAGCCGACGAGCTCTGCGCGGCAGCTGGCGTGTTCACCCAGAACGTGTTCTGCGCGGCTCCGGTAACGGTTTCGCGTGAGCATTTGGATGATCGCGGCTACGGATTCGCCCGTGCCATGGTGGTGAACTCGGGTATCGCGAACGCGGCCACGGGTACGCTCGGGCTTGAAGCGGCGCGCAGGACCGCGGCCATCGTGTCGGATACGGTGGGTTGTGCCGAAGAAGATGTGCTGGTGGCTTCTACGGGGGTCATCGGACAGTTGCTGGATACGGCTCCGTTCGAAACGGGAGTACCGGCGCTTCATCAGGAACTGATCGCCTGCAATGAGGCTGGCGTTGCTCAGGGTGCCACTGACGAGTGGGGGCACAAGGCGGCGCGCGCTATCATGACGACCGATACGGTCTCCAAAGAAGAGGCCGTTCGTTATCAGTCGAACGATCCGGATTATGAGGGCTGCATCTTCACGGTGGGCGGCATGGCGAAGGGTTCGGGCATGATCATGCCGAACATGGCGACCATGATCTCGGTCATTACGACCGATGCGCCCCTGGCATCGCAGACGCTCCATCGCTGCCTTTCTGAAGCAGTGAACGCGAGCTTCAATAAGGTGACCGTCGATGGCGATACCTCCACGAACGATACCTGCGTGCTGATGGCTTCGGGTGCTGCCGCATCGGGTAAACCGATATTCGCGGAAGGCTCTATCGCACTTGCGGAATTCACGCAGGCCCTGCATGAGGTGACGCAGCGTTTGGCTCGCGCGATGGCGCGCGACGGCGAAGGCGCTACGAAGCTCGTCACTGTACGCGTTCGCGGTGCGGCAACGGATGAAGATGCTGATAAGGCTGCACGTACGGTGGCTAATTCCCCGTTGGTCAAAACGGCCATTTACGGTCGTGATGCCAATTGGGGCAGGATAGCCGGGGCGCTCGGCCGATCGGGCGCAGCGTTCAGCCAAGAGAACGTATCTATTGACATCATGGGCATGCCGGTCCTGCGAAACGGCCTGCCAGTTCCTTTCGATGAAGAGGAGGCCCTGCGACGATTCCAGGCCTCTGAGATCCTTCTCGAGGCCGATCTGGGTGCAGGCGACGCGCAAACGACGATGTGGACCTGCGATTTTTCGCACGAATACGTTTCAATAAATGGAGATTACCGTTCATGAAGTACGCAAAAGATAGAAAAGTAACGTCAAGCCATACCGCAGAGGTGCTGATCGAGGCATTTCCGTGGATCAAGACCGCAACGGGCAAAACGGTCCTCATCAAGTATGGTGGGGCGGCCATGGTCGATCCCGAACTGCGTAATGCGGTGATGAGCGATATCGTCATGCTCAAGATCATGGGAGTCAACCCGGTCATCGTGCATGGTGGCGGTGCGGCTATTACAGAAAATATGAATCGCTTCGGCATTGATGTCGAATTTAAAGAAGGCCAGCGTGTTACCACCGATGAGGCTATGGACGTCGTTAAGATGACGCTCGTCGGCAAGGTCAACGAAGAACTGGTGCTCGCCATGAACGAACACGGCAATCTGGCCGTAGGGGTGAATGGCACTGATGCGGGAACCATCATCGCTGAACAAAAAGATCCGGCGCTGGGTCGCGTGGGTCGCGTAGTGGAAGTGAATCCCGCCTACATCAATGCGCTCATCGCGGCTGATTATGTGCCTATCATCGCATCGGTCGGCAAAGGCGAGGACAATGGGTCGTACAACATCAACGCTGACGCTGCGGCGTGCGCGATCGCTTCGGCTATCGGTGCGCACAAGATCGTGTTCTTGACCGATGTTGACGGATTCTATGAGGATTTCAGCAATAAGGATACGTTGGTATCGCAGATGACCTTGGATGAAACGCGCGACATGCTGGCATCAGGCGCGGTAAGCAGCGGCATGATTCCCAAGCTCCAATCGTGCGTAAGCGCACTGGAAGGCGGCGTGCCGCGTGCGCATATCGTCAACGGAACCAAGCCTCATTCGATCCTGGTCGAACTGCTCACTTCGAGCGGTTCGGGTACGCTGATCTATGATGACAAGGCTATCGTCACCAAGGAAGAAATGCGTCCGTTGGGTATTTTGGCATCACGTTTAAACGAAAACCTATAAGTCCGAGTGTGTACTAAAAAAGGACTTGATAAGAAACAGCGAACACAGGGGAGCGCATTTCCGTATAACCCGTTAGAATTATAGGGCTATACGATGCGCTTCGTAGTGCGCGGTGCAGCGTGCTACAGCCGCAAAAGCGCTGCGGCGTTTGTGATGGAAAGGAAAACAATGAGTTTTGAAGAAGCGAAAAAGCTCGACGACCATTTTGTGATGCATACGTTCAAGCGTAAGCCGGTCATGCTGGTCGAAGGTTCCGGCATGGAAGTCAAAGACGACACCGGCAAAACGTATCTTGATTTCATTTCTGGTATCGGTGCAGACAGTCTGGGACATTGCCATCCTGCGGTCACCCAGGCCATTGCCGATCAGGCCGCTAAGCTCATCCATGTGAGCAACTATTACCACATTGAGAACCGTGGCGAGGTCGCGAAGATCATCTCCGACATGCTGAATACGTGCGTGCCGAAGTTCTTCCGTGCACCGTGGCCGGTGTTCTTCGCTAACTCTGGCGCCGAAGCGAACGAGTGCGCGATCAAGCTCGCACGCCTGTATTCCAAGAAGGAAGGCACGGGCGGACAGAACATCATCACGCTGGACAATAGCTTCCATGGCCGTACGCTGGCAACGCTTGCTGCAACGGCTCAGCCTGCTAAGCAGGAAGCGTTCGCGCCGCTGCCCGATGGCTTCATTCATGTACCTATGAACGACCTGAATGCCGTTCACCAGGCGTTCTTCGAGAACGTGGGAAGCGTATGCGCATTGATGATCGAATGCGTTCAGGGCGAAGCAGGCGTTCATCCCTGGGATGCCGATACGCTGTTCGAGGTAGCGAAGTTCGCTCGCCAGAACGGTATGCTGCTCATCGTCGATGAAGTTCAGACGGGCTTCTATCGCTGCGGCGAATTCCCCTTCGCGTTCCAGAACATGGGCATTACGCCCGACATCATCACCATGGCAAAGGGCATCGCATCGGGCTTCCCCATGGGTGCATGCGCAGCTCGTATCGAAGTCGCCGATGTCTTCGAGCCGGGTGATCATGGTTCTACGTTCGGTGGCAGCAACCTGGCGATGGCGGCCGCTCATGCGACGTTGGCAACGCTTTCGCGCGGTAACTTCGCTGAAGACGTGGAAGAGCTGGGCGATTACTTCGGCGAAGCTCTGGGCAACATCGAAGGCATCACCGAGGTGCGTGGCATGGGTCTGATGATCGGCGCCGATCTTGAAGAGGGCATCAATGCTCACGACGTGGTGAATAAGGGTCTGGAAGAGGGCTTCTTACTGAACGCAACGGGCGATCATACCCTGCGTTTCTTGCCGCCGCTCATCATCACCAAGAAAGAGATCGATCAGCTGGTAGCAGCTCTGCCTGATCTGATCAGCGCAGCACGCGCATAGAATCTGACTAATCGTTTCGTAATGATCACACCTAAGGAAAGGGTTTAATAATGGCAAAGGAAAAATGCGTACTTGCCTACTCGGGCGGTCTTGATACCAGCGTATGCATCAAGTGGCTTCAGGACGAAAAGGACCTGGACGTCATCGCCGTTGTAGGCGAAGTGGGCCAGGAGCATGAGGGCCTGGAGCAGGTAAAGGAGCGTGCGTTGGCGACGGGTGCTATCGACTGCATCATCGCTGACATGCGTGAAGATTTCGCTGCAGATTACCTGTCCAAGGCTTTGTATGCGAATGCTCATTTCGAGAACAAGTATCCTTTGGTTTCGGCGCTGTCCCGTCCGCTGATCTCCAAGTATTTGGTCGATACGGCTCATAAGTACGGCGCAAAGTACGTTGCTCACGGCTGCACTGGCAAGGGTAATGACCAGGTTCGTTTCGAGACCTCTATCCAGGCGCTCGATCCCAGTCTCGAGATCATCGCTCCTGTTCGTGAGTGGGATATGCACACTCGCGACGAGGAAATGGACTGGGCCGAAGCACACGGCGTGCCGGTTCCCACCACCAAGTCCAAGCCATACTCCATCGACGACAATCTGTGGGGTCGCGCTATCGAGTGCGGCGTTCTGGAAGATCCAATGAACCGTCCTCCTCTGGATATCTACACGATGACCACTGATCCTGAAAAGGCTCCTGACGAAGCGCTCGAGATCGAGGTCGAATTCAAGGCGGGTCTGCCGGTCGCTATCGATGGTGAGCAGATGGGCTATCTTGATATCATCGCGAAGATGAACGAGATCGCTGGCGCTCATGGCTTCGGTCGTATCGACATGATCGAGAACCGCATGATCGGCGTTAAGAGCCGCGAATGCTACGAAGCTCCTGGTGCTTTGGCTCTCATTGTCGCTCATCGTGGCCTGGAAGATATGTGCCTCGAGCGCGAAGTGCTGCGCTACAAGCTGCACATGGAGCACGACTGGGCAACGCTGGTATACAACGGCCAGTGGTTCTCGCCTCTGAAGCATGCGATGGATTCGTTCCTGAAGACCACTCAGCAGTGCGTAACGGGTCTTGTGCGCCTGAAGTTCTACAAGGGTAGCTGCACCATCACCGGTCGCAAGAGCGATTTCTCCTTGTATGATTACGGTCTGGCGACCTACGATGCGGCTGACACCTTCAATCACGAGGCAGCCAAGGGCTTCATCGATCTGTATGGTCTTTCCACTAAGGTCTGGTCGAAGAACCGTCGTGAACAGGGCGTGACCGACGGCGAATAAAGCCGCTACTCAAAGCTGTTCGCAACTATTGCGATCATCATGACTTGCAAAAATGCACCGGGTATCCGGTGCATTTTTTGTAGGTAGGTCACTTTGCGTATATGCGGTCGGTCGACTAAAGGCTTCGCCTTCTCGTTCGGTGACCGTGCTCGCTCTCGAGATTTTCCGCTCCGCCTACGATCTCGTTCAGTTCGGTGGTGATAGCTTCTTGACGGATGTGGTTATAAAGCGATTTCAGGGTGCCCAGCAGATCATCGGCGTTGTCGGTCGCGGTGCTCATGGCAAGCTGGCGTGCAACCTGTTCGCCTGCTGCTGAATTGATGAGCATGTAGAACAGATAACCCGACAAATATTCGGGCAGCAGGTGCTCGAGCACGTATTCGCGATTCGGTTCGTATTCGATACGGGCCATCATGTCCTTCAGGCGGGGGTCCTTATCTGAAATACCGCCTTGGTCGAAGCGGATGTGGTGGGGATCGAACGCCGCCATATCGATGGGCATCAGGCGCCACTGAACGGGAATTTGCGTTAATGATCCGCGGTGGTGGTTGTAGATAGCGAATGCTTCATCGATAGTGCCAGCAAGGTAGCTCTCTACTAGGAAATCCGCCATGGCGTTCGCCTGTTCGACGGTGGGGTTGGCGGATTGGTTCCAGAACGATTGGATGGCAGTATGGCCACGGTGGGCGTAGTACTTCATGGCCACCTTGCCGCAAAGGATCAATTCAACGTGCTTGCCTGCATCTTTGCAAAGGGCGATCTGCTTGTCGGCGAGCTTGATGACATCGTGGTTGAAGTGACCGCATAGCCCGCGATCCGATGTAATGATGATGACGGATGTTCTGACTTCATCGTGTGGCGTTGCCAGTGCGACCGGTTCGGCATATTTGTCAGCCATGTTGCTGAGCATTTCGCGCATGAACCGTGCATAGGGCCTTGCGCGATGAACGCGCTCTTGAGCTCGATGGATCTTCGTTCTCGCCACCATTTCCATGGTGGAGGTGATCTTGCGGGTAGAGGCGACCGAATCGATTCGTTTTGATATATCGTGCAAGGTCGGCATGAACGTCCTCCGTTGATGAAGATCCCAAAGGTTCGCTCTAGCGTATCAAATAATTCCCGGCGCTTCATTGACGGTACCGTAACTGAATATCGTCTTGATGGCGCGCCGCGACCAGACGCTCGGGTGCGTTGCGAGCTTGCTTGAAGCTGTCGTTCGATGGGGTGCGTCCATATGGGTTAAAGCGCGTTCGAGAGCTCGAAGGAAAGGACAGGACGTTTCTATTCAGTAAGGGAAGCTTTAGGAAGCTGTAAGGAAAGTTTGCTACACTGAAGTGCATCGATTCCATTTATAGTTTGAGGAGAATACGCTATGGCAAATCCTGTTGCTGGTTGGTATCAAGATCCTTCGGGAGACCCTACGAAGCTTCGCTGGTGGGACGGCACTCAATGGACCGATAACTATGCGGATGCTCAGCCCGCACAGGCCGCCGCTCAGCAATCTTATCAGCAGACGCCATATCAGGACCCTGCCGCACAGCCTACGTATGCACAGCCTACGTATGCGCAGACCCAGTATGGACAAACGCAGGCGGTCAATTCGACCGATCAGACCCTGCGCCTGATCGCATTCATCCTGTGCATCCTTTCGGCTATCTCGGTGTGCTGGGCGATCATTCCTCTAGCCTGGATGATCCCTATGACGATCCATTGTTGGAAACTGTACAAGGGCGAAAAGGTCAATACGGTCGCTTTCGGCGTATGTACGCTTCTTTTCGTGAATATCATTTCGGGTATTTTACTGCTGGTGTCCACGAAGGAAGAGCAGTAAAGTTGTTCGCGGAATAGATCTGCTACACGCTTACATATATTGAAGGGAGCTTTTAATGGCTTTATGGTCTGGGCGATTTGAAAAAGGCGTAAGTGAATTTACTCAGGAATTCGGTGCATCTCTGCCGGTTGACAAGGCGATGTATCACCAGGATATTGCCGGTTCGCGTGCGCATGCTCGTATGTTGGCTGCCCAGGGAGTGATCTCGCAGGAAGATGCTGATGCGATCGTCGCCGGTTTGGCGGATATCGAGAAGAGCATCGATGCAGGTGAATTCACGTTCGATATCAACGATGAAGACATTCACATGTCCATCGAAAAGGTGCTAACGCAGAACATCGGCGATGCCGGTGCACGTTTGCATACTGGTCGTTCTCGCAACGATCAGGTCATCACCGATACGCGCCTATACGCTAAAGAGCTCGCTCATAGCCTGATGCTCGACGTGAATGCATTGCGCGCCACGCTGATCGAAGCGGCGGAAAAGCACATGGGCGTCATTTTGCCGGGCTACACTCATATGCAGCATGCTCAGCCCGTGCTGCTGTCGCATCATTTCATGGCTTACTTCTGGATGTTCACACGCGATTTTCAGCGCCTGCGTCAGGCTTACGATGCTGCGAACGTGAATCCACTGGGTTCGGCTGCTCTTGCGGGCACTACCTATCCGCTCGATCGCAGCAAGACCACCGAAGAGCTGCAATTCGCTTCCATGACGCCCAATTCTCTTGATGCAGTGTCGGATCGCGATTTCCTGCTCGATCTTGATTATGCCTGTTCGGTGGCTATGATCCATCTGTCTCGTTTGTCCGAGGAGATCATTTTGTGGTCCACCTCCGAATTCGGCTTCATTACGCTGGCTGACGAATATTCCACTGGTTCATCTATTATGCCGCAGAAGAAGAACCCCGATTTTGCTGAGCTTATCCGCGGTAAATCGGGCCGCGTTGTGGGTGATCTGATGGCGCTGCTCACCACCATGAAGAGCCTGCCTTTGGCATATAACAAGGACCTGCAGGAAGACAAAGAAGGCGTTATTGACGCATGCAAGACCTTGCATGATTGCCTGGTATGCATGGAGGGTATGATCTCTACCATGCAGGTGCATGCCGATGCGATGCGTGCACAGTCCAAGAAGGGCTATCTTGCCGCGACCGATGTGGCTGACTATCTGGCGAAGAAAGGCCTGCCCTTCCGCAAGGCGCACGAGATCGTCGGTAACTTGGTGCTGTTGTGCGATAAGCGCGCATGCGATCTGGATGATCTGAGCTTGGAGGACTTCAAGAACGCATCCGATCTGTTCGAGGCGGATATCACCGAAGCGCTCGATCTTGAATCTATCGTAGCGGCGCGCACCACTTATGGTGGAACGGGTAACGAGGTGGTCGCCGAGCAGATCAAGCTGGGTGCTGCGAAGTTGGCAGAAGATAAGGAATCCGCTCAGGCGTAGTGCAAAGTGAATAAGACGCAGATAAGTATCGCGACCTTATTTATGGAACATAACGAAGAAGGGAAGGGCCGTTCGCGTTCTGGCGGAGGGCCCTTCTTTGATAAAGCGCTTCTTTGTGAATAAATGTGGTGAAACCATGCATGAATTAACGATAAATTATGCATGCTCTGCTACGAACACCCCTATCTCTTGCGTGGATCCATTCGCAAAGAGTGATGAGTGTTAAAATACTTTGAACTGTAGTTTGGAGGTAATATGGCTTCACGAGCAAGGCGGTCTCGACATGGCGCCCGTAAAGAGCGCGCTGGATTCCGCTTAGGAATCGTCGGCATCGTAATAGCGGCTATCATAGGCCTGGGCTGTTTGTCTACGGTCGCGGTATGCGCGGTGTGGTTACAGGATCTTCCCGATTATACGGATGCATCGGCGTATAACGTGGCTGAGAAAACGAAGGTGTATGCCAATGATGGCACGACGCTCTTGGCTGAGTTCTATTTGGAGAACCGCGATCCTATCGACCTTGACCAGATGGGCGATTATGTTACCAAAGGAACGGTCGCTACTGAAGACGAGCGTTTTTACCAGCATAACGGCGTTGACCTGTGGGGCATTGCGCGTGCGGTGTGGGTGAATTTAACGAACACTGGTCGTGAAGGTGCATCTACTATTACGCAGCAGTTCGTCAGGAACACCATCCTCGCTGATGAAGCGACGGAATCTTCACTCAAGCGTAAGGTGCGCGAAGCCTACATTGCCATCCAGCTTGAAACCATGTATTCAAAAGAAGAGATCCTTCAGATGTACTTGAATACCATTAATTACGGCCAAGGCGCCTATGGTATTCAGGCAGCAGCGGAGCTGTATTTCTCGAAGAACGCCAAGGATCTGACCATTGCCGAAGCGGCGGCATTGATCGGCATTCCTCAGGCTCCTACTTACAACAATCCTATCGACAATCCTCAGAACTGCCTGGATCGTCGTAATCTGGTCCTTGATCGTATGCTGACCAACGGCGTTATTACGCAGGAACAGCACGATGCTGCGCAGGCTGAACCTATTTCGCTCAATGTAACCATGAGCGATTCGAATGATGGTCTGTATCAGTACAAGTACTTTACGAGCTATGTGCGCCAGACGCTTCTGGAAGACTATTCGGCCGATGAGGTATTCAAGGGCGGCATGACCGTTATCACCACGCTTGATGTACCGACTCAGCAGGCGGCTGAAGAGGCGGCGGATAAGAAGCTCGCAACACTTTCCGACAATCTGGAACTGGCATTGGTATCGGTCGATCCCGACACGGGATTCATCAAGGCTATGATCGGCGGCCGTGATTACGATACGAATGAATTCAACTTGGCAACGCAGGCGAAGCGCCAGCCGGGTTCTTCCTTTAAGACATTCACGTTGCTGGCTGCCTTGAACGAAGGGGTATCGCCTCAGACGAATCTTAATTGCACATCACACGTTGACCTTAACGGATGGAGCGTTGAGAACTACGGTGGTTCCGACTATGGCGTCCGTTCTGTGGCAAGCGCCTTTGCGGTGTCGTCCAACACCGGTTTTGCTGAATTGTGCACCGAGATCGGTGCCGATAAGGTAGCGAATATGGCTACCACGTGCGGTATTGAATCACCTCTTGATGCGTTCCCTTCCATTACGTTGGGTTCTGAAGAAGTGACCGTTCGTGAAATGGCGCAGGCGTATGCCACCATCGCATCGGGTGGCACGAAGCATGAATCAGTATGCATTCAGTCCATCAAGGATTCGTCCGGTACGACTATTTTCACGGCTGATACCACGGGTGAAAAAGTACTGGATACCGCTTTGACCGAAGCGGCGACTGATGTTATGAAGGGTGTAGTAACGAACGGCACGGGCCGTGGCGCGGCTATCGATAACGGCCAGCCCGTCGCAGGTAAGACGGGTACGTCCGAGAACTGGCGCGATAAATGGTTCTGCGGCATTACGCCACAGCTCTCCACTGCTATCTGGATCGGCGGACGTGAAGAAGTGCAAATGCCTTCGAGCGTTGCAGCTGATGGCGTGTTCGGTGATTTTATGAGCGCCGTGCTGGCTGGTCAGCCGATCGAGCAGTTCCCCACATCAGATGATAAGCTCGACTACACTACTACGGACTTTGGCAATGGTAGCGGTGCTACGGGTGAAGCGCCTGAACATGAGGGCGATACGGTGATCGACCCTTCGGCTACCACTGACCCTACGACGCCGACAGATCCCACGACGCCTACGACGCCGACCGATCCTGACCCCGAACCCGAGCCAGAACCGGAACCGGAACCGGAACCGGAGCCCGAACCTGAACCTGAGCCCGATCCTGAACCCGTAACCTGAAGACTGTACTGAACGTTGTGGTAAGGTGCAGCGCTTCGGGCATTGAGTTGCCTTGAAGTAATTTACGCGGCTTCCTTTCCGAATGATGGCATGATTGTGAATTGTGCCTGCATTCTGTCTTGTTTTCGCCAATGTGGCGTTCGCGGCGATGAACTACCGATACACTCAAGCTGTTCGATCGAAAGGATTTTATGAAAGCGAAAGCACGTATCGTTTTTGCGGCAATGCTGTGCGTTGCATGCCTTGCCTGCTTGGTGGGCTGCTCTTCCTCTGATCCGGAAGCTGATGCGCAGACGCAAAACCGCCAATATATGTCGTCAGTGAATACCATCATGGAGACCCTGAACACCAATATGGGTGAATTCGCTACGGCAGTGAAGGATGGCGAAGTCATTTCCCTGGATGCTCAGCTCGAAGCAGTGAACCAGTGCGTGAACGATTTGAATGCGTTGACCGTACCTGATGCCATGAAGGATATTCATTCTGCTTACGTGACGGGTGCGACGGAAATGCAGACCGCGCTCACTTCGTATGTGCAGCTGTATGAGGATGTGAAGGCGCCCCAGAGCGGCTCGTTCGATTACGGTACCTATGATTCGCGTCTAGCGGATATCCAGGCTCATTACGATGCGGGTATTGCGGCTCTTCAAGATGCAGACAGCAAGGCCCAATCCGCATAGGAAGCACGCACGTCATAGAAATGAAATATGAACGGCCATCATTTCCGATGGCCGTTTTCGTCCATGAGGACCCATACGATCGCAGAGGATGGAAATGACAACCGAACAGACGAATTTGCCCGGCACCTTGAAAGAGCCCCCTCAAGTTGAATTGTTGGCACCAGCGGGAAGCATGGCATGCTTGCATGCAGCAGTTCAGGCAGGCGCCGATGCGGTGTATTTGGGAGCAGGGCATTTCAATGCGCGTCGCGGCGCGGATAACTTCTCTTTTGAAGAACTGGCCGAGGCGTGCGACTATGCCCACATGCGCGGCGTGAAGATCTATCTGACCTTGAACACCATCGTGCTTCCTTCTGAGGTCGAAGATGCGATGGAGCTGGCTCGTCAGGCATATCGTTGCGGAGTAGATGCGTTCATCGTGCAGGATATCGGCATGGCGCTCGAGTTGCGTCGTGTTGTTCCTGAAGTCGAAATACATACCTCAACGCAGATGAACACCTACGATGAAGATGGCATTGCGGCTGCTGCTGCCCTGGGGGCTTCGCGGGTGACTTTGGCACGCGAACTTTCGCTCGAAGAGATATCTCGTCTTGTTGAGGCGGCGAAGAGCCACGGCATGGAAGTCGAAGTGTTCGCTCACGGTGCATTGTGCATTTGCTATTCGGGACAGTGCTTCTTGTCGTCCATGATCGGGGGCAGGTCCGCGAACCGTGGCCGTTGTGCCCAGGCGTGCCGTTTGCCCTATACGTTGCACAATGTCGCTTTGCGCAAGAGCCTTGATGCTCCTGGCGAGCATTTGCTCTCGCCTAAGGATCTTTGCACGATCGATCTGCTCCCTGAATTGATCGAAACGGGCGTTGCGTCGCTCAAGATCGAAGGGCGCATGAAGTCTCCCGAGTATGTGAAGAGCGTAGTGGGCGTGTATCGCGCTGTGCTCGATCGTGCGCTTGCTTGGGAGGCTGAAAAGCGTCGTGCTGAATTTGATTGCGGTTCAGTTGAACTGCAGGGCGATCCGATCGATCCTCGTGCGACCGAAGAAGAGCATCAGGTGCTTTCCGAAGCGTTCTCGCGCGGTTTTACGACAGCGTATTTAACGGGCGATCGCGGTAACGAGATCATGAGTTACGGGCGCCCTAACAACCGCGGCGTGTTCGTCGGACGCGTAAGCCGCGTGAAGGATGGACTGGTGACCATCGATTCCGAGCAGGATCTTCACGAGCAGGATGCTATTGAGTTCTGGACGAACCGCGGGCATTTTGTTCATACCATCGATGAACTACGCTATGACAAGTCAGGCAAGGTGGTGCTGCGTGTAGATCGTGCAGTGGGCAAGGGCGACCGCGTTTTCCGTGTTCGCAACGCTCAGGCCGCCTTCGTTGATGACGCGCGCATGCCGGCGGTGCCGGTCGAAGGCTCGATCGTTCTTCAGATCGGGCAGCCCGCATGGCTCACCTTCACTACTGCGCAAGGTCAGAGCGTAACGGTCGAAGGCGCTCCGGTGGAAGCGGCTCGCACTAAGGCCATCACTGCCGAGGAAGTGCGTGATCATATCGATCGCATGGGCACTACGCCGTTCGAAATCAAGTCCTTGGATATCACGCTCGACGAAGGTGTGGGAATGGGTTTTTCCACGCTGCATAAGCTGCGTGCGCAAGCGGCCAAGGAGCTACAGGAGGCCATGCTCGCTTCCTATCATGCACGTACGCTTGAGCGCACGCCTGCGCGGGTGTTCTCTACGCCCGTTCGTAAGGGATCGTGCAAGGTGGGTGTTCTAGCGACTAACCCTGCATGTGCTCGTGCGGCGAAACGAGCAGGAGCCGATTTCGTTTATGTGCCCGCTATCAACTATCGCCGTGGTGAAGCGGTCATTGCAGGTCAGCTATCGCCGACTGCTGAGCAGGCGGGGTACCCCAAGCAGTGCGTTCCTATTTTGCCAGCCGTATCGCATATGTTCGACGAAGAGCGTCGCGACGGCTTCGACATTTGGAACCGCGTACGTGAAGATAAGCCGGTCGTTGTCGAGAACTTCGGCCAGTTGTTCCGCGCGCTTGAAAAGGGCGCCCTTCCTGAAGTGGGTCCGCATATCCCGGTAACGAATCGTTTTGATCTGCAGGCAATGGCCGATATGGGGGCGCAGCGCATCTGGCTATCCCCAGAGCTCTCATTGGTTCAAATAGATGAACTGGGCGATGTCTCCCCGGTTCCGCTGGGCGTGACCATCATGGGTTCGACGGAGCTGATGGTGACCGAGCATTGTTTGCTCATGAGTCAGGGACCGTGTAATCAGAACTGTGCGGCATGCGCCCGTCGTAAGAGCCCACATCATCTGAAGGACCGCAAGGGTTACGAGATGACGGTCATCACTGATGCGATGGGGCGCAGTCATCTCTATAACGCGGTTTCTCTTGATATCGCTCACCTGGCACCTGAGTTGATCCGTGCGGGCGTATCGGCGTTCATGGTTGATACGACGCTGATGAATGTTGCGGAAACTACGAAGAAGGTCCAGCGCGCGGTTCGTGCGCGTGATATTGCCCTCAAGAGCGGCGACAAGGTCTCAAAAGCCGAAGGAGCGACCTCGGGCCATTTGTTCCGCGGGGTATCGTAAATGGGCGAGTGCATTCACGGAACACTCGATCGACATGACCTGTCTCGATGGTTGGCGATGCTTGGGTGATGTAGCGCGTGCGTAGTGATCGTGAGCCCTGTTCTTGATCGCCCGAAGATGCATCGCGGCGTGTTCCATAGTATTGGTTGTGGCTGTGCTAGAATTTTTGCACTATCCAAGAAAGAGGAAAAATGATTTCACCCGAAGAGCAGTTTCATATTATTCAATCCGGTACCGCTCAGATCGTGCCGGAATCCGCATTGATGGAAAAGCTGAAGCGCGGCAAGCCGCTGAACATCAAGTTGGGCGTTGACCCGACTGCTCCCGATATTCACTTAGGTCACGCGGTCCCACTGCGTAAGTTGCGTGCGTTCCAGGATCTGGGACACCATGTAACGCTGATCATCGGTGATGGTACGGCGCTGATCGGCGATCCGTCGGGACGCAATACCACGCGTCCTCAACTGACGCGCGAGCAGATCGAGATCAATGCGAAAACGTATGTCGATCAGGCATTCAAGATCCTCGACCCTGAAAAGACGACGTTGCGCTATAACTCCGAGTGGATCTTGAAGCTCGGTATGGAAGACCTGCTCAAGATCGCTTCCAACTTCACGGTCGCACGTATTCTCGAGCGTGATGACTTCCATAATCGCTATACCAGCAACCAGTCCATTAGCCTTCACGAGTTCCTCTATCCCATCATGCAGGCATATGACTCAGTGGTCATCGAAGCTGACGTGGAACTGGGCGGCACCGACCAGTTGTTCAACTTGCTCGCAGGACGCGAGTTGATGGAAAAGATGGGCATGGAGCCGCAGGTGTGCTTGACCTTGCCGCTTCTGGAAGGCACCGATGGTGTTAAGAAGATGTCCAAGAGCTATGGCAACTACATTGGCCTGACCGATGCGCCTAACGATATGTTTGGCAAGGTCATGTCCATCCCTGACGAGCTTATGGTGAAGTACTATCGCCTGGCTTCTACGATCGCGGTCGACCAGATCGATGCTATCGAGGCGGGTCTTGCGGCGGGTGATATCCACCCGAATCGTTGCAAGCGCGATCTGGCTCAGAACATCGTTGCGGCATATTATGACGAAGCTGCCGCTCAGGAAGCTGAAGCGGCGTTCGATCGTCAGTTCAAGCAGCACGAAGTGCCTGAGGATATTCCGGAATTCGCTGCCGACCTTACCCCTAACGATGAAGGCAAGGTGTATCTGGCGAAATTGATCTCCGATGCGGGGCTCACCAATTCTGTAGGCGATGCGCGTCGTATGATCGACCAGGGTGGCGTCAAGGTAAATGGCGAAGCGGTGCCTGCTAAGGAATACAACGTTGCGCCTGATACGCTCGCAGGCGCGGTCGTCCAGGTTGGCAAGCGCAAGTTCGTTCGCTTGGTCTAGGCGGACGTATTCGAATCGGCGGATAAATCCGAATCGTCACACGAATAAGGCGGGGGATTACCCTGCCTTATTCTTTATTGCTTCGGCTTTGCGGGTGCATGGCACTCGGAATGATAAATCAAATGCTATGTGGGTGGAGTGTATGGCGCGTGACCTCAGGGCTTCGAAGCGGGTTCGCTCTGCTTTTTGCGCGGATTTATAAGTTGTAGGAGCGATGAAACCGCAGGTCAAAGGCGCTGTAAAATACTTTTTGCAGGGGAAAACCAGCAAAAAGGACCCATGTCAAAGCCATTAGGTGGTAAAGTTCTTCCCGATTTGAGACATTTCCTGACAGAAGGGATCGGCATGGAGCTTGCTTCTCGCATCAAAGAGCAGCGCGCCTTATTGGGGCTTTCCCAAGAAGATCTGGCCGAGCGGATCTTCGTATCTCGCCAGACTATTTCAAATTGGGAAACCGATAAGACGTATCCAGATGTGCAAAGCTTGCTTCTTCTGAGCAATCTCTTCGGCGTGAGTATTGATTCACTGATAAAAGGAGATGTGGAAGAGATGAAAGCAGTACTGAGCGATCAAGCCAAGAAGATGAATAACCTGTCAGTAATAATGCTGGTAAGTGTGGGTTTGACCCTTGCGTGGGTATTCGCGACCGCGATCATGGACATGGCAGGTCTGATGCACTTCGACATGCTGTTCATGGTGCTTCCCGCTACAGCTATGTTCGTGCCTGGTTTGGTGGCTGCGGCGATGATCGAAAAGATCAAGTCCGACAATAAGCTGTTCACGTATGGTGTCATCAAAGATTTCATGGATGGGAAGACCCCTGATGTGGGCAGTCTGTCCAACCAGCGTGCAGGGAAGATGTGGGTGCTCAAGCGCGTGGCGTTCACCGTGCTGGCAGCTTTCGTGGCCTTCTGTTTTGCTTGGGGCCTGATGAGTGTGATCGAGTATCTTCTCTTCTAGCGCAGCGTTGGTGATAGTAGGTCTCGATAAGGGTACGTATAATCACTCTTAAACGTTCATTTTTGACCAAGCGATCCAGGAAAATGGCGTCACGGACGCAAGGAGCACAGAGGCACGGGTGCGCGGGGCCGCGGATGCGCGCAGGTACGGGCGTCACGGACGCAATTATCCCTCACAACATAAAAGAAGGTCGGAGCATTCCGACCTTCTTGGTAAGCGACTGATATTGGGGGCGCGACATGTTCGCTGTTAAGCGAACTTGGGCCTGTATCGGCTTAGTAGTTCTCTGCGTGTACTTCGAAGAAGCTCTGAGGATGCAGGCAAACGGGACAAACGCCAGGAGCCTTGGTGCCTACGACAATGTGGCCGCAGTTACGGCATTCCCACACCTTAACTTCGCTCTTCTCGAATACGGCAGCGGTCTCAACGTTCTTGAGCAGTGCGCGATAGCGCTCCTCGTGGTGCTTTTCGATTTCGGCGACCATGCGGAACTTAGCAGCGAGAGCAGGGAAGCCTTCTTCTTCTGCGGTCTTTGCGAAGTCGTCGTACATGTCGGTCCACTCGTAGTTCTCGCCATCTGCAGCAGCCTCGAGGTTCGCGGCGGTATCACCAAGGCCGTCGAGTTCCTTGAACCACAGCTTTGCGTGTTCCTTTTCGTTCTCGGCGGTCTTAAGGAAGAGCGCAGCGATCTGCTCGTAACCTTCCTTCTTTGCAACGGAAGCGAAGTAGGTGTACTTGTTGCGTGCCTGAGACTCGCCAGCGAAAGCTGCCTCAAGGTTCTTTTCGGTCTGAGTTCCTGCGTACTGGTTGCTCATTTCGGACTCCTTTCGTGAGTATTTAGCTCGTCTTGTCCTTTTTCTCTATGAAGAGCGCTCAGCGGATGCTGGTTCGCTTGCTTCTGCACATGCGGGGCAAAGGTAATCTATATTCAGATCATATGACAAAATGGGTACCCCGATCTCCCGTTCTAATTTCTCCGTCATGTCCTCTAGTGTAACGTCAGTAAGGGCACCGCACCGTTTGCACACCAAATGATCGTGTCGGACCGTTACGTTGTCGTAACGATCGGGAAAACCTGCAACGACAACTTTGCGGATGAGCCCCTTTTGGTAGAGGGAGGAAAGGTTGTTATATACCGTTGCGAGAACCACCTTGGTGTTTTGATCTTTAAGGCGCAGGTATATTTGCTCGGCGGTCAAGTGCTCGTCCGAGTTGTTTATCACCTCAAGAATCAGTTTCGCATTTTCCCTCATTGGCGTTCCTAACTAAAATTAGAATAATTCTAATATAGAGATAGAAAAAGCATCTGTCAAGTGCGCGTGAAGAGTTCGTGGGTAGGCAAATGCTGTATCTGATCGGGTATAGCGAAGCGAAGTGTACGGCACAGTGTCAAAGGCTAGGAGTATGGGTGCCGTGCGTTGATGGTGATACAGGACGAGCATGGGGGAGTGTGACAAGAGGCACTACGCGAACATGGACGCGGTGCGTTGGCGGGGAGTTAGGCGAGCATGGGCGTGGTGCGCTAATGGCTGCGCTCGGCGAGTATAGATGCGTTGTGCTAATGCAGGTTGGCAACACTCAAAGGACTGAGCGGAATCTTCGCTAACTTCAGTAGTGCTTCTGTGATGGCATCATTGCGGTTCTTGAGCGTGCTCAGGCAGATGGGGATAGGCTTTGCGTCAAGCGGGTCGATTAAACGCATGGTCATATTGGGCACGTCGCGGGTAAGGGCGGATATCCCTACGTTGAACACGAGCCCATGATGCTCGTTCAGGAACGTTCTGATATTGAAATTGTCGTTATCGACCTGCGATAGCGGCGAACGCAGGCCATTGCGCTGATAGATCGAGAGGATCGAATCGTTAAGGCTGTCGAATTCTTTTGACGCAGCAACGGGGTAGGGCTCCATGTCGCTTATCCTTATCGTCGTATTAGGGGCAAGGGGATGATCAGGGGACATTACAACGCCTGACTCTACGGTGCCCAGTACGTTACAGGTGATGAAAGACCTTTCGAGCGTTCCAATAGTCACAAGGGCATCGACGCGTTTTTCGATGAGTTTATTGATTCCGTCGGAGATGAGCGAGAGGCTCATTTGGACGGTGATCCCTAAGTAACTACCCAGAATGCGTGAGAGCTTTTCAATGAATTGCCTATGCCCATGGAAGGGTGGCGTGCACAGGAGAATACGAAGCGTTTGATCGTCTCGAACGTGTTCTTCGTGGTCATGGGAGAACTGTTCCAGATCCTCGAATGAGCGAAGGGTAGGTAGGGCTTTTAGATAGAATCGCTCTCCGAATTCAGTAGGGTGCACCGAACGGTTCTTGCGAACGAACAGGTCTTCGTCCAATTCGCGTTCAAGATCGGCGATCGCTTTAGATACCGCTTGTACGGTTACGAACTGACTGCGCGCAGCAGCAGAGAAGCTTCCCAATTCGAACGTTGAGACGAAGTATTTGATTTGATTTATATTCATATCGAAATTACCTGATATCGAGGGAGCGAACCGTAACCTATTACTTACACAATTCTCAAAAATGATACCTGTGTATATGCACTTAGAGCGATGCGGGTGCGAGCGTCAACTATTTTTTGAATACATTTAAGGAATCAGGGCAAAAAAAGACGCATTAGAGCGATCAAGGTGACAAATAGCACGATCAGGTAGCTAGGCAGCGCACCTGATGAGATGTTGTTATGGGGTATCAGATAGAAAAAAGCGCCTGCCGCGTGCGATGGTGGTGAAGGGGTCAGTCTTTTACGAGCGTGACGATGTTCTCCACGTGGGTCGTGTGGGGGAACATGTCGACCGGTTGCACTTCATCAAGACGATAGCCGCGTTCGGTCAGAAAGGCCACATCGCGCTGCTGGGTCTTGGGGTTGCACGATATGTATACGATGCGATGCGGGTGCAGCGTGCAGGTGGCTTCGAGGAAATCGATGCTCGCACCGGCGCGAGGCGGATCCATAAGCACTACATCGATGGGTTCCCCTTGCTTGGCCTGCTCCTTCATGAACGTGCCCGCATCGGCGGTGACGAACGTGGCGTTCTCGATGCTGTTGTGGCGAGCATTATTGCGTGCGTCTTTGATGGCGGATGCAACGTTGTCGACGCCGATGACCCGTGCAGCATGATCGGACCGTTCGGCAGGGGTGTTTGCCGAGGAGAGCCCCTTCGCAGCTACGAGGCCGATCGTTCCCGTGCCGCAGTAGGCATCAAGTACGGTTTCGGTGCCGGTCAGGTGAGCCATTTTGGTCGCATGGCGATACAGGGCCTCGGTCTGGGTGGCGTTCACCTGATAGAACGACTGGGATGAGATGCGAAAACTCAATCCGCACAGCTCATCCAGGATGAATCCGGGGCCGTAAAGGGTCCGTTCTTCCTGGCCTAGGATGACATTGGTCTGGCGGGTATTCACGTTCTGAACGATGGTGGTGATCTCGGGCACGCGCTTCACGAGCTCTTTGCAGAAATTGCGCGATGCGGGGAATTCGCTTCCGTTCGTGACGATGGTCACCAATACCTCTTGAGACGAATGTCCTACGCGGATGATGGCATGGCGGATGAAGCCCTGCCCCGTGTCTTCATTGTAGGGTTCCATGTGGTAGCGCTGCATGATCGATTTGATGGCCAGCACGATGCGCTTTGCGGTGCGATTTTCGAGCAAACAGGTATCGGTCGCAATAACGCGATGGGTACCAGCGGCATACATGCCGCACAGGATCTCGCGGGGTGCATCGGTGCGCGATCGTTTGCGGGATGCGTTGTCGGTGCGCTTGCGGAATGCTTTATCTGAAGGCTTCACAGAAGCTGGGCGAAGCTTTTTCCCCGGCACGAAGGGCGATGTCACCTTATTGCGGTAGTAGAACGGATCGTCCATGCCCGTGATGGGATGGAAGCGCGTCCCCTCATGTGCGTACGGCTTGAAGAGCGCGATCATTTCTTCGGTCTTGTGCGTAAGTTGTTCTGCATAGGGTGTGGCAAGCAGCTGACAGGCTCCGCATTGTTTCTGCGCAGGGCAAGAGAGAGCACCTGCTGAAGCAGCAGGGCGAGGGGAGGCATGCTTGGACATGATCGGATTAGCTCCTTAGGTACGCGTGCGGGAACGTCATGATGATACTAAAACCTTCACCTTCATGACTAGCAAGCGTGAATGAGCCTTTATGAACCAACACAATACGGGCGATCAAAGGCAAGCCCAGTCCGTGCTGCCCGATGGAGCCGCCGCGTGGAGTGCTTGGTATTGCCTGTGCTTCGAGCTCTTGGGGTGCGATCGGTCCCCGTGAGGCAACCGACCCAGCAGGATGTTCGGGCGCTCGGGCGCTGGTGTCGATCATCGCTTGGACGGATTCGTAGTACGGAGGTTTTGGAGGGCGCTTCGACGACGCAGGTTCGGTCGTGTCAACGGGGGGCTTTTGGGAGGAGATGATGGGCGCGCCCATCGAATAGGTCTTCGAAGTATTGATCTGGGGAGGTTGGGGACCTCCTTCGTTGCGCTGGTCGGTCAGGTTGATCTGCATTGAAGAGAACGTGATGCTGTGAGCACTGCGGGCGCTTATCGACCCAGCACCAAGATAATCCTGCTCGAGCATAATGGCGAGCTTGGCAAGCTGGTCTTCGTTCATGCCGCGCCCGTCGTCGCTGATAGAGAGCGAAATGCCGGAGGGTGCCGCTTTGAGGGATAGGGCTATGTGGCAGCGATAGGCGTTATGCTTAAGCGCATTATCGATGGCATTGCGCAATGCGCGCTTCAAAAGACGCTCATCCCCATCGAAGGAGAGCTGCGCTGCTCGTTGGTCGATGTCGAGTTCGATATCAGCATCCCCGAGAAGGTTCTGATTGAGGTAATCGGCCACAACGCTGCGCATAATGCGTGCCATTACGAGGGAATCGCTTTTGATGGGCTGCATATCGTATTCGAGCTGAGTGGCGATGTTCAGGTCCTCGATCAGGTCGCGGATGCGGATCCCCTGACGAGAAATGGTAGCCGCGCTTTCGCGGGTCGCCTCAGGCAGGGCATTGTCGTGTTCGATGCGTTCGGCGTGTCCCATGGCTATGGCGAGCGGGGTCCTCACGTCATGCGAGATCCCGGCGATCCAGTTCTTGCGGGCCGTTTCCTTATGGATGAGCGTGTCCGATACGCGATTGATGCGGTTACCTACAACGCGCAAGCTGCCAGAGAACGATACTCGTGCGGGCTTTCCCTCTCCGAGATTATCCAGGGCATCGAGCATCGAATTGGTGCTCTTTAGAAGGGTGCGCTGAGAAAAGACGTACAGCAAGAAGATGAGCAGCAGATCGATGGTGAAGATGAGTATGAAATAGAGAGGTATGCGGCTGAATGCTTGCGCAGAAAGGGTGAATCCGAACGCCAGGTATTCCGTTCTCGGGTAGCCCATGACGACGAGGTTGGCATCTTTGGTCCAAATGAAGGTGGTGCTGGTGCCGTATGAGCGCTCGTGCGCCATTACGGCGATGTCGTTGCGGGTAAATGTCGTGGGAAGATCTTCGGGGGTGTTGTATGACCAAACGACCGCGCCGTTTTCATCGATAAGAACCGTCCAGCAAGAACGAGCATCCATGGCGTCGAGCAGCCCCTGATCGGTAAAGGTCCAGGCCCCTGATTCGTCCTGTTGCAGGCTGTAGGCGACATCCGAGATAGGAATGCGCGCTTCGCTTTGCTGGAATTCGGAGCTATTGGTCGAGTAATAAGAGCTCCGAGATTCGAAGAGTGCGATACCGATATAAAGCACCAGGTCAACGGCAAGGATGAGGAACGCGATACCTGCGAACATGACAAGGTGCTTCAGCACGAAGAAGCGCCCTTTTGGCTGGGTGTTGTTCGAGGAGGCGCTCATTTAAGCATCCTTATCGACCAGTAATTTGTAGCCAAGGCCTTTCATGGTGATGAGCGATTCGGGCTTAGAAGGATTGAGCTCGATCTTTTCACGAATGCGGCGAATGTGGGTCATAAGGCTCTGCTCGTAGCCGAACGAGGACCCCCAGCATTCTTCGCAGAGATGGTCGGTGGTCACAATGCGGTTGGCGTTGTTGGCCAGAATACGCAACAGCTCGCTTTCCTTCGCGGTAAGGAAGGTGGGCTCGCTGTCCTGTTTGTGGACCTCGACGTTATCAAGGTCGATGGTGCAGTGCGCTAAGCGCAGCATCGGATCGTCATCGGGGTAGCATCGGCGCAGGACCGCCTGCATACGCAAGATAAGTTCCTGTGCGGAAAACGGCTTGGTCAAGTAATCGTCGGCCCCTGATCGCAGACCGGTAAGACGGTCGGATGTTTCGTCTTTTGCGGTCAAGAAGATGACGGGCAGCGGATGGCCCTTCGAAAGTGATCGAAGGTACGTGCATAGCGTGAATCCATCTCCGTCGGGCAGGGCAACATCGAGGATCGCCAGATCGGGGCGATGCTGTTCGTAGGCGGTTAATCCGCCTGCAACGTCGCTTGCGCACACGATGCGATCGAACCCATCGGCCCGCAACACGGTTTCAAGAAGATGGAGCAGTTCCGGCTCGTCATCAACGAGCAGGATCGTTTTGCTATGTAGTGAATCTTTTGCCATGTCTAGATTGTAGGTGCTCGCTCGCCTTGCAAACAGGTGAGTTCTTAAAAGTCAGGAAAACGTAAGGTGCGCGCTAGGTGTCCTCAAGGTGCGCTTCGTAGCCTGTTATTAGCGGTCTAGCCGCTTTGTTCATGAAAGCGGTGTTCTGCGTAGAAATTCACACGTTCGACGAAGCGCTACATAAGCGGCATTCGAAGGAGAGAAAGGAAGCGACATGGCAGATAAGATCGTGGAGGTACGAGATGTCTCCAAGTGCTATGGCGGTAAGGCGAAGGGACGCCGCGGTCATGCGGAGAGCATGACGCGTGCGTTGGATCATGTAAGTTTTTTCGTTGAGGCAGGCGAATTCATTGCCATCATGGGGCCGAGCGGTTCGGGTAAATCGACCCTGCTTAATTGTCTGGCCACTATCGATGCACCCACTAATGGACGCATTACGATCGGTGGGAAGGATGTCGTTGGGCTATCATCGCGCGAATTGGCGCGGTTCCGCCGCGAGGACCTGGGTTTCGTCTTTCAGGATTCGAACTTGCTAGATACTCTCACCATACGTGAGAACATCGCCCTTGCGCTCACGCTTACCCATGCTCCAGCGAGTGAAGTGACGGAGCGGGTGAATGAATTAGGAAGGCGTTTGGGTATCGAAGAAACGCTCGATCGCTATCCCTATGAGGTATCGGGCGGGCAGAAGCAGCGCGCCGCTGCAGCCCGTGCGGTCATTACCAAGCCCCATCTGGTTCTGGCTGACGAGCCGACAGGCGCTCTCGACACTAAATCAGCGCGCGATCTACTGGAGACCCTGGGCTTCTTGCATACCTTGGGTACCACCATTCTGATGGTCACGCACGATCCAGGAGTGGCAAGCCACTGCGATCGCATTGTGTTCATTCGCGACGGCAAACTATGGGGGCAGATGAGCCGCGGAGATGATGATCGCAAGCAGTTCCTGGCCCGCATCATCGCAGCGACTTCCCAGCTCGAAGAAGGTGATTCCTGTGACGCTTAAGCTTGCGTGGGCGAACGTCCAGCGCTCGTATAAGGACTTCGCCATCTACTTTTTCACCTTGATGATCGGCGTTGCGGTGTTCTATGCCTTCAATTCAGTAGGGGGGCAAAAGGCGGTTTTGGCGCTAGATGAAGCGAGTGGCAATATGATCGAGCTGCTGGGCATGCTCATTGACTACGTGTCGGTGCTCATCGTGATCATCCTGGCGTTCTTGGTCGTCTACGCCAGCCGGTTCCTTATTAAGCGAAGGAACAAAGAGTTCGGTTTGTATTTGCTGCTGGGCATGCCTCGCACGAAATTGCTGGGCCTGACGGCGGCGGAGACCTTGATGGTGGGATTGCTGTCGTTGGCGGTCGGTCTGATTATCGGGTTCGCAATTTCTCAGCTGCTGGTATGGGTCACCGCCATGATGTTCGTCGCCGATATGTCGCAGGGCTTTACGTTCTTCTTTTCGGTCGATATCGCGCTACGCACCGTTGCGGTCTTCCTTGCCATCTTCGCGCTGTCGCTGCTGCTGAATATTGGCTACCTGATGCGGGCGAAGCTCATCGACCTTATCAATGCGGACAAGAAGAACGAAGTGCTTACCTTGAGGAGCATCCCCGTTGCGTTCGTCTTGTTCATCATTTCGGTCGCGATAATCGGAGCATCGTATAAGATCCTGACCGACAACGGGCTTGCGGCGACCAACGGGAGCTTTCAGCTCGCCACGGCTCTGGTGTGCGTGGGCACCCTGCTGTTCTTCTATTCGCTCTCGGGCTTTTTGCTGCGTGTTGTTCAGAGCATCAAGGGCGTGTATTTTCACGGGCTCAATATGTTCGTGTTGCGCCAGGTCGCTTCGCGTATCAACTCGTCGTTCGTGTCCATGGGCATCATTTGCATGACGCTGTTCTTCGCCATTACGAGCGTGTGCGGTGGTATTGGCATCTGCAATGCCTTGCAGGGGTCATATGCTGGCCAGACCTCATACGATGCGACGGTCCGTACATACTACAGCGTTGGGTTGGATGATAGTGAGGAAAGCTATTTCGCCAAGGCGCTGGATACGTATGGTACCGACATGAATGCGGGGCTTAAGGGAAGCGCCCGAACGGTGGGAGCTGTTCAGTGGGATTCCATGGTGCGTGAAACGGGCCAGGTGAATTATTACTTGAGCGATGTGACGTATGGCAAGATGGACGAGCTCTTGGGTAAGCCGCTTTCTTCCTATAACACGGCGGTGAATAACGGCTATGAAGAGCAGCCGATGTCCCTCGTTAAGCTCTCTCAATTCAACCATGCGCTCGCCATGGCGGGTAAGGAGCCCATTTCCCTCGATGCAGGAGAGGTGCTCATCCAGTGCGATTTCAATGCGCTGTCGGGCTACTTTAATGACATTGTCGCAAAGGGCGGCTCGATCGAATTGTTCGGTAAGGAATTCAAGCTGGCCGATCGGGTAGATACCACGTGCGTTGAAACCACTTCGACCGCGATGAATACCGGTTCATTTGTTATTAATGACGACGAGTTCCCCGAAGAGGCGAACGATCTATTGTCTGCATCGCTTCTGAATGTGAATTTCGTCGATGCGGGAGCATTGGACCCATTCAATGAAACGCTCGATAAGATCTCTCAAAGCGCTGATCCCTCAACATGGCCGGTTGCTATGTATCAGACGCGTCAGGGAGTATACGACCAGGGCGTTGGCATGACCACTATCGTGAGCTATCTTGCCATCTACATCGGTTTTGTCCTAGTAGTAGCATGCGCGGCTATTCTGGCTATCCAGCAGCTTACAGCCGCTGCCGATAACCGCCGTCGTTACCAGCTCCTCCATAAGTTGGGTGCTTCGAAGCGCATGATAAACGGGGCTCTATTCAAGCAGGTCGCTATCGCGTTCGTTTTCCCGATGGTCCTTGCGGTGTCCCATTCTGTGTGCGCTCTCATGGTGGTCATCGATGTGGTGAGTGTGTTCGGCCATGTCGAGATCGGAGAAGTTGCGACCATTGCGGCGGGTTCGTTCTTGGTGGTGTATCTGGCCTACTTTATCTTGACGTACTTCCAGGCGCGTAGCGTCATCCATAGCGATCGCTAGCGCTGTTGAGTACATTTGCTCTTGTTCGCGTCCCGTTCCCTCTGCTGAGGGTTCGGGACGCGGTTCGTTGAGAGGGATTATTCCTGTTCCTTTCCTGCTGCTACGATCGTTTCGATGGAAGCGAGGTTCGCCATGGTGGAGCGGATGATGTCGGAGCGGGAAAGCGAGCCCACCAGTACGCCCTCTGTATCGGTGACGGGTACTTTCTTGATGCGCTTTTCCGCCAGGAGACGGCATGCGTCATCAAGTGATGATCCGCTGGGAACGGAAATGGCTCCCTTGGTGGCGATGCGCATGACGTTCAAGTCGATGAGGTCGGTCACGCGCTGCATGAAATTCTCGGTGTCGGGAATGCGGTACAGCATGCGGGTGGCATCTAGTACGGAGCCATCGTTTGTGCCGATGTACTTCATGATGTCGCCATCGGAAATGAACCCGACGACCTTCTTGTCTTCGTCGACCACCGGCACGCCTGATGTTTTATTGGCGGCGAGGATCTGCGCCACTTCGCGAATGGAATCGGTATCGCGAACGAAGTAGGGCTCAGTGTTCATGGCCAGATCGACAGCGATATGGTCGTCCGCTTTAGTGGGCATGCGCACTGCTTCGGCGGCATTGGCAATGCTGAAGGAGCTCTTCTTCTTATCTCGTACGGCAATGACGATGACCAGGAAGATGATGATCATCAGCGTCGCGGTGAAGCAGAAGGCAATGCGATCACCCATCATGGTCTGCTGCAGCGCGGGCATATTGGGGAACAGGAAGGTGGATGTTGCAGAGAGCGATACCAGAATGGCGGTACCCAGTGAAGCGCCTACTTGGTTCAGCGTGTTCGAAAGAGCGTTCGCGTGCTGGATGACTTTGTTGTCGAGCGAATTAATGCCCCAGGTATTGATGGGGGTAATGGTACCCATCATGCCAACGGAAAGGGCAGTGTATATCGCAATAATGAATATGATGGAGGTGTCAAGGTCGAAGGCTACCAGCCCGATGCCGCCGAGCAAGAACACGAACGCGCTGGGGATAAGGACCTTTCGTACTCCGAATTTGTCGAACCAACGACCGGAGAAGTATCCGACCAGGGCGCCGATGATAGCGCCGGGCAACATGATGAAGCCGGTTTCGAGGGCGGAAATGCCTAGTAGGTTCTGGAGGTAGATGGGAAGCAGCACGCCCGTGCCCACCAGTGCCGCCTGCAGGCAGGCGACCACGATAACGGTAATGCGATAGTTGCGTGTTTTCAGGGTGTTCACCTTGAGCAGAGGGACCTCTAGCTTGAGCTGCCTGCGAACGAAGAAAGCAAGCAGCAGAAGGCCCACCACGATAAGGGCGATGGATACCGCTGCGGTAGAGGTGGACGTGATAGAAGAAAGGCCATAGAGCAGGCTCAATAAGCCAAGCGAGCATAGAGCGACTGATGGCTTATCGAAGGACGTTGCTTCGAATTCGCCGTAGCTTTCAAGGCGCCACACTGCGAGCACGATGATGATGAGCGAAAGTGCAAAGACCACTACGAACAGGGCGCGCCAGCCAACGCTATCGACTAAAAGACCGGAAACCGAAGGGCCGACGGCGGGAGCGAAGCCAATGACCAGCGACACGATACCCATAGCGCTGCCGCGCTTTTCGCGCGGGAAGATGAGCAGGATGACCGTGAAGACCATGGGCATAACGATGCCGGTCGCGGCTGCCTGGAACATACGGCCCAGCAGTAATACGGCGAATACGGGTGAGATCGCCGCTAAGAGAGATCCGATGGCGAAGAGCGATATGCCGATGATGAACAGCTTGCGGGTGGGGAAGCGACCGATAAGGTACGCCGAAAGGGGGATGATGATAGCTTCCACCAAAGAATAAGCGCTCGTGAGCCACTGCACGGTGGGGGCATCGACCTGCATATCGGCCATGATGGCGGGAAGGGCAGGAGATAGTAAGGTTTGATTCAGTACTGCGATGACCGTACCGGAGAGCAGTATGACGACGATGATGATCTGCTTGCGGGTAAGACCCATGGAACGTTCCTTTCTGTAAGTGATGTGCTTTTTGCAATGTAGTTATTTTGACCGCTGTGATGCGGGAGGGGTCTCGGGATGTTTCCGTAGCGCGCTTTTTAAGAAGACTTTAAAAAGTGCAGCCCCTGATTCGCGGTCAAGCAATATCGGGACGGAGCCGATAGGACCGCGTTATACCGCTGCGCTCATACGTCTTCTTAAAAAGCGGTGAAGCGAAGGTCATTCCGAGACCCCTCCCGCATCACAACGGCCAGTGGTATTACTGGCGAGGACGGATGGCGCCCTTGTCACATCGGTTGCCCCATGCGTCGATCAGATCGTCATCGCGGTAGACGCATACGATCTCGCAATGGTTGGCGCATTTCTGGCATACCACTTCGCGTGTCGTGAATTCGATATCGTCGATATCGAACGAGAAGGGCTTGCGTTTCGAAACGGGCGCATCGGCTGCAAGAAGAGCGGCACCGAAGGCGCCCATCAGGTGCCCGTCGGAATCGACGATGACGTCCTGTTCTAAGGTCTCCTCGAAGAAGTGCACTACGCCGACGTTCTTGCTCACGCCGCCCTGGAACACGATGGGAGCCGCGATGCGCTTTCCCTTTCCCACGTTATTGAGGTAGTTCGTGGCGACCGCCTTGCAGAGCCCGGCGATGACGTCTTCACGTGCATAGCCTACCTGGATCTTGTGCACCAGATCGCTTTCGGCGAATACGGTGCAGCGGGCGGCGATGTTCGCGGGTTTTTTAGAGGTAAGGGCAATGGGGCCGAATTCCTCCACCTCGACACCAAGGCGATGCGCCTGGCTGGAAAGGAACGAGCCCGTTCCGGCGGCGCAAAGGGTGTTCATGGCGTAGTCGGTCGCGATGCCGTTCTCGACGCAAATGATCTTGGAATCCTGGCCTCCGATTTCGAGAATGGTGCGTACATCGGGATGCAGATGGGTGGTGCCCACTGCATGGGCGGTGATCTCGTTCTTCACTACGGTGGCGTTCAGAATGGCTCCTACCAAACGGCGGGCGCTGCCGGTGGTGCCCACTGCTTCGATCTGTACGGCACTGTGGTCTATCTGCTGGGAGAGGTCATCTACCACGCGACGTGCTGCTTGGGTCGGATTGCCTTCGGTCCAGAGGTATGATCGGGCGATGATCGTGCCCTTGTCGTCGATGACGACGCCTTTAGTGGAAATGGAGCCGGTGTCTATGCCAAGAAATGCGGAGGTCATTAGCGGGCCTTTCTCATAGCGATCATGTCGTAAAAAGCTTCAAGGCGGGTATCGAGACCCGTATCGCTGGTCTGCGAATCGTAGCTGAGATACAAGATGGGCACGTGGTGATCGTTGCTTAACCGCTGCAGAACGGGCATGCAGTCGATCTCGGGTGTGCATCCTGATGATTTCAAATGGATGATGCCATCGAACCCTTCTTCGGCGTAGCGTTTTGCAGCTGCGATGGTCATGGTGGAAGTGGGTCCCATATCGTAACTTACGTATTCGGGTATGCTGCGGCGGAGGTTCTCTTCGTTGTAGCGCAGGGTGCGATTCGTCATGTTCATGGTGCGGGCGAGCGATACGCCCATGGCGGAGAGCTTGTCTTCGATGAATAGGTTCGAGCGGGCGTCTGCGGCAGTGAAGAACTCGCCGATCAGTCCCACGCGAATGGGATCGACCGGCTTTTCCAGGGGGATCTCTTCGAGTGCGTGCATGCCGCGACGATATGCGGCTGCCATCTGGGTCGCGTTGGTGACCGTGTTCATTTCGGCGAGGAAATCCTTGCGTGCGCGAACGAACGAACCGGGCTCTTTTTCGAATCCCGCAAGTTCAAGATAGCGGTCATTGTACGCGTCGAGCAGCTCGAGCATGCGCAGGACCACGACGAAGTTCTTGATGGCCTTCGAGATGGATAGATCGGGATTCACCTTATCTTGGCAGATCTTGATGTATTCCTTCAGGGAGCTTCCGCTTACTGCGGCGAAATTGAGCATTTCGAATTCGTAGCCCATATCGCGCAGGATGGACTCTTGCAGTTCGCCATAATAGCTCAAACGGCACGGACCCGTGAATTGGATAAGGACGTCAGCGCCCATTTCGAGGGCTTCGATGTAGTCGCCCAGGATATGCTTGAATGGGGCGCACACGAAATCATTGCTGTAGAGCGTGCCGATCTCGAGGGTCTTGCGCGTTGCCTGGGGCAGGGCGATGAAATCGGCATCGAGCACTTCTTCGACGAAGAACCGAAAAGTAACATCGTAATAGGAGTACCGCAAGAACGCGACCTTCTTACGCGAATGGCGGTTCTTCTTCGATTTCTTCTTCTTGCGATCACGCAGGGCCTGCGGTTTGCCGGGAAGGAAGGAAAAACCCGATGGTGCATCTTCGGAATAACGGCGCTTTAAGGTGTCGGATATGCGGTCGTAAGGTGTCTTGATGTCAGTCATGAAGGTATCCTCCCTTCTTTTGATATTGCAGGATATCGACGAAGCTCTCGAGGCGCGTTTCAAGGCCGGCGGTTCCGCTCTGTGCATCGATCGTGAGCGAAAGGATCGGTTTGCCTTTGATGCAGCGGACCAATGAATCGTTGGTCATTGAATCGGGCCCGCAAGGAAATGCGCTTATCAGCACGATGCCATCAAGATGATTGTAGAGATGAAGGATAGCGCCTATCATTTCCCGATTGACGGCCCAGGGCATCGTGTCCGAGAACTCGAAGCTCTTTTCGAGAGCGCGCTTGCGATCGAATCGATCGGAATAGAGCGTGCATACCCCAAGGTCGTTGAGCATGTCGATGATCGGAGCGCCAATGAAGGGGTCGTGTATGACATATGGATGCGCTGCGATGAGAATGCGCAGAGGACGTTCTTTTTTGGACAGCTTCGAAGCGTGTTTGAGAAGCGCGTTCTGTTCATGTGCGAGCGCGTCATCGTGTTTTTTCTGGGCGCGGAGCGCATCTTCGAAACAAGCCCTTGCACGCTTTTTGGACAGCCCGAAACTAAGAGCGATGTCGACGAACCCCTCTTCCATGGATATTCCCGTATCGATCTTGTCGACTTCGCACGAAACGATACGCACGGAGCGATCATTGAATGTGTTGCGTACCAGATCGGGCAGCGCTTGGAACTTACTGCAGAAGTTCCGATAGCGGCTCAGGTTATCTATGCTGGGAATGAACAGCGCATCGCACGAATCAATGAGGCTGGCAACGTGCCCCATATAGAGCTTTGAGGCAAGGCAGCATTCATCGATCGAAAGGCGCTCTCCTTCTGAAAGCAAGGCACGATCGGAGGGCTCGCTTACAACGACCGTACAGCCGACCTTCTCAAAGAAGGTCCGCCACAGTGCGGAGTAGCGGTAATACAGCAGGGCACGCGGAATGCCGATCGTCTTGATATCGCGATGATCCTGTTTTGGGGATAGGTCGAAACGGCGCATAGTTCTCCTTGAAATGTAACCTACCTATCTTCCTCCTCTTTTGTCTTTTCCTGAATGGTATCCATGGGGATTCCATCTTGCGCTATGCTGAAAAGGTATTGAAGTCTACCGAAGGAGTTCCATGACTCGCTATCGTGCAACCATTGTTTCACCTAAAGGTGCTGCTCCTAAATCGAGCGTGATCGAGTTCGAGAGCGAACATCGTGCCGGCTCGAAGCAGAACCTTCAGGATGCACGGTATAAGATGCTAGAACTTCATGGCTCCGAAGCGCTTGCGTGGAACATTAAAGATGTTGAAAAGGTGTCCGATCGCGAAGGGGCAGATAGGCCGGTCGAGCAGATGATGCTCGATTTTCGTGAACCCGCCCCGGCACCAAAGCGCAAACGTCGCAGCGTCAAACGAGGTATCACCGGATAGGTGCACGTGCGTAGCTCCTATTGTTCGATCGCTGCGGTGCGAGTCGCTTTTTTCCGTGCTCTTTCGCTCATCAATGCGAAGACGCTCTGCGTAACTTGATCGCTGTTGTCGCGCTTACGAGCGCAATGAGGGCGATGAGTGCGCCAAGTGCCCCTGGAAGCACATCTTGTGTTTTAGGAAGATAGCCGATGAGTTCTTCTAAGGGACTTGATGGACGAGGCAAAGTCTGTTTCACGGTGTCTTTGTCAGTATCGTGAAGGTCGATATTGCGATACAGCTCGACGCAAGCATCGTTGTAGAGGGTGGTCGTGCCTCCCGTTAGCGTTTCCGAAGTCGTCTGCATATGCAATATGGCTGGTGCGTAGGCATATTGCGTTGATTCAGCCGTGTGCGTTCTGCCGCTTGCCTGGATGGTGTCGAACGAATACTCGCGATCGCCAAGAGCGTCTATTGAATCGGTTTCGGTGTAGCGATCGCGGCGTTGCCACTCGGCGGCATCGTTCGGCATGGTGCCGAATCCCTCTTCAACGCGGCCATGCTCGAAGGCGATATCGGTCACCCATTCACCCTCGCCCAGAGATAGGTCGTCCACTGAGAGCGTTCGCGCTTCGAGGGTGGATACTTCTGCTTGCCATAGGTGCCATCCTTCGAACGAATACTGACGCTCGTTGTGAGGGTTGTCGGGATTGTAGGGGTTGGTCGCGCAGGCGTTCGTGGTCGAGTCGTCGGTTGTTGGGATATCTTCGTCTGAGGGTCGGTCATTGTTGGTGGTTTCGTTGGAGTCAGAGACCTCATTGCTTTCTCCTTCGAATGTCGCATCATTCGAGGGATCGTCTTCTCCGGGTGCGATGTTAGTGCGATACCAGATGTTCATCAGGCCATCGTGGTCCTCAAAAGAGACGGGCGTGGTAAGGCTTACCAAGTGCGCCTGATCTTCTGCTGCGCATGCAATATGGTCGATGGTGGTGAATTCGTCCACCCATGTTGATGAGGTCGATCGGTAATCGATGGTGTAGGCGAACGCGCCGTCGTCATCAATGAGCGTTTGGCGCTTATCCACCTCTCCTGTTATTTCGGGTGTGAAGGGTTCGTTGTCGATGGTGCCCAGATCGAGCGTGGTATTGTCGCGGGAAATGGTCACTTCGAACTCGACAAGCGCCATGCCGGCGTTCGCATCGCAGCGAAGTTCTTCAATGATATAGGTGTCGTAGGGAAGCGCTCCGAGATCATCATTCGCCGGTGCGGTGGTTCCATTGCGGTCCGTGCCGAACCAGATACCGTCCTGCCATGAAGTGCCCTGGTTGGTGTTCTGAGAATGAGGCACCCAGCTCGCGTGGGTGCTCGCCATGCCGTTATCGTCGGTAACGATAACGTGCGATTCGCCTGTGGTTCTCGATGTAATGCGGAAGGGAACGGACGCGAGGTGCTCCATGGATCCCGCACGCGTCTTCGTAAAGCTAACATCTCCGCGTTTTACCTGTTCGGGAACGGATAGGCACTGCCATGAGTCAACGTGAACATCGCTTCCTTGCTCAAGGATGGTGACGATGAAGGGCTCTTCTGAAAGAAGGTATCCTTCAGGCGCTTTCACTTCTTCTATTACGATGATCCCCAGGGGGAGGGCAATAGTTCCTTCATGGTCGTAGTAGAACGCGTCGCCGCTGACTAGGTGGTCTTCGTCGAACGCGATGGCTCCCGTTCCGTCAGTTTCAAAGATCCAGCTTCGCTTGGCTTCTCCCCAGGCTTCGGGAATCGATGTCTTTGCGCCATCTTTCAGTCCGAGCTGATGGGCGGCGGCCTGCACCAGTGAGGGAACCGAAGGGAACGTGTCGTAGTAATCCACTTTGAATTGCGCATGTTCGAGACTGGCCACACCGAGAGGATAGGGGAGCTGGGTCTCCTTGTCTTGCTTTTGCAGCAGGATATCGACGAGGGAACTTTGCGGAATGTCCGCGATGGTGGTCTGCGTGAGCGAACCTGATTCAATGGATATGCTCTTATTAGCAGCAGTGGCGTAGCCTTGGGGAGCGCGCTCTTCCTTGATGGTGTACGTTCCTTTGGGCAGAAGATCGCTGCGACCTGTTTTGCCTGATTCGTCGGTTATAAGCTCTCCTACCCGCTGGTCGTTCTGATCGTATATGCCGAACACGGCATCTGTGAGCGAGTATGTGTCGTTTTCGCTCAGGGTGGGATTGGTTGACGTTTTTTGGATCTCGACATATCCCCCGAAGTTCTTCTGTACTTCCGCTCGGAAATAGACGGTCTGATATCCGATGAGGCCAAGGCTATTGCTGGGACCGCCAGGATGTGCGGCACCGGGAGGCGTGATCGTTACATCGTATGCCACGATGCCCGCTTCGATATCAACGTATGCGAGAGTGGCAGTGTAGTCCGCCCAGGTATATGAAGGGGCCGCCGCGCTGGGAAGCGAGCATGATCCCGTCCCCGAACATCCTTCGAGTCCACCGGTGAAGCTCGAAACACTGAACTGGGCGGGATGGACGCTCCATGTGGCACCGATATAGCAGCGTCCGGTCAGGGTCTGGGCGACATCGATGTCGGGATCCACGACCACCACGCGATCGGGTTCGTCGATGCGATAGTGCGCGTACACGCTCGTTGATGCAGTTACAGCAGCCGTGAACTCAAAGGGGCGTTCGGTGGAGGCATCGATCCAATCAACGAACGCGAAGCCTTCTTTGGAGGGAGCATCGAGAGCGCTGCCGTAGGCTTCTTCGAATGAGCGCCCTTTTGGAACCATGACCTCTAGGTCTTCGCTCTTACCGTCGTCGAAGGATACTCTCACGCAATAGTCTGCTTCCTGGAAGGTGCCGATAACGGTGAGGCTCTGATTGACGGGTGTGGTGAACCAATCGAACTCCTCGCCAGTGTCAGTGCGCCATAAGAGCTTGTATCCCTGGGCTTCCTTTTCCTCAATGAGCGAAGCGAGTATCTGATCACCTTGTTCGTTGACCATAAAACGGGGATCTGATCGCACTGCTTGCCCTTGGGTGAAATCGCTTCCTGCGTAGAGTACGGGCAGTTCTCCATCGAAGCCCTCGACCTGTATGGTGATGCTCGTGATGGTTCCGGGCTCTTCGGCGAACGCCGAGGCGAGAGGGGCGCTCAGTGAACTGAAGGCGACCGTTGCCGCAATGAGCCCGAGGGCTATCGCGAGATGCGTCCATAAGGGGTGCGCGCATCGGTGCAATTGATCCGGTGTTGTAATGCCCTGTAGAGCATGTGATCGGGTGCGGCGGGGCGGGGTGGCAGGGTGCATGCAGTGGCGTTGTGCGCAACGCGAAGGGAACGACCGGGCGATTCGTTCTAGTAGGCCAGTGCGAACGTTCATGAGTTCTCCTTTTCGGAATACTTCGATGTATTTCTTGATTGTGGAGAACGAACTCTCAAAAAAAGTTGAACTAAAGTGCAAAAAAAGTGGTGATAAATTGCATATATAGCTCATGAGAGCGGTTTTGGCACTAAAGTAGTCTCATTATCAATGGCCTTCAGGTCAAAGCAAGCGCGCTGCGGGAAGGTGTTCGCATGACGGTATATCAGAATATTTCAGAGCTTATCGGCAATACTCCCTTGGTCGAATTGACGAACTACGAGCGATCCCACGGTCTTAACGCAAGACTCGTGGCAAAAGTAGAATCGTTCAATCCGGCTGGTTCGGCGAAGGACCGCATCGCGAAGACCATGCTCGAACAGGCGGAGCGTGAGGGTCTACTAGACGATGAAACGGTCATCATCGAGCCGACTTCGGGCAATACCGGCATAGCGCTCGCGGCGCTTGCTGCCACGCGCGGGAACAGGGCGATCATCGTCATGCCCGATACGATGAGCATCGAGCGTCGTAACCTTATGCGCGCCTATGGTGCGGAAGTGGTTCTGACTGACGGAGCGAAGGGGATGGCGGGGGCCATTGCGAAGGCTGAAGAGCTGACGCGAGAGATCCCGAATTCCCTTATCCCGGGGCAGTTCTCGAACCCTGCTAACCCGGCTGCCCATAAAGAGACGACTGGTCCGGAGATCTGGCAGGCCACCGAAGGGGAGCTCGATGCCTTTGTTGCTGGCGTGGGCACGGGCGGTACCTTGTCAGGTGCGGGAGCGTACTTGAAGGAGCGGGACCCTCAGATCAAAGTGATCGCAGTTGAGCCTGCGGGATCACCTGTCCTTTCTGAAGGAAGCGCTGGCCCTCACGGTCTGCAAGGCATAGGAGCAGGGTTCGTTCCGGAAACGCTCGACACTGCCGTTTACGACGAAGTGATGACGATAACGGAAGACGAGGCGTTCGCTGCTGCACGTGAATTAGCTGCAAAGGATGGGTTGCTCGTGGGTATTTCGTCTGGCGCTGCCGTGGCCGCGGCGGCGAAGGTGGCCGAGCGTTCTGAATATGCGGGTAAGACGATCGTGGTCGTTCTGCCTGATACGGGTGAGCGATATTTATCTTCGGCTTTGTTTTCGTTCGAGTAACGAAATACGTTCATTTAGATAGAACTCGTGTAAGCGCAGGCGCTGTGCGTCGCCCATGAGGATAACGCGCTATTCTTGAATTCAGTGCTTTGAAGATCGGGCTAACAGGATCGAGGCGGATGCAATGTCATATGAAAGGGAAAATCGTCAGGCGATGATCTCTTATTTTGAGCAGGGCTCAAAAGGTAGCGCGCTTCGGCCGTTGTTGGGGGTCGAGGTCGAGCATTTCGTCGTGTATAAGGATACGCTTCGAGCGGTTCCGTATGATGCGGGTTCTGCTGGGGGAGGCGTGCGAGATGTGCTGACGTATCTGTCTCAGTTCTATCCGCAGAAAATGTATGGTATTGAAGGCGACCTGATCGGACTTTCTTCTTCTCGCGCGTCATTGACGCTTGAGCCGGCGGCGCAACTGGAAATAAGCATTGCGCCGTTCTCTTCGGTCGAGACCATAGTGTCGGTATATTGCGAGTTCCGCGCTCAGGTCGATCCTTTTCTCGATGAGCATGGTTGCATGCTGGTAACGCAAGGGTATCATCCGTTCGAGCGAGCTCTTGATCTGCCGCTTATTCCCAAGCAGCGTTATCGCTTCATGAACGCTTATTTTCGCGACAAGGGAACCCATGGGGAGCGTATGATGCGTGCGTCTGCGTCGACTCAGGTATCGGTCGACTATGCCGATGAAGCTGATGCGGTTCGTAAAATGCGCATAGCTCAGGCTTTTACGCCCCTGTTCGCTTATATGACCGATAACGTGACGCGCTTTGAAGGGGAAGTGCCGAAGCAACCTCTTTCTCGTCTTGCAATGTGGCGCGATGTCGATAACGATCGATGCGGATCGGTGCCGGGTATTTTCGATGAGGGGTTCGGGTTCGGCGCGTATGCCGATTGGCTGTTGCGGACGTGCCCTATTTTCGTGACCCGCACGTCGGGTGATGACCCCGAGGGAGCAGCGCTTCGTGAGGTGACGGGCCGAACGGCTGCGAGCGCTTATGCTGATGCACTGGTGTCTCAAGATGATATCGAGCATCTTCTTTCGATGTTCTGGCCCGATGTGCGACTCAAGCGCTTCGTTGAGATCCGTCCTGCCGATGCGCTTCCTGTTCGTGCGATGGCGGGATATGCGGCACTGATAAAAGGCATCTTCTATTCCCCGAAAGCGCTCGATCGCATTGAGGACGCTTTGGGTGTAGTGGGTGATGTGTGGCCTCTTGACGACGGCAGTACCGACCGAGCAGCGCAGGCTATTCGCGAAAAGGGCCTAAAGGCCAACATGTACGGCTCGTCGCTTCAGGAATGGAAAGCGCTCGTGTTCGATCTGGCACGAGAGACCCTTACGGCACGAGGATCATCGTATCTTGATGAATTCGAGCAATGGATGAGCGAGCGCTAGGCGTGTCGCCTCGATCGTTCTCAGGCACGCGGGGGCAAGGGCAGATCAATCGATGCGGTTTCTTTTATGTGTGAATAGATGCGGTAGCGAAGTTCTTCGAGAGAGATGTTCTGCGCCTGACTGATGCGGGTGATAAGGTAGCGCGTGTTCTCCCTTAGGATAGAGAGCGATCGTGCGGGTAAGTGCTCTTGATCGAACAGGCCTTCACGATAGAGAAAGCCGATGATGCCGATCATTCCACTCGCGGAGTATTCGATGAGAAGGCGCGAGTCCATCGAAAGCGATTCGCCCTTGGTGCACAGAATGCCTTCCCAGGTCTCGGTGATGGTCTCTTTCACCTTTGCATCGATGTATTCCTGGCCTGCGCGGTCCACCATGAGCCCGAAGCGCCTGACGTGCTGGGAGAACAGTTCGTTCTCGTAGAGGGCATCGCTCTGGTTCGGGGTATTATCCTGGCACATGAGGCAGAACAAAGTGTGAGGCAACTTGCTTTTTGCGAGGAGCTCTTCTTCGATGAGCGCATCGAGGAGCATCGCCAGGGAATCGTAGTGATAGTAGAACGTACCGCGATTGCATTGGGCCTGCTTGGTGATCATACTCACCGTGATGTCATGCAGGTCGTGTTCTTTGAGCAGTACCCAGAACGCGTCTTTGAGACGACGTTCGGCGGGGTCTGCTTGGTCTTTACGGGGGCGCGCCATGGGTTCTCCTTGGGTCGGGTTGAGTTCAGAGTATCAAAGTATCTATTCCAAATGGGCCTTGCGTACATTCATGATGAGCATTTGTAAACGATTCTCAATATTGGCGAAACTTACATCGGGATCGAAATCGAGTGGCAAGATCTGAGCATCGGGGTAGAGCTCCTTCAGTCGTTTTGTGATGCCTCGTCCTACTACGTGGTTGGGAAGGCAGCCAAAGGGCTGCAGAATGACGAAGGCGCGGCAGCCATGCTCGGCATGATGAATGATCTCTGCCGGGATGAGCACCCCTTCGCCTGCATCGAACGTGTGATGAATGATGGGATCGCTCGCCTGTACCAGCTCGGGCATGCGGCAAGGGGCCTCGTAGAGGGGATGCGCTTTCGCGATGCGATCGGCGGCATTATGGGCGAAGTCGAACGCCTTGTTCGATACTGCCATCATGGTTTTGTATGATAGCGGCCTGTCCACATGGAATTCCTTTATCTGGGCCGTTTGATAGAAGTACGTTTTGCGGATGACATCGGTCATGCGCGCCTCGATGACCTCGAGTCCGTTGTTCTCAAGGTACGCTTCGATGTCATGGTTGGCACCCGGATGGAAGTTGAGCAGATATTCGCCCACGATAAGTACCCTAGGGCGAGGATCGCTGCGGTCGTATTCGACCTGTTTCATTTCTTCGATGGCGCGGGCGAAACCCTTTTTCGCTCCGTGTATGCCGGATGTTTCGAGCCCATCCATGACGAAGTCAATGCCGCGCTCGAACGCCTCATCGGCGCTTCCGGGTTCAAGTTCGTACGGACGGATCTTGCGCAGTAGCTCTTCTAGGGCATCGATCATGGGCAGTGCGAAAGCGATGCGGATAGCTGAGATGGGATTCATCTTGAAGCCGGGATGGATATTGTGGAAATCCACATCATCGTTGGTGATGATGGGTACCTGCGCATAGCCTGCATCATCAAGCGCTTTGCGCAGCAGAGCGGCATAGTGGGTCAGACGGCAGTCGCCGATGTACTTACCGGTGGCGACAGCGACATGGTCAAGGTCGTATTTGCCGCTTTCGAGCGCCTCGAGCGCTTCGCCGATAACGATCTGCGCCGGGAAGCAGATGTCATTGTGAACGTAGCGTTTTCCTAGATAGATCGCACGTTCATGTCCGACGGGAAGTGGCTCGGCGCGTAATCCCTGACTCGAGAACGCTGCGCTCATCAGGCGACAGAACGCGTGCGAGGTATTGGGCACCAATACGACCTTCTCTTTTCTGTCAGCTACTTCGAACTTCTGCGGATAGGGATCGGAGAGCTTTTTGCCGCTTGCTTGCGCTATGTGTTCATCGGCTATGCGCTCGTCATTGGCGGAAAACGTAAGAGCTGCGGGTTCTAGCGCAGCGGCTTGGGCGTTGGCTTGGTCGGCATGTGCTTGTGCGCGTCTGCGATCGGTGGTCTCGATGAACGAACGGGTACGAATGCCCAGCGGGCCGCGAATGTCGCTTTCGTCCACTTTCAGTATGAGCGGGGTCTTAGGTCCGACTTCTTTCATGAGACGGACGATCTCGTCTGATAGATAGGCGTCGTGGCCGCAGCCGAAGCTGACGATCTGCACGTATTCCATGTGGGGGCTCTGCGCGGCGATGACCGCGGAGGAGAGCATGCGGGCGTGGAAGTTATTCACGATGTCGATGAGGCTGTTGTCGAGCTGCACATCGGCGGTGCCCGGTACGGCATCGGCGGTAATGACCGGTATGCCCATGTCGGTGAAGAAGCTGGGTAGCTCGTGGTTCACCAGCATGTCGTTATGGTAGGGGCGTCCCGCCAGCACGACGGCATAACGGTTCTCGGCGCGTACGCGGGCGAGGATCTCCGCTCCGCGTTGTTGGAGCGTTTCACTGAAACTGCTCTGAGCAGCATCTGCTTGCTGCAGGGCGGCGTGTACGGCGTGCTCGGGTATGTCGAAAGCGTCTTTGAAATAGGAGGCGAGCTGCGTATCGCGGTCACGGTTCGAGAACCAGTGGAAATAGGGGCTGTCAAAGGGAACGTCCCAGCGTTTTTCTGGATCATCTGAGTTCTTAATTACCAGGGGATACCCCTTGACCACGGCGCACATCGATTGGCTTGTGTCGGCTGTGTTCTCCGAGGGAACGGTGGTGACAATGGGCATGAAGATGCGATCGACTCCTTGGTCGCGTAGATCGCGCAAGTGCCCGTGGGCGAGTTTTGCGGGGAAGCATACGGTATCGGATGCCACAGCAGACAGACCGTCTTCGTAGATAGCACGGGTGCTTAAGTGGGATATCTTCACGTTGAAACCGAGCGCTTGTAGCAGTGTTTTCCAGAACGGCATGATATCCCAGAACGACAGCACGCGGGGAAGTCCGATCGTCGTGTTTTGATCGGGTAATACGGATGTGTGGGGCCAGTCTTGGAAAAGGAGCTTTTCGCGTTCGGCATATAGGTTAGGGACGCTATCCATGGCCTTCTTCGCGCTGCGGACCTGCTCTCGCACGTTGGCATCGCTCGGATCGCCTACTACTTCGCCGCGGGGGCAGCGGTTTCCCGTGATCCACGACGACCCGTTCGAGAACGTGATACGCGTACGATTGCAGTGATTTGCGCAGAAGGGGCAGATCAGGTTGGTCTCTTGCTCGTAGGCGAAGTCGTGAAGAGCGTCCCATCCGATAAAAGATGAGGTACGGGGTGCGGCGAGCATGTTCTCCCGCGCGATAAGGGCGGCGCCGATGGCTCCCATTAAGCCCGGGTAGGGGGCGCGTACCACCTTGCGGCCAACGTATTGCTCGAAGGCGCGCAGCACCGCATCGTTCAAGAACGTGCCGCCTTGTACGACGATGCGCGAACCGAGGCTTTCGAGGTTCGAAACGCGAATGACCTTGGTGAATACGTTCTCAATGATGGATCGGCATAGACCCGCCATGATGTCGTCGGGTGTTTTGCCGTTCTTCTGTTCGGTGACGATGCTGCTGTTCATGAAGACCGTGCAACGACTGCCGAGTTCTGCGGGGGAAGAAGAGCGAAATGCCGATGAGGCAATGTCTTCAGTGGCGATCTTCAATGTGGAGGCGAAGTTCTCGAGGAACGATCCGCATCCGCTTGAGCAAGCTTCGTTCACGACCACATTAGTAATGATGCCCTCATCGACCCAGAGCGATTTCATGTCCTGACCGCCGATATCTAGGATGAAAGTCACGTCGGGTACGTAGTGCTGTGCGGCTTCGGCATGGGCGACCGTTTCCACGGTATGGCAATCGGAGTTGAAGGCCTGGGCGAACATGAGCTCGCCGTATCCTGTGGTGCCAACGCCCTGCACATTCAGCTCATAGCCTTTTTCCTGATAGCGGTCGTGGAGCGCGATGAGGGCGGCTTTGGCGACATCGAGGGGTTCTCCTTCGTTGGAGGCGTAGAACGAATCGATGACCGAAGCATCTTCGCCGAGGAGCACCAGCTTGGTCGTGGTCGATCCAGAGTCGATGCCAAGATATACCGGCAGCGCTATGGATCCTTCTTCCGTGCGCTCGGTGTAAAGATGGGATACTTCAGAGGACAGGGGCGCTTTGAGAGCGTGGCGTTCGAGGAACGCTTCCTGTTCAGCTTCATCTTCGAATAAGGGTCGTGCCAGTTCGGTCGCTGATGGTGCGGTGCTCGCATCATCGACATCGCAAGAGCAAAGATCGTTCACGCCATCAATGACCACGATGTTCTTGGTGGAAAGCGTTTCAATGGCGGTATCCAGATCGAGCGTTGCGGGAGCATCGGCGAATAGGTCGGTCAGTGACAGCGCGGCGCCAACCGCGACGATCGTCTCGGGGTGCTCGGGGATGATGACGTCTTCCCTTTGCAGGCCCAGCCGCTCGGCGAACACCTTGATCAAGCGAGGATTGAAGGTGAGAGGGCCGCCTTCGAACACGACGGGCGGATGAATGTCGAGTCCTTGGGCAAGGCCGCCGATGGTCTGTTTGGCGATGGCATGAAATGATGAAAGGGCTATCTCTTCCTTTGAGACACCTTGGTTCAAAAGAGGTTGAATATCGGTTTTCGCATATACCCCGCAGCGACCGGACACATTATGGACCGCGCTACCGCGAGAGGCCAGGTCGTTGAACTGTTCGGTCGGTATCTTGAGCAACGTTGCGATCTCATCAATGAAAGCGCCGGTACCTCCAGCGCAGCTGCCGTTCATGCGCATATCGGCAACAGTGAGTCGTTTCTGAGTGGTGTCGTAGTCGAAGAACACCATCTTGGCGTCTTGTCCGCCCAGTTCAATAGCAGTGCGAGCGGTGGGGTAGAACGCGCTTACGGCAAGGGCGTTCGCGACGACTTCCTGTACGTAAGGGAGCCCAAGTGATTTGGCGATCGCCGCACCACCTGATCCGCAGAAGGCGGCGCGCAGGGGGTTTCGGGGGAACCGCTCTCGTATTTTTATAAGAAGATCCTTCACGCATTTGACCTGGCGGGCGTGGTGACGAACGTAGCGGCGCATCATGACCGCATGAGAGATCGGGTCGAACACGGCTATCTTGCCTGTGGTCGACCCGACATCGACCCCCACGAGAAGGGTCCGATCATCGGCAAGGGAAATGCTTTTGTTGTCGGTGTCCAGAAAACGATTCACAGGTACTGCCGGGTCTTCCTAAAAAAGTTGTTCAATGAAGAGGATTTTACTAAACACCGTGTTGAATTAAAAGAGTTATTCAGGTGTTACCAGGCTTCTTTCCATAAACCTCTATAATGAATGCATACGATCGGAACGATCAGATAGGAGGGGGTCATCATGGCTAAGAGTTTCGAAGATGGCTTCAAGGATATTTTTCTTGCGGGCGTAGGGGCGCTTGCTATCACGGGGGAAAAGGCGAAGGAAGTCGTTGATACCCTTATCGAAAAAGGGAACATAACCGTCGAACAAGGTAAAGATATTAACCAGGAGCTCCAGCACAAGGCGAGTGAGACCATTTCGAAAATGCGAGAGGAAACCGTTTCTCAGGCCATCAAGGCAATGAGCCCCGAGGAGCGCGACGAATTCGCCGCTACGGTCGCCCGTCTGGTCGCCGAATCGAAAGATCCTTCCGGTGAGGAAGCTGCTGACGGGGAATTGAAACGAACCACTGAATCGGATGAAGAAAAAGCTGCCGAGTAATAGGTTCTGCGTGCAGACATGGAAGAGAACACGCTCCTTAAGCACTTTTTTAAGGATCGCGCCGAAGTTGATCCGGATCAGCAATTTGGCTTAAGCCGCAAGTCGCGCATGAATCGTCTGAGCCAGATCATGGGGCTCGTGCGTAAGCATCATGTGTATGAAGGTGTAAGCCCTATTCAGCTGCGCAATTTTTTGATCGATCTAGGTCCGAGCTTCATTAAGATCGGCCAGATCCTTTCCTTGCGCTCGGAGATCTTGCCGCAAGCGTATTGCGATGCGCTTGCGGATCTTCAGATGGACTGCGATCCGATGTCGTTCGAAGATACGTTGGCTACACTCAAGGGCGTCTATGGAAGTCGGTTCGATACCATATTCCGCACCATCGATCCAAAGCCTTTGGGTAGTGCATCGCTTGCTCAGGTGCATAAGGCCGAACTGGTAACGGGCGATGTGGTCGCGGTGAAGGTCCAGCGCCCTGGCGTTCGCGCGACGATGGCGCAGGATATTGATGTCATGCGCTCTATCGTCAAGCATGCTTCTCGCTTCATGAAGGACAACCAGATGCTCGACCTGCGCGATGTGGTCGAGGAGCTATGGGTAACGTTCCTTGAGGAAACCGACTTCACCAAAGAAGCGGACAATCTGAAAGAATTCGCCGAACTGAACAAGGATGTAGTGTATATCGCGTGCCCTGAACCGTATTTGGAATACTGCACCGAAGCGGTACTGGTCATGGAGTACATGGAAGGTACGTCCATTCGCAATACTCAGAAGCTGCAGGAAATGGGCTACGATCTGGATGAGATCGGCCTCAAGGTGATGGATAACTATGCCACCCAGATCCTCGAGCACGGGTTCTTCCATGCCGATCCGCATCCGGGCAATATGTTCATCAAGGATGGCAAGATAGTTTATCTTGACCTAGGTATCATGGGGCGGTTGTCGGCAAATGAGCGCCTTGCGTTCGGAAAGATCATTGAAGCGGTCGGATCGCAGAACTCGAGCGATCTGAAAGATGCGCTCATCTCATTTTCGATAGATCATGATCTGGGCGCGATCGATCATGCTCGTCTCTTGGCGGAGCTCGACAATGTGCTTGAGAGCTATAGCACTACCGATGTGGTCGATATCGACATTGGTGCGCTTCTAAATGACATCATGGCACTCACGCGACAGTGCAAGGTGACGCTTCCTGCGTCGGTCACCGCGGTTTCGCGCGGTATCGTGACCATAGAGGGATCCCTGATCGATTGCTTGGCCCATGCCAATATCATCGGGATCATCGAGGGGCATTTGATGCGCTCGAAAGATACTCAGCAGGAGCTCGAGAAGCGTATCAAGAACTTGGCGCTCTCGCTCGATACCTCTGCACGAAGCCTTATGAAGGCGGCGGAGTATTCGGGAGAGACCTTCAGGATGCTTTCTCGCGGTCAGTTAAAGGTGAATATGGAAATGCTTGGCTCAACCGAGCCGCTGCGCAAGCTTTCGCGTATCGTGAATCGCTTGGCGATGAGCTTTGTCATCGCAGGTCTGCTTGTAAGTGGATCTCTTATCATTTCGGTGGATATGCCACGTGTGTTCGGCATGCCGGTGCTGACGTTTATAGAATATATCTCAGCGTTCTTCTTGTTCGTGTGGATGGCGTGGGATATGTTCCGCAACACTCGAAAACGGTAATGTATGGATCGGGCGGCCTTGGCCGCTCGATCGATTGATAGATGATATTCGGGACAGGGGAGCGAGCTGTCGTGTACGGTATTTAGCTCATGAAAGGAGCTTTTGTGGGAGACATTCGCGTATTAAGGGGCATAAATATTGCCGCATTGGTGTTATCGATCATAGGTGTGCTTCTTGGTGGGGCGTTCGCCCTGTTCATGATCGTTTCTTCGAGTGCGCTTTCCGATCCGCAGTTCTTTGATGCGCTGGTCGCCGAGCTTCAAGCGACCTCTTCGGGCTCGGCTGCATTTGACGGAGAATCTGCTGCAACGGCATACGACTATTCCTCCATGAGCGAAGAAGAATTGCGTGCGATGGCGTCATTGGGTGTCAATATCGTTATTGGGCTATCAGTGGGATATGCTCTGCTGAGCGGCATTGGCATCGTTGCGAGTGCGTTGACCTTGCGCAACTACACTGATCCAGCGAAGTTGGGTGCGGCGTTCGGATGGACGATCGCGGCTATCGTTGGGTCGCTCTTGCTGGGATCGTTCGTTGCGGGCATTCTGTTCATCCTTTCGGCGTTCATGAACAGTCGCATTCGAAAGATATATAAGATGTCGGGCGATATGCCTGGTGGGGCGAATCCGTATGCAGGATATCAACAGCCTCAGCCGGGCCAGTATCAGCCGGGGCAACCGTCTCAGCCTCAGCAGCCAGGGCAGCCATCTTATCCTCAGCAACCTCAGCTCGGTGGCGCGCAGCAGTCTGCTCAGGCCGATCGGCAAGGTTCAGATCCTTCGCATCCCGAACGGCCGCAGGATGATCCGTCCGTATCTGATCCTGACGAAGATTCGCGTAAATAAGCGTTGCGCGGATGCTGGACGGCGATCGAATAAGGGAAGGTTTCGTGGCCGGTAGATACGACCTCTGAACGGCAAGAGTTAACAATACTTAATGCTATCTTACATCTTTTTAACATTTACCTTGCTAGGCTAATCAGCGGCTGAAAATGCGCACAATGCATGCAGCCATAAGGGCCCGATCATTGCAGTTGATCCTGCAGGTGAAAGGCTCAAAAAGGTATCCGTCAAAGGAGGAATAAGAAAAGCATGGATATCGCTACTCTTGTCATCGTGGGTCTAGTAATCGTGGTTGCGCTCACGTTCGACTTCACCAATGGCTTCCATGACACGGCTAACGCCATGGCGACTTCGATCGCTACGGGCGCTTTGAAGCCGAAAACGGCGGTCATTGCCGCGGGAACGCTCAATCTGATCGGCGCGTTTCTTTCTACCGAGGTCGCTAAGACCATTTCAGGTGGCATAATCAATGAGCAGCAAGTGACTATCGCGCCTGAGTTCATTTTGGCGGGTCTGATAGGCGCTATTCTGTGGAACTTGATTACCTGGCTCGTAGGTCTGCCTTCGAGTTCTTCTCATGCTTTGTTCGGCGGTCTTGTCGGCGCGGTCATCGTTGGCGCTGGCGTCCAGGGTGTGAACTTCTTCATGGTGCTCACCAAGGTGCTCATTCCTGCTCTTATTTCGCCTCTCGTTGCTGGCCTTGCCGCATTCGTTGCAGTGAAACTCATCTACTTCATCGTCAAAACGCTCGATGAGAAATATGTTGAAAGCGGTTTCCGTCACGGACAGACGGTAACGGCTTGTTTGGTCGCGCTGTCTCATGGTACTAACGATGCTCAGAAGACCATGGGTATCATCACTCTGACCCTGATCGCGGTCGGTGCTCAGGCATCGGGTACGGGTCCTCAGCTGTGGGTCGTCGCAGTATGCGGTCTTGCTATCGCTCTGGGTACGTATATGGGCGGCTGGCGTGTTATCCGTACGCTGGGCAAGGGCCTTACGGAAATCAGCACTCCTCAGGGCTTTGCCGCTGAGGCAAGCTCCGCAACGACTATTCTTGTTTCTTCGCATTTGGGCTTTGCGCTTTCGACCACTCAGGTATGCTCTGGCTCCATCATCGGTTCTGGTTTGGGTAAGAAGGGCAATGCGGTGAACTGGGCGGTCGCTGGACGCATGCTCATCGCATGGCTGGTCACTTTCCCTGCGGCTGGGATTATCGCCGCTGCAGCTTGTGCGGTCGCTAAGATCAATGTATTCGGCACGGCGGCTATCGTGGTCGTTGCAGCGTTGATCGCGATCTTCATCTTCAGGTTATCTCGTCGCAATCCGGTCAATTCGCTCAATGTTAATGAAAGCAGCGAAGTCAAGCTCAATCTCGATCAAACCCAAGCTCCCGTTGCGGCATAAGGAAGGGGAATGTTGTGCAAGAAGTAATTAATTTTCTTACCGTTCTGCTGGTTGCCGTAGGTATTGCGGGCGGCATCGGTACGATGTATGCATCTGGTCTGAGGCTGTGGGCGCGCAGCACAGTGGCTGAACAGGAGGGCGATGGCTATTTGGGCTCTCGCGTTGCTTCGGTCGCGTGCTTCGTCGCATGCGTGATCGTTGTCCTGTTCGCTCTGTGGCTCATGATCCCGCTATTTCACTAGGCACTGAGGGAGGGTGCATACCATGAAAAGTATTCTCGTTGGCATTGATGGCAGCGAACGCAGCCAGTGCGCGTTGGAATGGGCGGCTGCTTTGGCTCATGAAGAGCAGGCCCAGCTGGCACTGCTCGCTATTATCGATCCTGGTTCCGATCGTCTGGCAGGCGCCGATTCCAAGATCCTGCAGACAGCGGTCGATAATGTATTAGGTACCGCTCAGGCTCAGGTAGCGGTCAATTACCCCGATCTTGAGGTAAGCGTATCGGTAGGCAAGGGCGACATCGTCGAATCGCTCATTGCTGCATCTGAAGACCACGACATCATCGTGTTGGGTTCGCATCACAATGCTTCGGTCGGCGAAAAGATCTTTGGCGCTAAGGGTCTGCGTGTTGCATCTTCGACGAGCGTTGCAACAGCGGTCGTTCCCTCTGGCTGGAAGCAGGAAGGATCGAATGCTCACGGTATCGTTGTCGGTGTAGGTCCGGACGATACGAGCAACGATGCGGTCGTTCTGGGTGCCGCTTTGGCAGAGGCCCTTGGTGAGCCGCTCGAGCTCATTTCAGCATGGGGTATTCCTACGCTGATCGCTCGTTCAGCAGAAGCAATGGGCGGCGGTCTTGAGCCAGTCGGAGAACAGTTCCAGCGCAAGTTGGATTCCTTCGTGGAGCAGATCAGGCAGGCTCATCCGAGCATCGAGGTGACCGGCAAAGCGGTCGAAGGGGCTTCGCCAACGCAGGTAGTACTCGAGCACGCGCATGGCAAGCGCATGTTGTTGCTCGGTACGCATGAGCGTTCTCGCGTGAGCCGCGCACTGTTCGGTTCGGTGACGTTCGGCGTGCTGTCTCGCTTGGAGGTTCCGACCATCGTAGTGCCGGAAAAGCAGTAGTGGCCATAGTGACGCTCGGCTAGATGATGCCAAGGGTCGCAATGCGGCGATAACTGATCAATATAATAGGGCGACGCTCAACGAGAGCGTCGCCCTTTGCTTTTGGCGGGTCGAGGGCGTAGATTCCCGGGGATCTAGGGTGTTATCGAGGGCGCACTTCCCATTGGTCGGGAACGAAGAAGCGGCGCCGGTTCTCGCATACGGTGAGCGTGATGCGGCCGGCATTGACCAGGTAGATCAGGTGGGCCAGCGTTTCACCCAGTGAATAGAACTTCTGGTCAATGGTCCAATCGTCCCAGTTGGGATGTTTCCATGAGGCGCTGCGGGCAATATCGATCAAGCTGGCATGCCCAGTGGCGACAAGATCATAGAGCTCTTCGAGACGGTTCGCATGGAACTGCTTTAAGAAATCGACGCGCTCCGCAATGCCGGTGAACGGTTTGCCGTGGCCGGGAAGAATGAGGTCGACATCAAGATCGCGTACCTTATCGAGGCTCGCGAGGAACTCCTTTAAGGCGTCGTATGAGGTGATCCAGCTCATGATGGTGGGGGTGATGCGCTCAAGGACGTGATCGCCCGCGATAAGGACCTTCAAGGTGGGCTCGTAGAGACAGATATGCCAATCATCATGTCCTGGCGTGGTGATCACCTGAAAGCAGTAGTCGCCATTGCGGTATATGTCGCCATCAGCAAGATAGAACAGGTCCGGTTGGTTCTTCAGGGGCAGCAGCTCCGCAGTTACCTGATAGGTGCGCGCATCGCGTTTCTGCATGCTTGGCCCATAGTATTTGTCGGGCTGTAGCAAGTGTCCGATCAGGGGGTTGAATACGGGCGACTGAATGTTCATGAGGTTCTGGACCTCTTGGAACGAATGCATATTCGCGTAAATGCGCATCCAGCGTCGCCAAATGCGATCAAGGTTGCTTGCATGGTCGGGGTGGGAATGGGTAAGTACGATCTCGACCGATTCCCAATCGCGCCCAAGGGCATGCAGGGCGTCATCGAGTGCGCGCTCGCAATCAGGATGATCGAAGCCCACGTCGACGATGGTCGTCTTGTCGTTGCTGACGATGAAGTACGAGTTCATGAACTCGAGAGGATTGTCGGGTAGGGGTACTGGTACTCGATAGATCCCCGGAAGCAGTTCCTCTATGTGACCATTGTTGTACTGGTCAAGATGTTTTGCAGCCATCAGCTCTCCCTCTTAGCGTGGTTCTGCGTATATCTACAGGCTAACACTAAAGACATCTTGCGCTACGATAAGGTACGACAACAGACAAAAGATGGACGCCCGGATAAGAGTCAATGCTGAGGCGCTTGGTTGAGTGCAGGATAGTCGACCGGATGATGTCGCAGTGGGAGATGTGCGGGCGTGGTAAGGTAGGTTGCATGATGCAGGATATTAGAGCGTATTCAGATGCGCATTGTCATGTCGCCTTCATGGCCGATCCAGATACCTTTGCCCATGATGCGCATCAGGCGCACGCGTCCGTTTTCGCCGTGACCACTACGCCTTCCGAATATCGCCGCCTCATGCAATGTGAAACAGCTTCGCGTCATCTGGCGATAGGGTTGGGGCTGCATCCCTGGTGGGTGCCATCGAGCGAAGCTGCGCTAGAGGGATCGCTTCGTGAATTCGACGAGCTTTTTGATGATACGCGCTTTATCGGAGAGGTGGGTCTGGACTATTCCGCACGGCGCGTTGAGACCAAGGCGAACCAATTGGGGGTTTTCTCTCATATCGTTAATAGCTGCGTACGAGGCGCGTCGGTCGAGGGGTCTTCGAAACGCAGGGTGCTTTCCATGCATTGTGTGCGCGCCTATGATGACATGCTGTCATTGCTTGATCAAAGCGCTTGCACGGTCAAGTGCGATTGCATCTTTCATTGGTTCTCGGGATCGTCCGATCATTTGCAACGCGCGATCCGACTCGGCTGCTATTTCTCTGTGAGTGAGCGAATGCTCAGCTCGAAGCGTGGACGAGAATATGCCAAGGCCATCCCCTCGGACCGTCTTCTTCTTGAGACGGATGCTCCCTTTGTGGACGATCCGCTTTCCGAAGACCCGGTGGTTCCCTGTGTCTATGAGGAGGTCGCAGAGGAGCTTCGTCGAACCGCCACACAGCTTGCCGAATTGCGAAGCGAAGCGGCATCGGACCTATCGGTTGCACTCGCACGGAATGCTTCCGTATTGGGTTCGTAATGCTGGCTATGTGCTTGCTTGGATCGATCGTCAGGACAGGAGCGTTTTCTGGTCCGAGTTGCATTTCAGAGGTCCTGCCGCGCTGAAAAGCCCTTATGCGTTTTGCGAAAAATGAGCCATGAGCTGATAAAAAGTTTATAAGAAATGCCCTTTGCAGAACTATTATCATACGGGCTATGGAGAACGCGCTTTTAACCATAGCATCACTGACGGCCATCATCGTCCTCGGGGCGATCGTAGCACGTGTAGTTACGTTGCCGACGGGCTTTGCGGATACCCTATCGAAGCTGGTGTTCAACATAACAGTGCCGTGCGCGATCTTCCATGCGTTCGCGCTGGCGGAATTCGATTTGTCGTTGCTCTTCCTTGCGGTGATCGGTCTCGTGTGCGCGTTCGTTCCTTGGCTCATTGGGGTCATCATCACGCGTCGCGAGGATTATGATCATCGGGTATTCATGATGATGAACATCTCGGGTTTTAATCTGGGATCATTCACGCTTCCTTTTGCTCAGATGGTGTTCCCCACGGGATCTGCGCTTATGCTTTGCTTGGTCGATGCGGGAAATGCGCTTATGATGAGCGGTGGGACCTTCGCCTTTTCAAGTGCGTTGCTCGACAAGGGGAGCTCTTCTCGAGAGCGGCTCGTTATGGCTCTCAAGCGTTTGTTCTCTTCAGTTCCGTTCGATCTGTATATAGTGCTCATCGCGTTGGCGGTGTTTAACGTTAATATTCCGAGTCAGGTCGTAACGTTCATTGAGCCGATCGCGAACGCCAATTCGTTCCTGTCAATGTTCATGCTGGGGCTCATGGTGCAGTTCTCCATTGATCGGAGCAAGATCGGTCAGTTGGTGCGCCTTATAGGATTACGCATCGTGTTCTCTCTTATCATGACCGTGGCTATCATGATGTTCTTGCCGTTCGATTTCGTGACGCGAGTGGTGGTGGCTGCCTTCCTGTGGTCGCCTATTGGCGCGCTGGGGCCCGTGTACACCATGTGGGCGAAAGGCGATGTCGGCCTTGCGGGATTGGCGAACGTCGTTTCAATCGTTATTGCCATTTTCGCCATGACCATCACGGCGCTCATCCTTGCGTGATCGGGGATTTGAAGGGAAAACCATATCAAGATGGTGGCCTGGTCAAGATTGCGTGAAAACTCGATGAAGCCCCTTCATTCACCAATTCGTGCTGTTAGGTTTGAGGAGAACAGAAAGGCACGATTTGTCGAATAACGAAGAACATATGCAGAACTCTCCAGCGGCTACTGATCGATCCTCAGAGCGCTCCGAAGGTGCGTCGTCTCGAAAAAGCACCCTGCGGGAACTTTTCGATGACCTATCCATCGCACAGGTCATCGCTGGTGCACTTGCGGCAGCGACGGTGTTCTTCTTGTCTTCGACCATTGGCTGGGCGGGTTCTTTGATCGGTGCTGCCATTGGTTCGGTGGTGTCGGCGATATCTTCTCAGGTGTACAAGAAGATGCTCTCAGCGTCGGCCGATAAGATCCGCGACAAGACCCCAACGACGTATTTCGGCGTAACGAGCGATGCCGGACAAAATGAGGTCGAGCAGGACGGAACCGAGCAGGGGTCAGAAGGTCGATCCATGCACGAAGGCGAAACGCAGGCGCTATCGGCATCTGATGCTGATAAGACCAGGGTGCTTCCCGTTCCCGAGGTTACGCCTGCGACCCTTGTCATGGATGCCAATGATGTGCGCTATCGAGTGCAGCAGCCAAGCGACGATGATCCTGCCTTGCGTCGGGCTCAGGCGCGTCGCAATCGAAAGGCGCGCTACCAGCGCCGTGTGCTGATCGTGTCGATCGTATCGGCCCTCATTGCCATTGCTATTTCGTCGTTGGTGATCGTGTTCGCTACTGCGGGTGAAGGTATTGGCAGTAAACCCCAGCCTATCATTTCATCGCAGGTCACTCAGAGCCGACCTGCTTCGACGGCTTCGCATTCCGATGCGGGTACGACTGGTGACCAGGGCGCATCGACATCTGATCAAGGGAGCTCTTCTGACCAGTCGGGATCGTCGTCGGATGATTCGTCTACGGATGGAACGAGCGGCTCTGGATCGAACGATGGTACGACCGGTGATTCGTCGGGTGCAGGATCAGGCGATTCAGGCGATCAGTCGGGAGCCGATCCGGGCTCAGGGTCGGGCTCAAGTGGCGATGGCAGCACGAGCGACTCAGAAGGATCGGGTACCGGCGCTACCGGCGGCGATTCGACGACGGGATCGGGTGGATCCGCTTCCGGTTCTTGATCCTTGCAAAGAGGGGGTCCAGGGAGCGGACCTGGTTACTTGATGGGGCGGTTCTTTGGGATCATTAAGCCGAACAACATGCCGAGTACCGCGATGCCCGCCACGGATATCATGACCACCTGAAGACCGAAGTGATCGCCGATCAGGCCGAACACGGGAGTCATCAATCCGCCGATGCATACCATGACGCCGAACGATAATCCTGACGCCATACCCAGGTGATGAGGAACGAAGCTCTGGCCCAAGGCGACCGAGGAGGGGTAGGAGATATCTACGGTGATGGCGAGCAGGGCCACCATGATCAGGGCGATCGCGAGCGATCCGTTGAAGGCGAAGAAGATGACCTCGATACCTACGAGCAGGTAAGAGAACACGATCAGCTTTTTCGTGCCCAGTTTTTGTCCGACCCATCCAGAGGCAACGGTTCCGATGGCGCACACTAATGCGAAAAGCGAGATGACCGACGAGGCGAACGTTTCTTCTTGTCCAAGGTTGTAGACCAGGAAAAGGGGAATGAACGACAGCAGGGCATAGTACATGATCGAACGGCACGAGATGGCTCCCATGATAATGCTGAATCCGCGCCAATTGTCGGCGGGGGCTTCTTCCGAAGCGGATGCCTGGCTGCTCGCGCTAAAGGCGAGGAAGGCCTTGTTCAGGGAAAGAAGAATGACGGCGTATAGTACTGCGGGCACGATGAAAACGAGCGTTCCCGCAAGTCCGCAAAGGGTGATCGCCGCCGAGGCTATAATGGGGCCGATCGTGAACCCGAGTTTGCCACCAACGGCGAAGATGCTCATGCCGGTGCCTTTTTTCTCGCCTGCGGTGAGGTTCGCCAGTCGTCCGCCTTCGGGATGGAACATGGCGACTCCGATGCCGCTTACCATCGCCGATATCATGATGAGAGGATAGCTCGGTAGGACCCCGATGCCGGCCATGCCGAGTCCCGCCAAGAAGATGCCGAGCGCCATCAGCCAGGGACGAGGATATTTGTCTCCCAGCCAGCCGAAAAGGGGCTGAATGATGGCGGATGCCGCATTGGATGCTAGAATCAGGGCAGTAACTTCGGTATAGGAATAACCGCCATGCAGTACGAGGAACGGCATGACCGCGATGAGCGCGCCTTGATTAAGGTCATCGCAAAGATGGGCGCCCATGAGCAGGTAGCTATAGCGGCGGTTCGTACGGGAATCGGACACGGAACACTCCTTAAGGTATCGTGTACCGATAGTACCTCACTTGCCTAGAACGCGCATATGGTTTGTCCGCGTCGACGCGGTATTGTCGAAGCGATCGTGTGCGTGGTCGGGGTATTATAAAAGAACTTGAGGGGAAGGAAAGGTCATGGCACTGTTGGTCAGAATGCTGCAATCACTGCCTTTGGTGATCGCGTTGGTGATCTTGGCGATCGTCATCTATTTCGTGGTGTCGTGGATGCATTCTCCGACCCGTGCAAAAGAAGTGCTCATTCAGTTCTTCACGGTCATTTCGAGCATTATCTCGGTATTGTTCCTTTTGGCGAGCGCCTATGCGTTCCTTGAGCATAATCAAGCCGTTCTCGATCTGACGGTACCCTTCCTCATTGTCGGCGTGGGCGCGCTCGTTATTACGCGCATCTGTCGATGGCGCTTCGTTAAACATCACCCTCATTACAAAGATAAAAGCATGCACGTACGCTTCCTGTAGCGAACTTCTCGGCGGTGTTGTGCTTTAACGGGAAGATCGTCGGCTACCCGAGTGCGACATCGAGGATCATCATAAGCGTGAATCCAATAGCGACGGCGATAGCGCCAATATTAGTGTGCCTTCCTGTTTGCGTTTCGGGGATGAGCTCTTCCACCACGACATACATCATGGCACCTGCGGCGAATGAGAGAACGTAGGGAAGCAATGGGGTCATGGCGCCCACGCAGGCGATCATGAGGAGCGCACCGAGCGGTTCGACCACGCCAGAAAGAAGACCATACACGAAGGCGCGTTTGCGCGAGAGGCCGCTTGAGACGAGCGGCATGGAGATGATGGCGCCTTCGGGTACGTTCTGTATGGCGATGCCGATGGCAAGTGCGATGACGCCGGCGAAAGTGATGGTCGTTTCTCCAGTAAGGAACCCCGCCAGAACAACGCCGACCGCCATGCCTTCGGGAAGGTTATGGAGCGCCACTGCGAAGATGAGCATGGTGGGCTTCTTCATGGTGGTGCGTACCCCTTCGGGAACGGGGTCGTCGATATGCTGATGAGGTAAGAAATGGTCGATGAGCAGCAAGAGCCCCATGCCGCCCAAGAACCCTACTGCAGCGGGAACCCATCCGATGACGCCCTGCCCTTCGGCCATTTCGATGGAGGGCATTATGAGGCTCCAGACCGAAGCGGCCATCATGACGCCGGCGGCGAATCCCAGCAGGGCCTTTTGGAGCAGTTCGCCCATGTTCTTTTTCAGGAAGAACACGAACGCCGATCCGAGCGTTGTGCCTGCGAGGGGGAGAAGAAGGGCGACAAGGGTGCTCAGCGCCGTATTATCCATAGTATGCGGGCCTTACTTGTCGCTCTTGAGGGAACGGCAGACGTCTGCCAATTCGTCGATCATCGAATCGAACTGCGCAAGCGCATGTGTGATGGGCTCGGTGCTCATCATGTCGACACCTGCTCCGCGCAAAAGCTCGATAGGGGGTTTCGATGATCCACCCTTCAGGAAGTTCAGATAATCTTCGCGTGCCGATGCTCCTTCGTTGAGGATGCGTTGTGATAACGCGATAGCGGCAGCGAACCCTGTGGCGTATTGGTAGACATAGAAGTGGTAATAGAAGTGGGGAATGCGCGCCCACTCAAGGGCGATGTTGTCGTCTATTGTGATGGCGTTGCCGTAATATTCGGTATTCAGGTCGCGATAGATATCGCAGAGCGCATCCGCGGTAATGCCGACGCCTTGGGCGGTCAGCTCGCTTACCTTCAGTTCGAATTCCGCGAACATGGTCTGGCGATATAGGGTGGCGCGGAACTGCTCGAGGAAGTGGTTGAGGTAGTATGCGCGTTCCTGGTCGTTCTTGGCATGATCGAGGAAATAGCGGGTAAGGAGCGCTTCGTTGCAGGTTGATGCCACTTCAGCGACGAAGATCACGTAATCGGAATAGCACGAGGGCTGGTTCTCGCAGGAAAGGTACGTGTGGATGGAGTGACCCATCTCGTGGATCAGGGTAAATACATCATCGAAGGTGCCCTGGAAGTTCATGAGGATCACCGGATGCATGCCAAAGGCTCCTGCTGAATAGGCGCCACTGCGTTTGCCAGGGGTCTCGTATACATCGACCCAACGCTCGGAAAGTCCTTTGCGTACCAGTGCGCAGTAGTCCTCGCCGAGGGGTTTCAGGGCTTCGAGGATGATCTCGCACGCCTCATCGTAAGTGAACTTGAAATCCCCTTCATCGATAACGGGCACGTATAGATCGGAGAAGCGTAATTCGTCAAGATCGAGTAGTTCTTTTCGCAGGGCGACGTACTTATGAAGGGCGCCGAGGTCTTGGTGCACTGCATCGATCAGGTTGGTGTAGACCTCAACGGGAACTTCGTTTCCTGAAAGGGCGGCTTCGAGAGCCGAATCATAGTGACGGGCATCGGCGAAGAACTTGAGCTGCTTGTTCTGGGCGCCCAGGGTAGCGGCGAAGGTGTTGCGGAACTGGCGGTATGCCGCATAGAGCGATTCGTAAGCCGATTCGCGCAGGGTGCGGTCGGTCGACATCATGAGCGGGACGAAGCTCCCGTGGGTGACGGGATGGGGGTCTCCCTGGGAATCATGTGCATCATCGAAGGTGATGTCGGCATCGTTGAGCAGGGAGAACACGTTGCTCGCCTGGTTGGCCATGTCGCCTGCGCTTGCCAGGAGCTTTTCTTCTGCGGGCGAGAGGATGTGGTCCTTCATGCGGAACACCACATCAAGGGCGCGGCGATAGAGCTCGAGGTCGGGCTCTTGTGTGTAGAAGGATTCCATTGCCGCTTCATCTATGGTGAGCAATTCGGAAGTGAACCACGATGAGGCGCTTGAGAGCGCTACCCAAAGCGTCATGACCTGACTGGAAAGATCCTGGTAGTGGGAATCACGCGTGTCCTCGTCGCTTTTTCGCTCGGCATAGTTCACAAGGCGGGAAAGCGTTGCATCTATCTGGTCGTCAAGGCGCAGGTAGGCAAGCAGATCGGTGGCGGATCGGGATATCTTTCCCTGATACGACGCGATCTGCTCGGGGAGCGCTCGTGCTGCCGAAAGTGCTTCGAGGAACGCTTCATCGTTCTCGAACATGCTGGATAGGTCCCAGCGGTATTGTTCTTCGATTTCTTCACGTGAGGAATAAGTGCTCATAAGTATCTCCTTTTGGCCTTCATAGTACGTCAATCGAACAGGTTGCGTTGCTGATAGAGGCCGTTGTCATAGAATCCTAATTTCCGGTAATAGTCACGCGTGCCAATGGCACTGATCACATTGATGCGGTGGTAGCCCGCCGATCTCGCGATTGCGCAGGCGTGTTCGACGAGCTGCGTCCCTAATCCGCGATGCTGCGCATTGTGCGCATCCGATGCGGCGATTCTGGCGACGCGCCCATATACATGCACTTCGCGGATCATGGCTTCGTGCGGCGCTAAGGGGAAGGGCCGTTCTGTGGAGCTGGTTTCGGCAGCGAGGCCCCGAAGCGATTCGGCGCTCGGAAGCGATAAGCGCAAGAAGCCCGCGATCTTACCCTCGGACGTCACCCATTGCAAGAACTTCTCGCTCGTTGCGGTCGTTTCGTAGTCGATCACTTCCAGATGCAGGTCGTGGGAATCGATGGCGGAAAGGCTCACCTCGCGGTGGCGGATCTCTGCGGTGCGAAGCCCCTGATCATCGATGCGCCCCTCTACCATTTGCCGCAGGTTCACCTTCTTGTTCCCGGCGACGATGTCGGGTGCCGATATATCGCGGATCATGCGCGAAATGCGCGTGAACGCAGGCGTGGCGCAGGTGTCGGCAACGAGAACGTCGATCAGCGCCTCTTCGGAATAGGGCCGCCAACTGCCGTTCGCATAGTGTGCGCATAAGCCGGTGCCGTCAACGAGGACGCACGGGTAGAGCTTCACTTCGTCTGGCTGAAAGGGCGTTTCAGTCGTAAGCCGCGCATAGTCCTGCTTGTCGCGCTCGGGTGTCGATCCGAGGAGGTTCACCATGGTGTGGATATGGGTCTTGAACCCGAATAGGCGAAGCACTTCGAAGGCGTGTTCTATCTGGTCGTCGGTGGTGAAGCGGTCGTTCTGTTCGCGCACGGTGGCGTCGAGGGTCTGGATGCCCATCTGCACCTTGGTGCATCCGAGACGACGCAGGGTGAGCGCATGATCTGCGGTGATCCGCTCGGGGCGCGTTTCGATGACGAGTCCCACGACGCGGTGATCGGCGGATTCGTTCGTCATATGCTCGCGCTCGAGCTCGTGCCAGGTCGCGCGCTGCCATTCGGCGATGTCCTTCCAGCCTGCATGGGATGCGTAGTGCAGGTCAAAGGCCTGGTTATAGCTCAATTCACGGTCGGCTATGCGCTGCTGTACGCCGGCGGTTTCTTCGATGAGCTCGTTCGGGTCGCTTGAAATGCCCGCACGAGCATACCGATCGCGTCGTTCCTGTACGTGGCCTTGAGCGGCGCTGCCTTCATTGAGCGCACGGAAAAGTTCGCGCACGAACCAGATCTGGTAGGCAAGGGGGTAATCGCTCCATGTGCCTCCCAGGACGATGAGCTCTATCTTGTCGGTCACGTGGCCCATTTCAGTGAGCGCTTTGAGACGGGCGGTTACCTGAAGGTAGGGATCGAAGTAGGTGCGTTCGGCGCGCTGGCATGCCGGCTCGTCGGCAAGATAGCTTTTCGGCATGCGGATATCGTTGGGGCAGTATAGGCAGTCGCTTGAGCACTTCCATGGCTTAGTGAGCACGGTGATGGTCGCAACGCCCGAGGCGGTGCGACGGGGCTTCATCTGCAGGGTGCGCACGATGCGTTGTTCTTGCTCGGGCGTGAAGCTCCACTGGTCATACTGCGCGGGATCGGAGCGCTTCGTCTTCAGGAAAAACGCGATGAGGCGCCGCTTCGAAAGAGGGCGGGTGCACGTATGAGCGCCTGCTTCGATGAGGCGCTTGTTGTGCTGGTTCATCACTTTGGTGAGCGCCTTTTCATCAAGGTATTCGCACGTTTCGAGACGGTGCGCTATGTCGAGCAGCGCTTCTTCCATATACAGCTGTTCTTGTGGGGTGATTTCTTGATTATTCACGCTACGTGTCTTTCGGTATGGTTCTTTCAAGGGGGATTATAAAGGAGGACGAAGAGCTGCGGCGCCCCTGTTTCGAAACTGCTGAAAACATAGCGAGTGGGTGATGGGCGGGCAGCGAACGAGTAACGGACGGGCAACGGGTGCGCAAAGTGAAAAGAGTTGCCATAAAGTCCAGCGCGCGCCTCTGTTTGAAGGGCGCGGTGTCGTATCATGGTAGGCAACTGTTAGTTACAAGAAGGGTAGGGATTCATGGTCTCTCGCATATATGTTGAGAAGAAACCTGGTTTCGATATTGAAGCGCAACAGCTGCTTGCTGAACTCAGGTTCGTTATCACCGAGGGTCTTTCGCCTCTGACGACGTTGCGCATCATCAACCTTTATGACATTGAGGGGATCGATGCCGATCTGTTCGAGCGTTGCGTACCGGTCGTGTTCTCTGAGCCGCAGGTCGATACGGTGAGCTCTGAGCTTCCCGTTGAGGGTGCGCTCATGGGCGAGTTGGGCAGTGGACGCGGCGTCGTGGCTGTGCCCGAAGACGTTCATGTATTCGCGGTTGAGGCATTGCCTGGCCAGTTCGATCAGCGTGCCGATTCCGCTGCGGAATGCGTGCAGCTCATCAGCCAGGGCGATCGTCCTCGCGTGCGTTGCGCAAAGGTCTATGTATTCGAGGGTGCTGTTTCGGATGAGGCGCTCGCGGCCATCAAGCGCTATGTGATCAACCCGGTCGAATCGCGCGAGGCATCGCTGGCTTTGCTTGAAACGCTCACAGTAGAATACCCTGAGCCCGCCGATGTGGAAGTGATCGAGGGCTTTACCGATCTTGATGAGGTGGGTCTGGCGCAGTTCCTGCAAGATCGCGGGCTCGCTATGGACCTGGCGGACATCACGTTCTTCCAGCAGCATTTCAAGGACGAGGGCCGCAACCCCACCATCACCGAAGTTAAGGTCGTCGACACGTATTGGTCCGATCATTGCCGTCACACTACGTTCGGCACCGAGCTGACCAACATCCAGATCGATGACGATGTTGTGAAGCTGGCATTCGATAAGTACTTGGCCATGCGTGCCGAATTAGGTCGCGAGCATAAGCCGGTCTGCCTGATGGATATGGGCACTATCGGGGCGAAGTACCTGCGCGCCCATGGTGGTCTTGCTGGCTTGGACGAATCGGAAGAAGTGAACGCGTGTACGGTCAAGTGCACGGTCGATGTTGACGGGGAAGATCAGGATTGGCTGTTCCTGTTCAAAAACGAAACGCACAATCATCCTACCGAGATCGAGCCTTTCGGCGGCGCGGCAACGTGCGTAGGCGGCGCGATCCGCGATCCTTTGTCGGGGCGTAGCTATGTATACCAGGCCATGCGCGTAACGGGCGCGGGCGATCCGCTGGTTCCCGTGTCGGAAACGCTCGAAGGTAAGCTTCCGCAGCGCAAGTTGGTCACTACGGCGGCGGCAGGATACTCTTCGTATGGCAATCAGATCGGCTTGGCAACAGGCCAGGTGCACGAGCTGTACCATCCGGGTTATGTGGCTAAGCGCATGGAGGTAGGCGCGGTGGTAGGCGCCACCCCGGCTGATCACGTCCGTCGTGAAGAGCCTGCCCCGGGAGATAAGATCGTTCTGCTCGGTGGGCGCACTGGCCGCGATGGCATTGGCGGTGCTACGGGTTCGTCTAAAACACAGAACGTTGAGAGCGTCGAAACGTCAGGTGCGGAAGTCCAGAAGGGTAACGCCCCTGTTGAGCGCAAGATCCAGCGCTTGTTCCGTCGTGGCGAGGCATGCCGCTTGATTAAACGCTGCAACGACTTCGGTGCCGGCGGTGTTTCGGTGTCTATCGGCGAGCTGTGCGATGGTCTTATGATCGAGCTCGATCAGGTGCCTAAGAAGTATGAGGGCCTTGATGGTACGGAACTGGCCATCTCTGAGAGCCAGGAGCGTATGTCGGTCGCCCTTGCCGCAGAAGATGTCGACGAGTTCATCTCGTATGCGCACGAAGAGAACTTGGAAGCGACCGTTGTGGCGACCGTGACGGAGGAAAAGCGCCTGTGCATGGTATGGCGAGGCAATACCATCGTGGATATTTCCCGTGCGTTCTTGAACAGCAATGGTGCGCCGAAGCATCAGGACGTGCATGTTGAAGAAGGCGGATCGTATCAGCCGACTTGGGAGGGCGATACCCTTTCCGAGCGCATGAATGCGTTGGTGAGCGATCTGAACGTGTGCTCCAATAAGGGCCTGGGCGAGCGCTTCGACTCGACGATCGGCGCCGCAACGGTCCTGATGCCCTTCGGTGGCAAGCATCAGTTAACACCGGCGCAGGCCATGGTGGCGAAGTTCCCCGTTGATGGCGAGACCACTACGGCCAGCGCGATGGCGTGGGGCTTCAATCCTTATCTGTCGGAAAAGAACCAGTTCAAGGGTGCGTACTTGGCGGTTGTCGAAAGCGTTGCCCGCTTGGTTGCAACGGGCTTTACGCGTGGGGCCGCATATCTGTCGCTGCAGGAGTACTTCGAGCGTTTGCGCAATGAGCCCGCTCGTTGGGGTAAGCCCACCGCATCGGTTCTGGGTGCCTTGATGGCGCAGGTCGATCTGGGTATCGGCGCTATCGGCGGCAAGGATTCGATGTCGGGCAGCTTCGAAGAGCTGGATGTTCCTCCTACGCTCATCAGCTTCGCGGTTTCCACGGGTTCGGTCGACCGGGTCACATCGCCTGAATTCAAGCAGGCTGGTGCTCGCGTGGTCCGTATCGCACCTCGCTTCTATGATGAGGATTCGCTCATTCCCGACGTTGAGGGCATGAACGCGACCTTCGACATGATGGAGCGCTTGATCGGCGAAGGTGCGCTGGCAGCTGCGGCAACGCCGGGATATGGCTGCACGGCGGAAACGCTGTTCAAGATGTGCGTTGGCAATAGCCTTGGCGTGCGTTTGGCTGACGATGTTGAAGCAGACGATTTGTTCGCGCTCGCATATGGCAGCTTCGTGGTCGAGTTGGCTGAGGGTGCAGCGCTTCCTGAAGGAACCGATCTGGTAAGCGTATCGGTGCTGGGTGAGGTCACGCAGGCATACGAATTCGCTGCGTGCGATGAAGCGATCGATCTGGCTGCGCTTCAGGAAGTATGGGAAGGCGGCATCGAGTCGGTGTTCCCCTATCGCCGCGAAGGAGAAGTGGTCGAGCAGGTCAGCTGGACCGACCGTTTGCCTTTGGTGTGCAGCGATTCGTTCGCGAAGCCCCGTGTGGTCATCCCGGTGTTCCCGGGCACCAACTGTGAATACGACACTGCGCGTGCGTTCGAGCGCGCGGGTGCGCTGCCGCAGGTGCTGGTCGTGAACAACCTCACGCCTGATGCGGTTGCTGAAAGCACGAAGGCATTGGTGCGCGCGATCAATGAGAGCCAGATCGTCATGCTGCCCGGTGGATTCTCTGGCGGTGATGAGCCTGATGGTTCGGCGAAGTTCATTACGGCGTTCTTCCGCTCTCCTGAAGTTACCGAAGCGGTGCGTGATCTGTTGAAGAACCGCGATGGCCTGATGCTGGGTATCTGCAATGGCTTCCAGGCTCTGGTGAAGTTGGGCTTGGTGCCGTATGGCGATATCGTTCCTGCTGAATCGGATGCGCCAACGCTTACGTTCAATACGGTCGGCCGTCATCAGAGCGGATTGGTTCGTACGCGTATTGCGTCCAGCCTGTCGCCTTGGTTGTCCTGCTGTGAAGTTGGCGATATTCATACGGTTGCTATCAGCCACGGTGAAGGTCGTTTTGTTGCGACTCCCGAACAGGTGGCACAGCTCGCTGCAGCGGGCCAGATCGCAACGCAGTATGTTGATGAGACAGGCGTGCCGTCGATGGATTGGTCGGTCAACCCTAATGGTTCTGTACTGGCGATCGAAGGCATTACTAGCCCCGATGGCCGCGTATTCGGCAAGATGGGACACACTGAGCGCAGTGGTAATGGCTTGTATAAGAACGTGCCAGGCGATCTGTATCAGCCTCTGTTCGAAGGTGGCGTGAACTACTTCTCATAAGCTGGTAGCGCTGCGAAAAGAGCAAATATGACTACAAAAAGAGCCCGCTATGCGGGCTCTTTGCGTGCGTGGAGGCGAGCTTTTCGCGCCCCTCGGCCAAGCCGCGCCACCAGTGGCGCCACGCCGGCTAAGCCGTGCGCCGCACCAGCAGCGCCACGCCGGCCAAGCCGTGCGCCGCACCAGCAGCGCCACGCCCCCCGGCCGAGCCACATTTCGCTTTAAAATGTATCTCTTACCCGCGGGAAGGCCAAGCTGTGCCACAAACCCCCTTTAAATGTATCGGGAGCTGAAGAAAGAGCCTGATGTTGGTCGTTTTTTTGCCAGCATTTTAGCCATTTTCGGCGCGAAATTGAGTGATTGCATCGAACTGCGCTTGGAATCAGCCTTCACGGGAGCTGATTTTATGCGTAACGGATACATTTTAAAGGGAAATGTGGCAGTCACGCTCGAGTCGATCCGTAATCGAGCAGCCTGTTCTGCAGCGTAAGCTTCCTATTGGGATAATCGTAGCGGCGCTCTGCTCTAATGCGACAGTTGAGCTTCTTTGCGATGGAGCGTGCGACGCGGTCCATTTCGGACACATGGCTTATTTGTCGATTGGTTACCGTGATCACATCGATCCCGAGCAAATTGAGAGCTCCTCTACGTGATGAATCTTGGGAGATCTTCTCTACGCCAGAGTGGAATTTATCGCTGTCGTACTCTACGGCCAGGTTCGCATCTGGCCAGAACAGATCGCATCGATAATACGAATGAGAAAACAAGTGACGGGCGGAGCGATTGATCGGAATCTTCTGGTTCAAAATCGGCATCGGAAGAGCGTAGCCTCCCTTGCTGCGCTCTGCTGTGAGCATTAGGGCCAGAATACTTTCTCTAGGGGATGCCGAGTTATCCAAAACGCTTCCGAGTGCCTTTTCCGCCTTTTGAATATGCGCGCTTCGACGGCGATGACCTTGAGAAACGGCCTCGATGAAGCGCGAGATTTTTGCTGTATTGGTAAAAGGGCGATGTATGAAGGTGTCTGAACCGAAAGAATCCGAACCGAAGGGGCTCGAATCGAGGATGCGTGAATCGATAGCGCCTGAATCGAAAGCGATCGAATCAAGGGGGTTCGATCCGAGAGCATCCGAATCGGAAGTGCTTGAATCGCGAAGGTCCTTGCCCAAGGTCCGCGACGTCCGCGGGGGCGCAATGGAGGTGCTGTAGGTTCCGCAAAGCTCATACCCGAAAAGGATCAGGTCGATCAAATCAAAGAATTCGGCAGCTTGAATAAAAGCGAGCTCGGGGGTCACAACATAAAGTGAGTGGCGAGGGAGCGAACTGCTCTGAGCCTCGACGCCACTTACCGCATTGAGGATTTTGTTTCTCTTGTCCGGTTGGAGCAGTGCCGCGACGTCTAGTGGCAGCGCGGTTCCTTTCGAGGAATTTACGTGACAGATAAGCCCGTCGTAAGTCCGACGCTTGTTTTGCTGTGTGACCGTTGCATGTATGGGGCGGGGTGACAGGTTTGGAAATGCATTTCCGAGAAGCGCGAGGTCTGATTTCTTTGGAGCCGAACATCGATCGAGACTTACTGGGTGCCTCGGCGTTGTGCTTGGTCCGGGTCGTTCTAAATTGAAATAAGGGCAAGCCGTAATTAAAAGAGGCGAGCGGTAGATATCGATAGCAGATTGATGACTTAGCACGAGGCCCATGAGCGTTCCTTGCGGCAAAGTAGGTAAAGGACTTATTCGAATGTAGCTGCTTGGTGCTCAATTTAACCTGAAAGAAAGTACATATGAGACGCATGTTTTTCTCATATCTACTTCAAAAGGAGTTCAACTGCAGTGGCTGCGAGTCGTTCATGTGCGGGGTGAAAGGAGGGGCTTCGCGAGGATGTGGATGGCCCCTGCGTTTCGCGGACGAGACGAGAACACCGCTTCGATTGCTTTTTTCCTTGCGGGGTGCAAGGGACGCTTGTGTTTCCCGAACGCGCTATCAATGTGTTTTGCGCAAGATGAGGTATTCGTTTAAGTTGTCGCTGCGTCCATCGGCGCGGAAACGAGCGAGGCATTCAGCCTTTCTGCTTGTGGAGGCAAGGAGAGCATCGATTTCCGAATCGATGAAGCTGTGGCAATAACGATACGCGCCGAGCTTGTTCTTCCAGCCAACAAGATAATCGCCCGGTTCGAATTGGGTGGCATCGAGGGACAGTTCCCGTGTGCCGTTGTTATGGGTCCGTCGCGCTTTTTCGGCTAGTGCTTCGTTGTCCATGAAGCGCCAGAGGGAAAGGCAGATCAAGCCGCCTGGTTCGGTAGCGTCGATGAGGGTGTCCAGGAAGCGTTCGCGCCACTGCGTTCCGGGAACGTGGTGCATGAAGCCGAATGACACGACGCAATCGTATAGGTGATGCTCGGGCGCGAGTGCTGCGGGCGTGGGCTCAGGTGAGGCGAGCGCTGATGAGGTGGGTGCGGGTGAAGCGATTGTGGATACAGATGACGTGGACGCGAGTGCTGCGGGGGCGGGGCCGTTCAGGTGCGGTTCCTGTCTGAGGGCAGAGCTTAACGTGCCGTCCAGGAGCGCGTCGATTATGTCGCAGTGCCGATAGCGGACGTTGGGCAGGGGTTCTTCGGGCAAAAGGTCGTCACAAGCGTCCAGTGCGGTTACGGCGAACGAGCCCTGAGGAAGCGAGCGCGTCAGGAACTCTTCAAAGCGCAAGTTGCCGCATGCGACGTCGAGGATCGAGAAGGGTCGCTTGGTTCCATGCTCGGCTGACGTATTGAGTGCGAGGTGGTCGGCGATATGCTCTAGGCAGCGCTCCCAGCCAGGCCACGCTGCTTGACGGGTGTTGGAGAACGAAGCGGCCTGCTCTTGGTAGAAACGATTATTCAGTTGGCATAGAGCGCGTGCAAATGATTCGTTCACAATGGGTCCGTTTCGTTTCGATTGGGGGCCCTCCGTCAGTTGGGTCCGTTTCGTTTCGGTTTGGAAGCCGCCCGTCAGTTAGCGTGGCTTCGCTGTGATTTGAGGGCCGCTCGTTATTCGAAGCGGTTGCGCTTCGTTAAGAAATCGTTCGCCATTCGAGCGATCGGGCGTATTCGGGGCCCCGTCTTGCGGTATGAGCGCAGCACGCCGATCGGTTGCGATCGGCGTGCTCGTGTGAGCGGATCGGCTGTCGTTGCTTGCGGGGGTGGTCGCCTTCGGTGCTGCGATCGGCGCGCTCGTGCAGATGGTCGACGTGCTCTTGTTAGCGCATGCTAATCGCGAGTCAGCTTTCGGTGGATGCGGTGAGGCTTTGCCGCCTCTTCGCCTAGGCGTTCGACCTTGTTCTTGCGATATGCCTCGAAGTTGCCTTCGAACCAATACCAGTTACCGGGGTTCTCATTGGTTCCTTCCCAGGCCAGGATATGGGTCGCGATGCGATCCAGGAACATTCGGTCATGACTAGTGATAACTGCACAACCAGGGAACGCGAGCAGCGCTTCTTCCAGGCTCTCGAGCGTTTCGACGTCCAAGTCGTTGGTGGGCTCGTCGAGAAGCAGCAGGTTGCCGCCCTGCTTCAGGGTGAGTGCTAAGTTCAAGCGGTTGCGTTCGCCGCCCGAAAGAACACCGGCAGGTTTTTGCTGATCAGAACCCTTGAAGCCGAAGTTCGCCACATAAGCCCGGCTGGGGATCTCGGTTTCGCCCACGCGAATGTAATCGAGCCCATCGGAAACTACTTCCCAGAGGCTTTTCTTATCATCGAGGCCTTCGCGGTTCTGGTCGACGTAGGAGATCTGCACCGTTTCGCCTACTTCGAGCGTGCCACTGGTGAGTTCTTCCTTGCCGACGATCATCTTGAACAAGGTGGATTTTCCTACACCGTTAGGGCCGATGACGCCCACGATGCCGTTGCGAGGCAGGGTGAAGGAGAGGTCATCGATCAGAACGCGGTCGCCGAATGCCTTGTGTAAGTGCTCGGCGATCAGGACCTTGGAGCCCAGACGAGGGCCAACAGGGATGGAGATGCTGGATGTGTCGAGCGTTTTGACATTGCGCGCTTCGGCTTCCATTTGCTCGTAGCGCTCCAAGCGCGCTTTGTTCTTCGCCTGGCGCGCCTTTGGGCTCGAGCGCACCCATTCCAGTTCCGATTTCATGCGCTTGGCCAGTTTTGCCTGCTGCTGACCCTGGGCTTCCAGGCGGGTGGCTTTCGTTTCGAGGTAGGTGGAATAGTTGCCCTTGTAGGGGAACAGACTTCCACGGTCCACTTCGCAGATCCATTCGGCTACGTTGTCCAGGAAGTAGCGGTCGTGCGTTACGGCAAGTACGGCACCGGGATAGCGCTTGAGGAACTGCTCGAGCCACAGCACTGATTCGGCGTCCAAATGGTTGGTCGGCTCGTCCAGGAGAAGCAGGTCGGGTGCTTCGAGCAGGAGCTTGCAAAGCGCTACGCGACGACGTTCGCCACCCGAGAGCACTTTTACCGGCGCATCGGGGTCGGGGCATTGGAGGGCATCCATTGCCTGGGACAGCTGACTATCCAGATCCCAGCCGTTGGCGGCATCGATCTCGACCTGCAAGGTGCCCATCTCTTCCATGAGCGCGTCGAAATCGGCATCGGGGTCGGCCATTTCGGCACCGATGGCATTGAATCGTTCGACTTTCGCCAAGATATCGGCGAAAGCTTGGCGGATGTTCTCGATAACGGTGGCTTCTTCGTCGAGCGGTGGTTCCTGCTGTAAGATGCCAACGGTATATTCTGGAGTGAGGCGCGCATCACCTGCGGAAACCTCTTCGAGTCCTGCCATGACCTTGAGCAGGGTGGATTTGCCCATGCCGTTCGGCCCGACAACGCCGATCTTCGCGCCGGGATAGAATGAAAGCGTTACGTCATCTAGGATGACCTTGTCGCCATGCGCCTTACGCGCTTGATACATCTGGTAGATGAATTCTGCCATGGTGTTTCAGCCTTTCGATGTTGGCCGGCATCATGCCGTGCCACGAAATTACGATCAATGGCTTGATTCTACCAAGTGCGTCGTTTGTTTGCAGCATGGCGTGCGGCGTTGTGCTCGGCGCGTGAGAAAAATGACAGTATCGTGATAGACGAGCGTGACGAATACGTGCGAAACTGGGATGTTGTGTTGTATGGGATCATCGTTCTTGAGCGAAGCTCGCCGTATGTAGGCTTCTGGCTGAGCGCTGCCTCGCTGGTGCCAGCCTCGTGTTCCGAGTGAGTGCTGTCTGAGGGTGGGCTTCCTGGTGGGGCTCCGCCACATGTAGGGCTTTCGGCTGAGCGCTTCGAAGCGAAAAGCGTGGCGATGGCGTTTGTGATCCGTGAAAGAAGTTCTATCCATAAAGGAGCAAGTGTTCGTGTCTCAGTTGGCTCATAGTGCGAAAAATGATAGCGCCCTCGGGCATGCAGCGGCTTTGTTCACTATTCTCGTGTGGGGTACGACGTTCGTATCGACGAAGATCCTTCTGGTTGATTTTGCGCCGCTCGAGATCCTGTTCATTCGTTTCGTGATGGGCCTAGCGGCTCTGTTCGTCATCATGCCGAAGTTGACTCGCTGGATGGGGTGGGGCCGCGAGCGTTGGTTCATGTTGGCGGGCTTCTTCGGCGTGACGCTGTATTACCTTCTGGAGAACATCGCGCTTACGGGCACGTTGGCGACGAACGTGGGCGTGATCGTGTCGGCGGCACCCTTCTTCACCGCGATCGCGGAGAGGGTAGTCAATAAAGGAAAGCCGCTGTCGCTGCGGTTCGTGATCGGCTTCATCGTCGCGATGGTGGGTATAGGCTTGATCAGTTTTTCGGGAACGGAGATCAAGGTGAGCCTCGTGGGCGATGCGCTGGCTCTGCTGGCGGCAATGGTGTGGGCGTGCTATTCGGTATGCATGACGCGTATCAGCGCCTTCAATATGCCGACGGTTCGTGCGACGCGCCGCGTGTTCGAATACGGCGTTGCATTCATGCTCCCTGCTCTACCGCTAATGGGATTCGCTCCGCAAATGAGCGCCCTCATCGAACCGGTGAATCTGGGCAACTTGCTGTTCTTAGGGTTGGGCGCGTCGGCCGCGTGCTTTGTGACTTGGAACTTTTCGGTGAAGCGCTTGGGCTCGGTGGTGACCAGTGTATATATCTATCTGGTGCCCGTCATTACGGTTCTGGCTTCCTGGGTCGTGCTGGGAGAGCAGCTGAGTGCTTCGGCATGGATCGGAGTGGCGCTGACCATCGCAGGACTGTTCGTTTCGCAGTTCTCTTTTTTGAAGCGTCCACGTTAAATCAGTGGACGAAGGGCGAGGTTATCGGTGGAAATAGGTGGAGCGTCTCGAATAGTTCATTGCTCGCTGTTCGGCTGGGATGCGTATGAGCTCATCGGTTACGAGCGACCATTTCCCAATCATATGCATGATCACTTCGTCATTGGCGTTGTCGAGCGAGGGTTTCGCAAACTGGTTGTTCGAGGCGAGGAATACGACTTGCAGCCCGGCATGATAATGTTGCTCAATCCTGGTGACGCGCATGCTTGCAAGGCCCGATCGGAAGAGCCGCTCGTGTATCGTGCGTTTAACATTAAGCCGACAATGCTTCAGGTGATTTGTGAACGTTGTTTTCCTGAGCCAGTGCGCTTCGAAGATCCCGTGGTCGAAGACGAGTTCCTCGCAACTGAGCTTGATCGATGCTTGCGGGAAGTGCTCGGATGGGAAGAGGACGTTCGATCTTTAAGAGCGCTTCGCAGCAGTGCTGGAAAGCTGGTTATGTGCCAGTGGGATGCTGGCGCCTCGAATAAAACGTGCGTTGCAACTAGGCCATCCGCGGAGATGCTATCGAGTACTGCTGTTTCCTTGCGGGAATTGCTGCAAGAGCTGGTAGCGCGCTTTTCTGGCGACTCGATATCTCGGGAATCTCAGTTGGTTAATGATGCGTGTTCGTATCTCGAGAAGCATTTCGCTGAAATCGTCACCGTGGATGATCTGTGCGAATTGATGGCGACGAGTCCGTCTACGCTATTTCGCTCGTTCGCGCATGTTCTCGGCATCACGCCGTATCGCTATTTGGAGTCGGTTCGCGTAGAGCATGCTCGAGCATTGCTGCTGCAGGGGGTGTCTATCGCGGATGTCGCGGCGCAGACAGGATTCGCTCATCAAAGCCATTTAACGCGCGTGTTCTCGGCTTATACCGGACTGACTCCCGCTCAGTTCAAGCGTTCTTAGTTGTGTTGTTGGGTAGGTTGTTTGCGAGGAAATGTGGGCTCGAAGAGGGCGGATCCAGGTCGCCACACAAAAATACCCCGCCAAGTTCGGCGGGGTATTTAATTGCGGTCGTGGAGAACGCTTTAAGTCTGCGCAGGTTCTTGCAGAAAGCCTGCGTGGGTCCTTACGGAAGAATGAAGGACAGAACGCTGGACTGCAGGAACACCAACACGCACAGTACGGCGAGCATGCCAATGCTCCACGGAATGATCTTCTTGAACAAGGTCGATTCGGCCTCACCGGTGGTAACTGCGGCGATAGCCAAGGACTGAGGCGAGATCATCTTACCGATAACGCCACCCATGGTGTTCGATGCCAAGAACAGGTTGGGGGTAACGTGGGCCAGTGATGCGTTGGACTGAGCGGCTTCATACTGCAGGCTCGAGAACAATGCGTTCGCTGACGTGTCGGAACCGGTAACCGCAGTGCCGACCCAGCCGAGGATGGGGGAGAGCAATGCGAAGAACGCGCCGGAGTGAGCGAGGAACTGGCCGATCGAAATGGTCTGTCCCGAGAAGTTCATGACGTAAGCCAAGCCGAGGACCATCACGATGGTCAGCGACGAGAAACGCATAGCGTAGAAGGTCTGACCGAGCTGCTTAAAGGACATGCCTAGCGTGATGCGGAACGCGCCTTTGCCGTTGAAGATCATGTATACGATCGTGGTGAGAACGGCTGCGATGAACAGCATCGAACCAGGGTTGGAAAGCAGGTTGAGGGTATACGTCGTTCCTGGATCGGCGCCGGCGGCATTGAGTACGTTGCCTGCGAGACCAGGGAAGGGGATCTTGATGTCGGTGCTTGCCAGCAAGGAGGGAATGCCCAGCTTGCAGATAGCGAATACAACGACAACGATGATATAGGGAACCAGCGCCATCCATGCGCGAACAGCGGGAAGCTTCGTGGTCTCAGCTTCCTCAAGGGGAGCCATGCCGAAGCGCTTGCGTGCGTCAGCGACATTGCGGGGCTTGATGAACTTGAGGAAGATAACGCTGATACCCAAAGAAGCGAGCGAAGCGACAACGTCGGTCAGTTCGTATGCGAAGTGGTTGGAGCACCACCACTGGGTAATTGCGAACGATGCGCCGATGACCAGTGCGTGCAGCCAGCAATCGCGCAGGCCCTTGCGGCCGTCAAGGATCACGATAACCAGCAGGGGAACAAAGAGCGCGAAGAGCGGTGCCTGATAGCCGACGATAGCCGCAACATGCTGTGCGGCTTCGGAAGCAGCAGCGGCGTTGCCGCCAGATACCATGTTGCCTGCCGTGGTGATGGGGGTACCGGCAGCACCGTATGCGACGGGCGCAGTGTTGGCGATCAGAACGGCAAGAGCGGCCTTGATGGGCTTAACGCCGAGAGCGAGTACCATCGTCGCCGTGATCGCGATAGGCGCACCGAAGCCTGCGAGTGCTTCGAGCAAGCCGCCGAAGCAGAACGCAACCAAGCATGCCTGGATACGGATGTCGCCACCGCCGACGATATCGAACAGGCTCTTAAGGTCCTCCGACCTACCAGAAACAACCGTTACCTCATAGAACCATACCGCCATGATGATGATGAACACGATGGGGAAGGCTCCGTAGCAAGCACCTTGGAGACCAGACAAAAGGGCGAGGTGCACAGGCATGTGGAAAGCGAAGATAGCGACGATGAATGCGACCAGCAAGGCAATTGCGGCTGAAACATGCGCTTTTGCTTTCACGCCCACGAGCATGATGAAGAATGCTGCAAGGGGGATGCATGCCACTAAAGCCGACAGGGCAAGGCTCCCTGCGACAGGATCGACTGTGGCTTGAAACATATCGACTCTCTTTCTGTACGTACCAATGAAGAACAGCACCGAGTGCCGCCTTCGAAAAAATAACGTTTACATACTAAAGACCTCGGTCGGAATGAAAATCGCCAATCGACTAAAGGATGAATATAGCCAATGAGGGGCCGTGAATAGACATGGAAAGGTTGGGCAAATTTGCGTAAAGCAGCTTTGACATGGTGTTTAATGGGGTGCTTTGCAAAAGACCGTCGTTGGATGGAAGCGGTGCTTGTCACCGTCATCTGTTACCGTTCGAATAAAAGCATCAGATGCACTGCGGGAGCGGTTTCGTTTTCGGGTATGCTAGCACTGTTTGTTCTCGTGAGGCGTTTCGCGTGCGGGTTTCGCGCGCGACATCTATCGCAGTCGCAAGGAAGAAGGGTGTTATGTACGTAACCTGCTTGGATCTTGAAGGGGTACTGGTTCCGGAGATCTGGATCGCGTTCGCTGAGGCGACCAATATTCCAGAATTAAAGCGAACAACGCGCGACGAACCCGATTACGACAAGCTGATGAACTTCCGTCTCGGCATTCTGAAAGAACACGGCTTGGGCTTGAAGGAGATCCAGGATACCATTGCCACCATCGATCCGATGCCTGGCGCGAAGGAATTTCTGGATGAGCTGCGCACGTTGTGCCAGGTGATCATCATCAGTGACACCTTCACGCAATTCGCTCAACCGTTGATGGAAAAGCTAGGCTGGCCAACGTTGTTCTGCAATGAATTGGAAGTCGCAGAATCGGGCGAGGTCACCGGTTTCCGTATGCGCTGCGACCAATCAAAGCTCACGACCGTTCGCGCGCTTCAGTCGGCGGGCTTAGAGACCATCGCTGCGGGCGACAGCTTCAATGATCTGGGTATGATCCGTGCGAGCAAGGCGGGCTTCTTGTTCAAGAGTCCCGATTCCATTAAGGCGGACAATCCTGATCTGCAGGCGTTCGACGAATATGCCGACCTGATGGCCGCCATCAAGAACGTGATCTCGTAACGGGGCGTTCACTTTCGTTTGAAAGCAATGGGCTGGGGCGTACGTGCGTTTTCCAGTCATGGAGCGCACGCGTTCTCTTATTGCGAAATACTAGTGATCTGTTGAAGAACGCAGGCATCGCGCCTGCGTTCTTTTCGTGTGGTGGAGAAAGTGCTTCTTTGGAATTCGAGTGACCGCCCGGTAGAACTTTTATGAAAACGATCGAGCGCCTGGCAAAGCTTTTATTATGGTCAGGTTGCTAGATGGAGGGGTTGCCTGTGCGAATAATCGCCTATTTGAAGAAATCGAAGATCGCCGTATTGCTTATCGTGCTACTGCTCATCGTTCAGGCTTTCGCTGACCTGTCGTTGCCACGCTATACTTCCGATCTGGTCGACGTGGGTATTCAGCAAGGTGGTATCGAAGACCCTTCTCCTATTGAAATGGGCGATGATACGTTCAACTACGTGTGCATGATCGCCTCCGAAGAAGACGAAGACCTCATTCGTGGTTCCTATACGCAGACGGATGAGGGGACCTATGAGCTCAACGATAACGGGCGCGACCATCGCGCGGAACTCAACTCGGCCGTGGCGCTGCCGATCGTCATCGTTCACTTCTCGGACTTGAGCGCAGCGGCTTCGCTGGGCGATAGTGCGCAAGGCTCGCAGGATGCGGGTGCGCAGACCAGTGCCGGACAGAACACGCAAGGCGATGGCACGCAAGTTGCCCAGAACGCGCAGGACGATGCGCTTGCGGGATCCGCTATGCAGTCGAACTCGTTCGATCTGGCACAGGTATATGCGGCCTATGAGGCGGGGGCGCTTTCGAAGAGCGATATCGCCACCATGGTCGAAGAGGCGAAAAGCGCATTCGGCACCATTGAAGATTCCCTTATAGAGCAGCAGGCGATCGTAGCCGTCAAGGCCGAATACGAAGCGCTCGGTATCGATCTTGGTGCGATCCAAATACAGTATTTGGTGAGCTTGGGCATGCAGATGCTCGGCGTGGCTGCGCTTATGATGGTGGCTTCCATCGCGGTAGGGTTCGTGGCTTCGCGTACGGCGGCGAAAGTCGCGCGAGATTTGCGTGAGCGCCTATTCACCAAAGTCGTTTCCTTTTCCGATGCAGAGGTCCAATCGTTTTCGGCGGCGTCGCTCATTACGCGTGGCACTAACGATATCCAGCAGATCCAAATGGTCGTCGTGCTGCTATTGCGCATGGTGCTGTATGCGCCCATCCTCGCCATCGGCGGTATCATCATGGTTTCGCAGACCAGCCTTGCAATGAGCTGGATCATCGTGTTGGCCATTGTCGTCATAGCCATCGTCATCGCGCTTTTGATGGCCATCGCACTACCTAAGTTCAAGATCATGCAGAAGCTCATCGATCACGTGAACCTGGTGTCGCGCGAAATGCTCACGGGACTTTCGGTCATTCGCGCATTCGATCGCCAGGAGCACGAAGAAGCGCGTTTCGACGAGGCGAGCACGGCGCTGTATCGCACTCAGCTGTTCACTAATCGAGTCATGACCTTTATGATGCCCGCGATGATGCTGGTCATGAATGGCGTATCGGTGCTGATCGTATGGGTCGGTGGATCATATATTGATTCAGGCGCCATTCAAACAGGCGACATGATCGCATTCATCACTTATGCCATGGTCATCGTCATGTCGTTCCTCATGCTCAGCATGATCGCGATCGTTCTGCCACGTGCTAATGTTGCTGCTCAGCGCGTGAACGAGGTCCTCTCGACGGAGAGCTCGATCGCTGATCCTGATGGATCGCAGGCCCTTTCGCTTGATGAGCGAACGGACGGGCTGTCGGTCGAGTTCGATGACGTGACGTTCGCGTACAATGAGGGCTCGGATCCGGTGCTCTCTCATGTCTCATTCGAAGCGGAACCAGGACGGACGACCGCCATTATCGGATCGACGGGATCGGGCAAGTCGACCATCATGAAGCTGATAGAGCGCTTCTATGATGTGAACGAAGGGGCGGTGCGCGTCGGCGGCGTTGATGTGCGCGATATGACCCAGCACGAACTGCGCAAAGAACTGGGGTACGTACCTCAGAAGGCGTTCCTTTTTTCGGGGTCGATCGGATCGACTATCGCATACGCCGATGGATCCCTTTCGGAAGATGCGATCGCGCAAGCGGCAGAGATCGCGCAGGCGCGTGAATTCATCGATGCAAAGGAAGAGGGTTACGATTCGCTCATCAGCCAAGGAGGCACCAATGTGTCGGGTGGGCAGCGGCAGCGCCTGTCCATTGCGCGTGCACTGGCGACTGATGCGCGCGTGCTGCTGTTCGATGATAGCTTTTCGGCGCTCGATTACGCGACCGACGCGAAGCTGCGCCATGCGCTTGCCGAACATGCAAAAGGCAAGACGATCATCGTGGTAGCGCAGCGTATCTCCACGGTGCTTACCGCCGATAAGATCATCGTGCTCGAAGACGGCATGATCGCAGGGTGCGGCACTCATGAGGAACTGCTGGCTACCTGTGCTACGTATCAGGAGATCGCGCACTCTCAGCTTTCGGAAGAAGAACTGAAAGGGGGTGTTGCGTAATGAACGAGGAGAAGCGTTCTTTTGAAGGCCAGCAGGAAAACGAACCTGAGGCGCAGGCAAGACGCACGGCCCCTCGTCATCGTGGACCTATGGGCGGTCCTCATGGCATGATGCCAGGCGAAAAGGCGACTGACTTCAAGGGATCCATGAAGAAGCTGCTCAGTTTGATGGGTACCTTCAAGTTCGCGCTTGCTGCAGTGATCATGTTCGCTATTGCTTCCACCGTATTCAATATTGTGGGTCCGAAGGTGCTTTCGACGGCAACGACCGAATTGTTCGAAGGTGTCAGCGCGAAGATCGCCGGCACGGGTGGCATCGACTTTACGGCAGTGGCGGTAATCCTGGTCACGACCTTGGCGCTGTATGGGTTCTCTGCGGTGTGCTCCTTCGTGCAGGGATGGCTCATGTCTCATATTTCCCAGCGTACATGCTACATACTGCGTCAGCGCATTGCGAAGAAGATGAACGTATTGCCGATGGGTTACTTCGAGCGTACGAGTACAGGTGATGTGCTATCGCGTATTACGAATGATGTGGATACATTGGGGCAGAGCCTGAATCAGGGCGTGACTCAGATCATCACATCGGTTACGACCATCTTGGGCGTGTTGATCATGATGCTGAGCATCAATGTGCCCATTACGCTCATCGCCCTTCTGATGATTCCGGTCTCAGCGCTCCTCGTCAAAGCGGTGGTAGGTCGCAGTCAGAAGTATTTCCGCATGCAGCAGAACCGCCTGGGGGCCATCAACGGTCAGGTTGAAGAGACGTTCTCCGGTCAGGCGGTGGTACGCGCATTCAATAAGGAAGGCGACGTACTGGAGACCTTCCGCAAGACCAACGATGAACTATACGAATCGGCATGGAAGTCGCAGTTCTTATCGGGCCTGATGATGCCGGTCATGAACTTTGTGAGCAATTTGGGTTATGTGGCGGTGGCTATTGCGGGTGCGCTGTTCGCCATTAACGGGCGTATCACTGTGGGTGATATTCAGGCGTTCATCCAGTACGTGAAGAACTTTACTCAACCCATCACGCAGCTCGCCCAGGTATCGAACGTGCTTCAGCAGATGGCCGCAGCAGCCGAGCGTGTGTTCGAGTTCCTCAATGCCGATGAAGAACCCAAGAGCGAAGCGCTTGTAGCGGGTCGCAGGTCGATGGATCAGTCGAATTCGACCACGTGCGTTTTGGCTATGCTGCGGATGAACCCATCATCAAAGATTTTTCCGCGCAGGTGTCCGAAGGCCAGACGATCGCGCTCGTCGGACCGACCGGTGCGGGCAAGACCACCATGGTGAAGCTGCTCATGCGTTTCTACGATGTCGATAGCGGAGCTATCCGGATCGGTGGGCATGATGTGCGCGAATTCGATCGCGATGATCTGCGCTCGTTGTTCGGCATGGTGCTGCAGGATACCTGGTTGTTCAAGGGTTCGGTCCGCGAGAACATTCGCTATGGACGCTTGGATGCAACCGATGAAGAAGTCGAGGCGGCGGCTAAAGCCGCGTTCGCGGACACCTTCATTCGCACGCTTCCTGGTGGATACGATATGGAGATCAACGAAGATGCGAGCAACATCAGCCAGGGCCAGCGCCAACTGCTGACGATCGCGCGCGCTATTTTGGCTGATAGGCGCATGCTTATTTTGGATGAGGCGACCAGTTCGGTCGATACGCGCACCGAAGAACGCATCCAAATGGCGATGGATAATCTGATGCAGGGACGTACTTCGTTCGTCATCGCGCATCGACTGTCCACTATTCGCAATGCTGATCTGATCTTGGTGTTGCAGGATGGCGATATCGTCGAACAGGGAAGGCATGAAGATCTGTTGGCGCGCGGTGGCGCGTATGCCGATCTGTATAATTCTCAGTTCGCGGAATGAGCGATGTGGGAAAGGATGCTTTGATGCAGAACTACTACGGCAGCTTATGTACGGAAATGTATGAGCTGCTTCATGCTCAAGCTCCGCAGGATGAACTTGATTTCTACCTGTCGTACGCTATGCCGGACATGAAGATCCTAGAACCTCTGTGCGGAAGCGGGCGGTTCATCGTTCCCTTTATCAATCGGGGGCTGAGCGATATCTATGGGATGGATCTTTCGCGGGAAATGATCGACGAATTGCGAAAGAAATGCCCTCAAGCGCGCGCGATCTGCTCTGATGTTCTGGATTATGCCCCCAGCATTAGATTCGACTACATATTCATCCCTTCGGGATCGATATCGCTCTTCACTGATCGGGATGCGTGTAAGAAAGTATTGGCGCACCTTAAAGGTCTGCTGGCGCCGGGAGGCACGTTAGTGTTCGCAGTGGATACCGTGGCGCTGCGCTGCCCTGATGACGATGATTACGAGCTTAATGTTTCGGTTGATACTGAAGAGGGCCTGACCTTGGTTCTAAGAACTAAGAACTCCTATGACGAATCGACCCGGACCCAATTCTCGCCGGGAAAGTACGAGCTCTATCGAGGCGAAGAACTGCTACAGAGCGAGTTCATGGATTTCCAGACCCATCTTTATACCTACGGCGAAATGGAAGAACTGCTTCACGAAGTGGGTTTCAAAGATGTGATGACGTACTCTTCGTACGACAAGGCGCCTGCCGTTAATGACGAATGCGAGATGTTCCTATTCGAATGCACTGATCACTAGAGCGGTGCTTGCGCTTTTGTTCGGGTCGGCAGGGAGTATCCCTGATGCATGAAAGGCGCGTTCTTAATATGGCTTTGCGACAATGAAAAAGCCTTCGTCCCGAGTGGAGACGAAGGCTTTTTTCGTAAAGGGTTCGTTCGCGAGGAGCGCCAATGAGGGCAGATCCCGCAAGCGCTTATTTTGCCTTACCCTGGTTGGCTACGGCGTTGATCTTCGCTTCAATGGTAGCGGCATCGCCTACATAGCGCTTGTCCAGTGCGTTAAAGTCCTGGTCGAAGGTATAGACCAGTGGCACGCCGGTGGGGATATTCACGCCGACGATCTCTTCATCGGAGAGCTTATCGAACTGCTTTACCAAAGCGCGCAGGGAATTGCCATGAGCTACGATCAGGACGCGCTTGCCGGCGCGCATTTGCGGCTCGATCTCGGAAGTGAAGTACGGCCATGCGCGTGCGATGGTGTCTTCCAGACATTCTGCCAAAGGCATTTCGTCGGCAGGTGCTTCGCGGTAGGGAGCGAGCAGGCGAGGATTGCGCTCGTCGTCTTCTTCCAGTGCGGGAGGACGAACATCGAAGCTGCGGCGCCATACCTTTACCTGGTCTTCGCCGTATTTTGCAGCGGTCTCGGCTTTATTGAGGCCCTGGAGCGCTCCGTAATGACGCTCGTTCAAACGCCAGTTCTTGATAACGGGAAGCCATTCGCGATCCATGGATTCCAGAATGTGGTTCAGCGTGTGAATAGCACGCTTCAGGTACGAGGTGTAGCACACGTCAAAGTCGAATCCTGCTTCTGCGAGGGCACGGCCACCATCGGCTGCCTCTTTGTGACCGGTATCGGACAGATCGACGTCCATCCAGCCGGTAAAAAGATTCAGCTTGTTCCATTCGCTTTCGCCATGGCGAACAAGGACGAGCTGCATGGTCGTGTCGTTCATAAGGGCCACCATCTTTCTTTCGTATTGGGTGATGATAGACCGCCAAAAGGGCGCGACCGACCGCCTTTGGCACGTAAGCGCCGCTGGGCCGTTGGTGAAGCGTATCTTCGGGCGACCTGATTTTGCAAATGCCTTACCAGTATGACGCTCTCTTGTGATAAATGCCATGGTTGCCAGGTGTGAACATGAAATTTAGGTATACATTGCGCGGTCAAGGTTCGGAACGTATCGCGTATGAGATGCCCAGACGCATCAAATGGGTGCAAATGCGGCGCCGGTGAAGGTCCATTTCTCGCTTGGGCGGGGTGCATTGTAACTTTTGGTTTAGGCGCAGTTGTTTATCCGGTTCGGTAATGAGGGCTCGTCTAGAGTTGTGCAGATGTGCGTATTGTGCCGCAGACGCGGCTTTCGTGCGTCAGTGTGCGTCGATCTTCTTGATAACGCATCCTGAAAGCCGGAGCGCGTTGGCGTGTGGGTCGCATCGATGCGGCATGGTATCCATGAAAGGGCAAAGCTAGTCAAAGGGGTGTTATACGGTGCGCGAATGCAAAAAACCCATTCTTATGTTTGTGGTCATGATCGCACTTGCGACATGCTTGATCGGGGGCTTGGCTGGATGTGGTAGCCAGACCCCAACAGGAAACGCTACGCTTAAAGTAGGTGTACGTGCGGACATCGTTGGCTTCGGCCACCTCAATGAAAAAACCGGTAAATATTACGGTCTTGAGATCGATATTGCCAATGAATTGGCGGATCGTCTTGGGTATTCCAGCGTGGAGTTCGTGAGCGTGCTTCCCGATGATCGCAAGGAACGTTTGTTGGCGGGTGAAGTGGATTGCCTTATTGCCTGCTACTCCATATCAGAAAGTCGTTTGGCTAATTTCGACTTTTCACCTGCGTATTACCACGACAAGTGCGTGGTAATGGTGGAGAACAGTTCCCTGATCGGTAGCGTTGATCAACTGAAGGGCATGACGATAGGGACAATGGCGGGTGCTAATACGGCACCGATGCTTGTTCAAAAGCTCACGACTGATGCTTTCACGAGCGGCGAGGTGCTTGCTCAGAACGAAGAGGGTACCGACTACCAGTTCGATACGTTCCGTATCCTGGAATACGCCTCTTATGAAGAGCTCTCTAACGCACTCGAAGTAGGAGAGATCGATGCCGCCAGTATGGATGGCAGCATTGCGGAAACCTACATGCGCGACAATCGCGCTCTTTTGGATTACACCGTCGCCGAGCAAGACTACGGCGTTGCGACACAGAAGGATTCTATCCTGAGTGAGCCAGTGGCGGGCACCATTCAGGCGATGGTCGATGACGGCACCATTGCTTCGCTCGTTGATAAGTGGAACTAAGGGGGCGGATGTACATGTCGAAACGACTTAAAGTAAAGATCACGCTACTTATTGCCGTCGTTGTCGCAGGCATGGTGGCGATGGGCATCACTATCTCAACGATGCAGAACAATCTTTCCTTGGAAAGCTATACCCAGGAAATGAAGCAGCAAGCTGAAGAGCTACCTGGTCTGCTTAAGCAGGCGACGACGGATACCGAGCAGAACATTGATAACTATGACGCCATCTATCAATCGAAGGCCCAGAGCGTGGCATTCATGGCTCAGAACAATGCAGGTTATGAGGCCACCAATGCCAAGATGGTCGAATATCAAGATCTGTTCAATGTTGATAACATCATGATCGTCGATCGCAATGGCGCGGTCGTGGCGCAGGCGGAAGACACCAAAGCGAACTTCGCTTCATCGCGTTTTAATCTTCTGCGTGGCGTGTTCGATGCGAACGCCGCTTCCGAAGCGGTAGAGATCGATTTACCAGAGGAGAATTGGAACGATCGCTACTATCCGCCAAGGTCGACGATAATACCATGGTGGTCATTGAGCAGAATCCCGAAGAGATAGATAGGCTGGTTGAGGATTCTGGTTCTACGGCGAGCATTCTACAGCACCTTACCGTGGGTCAGCACGGGTACGTATTCGCTGTCTCTGCTAAGGATTATCTGATCGAATACCATCCTGACGAGATGCTCGTGGGCGTTGACGCGCTTGACAAGGGTATTGACGTTGCCGATCTGGAGAGCGGCAATTATTCATGGATGAAGTTGGGTGGAGAGTCCCTCTATTGCGGAGTGGCGCAAATAGATGACATGTACTATATTGCAGCGGTACCCGAGAGCGATATGGCGGCTTCGCGCAACGTTACTACGGGCGTCATCTTGTTCGTCTTCTTCGTGGTCATGGCCATGGTCGCGCTGTACGGTGTCTGCGTGCTGTGCGATAACGAACGGCGTGGCAATGAAGAGAAGGACTTCGCCTTAGTGGGTAAGTTCCGCATGAACAAGGCGATCGCCAAAAAGGGCGCTGTTCTTTCATTGGTGGGATTCGTCGCCGTGGTCGCTATTGCGTTCTACATGCAGACGCTCTTCGTACTTTCATCGGAATCGATCAGTAATACCGATAGTGCGACGGAACTCGAGCAAACGATCCAGCGTACTGACGACCATGCGGATGCTCTGCGTGGCCAATATGATGAGCGCTATCTCAATAAGATCGAGGTAGCTGCCTATATTCTCGATCGCAATCCGGCGCTTGCCACTAAAGCGGATCTGCAACGTTTAGGTGAAGTGCTGCAGGTGCAGTACCTGTATGTGTTCGACGCTCAAGGGAACATGGTGGCGACCAGTTCTTCGTACGTGAACTTCACCTTGAGTGACGATCCGAGTGATCAGTCATACGAATTCAGGCAATTGTTGCAAGGGGTGGATTCTGTAGTGCAGGATGCCCGGCCTGATGAGGTCTCGGGCGAAATGCGTCAGTATATCGGCGTGGGTCTGTATGATGCCGAAGGCAATGCCAATGGCTTTGTCCAGGCAAGCATTCACCCTGATCGTTTGCAGGCATTGGTCGATAGCGTGAAGATCGAGAACGTTCTTGATGGGGTAAAGGTGGGTTCTGATGGCTTTGCCTTCGCTGTGAATAAGAACGACAACACGATCGCGTACTATCCCGAAAGCAAGATCCAAGGAAAAGACGCCCTGTCGGTAGGTATGACGGAAAAGCAGCTCAAAGATGGGTTCAATGATTATCTCACCATTGCGGGCAAGAGCTACTATGCGGCATCGGTCGAGTCTGGCGATTATTATCTGTATGTAGTTGGCGGAGAAGGCGAGCTCATGGCCGAGCGCGGCCCGCTTACGTTGGCCACGGCGCTCATTTCGCTTATTTGCCAGGCTCTTATCTTCTTGTTGTTGGCTTTCGAGCGTAAGGACGCGGTTTATGCGCAGAAGGCGGCGGTCGGATCTGACTCACGTATGTTCGACGTTAAACTGCCTGGTGGGCGCGTTATAAAAACGGAATCGGTCACAAGCCGCTGGCTGCATAAATCATTCAAGTGGCATGAGAAAACGCCTGAACAAAAAGTCGTGGATGCCATGAGAGTGATGGCGGCGGTGTCTGTTCTGGCTATTTTCGTAGCGGTGGTATTCAAGGACCAGATCTTCGGTCCGGATTCATTGTTCGCATATATCTTGAATGGGGAATGGGAGCGAGGACTGAATATCTTCGCGGTTACGGCATCTATCATGTTCGCGTGCGTTGCTGTGACGGTGGCAACTGTCGTTCAGCGTTTGCTGATATTGCTGGCGGGTGTGCTGGGGTCGCGCGGAGAAACGGTGTGCCGCCTGATGGGCAGCTTCATTAAATACGCCACCATCATCGGTATGGTTTACTACTGTTTGGCGCTGTTGGGCGTTGATACTACGACATTGCTGGCCTCTGCTGGTATTTTGTCCATCGCCATCAGTTTTGGTGCAAAGGAGCTGGTCGCCGATATCCTCTCGGGTCTGTTCATCATTTTTGAAGGAGAGTTCCGCGTCGGTGATATTATCGAGGTCGATAATTGGCGCGGTACTGTTGTTGAGATCGGCGTGCGTACTACGAAGGTCATGGATGCTTCGCAGAACATCAAGGTCATTCGCAATAGTAACGTGAATGATGTCGTCAACATGACCAAGCAGTCATCTTATACGTGGTGCGATGTGGGGATCGAGTACAGTGAATCGCTTGAGCGCGTTGAATCCATTTTAGCGAAAGAGCTGTCTCATATCCGCGAAGAGATCCCTGCCATTATCAGCGGTCCGTTCTATAAAGGCGTTGTGTCTTTGGGTGATAGCAGCGTGAACATCCGCATCATGGTGCAATGCGCAGAATCTGACAGGTTCCAGGTAGAGCGCGATCTGAACCGTGAGATCAAGTTGCTGTTCGATCGCTATGATATCGGTATACCGTTCCCGCAGATCGTACTCAATAAACCACTTGATAAGAGGCTGGCGACTGATGAGGAACGCCAAGAGGCCAGCCGTTTCAACCGTGAACAGCGTGAAGCATCAAAGGATCTTGAGGTGGAAGATGGAGACGAGCGTAACTGAAAAACGTGAACGCAGAATCACTGCGCTGTTGTCGCGTTGATTTTCGGAAAGCATAGAGGAGCGTCGAGATACCGACTTATCTTCTGCTGTAAGAACACGACGAGCCGGGTCGGGGGATCCGGCTCGTTTTGCGTATCACGGCTTTCTTTCGGTTCGCATTTCGGGATGGGTTATCTGGTATGGTCGTGTAAGTACAATGATAAGAGGGGATGCTAACGTGAACGAGATCAAATGCCCTCATTGTGGCAAAGTGTTTCAGGTAGACGAATCGGGCTTCGCTGATATTGTCAAGCAGGTGCGTGATAAAGAATTCCAACATGAATTAGCTCAGCGTGAAGCGTTGCTGCGTGCTGAGAAAGAGCAAGCGCTGGCGTTGGCTGAATCGCAGGCAGAGGGGCGTATGCAAGAAGGGCTACGCACTAAAGATGCTTCCATAGCTCAGTTGAAAGCGCAGGTAGAGGCGCTACAGCATGAAAAAGAACTGTATGCCCAGACGGCGGTGGCTAAGGTCGAACGCGAACGTGATGCGCTTGCTGCGCAGCTGCAACAGCAAAAAGATACGACCGAGTTGGAGAAGGAAAAGCTGAATGCGACGGCCGAAGCGGCTCTTTCGTCGCGTGATTCCCGCATTGCGGAACTGGAGCAGAAGATACGCAGTCAAGCTGATATGTTCGCTACTGAAAAGGAACTGGCGCTCACTCAGGCCCGCTCGGAACTCGAACGCGAACGTGATGCGCTTGCTGCTCAGGTCGCGCTGAAGGAAGCGCAGATGAGCCAGCGCGAGAACGAGCTGAAGGCTCAGATGGTGGAAAAGCTCCGTTCGAAAGATGAATTGATCGCATATAAGGATCAGGAGATCGAGCGCTATCGCGATATGAAGGCGCGTTTGTCTACGAAAATGCTGGGCGAAACGCTTGAGCAGCATTGCGAAACGGAGTTCAACCGTCTGCGCGCGACCGCGTTCCAGCGGGCGTATTTCGAGAAGGATAACGATGCGTCGGCCGGAAGCAAGGGCGATTACATCTTCCGCGAGACCGACAACGATGGCAATGAAGTGGTTTCGATCATGTTCGAAATGAAGAACGAGCAGGACGATTCGACCCATCGTCATAAGAACGAGGATTTCTTCAAGAAGCTCGACGCCGATCGTCGTGCGAAGGGCTGTGAATATGCGGTGCTGGTATCGCTTTTGGAGCCTGAGAGCGAGCTCTACAATGCGGGTATCGTCGACGTGTCGTATCGCTATGACAAGATGTATGTCATTCGTCCGCAGTTCTTCATCCCGCTCATCAGCATTTTGCGCAATGCGTCGCAAAGCGCGCTGACATACAAGGCCGAATTGGCATTGGTGAAGAAGCAGAACATCGATATCACGAACTTCGAGAACGAGATGGAAGATTTCAAGCAGAAGTTCGGCCGCAATTATCGTATTGCGAGCGAGAAGTTCCAAAAGGCCATCTCCGAGATCGATAAGACGATCGATCACCTGATGAAGACAAAAGAGGCCTTGCTGGGATCGGAGAACAATCTGCGTTTGGCCAACGATAAGGCCGAAGCGCTTTCGATCAAGAAGCTCACGCGCAATAACCCCACTATGAAGGCGAAATTCGAAGCACTAGATGATGCTTCCGTTCTGGAGGGCGGCGAGAACCATGGCTAAGAAGATGAAGAAAAAGAAGAACGGCAAGAAGGCAGCTCAGAAGCGCATCGATGATCAGTTCAGGGAAAAGCTCGCGGCGGTATTGGCGGAAACCGCGCACCTAAAAACGAGCGAGACGAAGGATTCTCCGTTGGGTGCGGCGTATCGCCGTGGTCCGGTGCTGATGCGCGGTTCCATGATCCCGCAAGACAACACGACAGGTAATCTGATCGCGAATGCGCATGATGCTGAATGGCTTCACAAAGATCCGTGGCGGGTCATGCGTATTCAGGCCGAATTCGTCGATGGGTTCGGCGCTCTTGCGGAAACCGGTCCAGCGGTGGCGGTATTCGGTTCTGCCCGCACCGACCCGAGCGATCCGTATTATGAGCAGGCGTCTCTCGTAGGTGGAATGCTGGCACATGAGGGCGTTGCGGTCATCACCGGTGGTGGGCCAGGTATTATGGCTGCCGCCAATCGCGGTGCGGCGCTTGCCGGGGGTAAGTCCATCGGCCTTGCGATCGAGCTCCCGCACGAGGAGGAACTGAACGAATGGGTCAATCTGGGTATGACCTTCCGATACTTCTTCGTGCGTAAGACCATGTTCGTGAAGTATTCGTCGGGCGCTATTTTCTTCCCTGGCGGATTCGGCACGCTCGATGAAATGTTCGAGCTTCTGGTCCTCGTTCAGACGCACAAGGTGGCCAACATGCCCATGGTGCTATTTGGCAAGGATTATTGGGGCGGTCTTATGGGCTGGATCGAAACGGTCCTGGTCGAGCAGGGCATGATCAGTGCGCTTGATACCGATCTCATGGTTCTGACCGACGATCCTGAAGAAGCGGTGCGCGTTGCTTTGAGTACGACGAAAGCAGGAAGGTGCAAGCCGGCTAGGTAGGTTCGGGTCCTTCTGTCTACCGGGACAGATGCATAAGATCGCGCGCCACTTCGGCTCCTAGGACGAGCCCCATGGCGCTGGGAACGAACGCATTCGAGCCGGGGGTGGCTCGCTTCGGGTGCGGGGTGCGTAGAGCTGTATCTGGTGTGGCGGCGCTTGCTTTATCGGGGCGGTGCTCCGAAGGGGCGTCCTGGTCGACGGGCGATCCCTCTGGTTGCGTGGCGGTTGCGGGCGTGAGGGTCTCCTCGATCGAATACACCACCTTTTGATGGGTGATGCCCCGTTTGCGCAGTTCTTTTCGCATGACCCGTGCCAATCGGCATACGGAAGTGTTGTAGATATCATCGACCCGAAGAGCGGTCGGATCCATCTTGTTGCCGGCGCCCATGGCGCTGATGAGAGGGGTGCGCGCTTCTTGGGCACGTACGATAAGTTCGATCTTCGCGCTGATGGTATCCACCGCATCGATGATGTAGTCGTATTGAGTGAAGTCGAAGAGATGTGCTGTTTCGGGTAGGAAGAAGCAATCGTGCTTGGTGATGCGGCATGTGGGATCAATGTCGAGCAAGCGTTGCTCGGCGGCATCGGTCTTCTTCATTCCTAAGGTGCGATGCGTGGCGATGATCTGTCGATTCACGTTGGTGATGTCGACCGTATCGCAGTCGATCAGATCGATGGCGCCAACGCCTGATCGCACGAGCGATTCGGCAGCATAACCACCTACACCGCCTAAGCCGAATACCGCGACGTGCGCTCGTCGCAGCGCCTGGACGCCTTCGTCGCCGAACATGAGGCGATTGCGTGAGAACTGGTCGGACATAGATCATTCTTCCTTAGGTGCGAGCGCGATTGCGATACGAACATGCTCATGGCATCATAGCAGGAACATGGATGCGAAAGATGGGTTTCTTATGAGTGGATCTTCTGATGTGAACGCAGCGTACCAGGTGACTAATGAAGAGGTCGATACGTTCATTGCTAATAACTGGGATGCGTTCCTGGACGATGCGGCGCGTCTTATCGCGATCGATAGTTCGCTTGACGCCGATCATGCAGCTCCGGGTGCGCCGTTCGGTTCGGGGGCGCGGGCGGCCCTGGACGAGATCCTGCGCATTGCCCAGCGTATGGGGCTGAAGGTGAGCGATGGTGACGGCTACGCTGGGTATGCGGACCTGCCTGGTTCGAGTGGCCAGCAGTTAGGGGTCATCGGCCATGTGGATGTAGTGCCCGCAGGGGAAGGCTGGACGTTCCCGCCGTTCGAGTTGACGCGTACTGAAGGTGTGCTCATCGGCCGTGGAACAGCTGACGATAAGGTCCCGTTATTGAGCGCGCTGTATGCGGTGAAGTTCTGGATCGATAAGGGCGTCCCACTGCATCATGCGCTCCGTTTCATATTCGGCTGCAATGAAGAATCGGGCATGGCTGAGATCCCATACTATCTCGAGCGTCACGCAGCGCCTGATTTCCTGTTCACTCCCGATGCAGATTTTCCTTTGTGCTATGGCGAAAAAGGACTGTTCGGCGTCTTGGTGTCCCATGAGGTCCCCGAAGCGGCGATCGAGCGGTTCGAAGGCGGTTCGTCTTTCAACGCGGTGCCGGCTTCTGCTCGTGCGGTGGTGCGCGTACGACCCGGTGATCTGCCTCAGGCCGATCGCATTGTGGTCTCGGCGCACGAGAGCGGCGCATTGGTGGAAGCCTCGGGCGTTAGTGGCCATGCTTCCTTACCCGAGGGAACAGTTAACGCTATTGGGGTCCTGGCTCAGTATCTTGTGCAAAGCGGGGTATGTGCGCCCGAAGAGCGATCATGGTTGGACCGCGTGGCTTCAATGGCGCTGACGACGGACGGAAGCGCGTTCGGAGTGGCGAGCAGCGACCCCGATTTCGGTACGCTGACTAGTGTCGTGGGTGTTGCGACGCACGAGAGGTCCCGTTCTGCGGTGTCGGTCGATATCCGCTTCCCGACCTCTATTACTGGTGCGCAGCTCGAACATGCATTCGAGGCCTGGGCGCAAGAGGCCGGTGCTGAACTTGAGTTCGTGCGCAATCAAGAGCCGTTCGTAGTCGATCCTCATACTGCGCCAGTGCAAGCGCTGCTGGCCGCCTATCAGGAAACAACCGGTAAGCAGGCGCAACCCTTCACTATGGGTGGTGCAACGTACGCACGTGAGTTCCCTCATGCGGTGAGCTTCGGTCCTGCTGACGACGATATTGCTCCAACGCCCGACTGGGTCGGTAGCATGCATGGGGCCGATGAGGGGGTCACCGAAGAAGCGGTCAAACACGCTATCCGTGTCTACATTCGCGCGTTCGGCAACCTCGCTCAAGTAGAAAAATTGGGTATCTAGCCCACCAGCTCGGTAGTGCCCCTTTCGGATAAGCCCTGAAGGCCATCCTGAGCGCGCTTGAGAAGAAGGCGTAAAAGGCGTAGCTCCAGATCAGCGGCCCTACAATGCGGGGACGAAACCGATAGGACCGCGTCATTTCCGCTACGCTCCTAGCCTTCTTCGAAAGCGAAAAAAGGAAGCATGGCCTTCAGGGCTTATCCGAAGGGGGCGCGGTCGGACGTGGAATCATCCTGAAACTCACTTGAGACAAAGGAGCGCAAGATATAGCCCCGATGGTGGTCTTAAGAGCACGGGATATAACCAATAGAGCTGCGGACGGTCGTATTTGAGAGTGGGCTATAGCGTTTCCAGTGAAATGCTGCGCCAATCACCGGCTGCGGTAGGAGCATCGATTCGGGTGTAGCCTATTCGGCGGGCATATTCGTACACGTCCAAGATGTGTGCGCCGATGCGTGAGGCATGGTGGGCATCGGAACCTACAGTCAAAGGCACGCCTGCCGCGTGGAAACGAGTGAGGAGTGCTTCGTTCGGGTAGAAATCGGCGAATCCCTTCAGAAGACCTGCGGTGTTGATCTCGACATGCACGTTACCTGCGCGAGCCGCTTGCGCCATGGCGTCCCATAGGGGTTCCAAGGAGCGGGTAGGCGCATATCCTTCGGTGCTGAACAGGCGTGGCAGGTCGGGGTGGGCCATAGAATCGAAGAGGCCGCTCGTTGCGGCAGCGCACCATTCGTCTATGTATTGCTTCCAGAGCTCATCGGCTCCCAGTTCATCCCAGATGCGCATGTCCTCACCCCAGTCGATGGCCTTTTCGTGCAGGTAGTGGATGGAACCGAGCAGAAAGGTGGCCTTCCCCTTGGTCTCTTCGATATCTGATGCGCAGCCGGGATACCAGTCCGCCTCCAGCCCGTGGACTATCTCTAAAGCGGGGAAAAGCTCACGTGTAGCGCATATCTCGTCAGCGTAGGCCTGAAGGCGCGTTTCTTCCATGGAGCAGTCAATGAATTCAGGGCGCCCCCAATGGTCGGTGCATACGAGGGTCGTGACACCGCGGTCGATGGCCGCCTGTGCGTTGTCGGCGAAGGTGCTCATGCCGTCGGAGAACACCGTATGGGTGTGGCAATCGACTAGTTCGGGAGGCTGTGAGGATATCATCATTAGGTGCCATTTCTTCTAATTTGGCGAGACATCGTTTTCGATAATCATACGCAATGTTTTTTCTATTGAAGTTGACAGTACAATGTTTTCGGAAAATTTGAGGGTACATAGGGGATTTTGATGGGAAAGAAACGTTTGCGAAGAAAAGAGCTCCGCACCTCTCCGGATGCGGTAGTGAACAAGATACCGCCACGGCTTGCGATCTATACGGTGGGTGTTCTGCTTAACGCGTTCGGTGTGGTGCTGAACACGCGTTGCGGCATGGGCGCATCAACGGTGAATTGCATACCGTATGTGTTCAGTGAGGCGCTGCCTATCACGCTGGGTCAGGGATGCATGATCCTGTATGCGCTCGATATTGTCATTCAGATAATAGTCTTCCGAAAGTTCACCCTTCGTATGGCGCTTCAAATACCGTTCTCGTTTTTGTTCGGCGTGCTGGTCGATATGTACGATGGGCTTATCAACTCCGGTGTGCTCTGGTTCTTTCAGTCGCCTGATATGTATATGGGGACGTTCATGCTCGTCTTCGGCATTATTTGCACCGGTGTGGGCGTGAGCATGATGATGAGTATGAATTATGTTCCGAATCCGCCCGATGGATGCACCCAGGCAGTGTGCAAGATAACAGGGTTGCCGTTCGGCAGGGGCAAATGGCTCAATGATGCTATCCGTCTTGTGATCGCGTGCGGGCTGGGTCTGCTGTTGGTGGGCCATATTGTCGGTGTTGGCATTGGTACGGTTCTGTGTGTGTTCACCGTTGGCAACGTCTGCCAGTGGACCGACGATCATGTAGGGCGCTGGTATCGAAAGGTCTATAATCCAACAGGTATCGTTGATGAAGCGTAGGGTATTCATTCGGTAGTAGAGGGGAATCGCCATGAAGCTTCTTATTGCATCCGATATTCACGGGTCGGCAAAATGGTGCCGTGCGTTGGTCGCGCGCATCGAAGAGGAGCGTCCCGACAAGATCGTGCTGCTGGGCGATCTGCTCTATCATGGCCCGCGCAATCCGCTTCCCGATGAATATGATCCCGCGAGCGTGGCATCAATGCTCAACGAACACGCCTCTTCCATCGTGGCGGTGCGGGGTAATTGCGATTCTGAAGTGGACCAAATGCTGCTGACGTTCCCTTGCATGGGCGATTATGCCCTTATCGTCGATGAATCAGGACGGACGCTGTTCGCAACGCATGGGCACGTGTACGGTCCTGATGCCGCACCTCCGCTGCCGGAAGGGACATTCGTGCTGTCAGGCCATACTCACATTAAGACCAACGATGAGCGCGATGGCATTCATTGGGTGAATCCTGGCAGTATTTCCCTGCCGAAGGACGGATCGCGCAGCTTCGCGCTCTATGAGCAGGGTATCGTCACGTTCTGCGATCTCTAGGATGCGTTGATAGCGCTCGTAAAAGCGCGCTCGAGCTCATGGATCAGAGCGGGGATCTGCTCTTCAGTGATACCCGAATAGTTCACAAGGAACCCGCGCGTTCGTTGCGCGTTGGATGTATCGAGGCAGAAGTTCGCGATCCGCACGAGACGTACGCCTTGCGATTCCATCTGGCGCGAGAGCTCTTGCTCTGATGGCGCGCTGAGCGATCCGATGTGCAGGATGAAATGAAGACCTGCATCTTCTCCTTCTATGCGCACTTCGTTACCGAGTGCTGATCGCTTCAGTGCGCCGATAAGGGTGTTCCTCAAGGTGCGGTACTGGGTCTTCATGCGGTTAATATGACGTTCGTAATCGCCGTTTTCGATGAACCGCGCCAAAGCCAGCTGATCGATGGCTCCTACGGTCGAAGAATAGAACCCCAGTTCTGCGTGAAAGCGTTGCGCGAGAGTTCGGGGGAGCACCATGTAGGCGATGCGGAACGCCGGTCCGAGCGTTTTGGCGAAGGTGTTCGCGTAGATGACCTTTTGGGTGGCATCAAGGCTCGCGAGGGCGGGGATCGGTTTGCCGGAGAGGCGGAACTCGCAATCATAGTCATCTTCGATGATGTGGCGCTCAGGTAAGGTGTTCGCCCATTCCAGAAGGCGATAGCGTCGTGCGATGGATGTTACGATGCCGCTGGGGAACTGATGCGAAGGCATCACGTGAGCGATGTTCGCACCGCTTTTGCTCAGCCTATCGACGTCGATCCCCTCAGAATCAAGGGCGATGGGCGCGATGGCCACATTATTGGCGCGATAGATGCGCGCGAGGCGTGGATAGCCGGGGTCTTCAAGGGCGTAGATAGCCTGCCTTCCAAGTAGCTGGATGATGAAGTGGTACAGGACCTGGGTGCCTGCTCCGATGACTATTTGCGAGGGATCCACGTCCATGGCACGGTAGGCCTGCAAATATTTCGCGAGTACGCAGCGCAGTCGCCATGATCCAGCAACGCCTGATTGCCCAAGCAGGCTATCTTCTGACTCTTCGGCAAGAGCACCTTTCAGAGACCTTGCCCATGCGCGATAGGGAAAGGTCTGCGGCGCGGGTACGCCCGAGGAAAGATCAATGAGGGGCGCGGGTTTTGTTGTAGAGGTAGTGGCATCGAGTCGCGCTGCTTCATCTGCGAGTCGTCGGGGCCTTTCGCTAATATCCAAAAGCACGTTCCGGGAGGGGTGTTCGACGGCCGGCGAGGGCGCGGAAGATCGCTTCTGATACGAGGCGATCGCGTTGACGTAGTATCCTTTGCGCTGCTCTGCTCGTATATATCCCTCTGCGATGAGCTGCGCATACGCGCCTTCGATGGTGATGAGGCTCACTCCTTGATGCTCGGCGAAGGTGCGCTTGGAGGGGAGCTTGGTGTTGGCGGCGAGGGTGCCGGATTCGATGTCGTTGCGAATGCGGTGATAGAGATAGCTATAGAGAGGTTCTTCATCGCGTTGTTCAAGACTGTACGTCAACATGATAGGGCTCGCTTGTCGAATGGGGGGCATCGCGAATGATCGATGTCCGAGGAGGGGTGGATATGGACTGGTCTTAATCTGACCATAGTATTTATATCATTTTTGAATCTACTAACATAACCAGTATGGGCGTAGTCTCGAGCGCATGCAAGAACGAGTTCGCAGGAGCCCTGCTCAGATCGGTGCAGAGTTCGATCGCGAGCTCCCAAGTGGAAAGAGGATCGCATGTCAGAGAAAACGAATCCAGCTTCTTCGCAGGATGTTGCAGTGACGCCAGGCCCATCGCCTGAGCGTGCGGCGCTCAATCGTCAGCTCGCTCAAATGCTCAAGGGTGGCGTGATCATGGATGTTACCACGCCCGAACAGGCGCGTATTGCAGAAGAAGCGGGAGCGTGCGCGGTCATGGCGCTCGAGCGCATCCCCGCTGATATCCGCGCGGCAGGAGGGGTATCGCGCATGAGCGACCCCAAGATGATCCGCGGCATTCAGGAGGCGGTGAGCATTCCCGTCATGGCGAAGTGCCGCATCGGTCATTTTGTCGAAGCCCAGATACTGCAGGCGCTTGAGATCGACTATATCGACGAGTCGGAAGTGCTTTCGCCTGCTGATGATGTGCATCATATCGACAAGAGCACCTTCGCGGTTCCGTTCGTATGCGGTGCGCGTGATCTGGGCGAAGCGCTCCGTCGTATTGGCGAAGGCGCGACCATGATCCGCACCAAGGGCGAACCGGGCACGGGCGATGTGGTTCAGGCGGTACGCCACATGCGAAAGATGCAGAGCCAGATCCGTCACGTGCGCTCGTTGCGCGAAGATGAGCTGTTCGAAGAGGCGAAACAGTTAGGTGTCCCGTTCGACCTTCTGCGTTTCGTACATGATGAGGGCCGCTTGCCTGTGGTCAACTTCGCTGCAGGCGGTGTTGCGACGCCCGCTGATGCGGCGTTGATGATGCAGCTCGGAGCCGAGGGAGTGTTCGTCGGCTCGGGTATCTTCAAATCCGGGAACCCCGCAAAGAGAGCGCGTGCTATCGTGCAGGCGGTCACTAACTACACCGATGCGGCTCTCCTGGCTGAGCTTTCGACCGATCTGGGGGAAGCTATGGTGGGCATTAATGCAGATGAGATCGAGCTCATCATGGAAGAGCGGGGCCAGTAGCTCATGACGTGTGCGATCTTGGCATTGCAAGGGGCGTTCGCCGAACATGCGCAGAAGCTCCGATCGCTCGGTGAAGATGTCATCGAACTTCGTCAGGCCCGCGATCTTGATCGATCGTTCGATCGTCTTGTGCTGCCTGGTGGCGAATCGACCGTGCAGAGAAAGCTCCTAGGCGAGCTCGACATGCTCGAACCGCTGCGTGCGCGCATTCAGCAGGGCATGCCGGTCATGGGAACGTGTGCGGGCCTCATCCTGCTCGCTCAAGAAATACGCCCTTCTGGGGAGGCGGGCGCTTTCGCGACGCTGCCCATCGCAGTCGAGCGCAATGCATACGGTAGACAATTGGGGAGCTTTCATGCGCAGGCTCCCTATGACCAAGGGGAACCGGTGCCGCTTTCGTTCATTCGCGCTCCCGCGATAGTGGAGCTGCTTGATGATGAAGTCGAGGTGCTGTGCCAGGTAGAGGGCGTACCTGTTGCGGTGCGCTATCGTAACCAGTTGGCGCTTGCGTTCCATCCAGAGCTCGATGGGGATGATCGTATTCATCGAAGCTTCTTGGAAATGTCTCGTCTTTAAGGCTATTCGTGCGCTTCGCGTTCTTTGCGTTTGCGCGTCTGCTCTTCTTCGATCTCGCGGGCGAACCGTTCCATCTTGACTTCTACGTCGCTTTTGATGCCGAACAGGGTGCGCCCGCTTGAGACTCGGGGGCGTTCGTCTCCCGTGATCTCGCGCTGGAGCAAATCAGCTATGCGCTGCCATCTTTTTTCGAAATCATCCATGTGATCCATGGTAGCACGGGCGAGAACCCGTTCGCCGAGCGTAATCGTTACGCGTTTTTTTCTTCTCTGTTTCGGACCTGTTACGTATCCGTCTTTCGCAAGGTGGAGTGCGGCGAAGGTATTACCTTAAGGTCAGCAAAAAAGGTTGTTGAGAAGAGAGGTTCGAGCATGGAACAGCAAATAGAGCCCGCGCAGCGCGGTCTATATCGTCCCGAATTCGAGCACGATGCCTGCGGTATCGGTGCCTTGGCCCATCTTAAGGGCGAACGCTCGCATCAGATGGTCGATGACGCTTTGTCGGTCCTGGTTAATTTGGAGCACCGTGGCGGCAAGGGTCTGGAGCATAATACGGGCGATGGCGCGGGTATTCTTTTTCAGATTCCTCATCATTTTTTCCGAAAGGAAGCGCAGAAGTGCAGCCATCTGCTTCCCGATGAAGGCGATTATGGCGTTGCTATGCTGTTCTTCCCGCAGGATGAGCCCGGAGTCGAGCGTGCCAAGCGTATTTTCGAAGAAGGGTGCGCACGTGCAGGGTTGCCGTTGTTGTTCTGGCGTGAGGTACCCACCGATCCCCATGATCTGGGATCTACGGCTCGCGCATGTATGCCGACCATCCTGCAGGCGTTCGTCGCACGTCCTGATTCGGTGGAGCAGGGCGAAGAATTCGAGCGTTGCCTGTATGTGTGCCGTCGCAACATAGAGAAGGCGGCCGATGCCGAGCACGCATTGCAGGGCAAGATCTTCTACGTATGCTCGTTCTCTGCGCGCACTATCGTATATAAGGGCATGCTGGTCGCTACGCAGATGCGTCGCTTCTACCTTGACCTATCCGATGCGGCGGTCAAGACCGCTATCGCCTTGGTGCATTCGCGTTATTCCACTAATACCACCCCTTCGTGGGAGCGCGCTCATCCGAATCGTTACATCATCCACAATGGCGAGATCAACACCCTCAAGGGCAATGTGAACTGGATCCGCGCCCGTGAACCCAATCTGTATTCGCCGGTGCTGGGCGATAACTTGGAATCGGTCCTGCCCATTATCAATAAGGAAGGATCTGACTCGGCTGTCCTTGATAACGTGCTTGAGTTCTTGGTCATGAACGGGCGCGATATGACCCGCGCGGTCTCAATGCTGCTGCCTGAACCCTGGGATCATAATGAGACCTTGCCTCAGCGCCGCCGTGCTTATGACGAATATCAGTCCATGCTCATGGAGCCCTGGGACGGTCCTGCGGCTATTGCGTATACCGACGGTAACACCTTCGGTGCGGCACTTGATCGCAACGGGTTGCGCCCGGCGCGCTATTACGTAACGCGTGACGATCGTTTCATCCTGTCCAGTGAAGTGGGTCCTATCGAGATCGACCCGGCGAATGTTCTGGTCGCGGGTTGCTTGGGTCCTGGTGAAATGGTGGAAGTCGACACTATGGCCGATCGCGTTATCTGGAACGATGAGATCCGCAATCGCTATGCCAAGGAAAAGCCGTATGGTGATTGGATCCGCGAAGAGAAGATCGCAGTGGCAGATCTGGAGGCGCCGGAGCAGAGCTTGGAGAACTCCGATGAGGAGGTTCCCTTTGCGGTGCGTATGGCGAAGCTCGGATACCACTGGGACGATGTGGATGAAGTGGTGCGCACGATGGCCGAAACAGGCAGTGTGCCGCTAGCTTCGATGGGTATTGACGCATCCCTTGCGTGCTTGTCGAAGAAGAACCGTTCGTTCTTCGATTACTTTTATCAGCTGTTCGCGCAGGTCACCAACCCGCCGATCGATGCATTGCGTGAAAGTCTGGTCACCTCATCGGTGCTGTATGTGGGTAATCACGCGAACTTGTTGGAGGATTCGCGTGAGGCCTGCCGCTTGATCCGCCTAGAGCAGCCCCTGCTCACCCAGGATGAATTCGAGCGTATTTGCGCAGTGGATCACGTGGGCTTTTCGGCGCGACGCTTCTCTGCGGTGTATCAGCGCAATGCGGGTGCCGATGCGCTGGAGCAGGCTCTGCGCACGTTGGCCGATCAGGTCGAAGCCGCTATTGGCGAAGGGGTGAGCATCGTCGTTCTCTCTGACCGTGCAGGTGCTGACGAAGTTCCCATTCCGTCTCTTCTGGCATTGTCCGCTGTGCATAACCACTTGATCCGCGTAGGTAAGCGCACGTTCGCCGATATCGTAGTTGAAACGGGCGATGCCCTGGCAGCGCATGATTTCGCCGCATTGGTGGGATATTCCGCTTCAGGCATCTATCCTTACATGGCTCATGCATGTATCGCCGATCTTGCGGCGAAGGGCGCCGTATCGGTTTCCGCCGAGGAAGGCATCAAGAACTACAACAAAGCGGCTATGGCGGGCATCATGTCCATCATGTCGAAGATGGGTATCTCGACGGTTCAGAGCTATCATTCGGCTCAGATCTTCGAAGCGGTGGGCTTCACGCAGGAATTCATTGATCGCTATTTCGCAGGAACGGTGTCCCGTGTGGGTGGCCTGGGCGTTCATGAGGTGCAGCGCGAGGAGAACCAGCGATTCGACGATGCCATGGCACTGCTTGCATCCGCTGCTCCCGATCAATTGCCCTCTCTCGGTTTGACGAAGTGGCGTCCGCAGGGTGGCGAAGAGCATCTGATCGATCCTGAGACCATCTACTTGCTGCAGCACGCTTGCCAGCAGGGTGACTATGAGACCTTCAAGGAATACAGCGATCATATCCATCAGGAAGGACGCGCTATCAGGCTGCGCGATCTGCTTGATTTCGTAACCGATAGGGTGGCCGTGCCTCTTGATGAAGTCGAATCTGCACGCGAGATCGCCAAGCGCTTCAATACGGGTGCAATGAGCTACGGTTCCATTTCCGAAGAAGCTCACACCTGTATGGCCATTGCCATGAACCGTTTGGGCGGGCGCTCTAATTCCGGTGAAGGTGGCGAAGATCCTCGTCGCGAAACGCCGCTTCCTAATGGTGATTCGCTCAATTCGGCCATCAAACAGGTGGCATCGGGTCGCTTCGGTGTGACGAGCCGCTATCTGACTTCGGCTATCGAGCTGCAGATCAAGATGGCTCAGGGTGCGAAGCCGGGCGAAGGCGGCCACCTTCCCGGCAAGAAGGTGTATCCCTGGATCGCGCAGGCGCGTCGTTCCACGCCAGGCATCGGACTCATTTCGCCTCCGCCTCATCACGACATCTATTCGATCGAAGACCTGGCCGAGCTCATCTTCGACCTTAAGAACGCTAACCCCGATGCGCGTGTGTCGGTGAAGTTGGTATCCGAAGCAGGTGTCGGTACTATCGCGACCGGCGTGGCGAAGGGCGCTGCTGATAAGATCTTGATCTCCGGACACAATGGTGGTTCGGGTGCTGCTCCGCGCGATTCCATTTGGCATGCTGGCTTGCCGCTCGAACTGGGCGTTGCTGAAGCGCAGCAGACGCTGGTGCGCAACGGATTGCGCTCGCGTATCGTGCTGGAGGCCGATGGCAAGCTCATGGATGGCAAGGACGTCGCCGTAGCGTGCTTGTTGGGCGCTGAAGAATTCGGCTTCGCCACCATGCCGCTCATTGCGATGGGCTGCCTGATGCAGCGCGATTGTCAGCAGGATACGTGCCCTGCCGGCATTGCGACCCAGAACTGCCGCTTGCGCTCATGCTTCCGTGGCAAGCCCGAATACGTTGAGAACTTCATGTTGTTCGTAGCAGAGCAGCTCCGTGAAGTCATGGCGCAGCTGGGCTTCCGCAGCGTTGATGAAATGGTGGGTCATCCTGAGTGCCTGCGTCAGATCAGCGTGGCGGATAACTGGAAGGCGAACTTGATCGACCTTTCCGAAGTACTCGCACCGGCGATCTGCGAGTTCGGTGCGCACATCCCAGGAGCGGCGGGACGTCACTTCTTGCCCGAGATGAAGTACGACGACGAATTGGACAACACGCTTGATGCGACGCTGTTCCTGCCTTACTCCGAAGAGGCGCGCAAGCATATGACACCCGTGCGCTTCCATGCTGATATCGCCAACGTGAATCGCTGCGTGGGAACGCGATTGGGCGCTGCCGTTACCAAGGCGCATCCTGAAGGGCTTCCCGATGGATCTATCGTGATCGATTGCGATGGATCGGCAGGACAGAGCTTCGGCGCGTTCTTGCCCGCGGGTGTTTCGCTCAACGTGACCGGTGATGCGAACGATTACTTCGGCAAGGGATTGTCCGGCGGTATGGTTTCGGTCCATCCGTCTGCTGCAGCGACCTTCAAATACGATGAGAACATCATCGTCGGCAACGTGGCGTTCTATGGTGCCACGGCCGGTCGGGGCTTCATTAATGGTTTGGCCGGTCAGCGCTTCGGCGTGCGAAACTCCGGAGCGACGCTGGTGGTCGAAGGAGTCGGCAATCATGGCTGCGAATATATGACCGGCGGTATGGCGCTTATCTTGGGCGAGGTCGGATTGAACTTCGCGGCTGGCATGAGCGGTGGCGTGGCGTATGTGTACGACGAGCACGATACGCTCACGAGCCGATGCAACACCGAAATGGTTAAGATCGAACAGCCGAATGCCGAAGAGCTGGATATGATCCATGGGCTCATCGAAGAACATGTGGACCATACGGCGAGCCCGCGCGGCATAAAGATGCTGTACCGCTTCGAGACCATAGCCAAGCATTTCAAGAAGGTCATTCCAGCAGAATACGAACATGTACTCGCTATCGTCGAAGCGGCGAAAGCACAAGGTAAAACTCATGAAGAGGCGCTCGAAGAAGCCTTCGAAGCAGTAGGGAGGAACTAGCTATGGGTAAGGCAGGAGCGTACCTGACTCAGGAAAGAGTCGATCATGGCGAACGTGCGACCAGTGAAACGATCCACGACTTCGACGAATTCGCATTGCCGCTTTCAGAAGATGGCCAGAAGGCTCAGGCGAGCCGCTGTATGATGTGCGGCGTGGCGTTCTGCCAATTCGGCAAGAACTTCGGCAAGGCACGCGTATCGGGTTGTCCTCTGCATAACTTGATCCCTGAATGGAACGATCTTTTGTATCGCGGATTGTGGGATGAAGCCGCCAAGCGTCTTTCAATGACCAACCCCTTCCCTGAATTCACGGGAAGGGTGTGCCCGGCGCTTTGCGAAGCGGCATGCAATCTGGCATACGTGGACGAGGCGACCACTATCAAGGATAACGAACGTGCGATCTCCGATCGCGAATGGGCTGCTGGAGGACCGGCTCCTCTGCCCGTCGCCTCGGCCGATGCGCCGCATGTGGCGGTCATCGGAGCGGGCCCCTGTGGTCTTGGCGTAGCGTGGAAACTGACACAGCGCGGTATCCGTGTGACGGTGTTCGATCGTCATGATCATGCCGGTGGTTTGCTGATGTACGGTATTCCCACCATGAAGCTGCCGAAGGATGTGGTGAGCCGTCGTATCGACCAGCTGCGGGAAAGCGGCATTGCCTTCGAGTTGAGCACCGATGCGACCGATCCTCAGGTAGTCGAGCGCCTTCGCAATGATTTTGATGCGGTGGTCGTAGCGGTCGGAGCGAACGATGCCCGTACAGTGGCAGCACCTGGTGCTGATCTGCAAGGCGTAGTGTTCGCAGTCGATTACTTGACCGAATCGACGCGTGCGGTATGGAATGACAGGGATTCGGCTATTTCTGCTAAAGACCTGGACGTTGTCGTCATCGGTGGTGGCGATACCGGCACGGACTGCGTGGCAACCGCCCTGCGTCAAGGTGCGAAGAGCGTACGTCAGCTGGAATACAATCCGGCGCCGCCAGAGGTTCGTACGGCAATGAACCAGTGGCCCGAATGGCCCAATGTCAAGAAGACCGATTATGGTCAGCGTGAGGCCATCGAGGAATTCGGTACAGATCCCCGCATGTGGGCGACCGATACCGTAGAGATCATGGGAGAAGAAGGGCACGTGAGCGGTTTGCGCGTGGTAACGCTCGACCGAAGCGATAGTACGGCTCGTCGTGTAGAAGGAAGTGAGCAGGTCCTTCCCGCGCAGTTAGTTCTGGTCGCTTGCGGTTTCAACGGCCCCGAGCGCGCCATCTATGATGCATTGGATGTGCAGACCTGCGAAGGTCAGCGCGTGCGCCCGATCGTCGTTGCTGATGCTCATCAGGTAGTGATGAAGGATGCGGTCGATGCCCAGGTCCCTCGCATCTATGCTGCGGGTGATGCACGCAGCGGCTCTACGCTCGTGGTGACCTCTCTTGCTGATGGCCTGGCCTGCGCCGAGGAGGTAGCGAACGACCTGCTTGCATAAGAAGTTACAAACGCCCAGCTCGTATAGGCTCTCTTTTGAGGACGGGACCGCTAGAGAATATCTAGCGGTCCTTTTTTAAACCAGCAGAGTGCACGGGATTGACTAATGCAATGGATGATCCTGCGGGGGTATCATAGAAACATTCGCGATATCTGAGGGGGATCTATGAAGCCAGTTGAACGCCATGCGAGCAATACGGTCCTGATGCTCGAAGGCGGTGGTATGCGTGCAAGCTATACGGCAGGTGCAGTATCGCTGCTGCTCGAGCAGGGCATCACATTCGATCATGTTTGCGGTATTTCCGCAGGGTCGAGTCATACGGTCAATTATCTGTCGGGAGATATTCAGCGTACGCGTGAGAGCTTCGTCGATCTAGTGAAAGAACCCGAGTTCGGTGGGCTGAGAACGTTCCTTGAAGGAAAAGGCATGTTCTCAGCCCATTGGATATATGAGGTGGCGGGACTCCCGACCGGCCCGATACCCTTTGATTTCACAGCATACGAGAAGAACCCCACTCCATGTTCCATCCAGGCGTTCGACCGTGATTCAGGTGAGACCGTAGTGTGGCATCGCGAGGACATGAGCACCCTTGAAGACCTTATGGCCCGTGTGCGTGCAAGCTCGACGCTGCCTGTTGTCATGCCGCCCGTCAGAATCGGATCGCGCGTGTATTACGACGGTGGACTAGGCGTTGGCGGCGGTATTCCATTGCGGCTCGCACTCGATTCGGGATGCGAGCGTATCTTTGCCATCCTGACGCGCCCTAAGGGATTCCGTAAACCCTGGCCGGATATCGGGAAGAGCGCTCATCTGTTCGCTGATTGCTATCGGAAATATCCTCGCGTGCGAGAAGCGCTGCTTACTCGCAATGAGCGCTACAATGCTGAGCTCGATCGCTTGGAACAACTTGCAGCAGAAGGTAAGGCGTACATCATGTATGCGGATAAGATGGCGGTCGAAAACGACACGACCGATCTGAAGAAGCTGCGCGCGAGCTATTTCGATGGATACGCTCAGGCCCAAGCGGAGCTTCCCGCATGGCTTGAATGGCTGGGACTTGAATAGCGCTTGTAGAACCCAAAAGAGCCCGAGCTCATTCGATGTTCGGGCTCTTTTTATGTGCGGGTGCGCGGAAATCGGGTGCTGCTGATCTGGGGGCTCTACATGAAATGGATGCCAAGTACTTCGAAGATCAGACCCCATGCAACGCCGATCGCAAATAATCCTAGCAAAATGGCAATGTTCTGGCGCACGCGACGGTTCTCTCCGAACAGCACCAAAATACCTACGCCCGCAGAAACGAGCAACCCCGATATCATAGCGCCCGTACCGAGCATGCCATCCAGATAGAGTTGGGTGATGATAACGCTCGCACCGCAGTTGGGGATGAGCCCGACCAGGGCCGATCCGAAGATGGCGATGCCGGGATTCGTTGCCAAGAACGTAGCCAGGGCTTCTTCGCCTGCAATTTCCATGACCGCTACCAGTGCGAAGGAAATGAGGTATACGATCAGTGATACCTGCACGGTATGCTTCAGTGCGCTGAGGAAGATATCCTTCCAGCCGTTCGACCCTTCAGAGATGGTGCAACTGGCGTTGTGGCAGTGGTGGTGCGAGAACGGCTGCTCGATCTGCTCATGTACGTGGTGAGTGTGCTCGCAGCATTCGTGACGGGTCCCATGCTGTGCGCAGTGATGCTCTGCGTGTTCGTGGTGGTCGCAAGCACCTGCGTCGGGTGCTGCGGACGAGTCGGAGGCAATATGGGCGGCTTCCGAAAGCGCCACGATGCTCTTTTCGTGCTTGAGGCGATCTCGTATGCGCAGACGGAGCATGCCGTCGATGGCGAAGCCCATGATCATCCCGATGACCACTTTGGTCGCGATGATGCTGAACATAATGCCGGGGTCGACCTGTTCGGCGATGAACAGGGGGAGCATTTCGTCGGATGTTGAAAGGAACACGGCGAACAAGGTGCCCAGCGTAATGGCGCGGCTTGCGTAGAGCGCCGATCCCGCTGCCGAGAACCCGCATTGGGGTACGGCGCCTAAGAGCGCACCTACGAGCGGACCCGCGACGCCTGCTTTGCGTACGAGTTCCGCGGCGTGGTCGCCTGCTTTATGTTCGAGTGTTTCCAGCGCGACATAGGTCACGAACAGGAACGGCACAAGGTAGATGGTGTCGTTGAAGGCGTGTTCAAGGAGATGAATGAGAAGTTCCATAGCTTATTCGCTTTCCTGGGCGGTAAGGCAGCATTCGCAAAGCCCGTATAGCACCGTTTTAGCCGGGTTGATGCGCACGTGGTGATGTTCGATGACGTGTTCGTAAAGATGCTGCAGTTCGCCGCAATCAATAGGGGATAGATCACCGCAGTGTTCGCATTTGAGGAAGAAATAGATGTTCTCGGGAGCACCAGGTAAGTAGCGGTAGCACACGCCGTCGATGCCTTCGATGGTGCTACGCGAAATGATGCCTTCATCTTCGAGGCGATCGAGGTTGCGATACACCGTGGCGGTACCTACCTTTTCATCGCGCGCATCAAGCGCAGCGAGAATGTCCTTGATGGTGATGAACGGACCTTGGTGCGTACGGATGCATTCCAAGATCAGTTCCTTCTGCTTCGTTCTGTATTGACGATTCGTGCTCATGGATCCTGCTCTTTGCTATGTTTTCCAAAATGAGAATTGTTCTCATTTTAGGAAGGAGAGGATTCCTGTCAAGCAAATTGAGAAAGTTTCTCAATTCTAATGAGATTCCTTGGAAGCTGAGGTGCGATCACCCGGCTGCGATCCGATGGTCGTATCGGTTGCGGACGGATCGGAATCATGAGTGGGGCTCTGATGAGAAGAAGTTGTGTGACCGTCGGGGGTGTTCGGGTCATCTTTCTTGCGATGGGAGAGCTTCTCCCAGGCCGTATCGGAAAGGAGAAGGCCTGCTCCCAAGATGAACCAGACCGCGGGGTGGATACCCAAGAACGGGACATGCCCAGCTAGATTGCAAATGCCGATGCAGATCATGATGAAGCCGATGATCGCAGAGCCGATTTTCATGATGAATACTCGATTCGTAAGGGGAAGCTTTGCAAGAAATGTAGCATAGTCCGCCAGATGCGCTTTTGGGGAGCAGCTAGAAGAGAGCCGTTTTTCGACGTGACCGCCAAAGATATGGGAGCGAATGCCTGTTTTTGGTGGGTCTGTGAAGTAATTGTGTGATAATTATGTATGCGCCTTTATGCGCGGTGAAGCACCGCGGTAAAAGCGGATCTATCCAAGAGTCTCTGGGCTTCTTTTCGCGAGGGGCGAACAGAAAGGAACACACGATGAGCGATCAAGATAAAGACACCTCTTCTTCATCAGACCAGGCGCAACCCGCCGAAGGTGCAGTACCCGTACCTTAGCCAGCGCCTGATCCTGCGAATGCGCAGCCTGCGCCGCAGCCGGCCCAGCCGCAGCCCGCACCTCAGCCCGCTGCCCCCGCGCAACCTCAACCCGCACCTCAACCGACCCAACCGGTCGTTCCTCAGCCCGCTGTGCCTCAACCTGCACCTGAGCCCGCACCTCAACCGACCGCGCCTGTGCAGCCGACGCCTCAACCTACGCCTCAACCTGCGCCTGCGCCGCAGCCCGCTGACGCTGCGCCCACGACGCAGCCCATCCCTCAGCCAGTACCGGCGGGGTCTGCATATCAGGCCGGTGCGTCCCAGGCCCAGCAGCCCGGCACGCCTCAACCACAGCAGCCCGGCGCATACGTGCCGCAGCCGCCACGTTCTGCAGTTGGAGTAAAGCCTCAGGGCACGGCAGCGCTGGTAATGGGTATCCTTTCGATCCCCCCTGGGAATGTTCAGCCCCTTGATCGGTGTCGTTCTGGGCGTTCTTGCTATTGTGTTCGCCGGCAAGGCGGTCAAAGCTACGGGGAAGAACGGAAAGACCTCGGGCGGAAAGATCTGCGGTATCGTCGGCATTGTCGTGTCAGTCATCTCCTTCATCGTGGCGCTCGTCGTCGGCGTGGGTGCTATGACTGCAATATTGGATGATTCCGGCTCATCATCTTCTTCGCTTTCGTCAAGTTTGTACACTGAAGACATGACCGCTGATGAGCAGGCCTGTTATGACTTAGGCATTCAGGAGCTCGAAGCGCTGGCGGGTCAAGATGATGCAATGGTTCAGAAGATCGCAGTGAAGCTTGATGAGGGCTTTACTGAAGACCTGGGTGTGACTCACGAGGAGATCGGTTCGAGCGCACAGGATCTTGCATTGTGGATGCTGACTGATTTCTCCTATGTTCCTGATGGAGTGTATGTGAGCGAAGAAGATGGTACAGCGACTATGTATGCCGATATCGAACTGCGCGATTCGTATGCATTCATGAATAACTTCTATGATGAGGCCGATGCGTATTTCAGCACTCCCGAAGGTGAAGCGCTGGGCTCTGCCGCCGCTGCTGCGAAGATCGGCGAGTTCTATAATGATGCCATGGCGGAAACGACGGATATGACCACGTATTACGCGGCTATCGATTTTATTCAGCAAAGTGATGGTAGCTGGGTGATCGATGAGAGCGCATGGGAAGACGAAATAGACTGGATGTTCAACATCTACTAGACGCATAACCGCTCGCAGAAAAGATGCAGCTTACGTGATACCACCGGATGCGTTCGCCGTCCGGTGGTATTTCTTTTGAGTTCTGAATTCCGCGTGCTTCTTTCCTGTTCGCCTTGTGGACTATTCGGCCCAAGGCGGAACACGCCGTATAATCAGGCATTAGTGGGTTCGTGCGTCGCTAAAAAGGCGTGCGGGCAGATCTTACGAGAGTGCATCCGTCCTCTTCCTATGAGGTGGGTGCGGATCTATTACGATAAGACGTTCTTTTGCAAGATGAACGCAGGCGGAAGGCCCTTGAGCGGGATGCGCGCGTTCGAAGAGGATGTTTTCATAGAGAACGAGGCGGGACCATAGCGCATATGCAGGATAGACGCGAGAATCAATCGGGAAGTCGTCCATCAATGAAAGACAGAGCTCGTTCCATGGCGCAGAACGTCGCTTCTTCGAAGTGGCGCAGCGCGTCTTCGGGCGATGATCGATCTTCGGGTCGTGGCATTGGCGGGCAGTGGCCCTGGGGAAAACGATCTGCAGATGATGCGAATGGGGCGTCGGGCCGACGAAACGGTCGCAAGCATCAGCGTCCGCGTAAACAGAGCGCCGTCAAGCGCGTTATCAATCGCTGGTGCAATCGCTTGCTGGGCGTCGTTACCGAAGGGTCATTCGACCAAGAAGAGGAATTCGAGTCTCATCGTACCTCGCGTGACTACATCTGCAACACTATCGGCACGGGAGTGTGGGGTGTCGTCTTTCCCATTCTGACCATTGTCGTCACTCAATTGAGCGGTGTCGAGCAGGCGGGTATGTTCTCGATGGCGTTCATTATCGGCACGCTTTTGATGATCATCGGCAACTATGGAGTGCGCACCTATCAGGTTTCGGATATCGGAGAAGCCCATTCGTTCTTCGATTATCAGGTCAATCGATGGATCACCTGTATCGTCATGATGCTCGTGGCTTATGCGTATTGTTCGTTCCGTGGTTATGACCAGGATATGTTCACTATTTGTATGGCTGTCTGCACGTACAAAATGGTAGATGGTCTGGCCGATGTGTACGAGGGTCGCTTGCAGCAGATGGATAAGCTCTACCTTGCCGGCATCTCTCAGGCGTTCCGCTCCATTGTGGTGCTCGTGCTGTTCTCCATTGTCTTGCTAGTCACGCGCAATCTGGTGTTCGCAAGCATCGTCATGGCGGTCGCCGCGATCGTTACGTTCGTGCTGCTTACGTTTCCTTTGGCGCAATTGGAAACACCTCGTTCGCGCGGGCGCAGCCTTGCGAGCGTTGCGGCTTTATTCAAGCAGTGCTTTCCGGTATTCATCGCATTGTTCATGTATGCCTTGATCGACAATATGCCCAAGTTCGTTATGGAAGGCGTGCTGAGCTACGACAATCAGCTGTATTTCAATGCGCTGTATTTCCCTGCTCAGGCCATCTTGCTTACGGTCGGCTCCATCTATAAGCCCATGCTCGTGCGCATGGCTCAAATGTGGGCCGATGCGGAAAAACGGCGTCGTTTCGATATTGTCATCCTCGCTATCGTGGGCGTTGTCATCGCGCTGACGCTCGTTGTCATCTTCGTGATGGGTTGGATCGGTATTCCCATCATGAGCTTTATGTATGGCGTCGACTTCGAACAGTTCCGTGGATTGAGCTACATCATGATAGCCGCGGGAGGCGTTACGGCCATCATCGATTTCCTATATCAGGTCATCACGGTGCTGCGTCGCCAGAAATCGGTCATGAAGCTTTATGTTATTACGTTCGGGTTCGCTCTCTTCGTGCCCATTCTACTCATCGACTTTACGGGTCTTCCCGGTGCGGTCATCGGTTATCTGATCGTCATGACGATCTTATTGGTGCTGTTGGTGTGGGAATACATCAGCATTCGCATTGACCTCCACCGTCATCCCGAACGCGTTGAGGCAGCTCTTGCCGGCGAAGAGGCCGCGGCACGCGCATACGAGGAGCGCGCCGAGCGCAATGCCCGTCGTGCGCAGGCGCAAGGTCAAACGCACGCGCGTCAGGGAGTTGGCGCGCATGGCCGAAGCGGAGCGCGTGATGCCCGTTCGCGTGCCGTTCGCCAAGGGCGAGGCGCATCGGAAGGGCAGAGGTCAGGGCGCCCTGCGAATCGAGCGTCTCTGTCGGTTGAAGATGGGCAGCCATCACGAAGCCGGATGTCCGATCAGGGAGCATCATCTGCGGGCATGCGCGCATCAGGTCAGGCATCTGCCCAAAGAACGGTGAACCCCGCCGATCTTCCCGAGATCATAGCTTCGGTCGACGAAGACGACGAGCCGCACCAGTAAAGGGCGAAGATGACGAGCCGCACCAGTAAAGGGCGAAGATGACGAGCCGCGCCAGTAAAGGGGCGGGTTCAGTTACTCGCGCAAAAGCGCCGGTGCCACGATATTGGTGTAGATCGCGAGCCAGGCAAGGGAAACGCAGAACCCACCCAGTACATCAGAGGCGTAATGTACTCCAAGGTAGATACGGCTTATGCCGATGAGCACGATGATGATCGAGAACCCAATGCAGCATCCGATGCGCACAGAGCGGGGTTTCTCGGAGTGCCACACGAGCCACACCAGCAGGCCGAAGAACGCCATGGCCGCCATCGAATGACCTGAGGGAAAGCTAAAGCCCGTTTCCACTACCAGATTGATATCGGCAGGGCGGGGGCGCTGCACCAGTTCCTTGATGACCACGTTGAGGATCACGACGAGCACGAGGTTGGTCGCGCAGAGAAGACCGGGACGTTTGCCTGGTGCGAAGGCGACGATCACGAGCAGGAGCGCTAATAGCGATATCGGCGCGGCGAGTGCGGAAATGCTTTCCATGATAGGCGTGAGCCAGTCGGTGCGCAGGTTGTCAACGAAGAACGCGTGAGCCATACGATCGAGGGTCATTAGATCGCCTTCGAGGACATCTTCAAGAAGCGCTATGAATATGATCGCGCAGATCGAAACGATCAGGATGCGTCGGCGTTTGAGGGCCGTTTCTGCGAGATTCGAAAAAAACGATGAAACACTCATGGGGTTCCTTGGGACAGGTGGTCTTGGAGAGACCTACTATAGCAAACGGGCAGTGGACGTATGGGGTTATGTTTCCGTACTGCCACCTTCTTGCCTGGTCGGCTTGCGGGGTGGGGTTAGCTCTCGGAACCAAGGTGCGGGAAATAAAAAACCCGCAGCGAACTGCGGGTTGAAAATTTGGTAGCCTCGACCGGATTCGAACCGGCGATCTCCGCCTTGAGAGGGCGGCGTCCTAAACCGCTAGACGACGAGGCCATATGCGCGTATTGGCTGGGGTGGAAGGAGTCGAACCCTCACATACGGTACCAGAAACCGCTGTCCTACCATTAGACGACACCCCAATGATCCTGCGATCAGTGGAAAACCACTACCCTAGGCGCGAGTAGTTATAATAGTGCGCGTTCTTCACTTCGTCAAGATAAAAGATAATATTTTTTTCTAAATGAACTGTTAGCCCACGAAGGCCCGATAGGTAAAGTCGATCTTGTTCGCGAAGCGTTCTTTGCAGATCCTGAACTCGCGAGGTCGGCCTTTCTTGGATGTTTTATGTCATGAACCCTACAGGACAGTGGGGCTTTTATGAAAAAGGGAAGGGGTTGCGCGGTTTCCCCTAGGATAGTCAACGGCTTATTGCGAGTTCATCATCGTGCCTTGTGGGCATGTATGAACAGGACGCCTGAGACTGGTCGTTCGGCCGGTACGTGGCGTATCGCTTGTTAGCGCGGCGAGTGGATCTCGCACAGAAGGATCGCCCAAAAGAAGCGACGATCGACGATATACGCAATGCGGTATCGGGAAAACGACCCCGTCCAAAGGAAGTGATATGACGCCAGATGTATTGATCGAGGCACTCAAAGCGTTATTGCTCGGTGTCGTTGAGGGCATTACCGAATGGCTCCCCATCTCTTCTACGGGTCATATGATCCTGGTTGATGAATTCGTCCAGCTTAATGTGAGTGCTCAGTTATTGGAACTGTTCCTGGTCGTTATCCAGATCGGTTCCATCATGGCGGTCATCATTTCTTTCCGCCATAAGCTCAACCCTGTTTCGCGTACGAAGGATAGTACGGAGCGTTCGAAGACGTGGCGCATGTGGGGCATGGTCGTCATCGGCAGTGTGCCAGCGGCGGTCCTCGGTCTGGCCCTCGATGATTGGGTCCATGATCATTTTTACAGCGCTTATACCGTTGCGGCGATGCTTATCCTCTATGGCATCATTTTCATTGTGATCGAAGCGTATAACCGTCGGCGCAAGCTCGCTGTTCTTGGGGAAGCTGCTCAATCACGCGGCAAACATGCGCGTGCTATCGATCCTGCCGATTCCGAATCGGTCGATAAGGCCCTCTTCAAGATCACTGATCCATATGAGATGGATTGGAAGACGGCTCTTAAGATCGGTTGTTTCGAGGTCCTGGCTATTATTCCGGGTACCAGTCGTTCGGGTGCGACCATCATCGGCGGCATGCTGTGTGGCTGCTCGCGTACCGCAGCGGCGGAGTTCACCTTCTTCTTGGCTATTCCCGTCATGTTCGGTTGGGGGCTGGTCAAGGCGGTGAAGTTCTTCTTGAACGGTATGGTCATGTCTCAGGCAGAGATAGTGGTCTTGGTGGTGGGCGTGCTTTCGGCGTTCGCTATGGGCATGATCGCCATTCGCTTCCTGATGGGCTATATCAAACAGAACGACTTCACGATCTTTGGTGTGTATCGCATCATCATCGGTCTTATCGTACTGGGCTATTTCGGCTCTCAGGCATTGGGTATTTTTGCGTAAGTCCAAGCAATGCGGTTCGTTGCGCTTAAGCGATGGTATGCTGTCTTCATGAGTAAAAAAGACGAACATCACACGCATTCTGAGCACCATCGTTCCAAGCATGGGCGCATTCCTGAAGAGGAAAAGGCTCAGCTGCGCAAAAAAACGAACAAATCCATTTCGCGCTACTGCGGATATGCCGCTTTGGTGGTCGTGCTCGTTACGTTCGCGGCATTCATCCTAGGTGTCGGTAATGACTTTCATTCTCAGTGCGGCATCATGGTCTCGATCGCGCTGCTCGCTATTGCGCTCATTAACGATCCCGATCGTTCGTAACGTTATGCCGTGCATCGCATAAGCGCCGTTCGTCCACGTCATCGCCTCTTTCACTTTGAAATCTATCTGAAACAAGAAACAGCTAGGCTATCATCTCAAGGCTTTTCTTCCGCTTTGTTAAGATAAAGCGGTGCGCCTGCCAATGCAGAGGCGCTTAGTCGTACGAAAGGATAGAAGGATGCCGGAACAGAATGAAGCCTTCGAGGAAATTGAAAAATTCCGCGCTAAGATCGATGATGTTGATCAGAAACTGGTCGCACTTCTGAACGAACGTGCAGGATATTCCCTTGATATCAGGGCACTGAAGCCCGATGCTCGTATGGGTCTGTATGATCCCAAGCGTGAAGAAGAGATCTTCGCGCGTCTGTGCTCGTATAACGACGGCCCTCTGTATAACGAGAATCTCGTAGAAATTTACCGTGGAATCCTGAAGGTCATGAAAGAGGTACCATCCCGTGATCAATAAGCTCTCTTCCTTGCCAGATTACGGCACGCGTACTGACGAAATCACCATCTACGCAGGTCCTTGTTCGGTGGAATCCGAAGAGCAATTCGATGAGGTCGCGGAATGCATTTCCGGGCTCGGATTGAGCTGGATCCGCGGCGGTGCTTTCAAGCCTCGTACGAACCCGCATTCTTTTCAGGGGTTAGGCGAAGCGGGCTTGAAGATCATGAAGGCCAGTGGCGAAAAGTACGGCCTGAAGACCCTCACTGAAGTAATGGATTCGGCACATTGTGAAATGGTCCATTCATACGTTGACGGTTTGCAGATCGGTGCTCGTAATATGCAGAACTTCAGTCTCCTGAAGAACGTAGGCGCTGTTACGGCCGAATCGCATAAGATGGTGCTGCTGAAACGTGGTCTTGCGGGCAGCATCTCCGAATGGCTTTCAGCAACTGAGTATTTGACCATGGGTGGGAACGACAATATCGTGTTGTGCGAGCGCGGCTTGCGTACGTTCGAAACGGCTACGCGTTTCACGCTGGATATTTCAGCGGTTCCCGTCATCCACAAGCAGTCGATGTTCCCCATTTGCGTGGATGTTTCCCATCCTGCTGGGGTGCGTGACTTGGTTCCGCCACTTGCTTATGCTGCTATCGCTGCAGGGTGTGACAGTATCATGATCGAAGTTCATCCTAATCCCACCGAGGCGCTCTCCGATGGTCCTCAGCAGCTTACGCCTGCTCAGTTCACAGAACTGGTCGAGCAGCTGCGCGAGATCGCTGCGGTATTCGGAAAGAAGATCGTGTAAGCGTCGTGCGAGCGAACCTATTGATCCAAAAAAAGGCGGCCTTGGGGTCGCCTTTTTTGCGTGTGCAGGGTATTTGTCTTCGATTTGCTTTTCCGTGGTGCACTTTGTGAGGATGTATCGTGGGTAGAGACATTTAGCTATTGATTGGCATGGTGGGGTCTAGAGGTTGACGGATCCGCTTGCGCTTTCGCTAAAAGAGCCGTCCGTTGCATCGGAGGAGGTTCCCGTCGATCCGGGGGCACTGCCTGTCGATCCGGGGGCGCCACCCATTGCATCGGGCGATTGGCCCATCGAACCGGGGTCGCCGCCCATGGCGCCCTGACCGCCACCCATGCCGCTTTGCGTTGCGGTGGTTGAAGCCGTGAACTGGGTCGTCGTGCCGTCAACCAAGAGCTGGTAGGTTTGGCCATCCGTCATTCCGGGCGCGCTGACCACCACGTTGTCGAACTGCTTGGGTGCGGTGAAGCTGGCCAGTACGGTGCCGTCTGTGCTGGCTATCTGGATGGTGGACCCTGCCGAGCCCGTTGCGCTTACCATGGCGAATGCCTGGGTGCCGCCAGAAAAGCTCTGCGCCATGCCGTCCATGCCGGCGATGATCATCGTGCCGCCCGAAACGGTTGCCGTGCTGGCGTAGTCCAGGGCGCTGTTCCCGTTGTTTTCGGGGCCGCTTACCAGAACCGTGCCGCCCGTTATTTCAAGGGTGCCGTTGCTGTCGATGCCGTCGCCTCCCGCGTTTACGGTAAGCGTGCCGCCGGATATCTTAACCTGGCAGCGGGAATCGGCTTCGCCCATACCTGCGCCTCCGCCAGCGCCGCCGTTGCCGGCCATGTCACCTGAAGGCGCGGTTCCGCTGGACGAAGGGGCTGTGCCTTCGGTTGGAGGGGTGCCAGGATTTGCGGTTGCATCTGTGCTCGTGTCAACGCTGGTCACGTTTGCGCTCATGTCCATGCTGGCGTTCGTGACAACGCCTGCGCTGGCGTTCATGCCTGCGTTCGCGCCTGCGTTTGCGCCCGCACCAGCACCCATGGCGGCATCGCCACCTGTAGCGGTGGTGCTGCTTCCGTAGGATGCGTTCAGACCATCATCGTTGGCGGTGATGTTGGAGTTGCCTCCTTCGACCTGGATCAGTGCCGCTTCGTAGCCTTCTTCGCAGGAAGTCACCGTGATTTCGCCGCCGCGGATCAACAGCGCGGTTTCGGCATGGAACGCGTCGTCTCCTGCGCTGACGGAATACGTGCCTCCGTAGATCAGTACGAACCCGCGCGTTGCATCTTCGTCGTTGTTGGACTTGAAGGCGTCTTCGCCCGCGGTGACGTTGAAGGTTCCGCCGGAGATCTTCACGCAATCACGACCGCGCACGGCATCGGTCTGGGATGTGATGTTGAAGGTGCCGCCCGTGATGACCAGGTCGTCCTTGGAATTGATGGCGTGCGCGTATGATCCGGTCGCGTTAAGCGCGCCGCTGCCGTTGATGGTCAGGTCGGCCTTGCTGAACAGGGTGGCGTTGGGTTCGTCGGAGCCTTCGTCAAGCGTGTAGCTTGAGCCGTCGGTAAGGGTGTTGGTGGTGCCTTCGGCCAGGGTCACGAACACCTTGTCAGCTGCGTTGATGCGGATGGCGGGGCCGTTTTCGTTGTGAATGGATACCCCTTTAAGCACCAGCTGGACCTTGGCGGTGTCTTCTGCTTCGATTACCACCTGACCCTGCGTGAGCGTGCCGGAAAGCACGTACGTTCCTTCGCCGGTAATGGTGATGGTCTGCCCGTTGGAGGAAACCGAGGAAGCCGAAGAGCCGCTCACGGTCGCACCGTCGTTCAGCGCGATGGTGGTCGCATTTGCTTCGTCGAAGCTCGCATCGCTGTCGCGGTCGGAATATTCCAGGTCCAGCTGCGATACGTCAACGGCTTCAGTAAGGCTTTCCTGCGTTGTTTGCTGCTCGGCATTGTTTTGGGCCGCGCCTTTGGAGAAATGATCCGCCAGTATCCAGGCGGCGACCCCGATGAATAGCGCGAAGGCTGCGGTGATGCAGGCTCCTATGATCAAAGACCTCTTATGGGTGCGGATGAAGCTCTTCGCACCTGTTTGCTTTTGCTCCGCGGCGTCTTTTAGTGCGTCAGGATGCTCCTGTTGGGTGTTGGCACGCTTCTGTTGCGCGGCGGGCTGCGCGTAGGAAGCGGGGTCGTTGGGGTCGAAGAACTGATAGCCTGCGGGCGGTTGCGGCACGCGGCGGTTCTGGTCGTTCTCATTCATGGTTACAAAGCCTCCCTTGTGGTGGTGGGGGTCAGCCCGAAGCTAACTTTCAGGTTGCCGTTCAGGCAGCGGATCTGGTCGATAAGCGCTTTTTCGGTGCCCGCTTCGCGCAGACGCACCACGTATTCCAGTTGGAACAGGCTGCCCATGTTGGTGGTTTCCACCTTTTCCAGGTGATAGGTTTCGGTCATCTGATCAAGCACGCCGTTGAAGGTGCGAGCGTATTCCAGATCTTCCGGCACGGTGATGCGCAGACGCATTTCGGGTTCCTGTGGTTTTCCGTAGGGCGAAAGAACGAAGGCGATGTTCACGATGGCGACGATGATGGTGAAGAGCACCGCCAGGCCGATGAAGCCCATGCCCGTTGCCAAGCCGATTGCCATGGCAAGGAACACGCTTCCGATGTCTTTGGCGCTGCCGGGAATGGAACGGAAGCGCACCAAATTGAATACGCCCATCACGGCAATGCCTGCGCCCAAGTTGCCGTTTACCAGCGTGATGACCATCTGGACGATGAGCGGCAGCAGGGCCAGCGTTACCACGAAGTTCTTGGAGTACTTATGTCGGAACATATACACGCAGCCGGCAACGGCGCCCAGGATGATGGAGGCAAGCGTGCACCAAAGAAAATCGGCTGTGGTCACGCTGGCGATAACGGATTCACTGGTTCCGTACAAAGATGTGAACGTTTGTTCAAGCATGTGCTTTCTCCTTTATGGTCGTGGTAACAGGGGAGGGTGCGGTGTTTTGCGGAGCTGCAGGGGCGTCATGGGTCCTTCTGTGAAAAGACGCAGGGATGATCCGCGCAGTACCGGTGCGTGCATGGGCCGGCGCTTTTCTGGGAACCATTCGTGCTCTGGTGGTTTTTGCGTGAGATGCCTTAGCTCGTGCTGCCACACGCGGCGCTGCGGCGTGTACGCAGGCGCGATACGCTTCGCCGTATTTTGAGAACGAGGATGGGAACACCCGACAGGCGTTCAGTGCCGTTGAAAGCCAAAGTGGCATAGCCCCGCTCACCTTTATCTCCATAATGCAGGCACCCGGATCAAGCAGGGGGACCATTGCGGGGATGCTCGCCGGTTCTGTGCATCCGGCAAGAAAAGCATCTGCGCCGCCTTCGCTCCTGGGGGTCGAGGGGGGCTCGGATCGCAGATCCGCGACTTCGGGAAGGTCCTTAAGATCCCTGCGCGCATCATGCTTAAAGTAGTCGCAATAACTGACTTCATGATCGAATGTGATGCGCACGGGCGTGGTGTCGCCTACGCTGGTGTAAGCCTCTCGACGACAGCGGATCCCCATGGAAGGTACCAGCTGTCCGTGGCGAACGCGGCACGCTTCGATCTCTGCTGCGATCTGACGGGATTCGTCCGAGGGTTCGATCGGTGTACCGTTCTCGTCGAGAAAAGGGAACGCGCAACTTGCCTCGTTCCAGGAGGCGCCTTTCAGAAAGGCGTATCCCGCATTGAGGCTCAAAGGTGCGCGGCGTTTGTATACAACGCCCATGAACTTCTTCTTCAGTTCGATGAACGCACATTCGCTGCCGACGGGGTCATCGTATGTGCGCAGACGCAGTTTTTCCTTATAGAGCGGTTTCTCCAAAGAGCGGCTGATCAGGCTTCTGTCTGGGGTATCTAGATATATGCTCGTGATGTGCTGGTCGCTGAATTCCGTTGGACTCAAATGGTCTTGGATCATGGAGCGCACGTGGGCGAGCTGCTGTGCGCAAAGAAGGTACTTCACTTCTTTGCGCTGGAAGGTTGTTTCGGTGGTGTTGTCCATGTGGGGGTCCTTTCGACGCTCTCATGGTAGGAGCGCAACCTGAAAACAACCTGAAAGACCGGCGGGCTTTTAAGGTTGTTTTCAGGCTGTGGCGTAAAATGAGTAGTCAACGAAAGGGGCACCCGTGCAAATTCTGCTTGTTGAAGATGATGTGCGCTTAGCTGATGCGCTGGCGCAGATCCTTGTCGATTCCGGTTATCACGTAGATGCCGTGCATACCGGTACAGATGGCCTTAGCTATGCCGAACAGGGCGCGTATGACGTGGTCGTTCTTGATGTTATGCTGCCTGGAATGAATGGCTTTGACGTAGTTGCCAGCATGCGCCGTGCCAAGATCGCAACACCCGTGCTCATGCTCACCGCGCGCGATCAGGTACCCGATAAGATCCGTGGTCTCGATTCGGGTGCCGACGATTACATGACCAAGCCGTTCGCGCCAGCGGAACTGCTCGCGCATTTGCGTGCGCTTACCCGCAGGCAAGGCGAAGTGGTGTTCGAAGAGCTTCAGGTGGGAGATCTGGTGCTTAATTTGGAGACGAGCGATCTTGAATGCGAGGAGCGGACCATCCATTTGAGCGTGAAGGAATTTGAGCTCGCCCGCGTGCTCATGTCTAATTCAGGCCAGGTGCTTTCGAAGGAAACGCTCATTGAGAAAGTATGGGGTTACGGCGCTGCAGTGGAGGGGAACAACGTTGAAGCGTATGTTTCGTTCTTGCGCAAGAAGATCCGCTACGTAGGTTCTGCGGTGCGCTTAGAGGCCGTGCGTGGGCGCGGGTATCGCATGGTACGCGAAGAGGGCGATGGGCGATGAGATCCGAAGAAACGCAGGCGGTGGGGTCGGAGCAGGACGCTCGCATTTCTGTGCGACGTAGTGCACCGTATGCGCGCATGTTCAAGAAGCTGCGTATGAAATTCGCGGCCTTGAATGTTGTGACCGTGGGCGTTGTGCTAGCGGTGGTCTTCACCGCTATGGTGGTGTTCGATTGGCAAAAGGTGGCCGACGATGTTGAGCGCGGTCTGTCTCGTTCGCTCGAAATGGCCGAAAAGGCCGTTTTTGCCGACGGAAGCACGGTTCCGCAGATCGGTGTTGTACAAGGCGGATCTTCCGAAGAATCTCAGTTCCCTGTGGCGGCGTATTTTATTCGAGTTGCCGAAGATGGCAGCACGAAAACCAGCTTCATTTCCAGCATAAGCGGAGCAATGCTTGATGAGTCGACGTTATCTGGAGTGATAGAGGATGAGGGAATCGCTGATCTTGTTGCTCAAGTGGCTGATCAGGAACAGCAGACCGATGAGGGTGATTACTCGCAGCCTGCTCAGGACCAAGGGTCATCAGATGCAGTCGATGCTTTCGAGCCCCAGGGAAACGGCCCTCAAGATGGACCCGTTTCGCAGTCTTATGTGCAGGGATCCGCAGATTCTGCGGGCTTGTTGTATGCTGCGAGCGCTGCGCCCGCGGGCGTCTATGTGGTGTTCGCCAGTGCTTCGATCGCTGATAGCTGGCAGCAGTTGGCTCTTACGCTTGCCGGGACAGGCCTGGCTGTTCTTGCTTGTGTGTTCGTGTTCGGTTGGGTGTTCTCTCGTTGGGCGCTGCGCCCCGTGGAAGAGGCATGGAGCCGCCAGCAGGATTTCGTCGCCGATGCAAGCCATGAACTTAAGACGCCGTTGACCATTATCTTAGCTAACATGTCGATCCTGACGAAACATTCGGAGTCGAGCGTGGCCAGTCAATCCCGCTGGATCGAAAGCACCGCTCAGGAGGCGAAGAGCATGCAGGATCTGGTGGGAGACATGCTCCAACTGGCCCGAATGGATGCGGAAGAGAGCGCGGTTCAGCCGGTGCGGGAAACGATCGATGTGAGCGATTTGCTGGAGATGGAGCTGCTTCAATTCGAATCTCGCATGTTCGAACGCCACGTGCGTTTTGCGTATGAAGTGGACGAGGGCGTGCGTGTTCGGGGTGACAGGACCCAGTTGCTGCGTCTGGCGGGGACCCTGGTGGATAACGCCTGTAAATACGTGGATGAGAGCGGAGAGGTGAGCGTGTCCCTCTCCCCTGAGGGCAATTTGGGCAAAGGCCAGGCGATCTTGCGCGTGAGGAACACCGGTGCAGTGATTCCCGCAGAGGATCTGCCGCACGTTTTCGATCGTTTTTATCGTGCTAGCAAAGCGCGTACGCGGGGGGAGGCGACGAGTGGTGCTGGCTTGGGTTTGGCCATCGCGCAGGAGATCGCTGCATCCCATGGCGGATCGATCCAGGTCGCTTCATCGGAGAAAGAGGGAACGATATTCACCGTGCGGTTACCCTTGGCCGAATAGCAAGCGCTTCTTTCTTGTGGGCCGTTTTTTTGAGAGACGCATCCTTGGAAGCGTTTATGTGAAGGTTGCACGAAACAGTGCATCACTTATGGTTCAGGGTAGGGTGAGAGGTCCTAAAGCGGTAGAATGGTTGGTCGCGCGCGTGCTCGTCTTGAGCTCATTTGGGCAAGATGCCGTTTTCAGTATGAGATATCAAGTTGAATGGGCGATCGGTTCTGTATTATCGCGTGTGGTGACCAACGGTGTTTTGCAAGAGAAATGAGATCTCATGCCAATTGATCTGGGCGGACTTAATGGTCCTCAAAAAGAAGCGGTATTGTGCACGGAAGGTCCCTTGCTGGTTCTGGCAGGGGCGGGAAGTGGCAAAACGCGCGTTCTGACGCATCGCATTGCGCATCTCGTCGAAGACCTGGGGGTAGCGCCCTGGCAGATCATGGCCATCACCTTCACCAATAAGGCGGCAGCCGAAATGCGCGAGCGCCTTGCGGGCCTGATCGGTCCTTATTCGCGGGGGATGTGGGTGTCTACGTTCCATAGTATGTGCGTACGTATCTTGCGCGCCGATTGCGATCGCTTAGGATTCGCGCAGGGCTTCACCATTTATGATGATGACGACTCCAAACGCCTGATGAAGCAGATCCTCGAAGAACTCAATATCGATCAGAAGCGTTACCCCATTCAGGCGCTGCGCAATCGTATCTCTAAAGCGAAGAACGACTTGCAAGTGGCCGAAGTGTTCGCCGAAGAAGCGAAGGACCCCATGGGCCAAGTGGTCGCGCGCGTATATACGCGCCTGCAGGAACGACTGCGTCAGCTCAACGCATTCGATTTCGATGACCTGCTGCTCTACACCTGGCTTTTGTTGAAGAACCACCCCGATGTATTGGCAGCTTATCAGCAGCGTTTTCGCTATTTGCTGGTCGACGAGTATCAGGACACTAACCACGCTCAGTACACTTTGACGCAGTTGCTGGCATCGGCGCATCAGAACATCATGGTCGTTGGTGACGATGACCAGTCCATCTATTCGTGGCGTGGTGCCGACTTGAGCAACATACTCGATTTCGAGCAGGATTATCCCAATGCACATGTGGTGAAGCTCGAAGAGAACTATCGTTCGATGGGTAATATTCTTGCGGCGGCGAACGCGGTCATTGCCAACAACATGACCCGTAAGCCGAAAAAGCTCTTCACCTCGCAGCCCGATGGTGAAAAGCTCTCGGTGTATATGGCGACTGACGAACGCGATGAGGGGCGCTGGATCGCCGGCGAAATAGAAAAGCTGCATGGTAGGGGCACGGCGTACAATCAGATCGCGGTCTTTTATCGCACCAATGCGCAGAGCCGTATGTTGGAAGATATGCTGTTGCGCGCAGGTGTTCCGTACCGCCTGGTAGGCGGCACACGCTTCTTCGATCGAGCCGAGATCCGTGATGTGATGGCGTATCTGAGTTTGGTGGTGAATCCCGCCAACGATATTGCCGGCCATCGTGTTATCAATACGCCGAAGCGCGGTATCGGTTCGACCACGGTCGAGCATATCGATTATATTGCGCGTGAGGTGGGCTGTACGTTCTTGCAGGCGGCTGAATTGTGCGTAGCCGACGAGGAGATCAGGCCCGCTACTCGACGTGCGATCGGGGAATTCACGACGATGATCCGCGAGGCGCAAAGCTACGAAGGCGATCTGCGTAAGGTCGTTGAGATGATCGTTGATAAGGCGGGGATCATTGAGGCGTATCGTGCAGTGGGATCCGATGAGGCGCAGGGGCGCATTGAGAACATTCAGGAGTTCTTCGGCGTCGTTGACGAATATGCGCAAACCCACGATGATGCCGACGCGTTGTTCGAGGCGCCGACGGTAGCGGTAGATGACGAGGAGACCAGCCAGCCACCGGTGCGTACGTTCCAAGCGAACTCCCTCGCTGACTTTACTGAATGGGTCACGTTGCGTACTGATATGGACACCATGAGCGACGATGGTTCGGCGGTCACCATGATGACCATCCATGCTGCCAAGGGCCTTGAATTCGATTGCGTGTTCGTGGCAGGTATGGAAGAGTCCCTGTTCCCCCACGGCAATTCATCGCAAGACGCGCAGGGTCTCGAGGAAGAACGCCGTCTGTGCTATGTGGCTATTACGCGTGCTCGTAAGCGCTTGTATCTGACGAACGCTTTCACCCGCCAGATCTTCGGCCAGTCGAGCGCGAATCCTCCCTCGCGCTTCATCGGCGAGATCCCCGATGACTTACGTCACAACATCGGTATGGGCTCGTCTGGTTTTTCCGGTTCTGGCTGGGAAAAGCGCGGCAGTCGTCGCGGCATTGCGGGGTCAGGCGTCGAAGCGGGCGGCGGTCGCGTATTCGGCCAGTCGAGTGCATCGGGTTCCCGCCCTCGCCCCAAGACGAATGCGAATGCGGGTAAGAAAGCGGCAGCGAATATGACCTTCTCGAAGGGCGATGCGGTCGACCACAAGGTGTTCGGTCGTGGCACCATCATGAAAGTGGACGGCGATACGCTTCATGTTCGGTTCTCCCGTACGGGGCAGACCAAGAAGCTCCTGAAGGATTATGCGCCTATCGTGAAGATTGGATAGATCGGCTTCGCATCCCACTCAAAGGGGAGTAGTACAGGTAGATGGCATATGGCACAAAGGGCGGCATTATGTTGGATAACTGTCGGGACCTATGCGCTGAGTGATCGCGTCGCAGTACTCGGAGCTGATCGATCTTATTGCGGGGTCGCTTTCGTGTCATAGCAAAGCGCCTGGTGAGGTGCTTTGAGCAGGGGTATTCGAAGCGAAAGGAAGGCAGCTCTCATGGCGGAGGTGCTCGAAGCGGTCATGTTGGTCTGTTTCGGTCTATCGTGGCCGATGAACGCATGGAAATCTTATAAGGCGCGAACAGCGGCGGGGACGAGTTGGCAGTTCCTGGCGCTTATATCGCTTGGATATGTTGCAGGTATAGCCGCAAAGTTCGTAAGCGGCAACTTGAACTGGGTCCTTGCGGTGTATTTCATCAATCTCGTTGCGCTCGGTGTTAATTGGGGGGTCTATGCCCGTAACCGCCGCATCGATGCTCGTTATGACGATGGCCCGCAAGATCCGGCGATGGCAGCGTAACAAACGCGAAGTCGTGAGTACTCGAAGTGCGTTCGTGTCGGGTGATGTCTTTGTTCCATGAGCGCTCAAAGCGCGATCGTTTCGGACGCATCGCGGTATGTTCCTGCGCAGAACTTTAACGTTTTTTCTTCTTTAGGCCTATAAGCGCGTACAATGAAAGCGTTTTGTACGTATGTGCGCGCAGAGCGCGCTTAGAGGAGGTCGAATGGCTACGCCCGTTCTTATTGTCGGTCACAAGAACCCCGACAACGACTCCATCGCCGGTGCGGTGGGTTTTGCCTACTATAAAAATGAAATGATGAAGCGCGAATTGGCGCAGAACCCCGATGCGGAAGAGTTCGAGTACGTTCCGTGCCGCCTGGGTCCCCTTCCTGATGAATCCGAGGCTATTCTGGGCGAATATGGCCTGGAGGCTCCTCAGCTCATTTCGCATGTATACGCTCGCGTTCAGGACATTATGAGCGCTCCAGTCATCAGCTTGCCTGCCACCGCAACACTGCTCGAGGCATCTCGTCTTCTTGCGAAGAACGATATTCGCTCTATCGTGGTGACCGATGAAGCGGGTAAATATGTGGGACTCGCATCTTCTCGCAAGATCGCCGAACTTTATATTTCGGCAGCTTGCCTTGAGAACGAAGCGGTATCCGAGGACCTGCAGTCGTCTCTGACCCAGCCAGTATCGACCATTGTTGACAGTGCGGCATTGGAGGTATCTCCTGACGACCTGTTCAACGAGGTATTCGAAGACCTTATGGCCAACGAACTGCGCGAAGCGGTCGTTCTGGATGACGATGGAGTGGCTGTTGGCATAGTAACGCGTTCCGATGTTGCCGCGAAGCCACGCCGCAAGGTCGCCCTGGTCGACCACAATGAGCTTTCTCAGGCGGTCGATGGTTTGCGTGAGGCCGAGGTCGTCGAGATCCTCGACCATCATCGCATTGGCGATGTGACCACGAATCAGCCCATTCGTTTCACCAACATGCCAGTGGGCTCTTGTGGCACCATCATTACGCTCAAGCTGCGTGAGGCAGGTATCGATATCCCTGAGGGGATCGCCGCAACGCTTCTGTCTGCGATCCTGACCGACACGGTCATCCTGAAGTCGCCTACGGCAACCGATATCGATCGCGAGCAGGTGGAGTTCCTCGCGGGCATCATCGGCAAAGATCCCGTCGAGTTCGGTTTGCATGTATTCAATGCGCGCGGCGGCGATGCTGAAATGGATCTGGAGACGCTGGTAATGGCCGACTCCAAGGAATTCAAGATCCCTGAAGGCACTATTCTCATTGCCCAGCGCGAAACAGTCACGCTCGATGCGGTCATGCAGCGCGAAGATGAGATCCGCGCTTTCTTGCGTGATCTACAGGAGAAGAATGGCTACGTGTTCGTATTGCTGTTGGTAACGGATATCATCGCTGAGGGCTCTAACTTCCTCGTTGAAGGCGACCACAAGAAGGTCGACCGTGTGTTCGGTATTGATTCTTCCGCTGTGGTATGGATGCCGGGCGTGCTTTCCCGTAAAAAGCAGGTCGCAGCACCTTTGCTCGAGGCATAGATCCACGTTCTTGAAGGCGCAAAGCTCACGGCCCGAATGTGGTCGCTAGTCGTGCGCTAAGCGAATGGGAACGCTTGATACGCGATTAGATCGCAACGCTCTCATGGCATCGCTCGCCGCTCCGATTCGGAGTGGCGGGCGTTTTTTGTTCATGCCGAACGTTTTGATCTATGTGCCCAACAAAATCATAGATCTGTTGGTTTTTGAGGTTCTTTCACGACGAACCATCAGGTATTAGTTGTTACCAAAAAAGCTTGGATGATGCCAAATAAGGAGTAAAACCCCTGTTCATTTGCTAATATTTCGTTCACCTTATTTAAAATTATCGTCGTGAATGAGCGTAGGCAAAACGCTTCTTTTGACCGAAGTAAGCTGCCCCTTTCTTCACCACAATGTATATGAATCAAGTTCGATTTTTGCCGGGGGGGGGGTAATTTTTTGTATACTGCAGCAATTCTTAGCGCTGATTCAAAAGACGTGCGCGCGATCGAAGAATTCGTCAAAAGCAATCCACGCAAAGAGGCATTCGAAGTCATGCCGTTCTTTTCGCCGAGTGATCTTGCGGATTACCTCACCGAAGGCAATGTCGTCAGTGTTCTGTTCATTGATGCGTGGATGGGCTCTGCCGATACGCCAGCTGGTGTTGAGTTCGTTCAGTCGAACCGTCCTCGTCTTGCTCGCACGCAGATCGTATATATAGCCGAATCAGGGCGCTATACTTCATCTATTTACGAAACCAGCCATTGCTACTTCCTTGAAGCTCCCTTTGCCCAAGAGGGCATTGATCGTGCTTTGGGCTTGGCTCTTTCTCGGCTCGCCGAGCATACCCGTGCTTGCATACCTTTGAAGATAGGAACCACGGTGCGGCTCCTTAAGTATGCTGATATCGCTTATGTCGAAAGCCTTCGTCGCAAGCTGCGTATCCATGCCGTCAATGAAGTGATCGATGTCTATGGTTCTCTCGCTTATGCTGCTTCGGTGCTGCCCGATCAATTCGTGCAGTGTCATAAGAGCTTCATCGTGAACCTAGATTATGTGAGCGAGCTCAATAAGAGCGCGTTCGTTATGGCGTCGGGTGAAGAAGTGCCGGTAAGTCAGACGAAGCGTAAAGATTCGCGCTCTGCGCTTCTGCGATATCTCGCGGTGAAGGTGTAAGAACGTTTGATTTCGCGGCGCTTGCCGGGTGGATCCAAAAAAAGTCTTTCCTAGAATGAAAAAAGCGCGGCAGCTTGATGCTGACCGCGCTTTTGTTGGGGTATGGTCCAGAAGAACTATTTCAGGTCTTCCAGCTTCCCATGCTTTTCGTAGCGGGAAAGACGGCTGATCTTGTTGTCGTCATCTACGAAAACAACGTGGGGTGCATTGTCGGGATCGGCGAATTCTTCAGGGGTCATCTGGCAGTAGTTCATGATGATGACCTTGTCTCCTACATTCACCAGATGCGCCGCAGCACCGTTCAGGCAAATGACGCCGCTGCCAGGTTCGCCGGCAATAACGTACGTTTCAAGACGGTTGCCATTTTCGCAATCAGAAATGGTAACCAGCTCGTATTCCATGATTCCCGCTGCCTCCATGAGCTGCGAATCAATGGTGATGGAACCAATATAGTCGAGCTCCGCCTGAGTAACCGTTGCTCGATGAATTTTGCCCTTAAGTACATTAAGCAGCATGAGGATAGAACCTTCCTTCTAGTTTCGATCTTCCCTCGGTTCGGTTGATAGTGCGTAAAGATGAGTGCACCTCTATGTACGCACGCCCACGGTATTTTTACACCCTTGCAGGCGGAATGCAAGACTATTCAGTAAAATCAAACAGGTAATTATCTATCAAACGGGTTTTACCAATGTATACCGCAATAGCGACAAGACCCGCCTCATCAAGCGTGCTGACGGGCTGCATGTCGCCCAGATCGACCACTTCAACGTAATCGATCGACGCGAGCGGTTCGGCCTCGATAGTGCTGCATACTGCCGCGCGGATAGCGGAAGCATCGCGTTCTCCCGATTCGATGAGCTCTTGCGCCTTGAAGATCGAACGCGACAAGCATAGTGCCGCGCGGCGTTCTTCATCGGAAAGATAGGTGTTGCGCGAACTTTTCGCCAAGCCATCCTCTTCGCGCACGATAGGGCAGCCGTATACCTTAACGCGCATGTTGAGATCGGTTACCATGCGCTTGATGATGGCGAGCTGCTGAGCGTCTTTTTGTCCAAAGAACGCCATATCGGGATCGACGATATTGATCAGCTTGTTCACTACCGTGCAGACGCCGCGAAAATGTCCAGGACGCTTAGCGCCGCATAGGCTATCCGTGAGCGTTTCCATGACCACGTAGGTGTTGTAGTTCTTGGGATACATCTCTTCCACGCTGGGGTGGAAGACGACATCGACACCCTTCGATTCTGCGATGGCGGCATCGCGCTCTAGATCGCGGGGGTAGGAGTCGTAATCTTCATTGGGGCCGAACTGGATAGGGTTCACGAAGACGCTCGTGACAACGCGATCGCATTCTTTGCGTGCACGCTCCATGAGTGACATGTGGCCTTCATGAAGGGCGCCCATGGTGGGGGTGAGGCCGATAGTCAGACCCTGTGCTTTCCATTGCGCGACGTGGGCCTTCATTTCGGCAACGGTGGTAATGATTTCCATGGTGTTCCTCTTCGAATTAATACAGCTTCTCAAGCACATCATCGTTGATGGCGAAGGTGTGCTCATCGGCGGGGAAGGTGCCCGCTTTCACTTCTTCGTCATAGGTCTTGAATGCTTCGACCATTTGCGGACCCAGGTTGCCGAAGTGCTTGACGAACTTAGGTTTGAAATCCGAGAACAGGGCGAGCATATCCTGATACACCAGTACCTGGCCATCGCAGCCAGCGCCCGCGCCGATGCCGATAGTGGGGATCGTGAGCTTTTTGGAGATGATGGCGGCGAGTTTAGCGGGAACGCATTCGAGCACTACCGCAAAGGCCCCTGCTTCCTGGATGGCGAGCGCATCATCAATGAGCGCTTGTGCCGCTTCAGCGGATTTGCCCTGCACCTTGAAACCGCCGAATGCGTTGATGGACTGTGGCGTGAGGCCAATGTGAGCGCAGACGGGGATGCCAGCTTTCGTGATCGCTTTGATCTGAGGGGCGACCTTTACGCCGCCTTCCAATTTAACGGCGTTCGCGCGGCCTTCCTTCATGAGGCGTCCTGCGTTGCGTACGGCCTCTTCGACGGATACCTCATAGCTCATGAATGGCATATCGGCCACTACGAGAGCATTGGTGGCGCCTCGCGTTACTGCAGCGGTGTGATGGATCATATCTTCCATGGTGACGGAGAGGGTATCTTCGTATCCGAGCATTACCATGCCCAGGGAATCGCCCACTAAAATAGAATTGATCCCAGCTTCGTCTACTAATTTCGCGGTCGAATAATCGTAGGCGGTCAACATAGAGATCTTGGTGCCCGCTTCCTTCATAGAGCGAAACGTGGCCACGCTGTTTTTCATGTCCCCTTCTTTCTCTTGTGCGCTCGCATTTTGTGACGTGCGAGCCTTGCACGTATTCTAAACCGTCTATCGCGTTTGTGTTCGTTTTTGTACGCGCTTTTTAGGTGGGGAGCATGAGGGGCGGCGTGGATGCGGCGTGTGACGCAGATGAATCAAGGTGTGAGCGTTCTTATGCAGCGCAGAGGGTGGTATGCCTCTGCGCATTGCGCGTCATAGTGCCGTATCGGGGTGTTGCGGCACGCCCTGATGCTATGCGGATTCCGACATCTCGAACGACTTGATGGAATTGTCGGCGATCTGTCCCGCGCGTATCGAATACGCTTTGGAAACGTTCGTCCCATCGTCGTAACTCGCGGTTACGGTAAGGAAGTTGTTATGAAGTAGGTACAGGGCGGCGAGCTGCTGGTTGATGGTGGGAATCGCGTCCACGTCGGCTTGCTTCGGTGGGTTGGCGCTTTTCAGAGAGGGCTTCGGCCCGATGAAGCAATCACTATAGAGGCTCTGTATGGCTTCGGGAGTGGCTTCGATCTCGATGATCAAGCGCAGCGAATCGCAAGCATCCTGTCCTGATACCGTGACCGATTCGGTGGGGGTGGGACTTGCGCTTGCACGCTGCAGCCAGGCGAGCAGACCCATAACGGGATTATCTGCCGCATCTGACAGGCTGATCATTTCTTCGGCAGGGATCTCATGAGGAACAGAGAGCGTGACCGCGTCCGTTGTCGAAGCGTAGGTCACTTCCTTGGGGACTTCGGCACTGTCGATGGTCGCGTAGAGCGTATAGCGAGTGGTAAGGCTCACGATCTGATTCGAATCGTCATAGGATGTGTAGGTAGAAGAAGGCTCAAGGAACGCTGCGGGTATGTGGCGGGCATTGGTTGGGCTGGAGTCGATGGGATCTGCGCTACTGAATGCTTTCAAAGAAAGGGTGTGGGCGCCCACGGGCGTGCTGCACGCACATAGAAATGTCACACACGATGCAAGACAGATCGCAATGCCCGCTATGAAAAGGGAGCGTGTTCTATGCTTGATCTGTGTTTTGTCTAAAGAGCGTGTCCCCATAATGCGAATCCATACCTTCCATGTCCCCTCAAGTATGCTCTCTTCTATTATCGCTGAACTGGGGAAATTGCCTATAGGGAAATGGGATAGTAAACAAGTTGTGAAGTATATGGATACACCCGGGTGCGTGGCGTTTGACAAGCCATATGGCGGGTGATAAAGTTCATCCCCGCGTCTCTTTGTGAGGCGTATGTTTTCGCGTGCGTAACTGCAGAACGCACAGGAAAACACTAAAAGGCATGTAAGAACTAACAAGAAAAGGAGTTGAGTCTTGCCTACTATTAACCAGTTGGTCCGTAAGGGCCGCGCCAAGCAGGTCGACAAGAAGAAGACCCCGGCGCTCAAAGGCAACCCGCAGAAGCGTGGCGTATGCACTCGTGTTTACACCACTACCCCTAAGAAGCCTAACTCGGCACTTCGTAAGGTAGCTCGTGTACGCTTGGTAAACGGCATGGAAGTAACCGCTTATATCCCAGGTATTGGTCATAACCTCCAGGAGCACTCTATGGTTCTGCTCCGCGGCGGTCGTGTAAGGGACCTTCCTGGTGTTCGTTATAAGATCATCCGCGCTGCTCTCGACTGCGCAGCAGTAGATGGTCGCGCACAGGCTCGCAGCCGCTACGGCGCTAAAAAGCCTAAGAAGTAAGTAATCTGCGATTTTTTAAGTCGCTTAACCGAAAGGAAGATATATGCCGCGTCGTGCAGCAGCAGTCCGCCGCGAAGTGCAGCCGGACGCCCGCTTCAACAACCGCTTGGTCACGCAGCTGATCAACAAGGTGTTGCTTGACGGTAAGAAATCTACCGCTGAGGGCATCGTATATGGTGCTTTCGATATCGTTGCTGAAAAGACCGGTCAGGACGCTCTGACTGTCTTCAAGAAGGCAATGGACAACATTCGCCCTACGCTCGAGGTAAAGCCTAAGCGTGTTGGCGGTGCTACCTACCAGGTGCCGATGGAGGTCAACTCTCGTCGTGCTACCACCCTCGCCATCCGCTGGATGGTCGACTTCTCCCGCAAGCGCAAGGAGAACACCATGAAAGAACGCCTCGCTGGCGAGATCATGGACGCAGCAGAGAACACCGGCGCATCCATCAAGAAGCGCGAGGACCTCTACAAGATGGCAGAATCCAACCGTGCGTTCTCGCACTATCGTTGGTAAGGGAGGCGTGGACTAGATATGGCGAAAACATCTCTTGACCACACTCGTAACTTCGGCATCATGGCTCACATCGATGCCGGCAAGACCACTACCACGGAACGCATTCTGTACTACACCGGCAAGACCCACAAGATCGGTGAGGTTCATGACGGTGCAGCTACCATGGACTGGATGGTTCAGGAACAGGAGCGCGGCGTAACCATTACCGCTGCAGCTACCACCTGCTTCTGGAAGAAGGACGATCAGGAATATCGTTTCCAGATCATCGACACGCCCGGCCACGTTGACTTCACCGCTGAGGTAGAACGTTCTCTGCGTGTTCTCGACGGCACCGTTGCTGTTTTCGACGCTGTTGCTGGTGTTCAGCCTCAGTCCGAAACGGTTTGGCGTCAGGCTGACCGCTATGGTGTTCCTCGTATCGCTTACATCAACAAGTACGACCGTATCGGTGCTGACTTCTTCCATGCGATCCAGACCATGAAGGATCGCCTGGATGCTCCTGCTGTCGCTGCTCAGATGCCCATGGGCGCTGAGGATAACTTCTGGGGCGTAATCGACCTGGTCACCATGACCGCATGGGACTTCAAGGCCGACGACAAGGGTATGACCTATCCTGAGCCCATGGATGCCATCCCTGCTGAGTTCGCTGAAGAAGCAGAGATCCGTCACCAGGAACTTCTCGAAGCTGCCGCTGACTGCGATGATGACCTGATGGAAAAGGTCCTCATGGAGGAAGAGGTATCCGTAGAAGAACTCAAGGCTGCTCTCCGCAAGGGCACCATCGAGTGCAAGATTCATCCTGTTTTCGTAGGTTCTTCCTACAAGAACAAGGGTGTTCAGGAACTCTTGGACGCAGTTGTAGATTACCTGCCTGCTCCTATTGATGTTCCTTCCATCAAGGGTGTTAATCCTGAAACCGACGAAGAAGAAGCACGTCCTTCCGATCCGAAGGCTCCTTTCTCTTCCTTGGCTTTCAAGATCATGACCGACCCCTTTGTTGGTAAGCTCACCTATCTGCGTGTATACTCCGGCGCTCTGGATTCCGGTTCTTACGTGCTCAACGCATCTAAGGACAAGAAAGAGCGTATCGGCCGTCTGCTCCAGATGCACTCCAGCAACCGTATCGACGTTGACAGCTGCGCTGCTGGCGACATCGTTGCCGTCGTTGGTCTGAAGAACACCACTACTGGTGACACGCTGTGCGCCGAAGATGCTCCTATCATCCTCGAGTCCATGCAGTTCGCTGATCCGGTTATCGACATTGCGGTCGAGCCTAAGACCAAGGCTGAGCAGGACAAGATGGGCATCGCTCTTCAGAAGCTCGCTGAAGAAGATCCTACGTTCCGCGTTTCCACTAACCACGAAACCGGCCAGACCATCATCGCTGGTATGGGCGAGCTCCACTTGGAGATCATCATCGACCGTTTGCTTCGCGAGTTCAAGGTCGAAGCTAACGTTGGTAAGCCCCAGGTTGCTTATCGCGAACGTCCTGGTCATGAGGTCATGAATGCTGAAGGCAAGTTCGTCCGTCAGTCCGGTGGTCGTGGTCAGTACGGTCATGCGATCATCAACATGTATCCTCAGGAAGCTGGCAAGGGCTACGAATTCGAGAACAAGATCGTTGGCGGTGTTGTTCCGAAGGAATACATCCCTGCTATCGACAAGGGCATTCAGGAAGCACTCAACTCCGGTGTTCTGGCAGGCTATCCTGTCGAAGACATCCGCGTTGAGTTGGTTGATGGTTCTTATCATGACGTTGACTCTTCTGAGGCTGCGTTCAAGGTCGCTGGTTCTATGGCTATCAAGGACGCACTCAAGAAGTCCGATCCGGTCATCCTCGAGCCTGTTATGGCCGTTGAGGTTGAAACTCCCGAAGAGTACACCGGCTTCGTAATGGGCGACATCCCAAGCCGCCGTGGCATCATTCAGGGCCAGGAGCAGCGTGGTAGCGCGGTATGCATTTCCGCTAAGGTTCCGCTGGGCCAGATGTTCGGTTATGCAACCGACCTGCGCAGTGGCACTCAGGGTCGTGCGACCTACACCATGCAGTTCGACTCTTACGAGCCTGTTCCCAAGAGCGTCGCAGACGAGATTATCAGCAAGGCTGGTGGCAATGCTTAAGCCCCTGGGCTTAAGCATCCACCGCTCACAATGGAGGTAAAAGTGGCTAAAGAGAATATCCGCATCCGCTTGAAGGGTTACGATCATGAGATCGTGGATCAGTCCACGAAGCTGATCGTAGACACCGCACAGAAGACGGGTGCTAAGGTTTCCGGTCCTATTCCGCTGCCGACCGAGCGCAACCTGTACTGCGTTGTTAAAGGTCCGCACGTAAACAAGGACTCTCGCGAGCAGTTTGAAATGCGCACTCATAAGCGCCTGATCGACATCCTGGATCCAACCCCTTCTACGGTTGATTCCCTGATGCGTCTTGATCTTCCTGCTGGCGTTGACATCGAGATTAAGCTGTAGGGGAGTGTGATACTAGATGATTAACGCTATCTACGGTACCAAGATCGGCATGACCCAGCTTTTCGACGAAGACGGCAAGGTCATTCCCGTTACGGTAGTTCAGGCAGCTCCTAACAAGGTCTGCCAGGTCAAGACCGCAGCAACTGACGGCTACGAAGCAGTTCAGCTTGGTTTTGGCACGGTTAAGGAAAACAAGGTCAACAAGCCTATGACCGGTCATTTCGCCAAGCAGGGCGTTGAGCCGGTTCGCTATCTTCGCGAGGTTCGCGTTGCCGATGCAACCGAGCACACTGTTGGCGAAGAAGTAAGCGTTGCTAACTTCGCAGAGGTCAAGAAGGTCGACGTGACCGGTACCTCTAAGGGTAAGGGCTTCGCTGGCGTTATGCGTCGCTACGGCTTCGGCGGTGGCCCCGGTGGACACGGTGCTCACTTCCATCGCGCTCCTGGTTCTGTTGGTCAGTGCGCATATCCTTCCCGCGTGTTCAAGGGCGTTCGCCTTCCGGGTCACATGGGTTGCGATACCGTCACGACCAAGAACCTTGAAGTTGTCCGCGTAGACGAAGATATGAACCTCATTATGCTCAAGGGCGCTGTTCCTGGCGGCAAAAACGGCGTGGTTCGTATTCGCATGGCTTAGAAACGATGCGAAGGAGTTTATAGATTATGGCAAGTATTGAAGTGAAAGACGCCAGCGGCAAGAAGGTACAGGATACCGAGCTGTCCGCAGCAGTCTTTGGCATTGAGCCCAACGTGCATGTAATGCACGAGGTGGTTCGTTCTCAGCGCGCTGCTCGTCGTGCTGGTACTCATGACACCTTGACCCGTGGTCAGGTTCGTGGTGGCGGCAAGAAGCCTTGGCGCCAGAAGGGTACTGGTCGTGCTCGTCAGGGTACGATTCGTGCTCCTCAATGGGCAGGCGGCGGTACCGTATTCGGTCCTCACCCTCGCTCTTATGCATTCAAAGTACCTGCAAAGGTCGTAAAGCTGGCTATGCGTTCTGCTCTGTCCGCTAAGCTCGCTGACGGTGAACTGGTAGTAGTTGATTCTCTCGCTTTCGAGAAGCCCTCTACCAAGCAGGCAGTTGAGGTTCTGAAGAACCTTGGCCTTGAAGGTCGCGTAACGCTCGTAATTGGCGATGAAGACGTGAACACCTATCTGTCTTTCCGCAACCTTCCTCAGGTTCGCACCATCGGCATTTCCGAGGCTAACACGCTCGACTTTATCGACAACAAAGCTCTCGTATTCACGAGCGCTGCTTTGACCCGCATCGAGGAGGTGCTTGCATAATGAAGGATCCCCGCGAGGTTATCATTCGCCCGATCATTTCGGAGCACACCTACATGCGCATGGAGGAGAACGTCTATACCTTTGAGGTAGCTAAGAGCGCTAACAAGGTAGAGATCGCTCAGGCTGTCGAAGCGATCTTCGACGTAAAGGTGGTAAAGGTCAACACCTCCAACGTTAAGGCTAAGCCCAAGCGCGTACGTTATCAGACCGGTTCCACTCGTACGTGGAAGAAGGCCATGGTCACGATCGCTGAAGGCGACTCCATCGAGATCTTCGCTGCACAGGACTAGTAATCGGTGCAGGCGGTCGTTCGCTTGATGTGAACGATTCGCTCTCATAGCATGCATGAACCCCTGCTGGATGCATCCAGCAGGGGTTTTGTTGTAAGGGCTGCTTTGTTAGCGCTGCAATTTGGACCGAACGTGGGTCCCGCCTCGATTAACGACGAATTCGACCTGTAAGTAGCGCTTGAGTGTATACGGGTCGGTGGATAGCGCTCTTTGTCTCGTCGGGTCTTATTGCGCGGCAAGCAACTCAAGTATGAGCTGCGTACGAGTGCCAAGAAGATAGGGTGTCTCGTCGAGAAATGCGCGAATGTCGGTTTTCTTCAGGGTGAAGGGTTCGATAAGTTCGGAGGGTTCGGGCCGGGCTGTTCCGGCGATCTGCGCTTTCGCGAATGCGATCTGAATGTTCTCGTCAGTCATTCCCGTAGAGGAGAACCCTGTTTTTGAGAGCATGCGAATAGCATCGGCCTCTTCAGTGCGCACGCGATAGCCGGTTTCTTCTTGTAGCTCGCGATTGATGGCGGCCTCGGGAGTTTCTCCGGGGTCGATGAGTCCTGCGGGGAAAGCAGCGCAAAAGGCATTCAGGGGATAGCGGAATTCCTTGATGAGCAAATATGAACCATCGGGTAGAACGGGCACGATGCAGACGCCATCGCAAAAGGCGCTTTGATCGCGTGGTTCATCAGTGGCGTTGCGCATTAGTTCCTCACGGTACTCATCGAGGTTTTTCCTTGAAACGCTCTCGTAGGTATAAGGGGACCCATCGGGCTTTCGATAATGAAGCAGGTACTTGTTCACCCATCCTTCGCTTACTTGCTCGATGTCGACCAATTTAGGAACGCGTGGGGCATGCGGGGTAGAGTGCGTTTCGCTCATGTGGGGTCTCCTTTGGATAGGTGCTCGTATGCTCGTAATGGTAAACCAATCGCAGTCCGCGTTCTTCTTCGGGATGATCGTAAGGCCAGAGTGTTGCCGCGAGATGCAAGGAGTATAGTGGGCTAAGACGATAAATAAGAAGGTGGCGCACGTGTTCCAGGAAATTGAGCCGTATGAGTTCTGTAACGATTTTGCATGGGTCGATCCCGAGCCAACCGATAGAGTGCTCATCTACCGAGGGTCGAGCGTACTTGTTGCTGGTGCTGAATCGAAGCGTTCGGCTGAGCTCGAAGCGGGCGCTACTGCTAAAACATGGCCCAATGCCGAAGTAGATGAGTACGAATCGCCGTTGCGGTTTCCCAGCTACCATCTTTTGCATGATGCGGGTGTGGTGGGCTCAAAGGTGGCTCAGGGTGGACTCGCCAAGGCCGATGGCACTCATCCAGAAGCCTTTTTCTTGTTCACGGTTGGCGAGACGGCGTATTTTCACTGCGAGGTAGACGAAGAGGCCCTCGAGAAGCTTCTTGCTGGTTCTGTGGGTGAAGCCCGAGGCAGACAAGCAGACGACTCCCTGGATGCCCTGCAGTGGCGGTTCATGCCGATATCCATGCTGCACTTCCACCAACCGCGCCATCGAGTGTTCGCTGGTATGGCGGGCTATGAATACGCTGTATGGTATGACCAGCGTCGCTTCTGCGGTCGGTGCGGAACCCGCATGGTGCATGACGAAGTGGAGCGCATGCTGCGTTGTCCTGAATGTAACACGATGGAGTTCTCGAAACTGTTCCCGGCGGTCATCATCGGCATTGTCGATCCGGCGACCGATCGGGTCCTGGTGTCGCGTTATGCTAATCGCGAATACAAGCGCTATGCACTTGTGGCGGGTTTTTGCGAAATGGGCGAAACGGTCGAGCAGACCGTACATCGTGAAGTAATGGAAGAAGTGGGCCTTTCCGTGAAGAACCTGCGCTATTACAAGAGCCAGCCGTGGCCGCCGTCTTCGTCGCTGTTATTCGGGTTCTTCTGTGAGTTGGATGGCGATGCCCGCATTACGCTTGACGAGCACGAGCTGGAACATGCTGAATGGCTACCGAGGGAAGAGCTGCCCAAGGAGGAGTCGGATTATTCTTTGACGCGTGATATGATGCGCGTATTGCGTGAAGGCCGCGAAAAGGACTACGGGCCTCGCTTGAACTAAATGGCTGCCTGGCTTTTAAAAGAAAAGGATGTTCTTATGTCTCAGATACTGTTTTTGGAATACCCTAAGTGCTCTACTTGCAAGAAAGCCAAGAAGTGGCTCGACGATCATGGTGTCAGCTACACTGATCGCCACATCGTTGAGGACAATCCTTCGGCTGACGAGCTGCGTATGTGGCAGGCGAAAAGCGGATTGCCACTGCGGCATTTCTTCAATACGAGCGGCATGCTATATCGTGAACTTGGTGTAAAGAAGCGCTTCGAAGAAGGTATGACTGACGACGAGGCCTTTGAGCTGCTGGCGACGAACGGCATGCTGGTAAAGCGCCCACTCGTTATTGGCGGCGATTTCGTGTTGATCGGCTTTAAGGAAGCTGAATGGGAGGAGAAGCTCTAAAAGGCCGTCGCTAGGAGCCGATTCGGCATTGTGCCGAATCGGCAAGTGAGCGAGGTTCTGCGCTGGTTTCGTTAGGAGAGTTGACGAACGAGTGCGGGCAGTTCTGTCATAGTGCGGATCACCGCATGAGCTCCCGCAGCGTAAAACGTTGCTTCCACCTTGGCGCAGACTGCATCCTGGTCTTCTGCGGAAAGGGCTTCGAACTCCTCTTGGGTCAGACCCATTTCAGAGCTGCCTTCAACCACTGCAACACTGAATGCGCCTGCTGCAAGGCCTTCTTTGATGTCGGAAATGGTGTCGCCCACCTTGACTACTTCATCAACGTTCGCGGCGCCCAGTTCCTTCATATTGGCAAATATCATGTAGGGATACGGACGGCCTTTTCCGCCTACTGTATCGGGCGTGATCATAACATCAGGGGCATATCCGTTCGTGGCGGCTTGCGACGCGACAATGGCCATCATCTTATCGTTGTAGCCAGTGGTGGAACCGATCTTGATGTTCATGGCGCGAAGCTCTGCTATCGCATTAAGTACACCTGGTTTAGGATCGGCGAAGTTGTGCAGAATGGACAAGAGCTTTTCCTCGTAGGGCTCGTAGAGCTTTTGGACGTCGTCTTCCGTCGGTGCGGCGCCGTGAATGCGGATCCACTCCTTCTCGATGCGATCCATGTGCAGCATGGTGCGAATGTGATCGATCTTCAGCATGCCCATGGGAGCTCTCGTCTCTTCCATGGTAGGCTCAACGCCTGCGGCCTTGAAGGCTTCCATGAAGGCCTGAACAGGGGCGAAACAGCCGTAGTCAACGGTGGTTCCCGCCCAGTCGAAAATCACATACTTTTTCATCGTTATTCCTCCTGATCTGGACGGTTCGGCGAACCGTCCGAAATACGTGCGATCTAATAATATGAAGGTCAATAATGCAGTGCCGGTGGCTTTGATGCGTGGTCCGCGGCGGCGCGCTTCCCGGGCTAGCCGAGCGCGATACGCGATGCGCCTCTGCGGGAAGCGTACCGGGTTGTCGAGCGCGATCCGGAGGTGCGCTCCTACGAGAAACGCTCGAGTTAGCTAGCGCGCTTCTCTGCTAAGAAATCAGCGAAGATATCGGTCACGTTCAAGATGTCTTCCTTGTAGATCTCACCGATATTGCCTAGACGGAAGGTCTCTTCGTGGGTGGTTTTACCTGGGTAGATAACGTAACCGCGAGCTTTGATGTACTCGTACATCTCAGCGAAGGTGAAATCAGCATCCTCGGGGTAATAGAATGTCGTGATAATGGGCCCCTGATTGGCGTCAAGGTAGGTTCTAAAACCCATTTCGGTCATACGCTCAATAAGAACGCGGTTGTTATCGGCGTAACGCGCAGCACGGGCGGGGATGCCGCCTTCCTCGTTCAGCTCGCGAAGCGCCTGAGCGAATGCTAGCACTACGTGCGTGGGAGACGTGTAGCGCCATTTGCCGCCTTCTTCTTCCATGGTCTTCCACTGGCCATACAGATCCAAAGAGAGGCTGCGGGCCTTACCGGCGCTAGCCTCAAGGAGGTCGGTACGGCAAATGATGAACGAAAAACCGGGAACACCCTGGATACCCTTGTTGGCACTGCTTACCAAGAAGTCGATGCCCCAATCCTGTATGGGAACATCAACGCAGGCGAAGCTGGACATGGCATCAACGATGAACACCTTGCCCATTTCGCGACACAGTGCACCGACGCTCTCCACGTCGTTCAGCAAGCCCGAAGTTGTTTCGCTGTGCACCATGGCAACATGCGTGATCGAAGCGTCTTCTTCAAGATAGCGGCGCACTTTCGAAACGTCGGGAATGGTGTCATAGGGCTCCGAGTACTCTACGAACGGAACGCCGGCCTGGGCGCAGATCTTCACGAGACGGTCGCCATATGCACCATTGGCGCATATCAGCACCTTATCGTCGTTGCCCACAACGCTGGAGAGGACCGATTCATCGCCGAACGTTCCGCTTCCTTGCATAAGTACGGTGGTGTACTTCTCTGGGTCGCAGTGGGCCAGGCGGACGAGTTCGCTGCGGATCTCCTGTGTGATGGATTTGTAATCGTCATCCCAGGTGCAGTGATCGAATAGCATCTGCTCCTTGACCGTCATCGTGGTGGTGAGGGGGCCAGGGGTCAGTAACTTGTAGGTTTTCACGGTCTTTCAATCTCCTTCTTCGCTCGAGAACCGCTGGTTCGCATTTGCTCGCTGGGTCGCACCCGCGCGCTCTGCTTGCATCAAAATCCGCTCCTGTCCACGTGCGCGCTTTGCTTGCGTCAGGATCGGATCTGCGTGTGCGAGGCGAATGCGTTGGTTCACTGGGCCGCTGATCCTGTTCGTCGAAAAAAGCTTCGAGGTGAGATCTTGCCTCTCAAGGGAAAGAATTATAGGATCCGTTGACCTTGCAGATTTACCCGTTCCGTTAATCAGTGTTAATGAAACGGGAAATCGAGAGCCGAATGTAAGGGGATGTTAAGAAACAAAAAACAACAGGCGCACCATTGTGGCGCGCCTGCAAGGGTCCCATATGACGATTTGGGGATATATGTTCTTCGGAGGTATCTGAAAATAAGATACACTCGCGAAATCGCGGATGATCTTTCAACGCCTACTTACGAGCTTAGGCAGCAGTTTCTCCGATAGGGGTTTCTTCCTTCCAGGGTTCGCTGTCCTTGCCGGGCTTGAACTCGACTCCCGCTTTACGACGATCGCGATAGTCCGCTGTTGCCGAGAACAACGCGTCGGACGAAGAATTGATAGCGGTTTCAACGGAGTCCTGAATGACGCCGATCACGAAGCCGATGCCAACTACTTGCATGGCGATATCATTACCGACACCGAATAGGGAGCAGCACAGGGGGATGAGCATGAGCGATCCGCCTGCAACGCCGGAAGCGCCGCATGCGCTCACTGCGGCGAGTACGCACAGGATACCTGCGGTAATCGGATTAATGTCGATGCCCATAGTGTGGGCAGCCGCCATGGACATGACGGTGATGGTGACCGCAGCGCCTGCCATATTGATGGTCGCGCCAAGAGGAATGGCGACGGAGTAGGTGTCCTTACTCAGGCCCAGGCGCCGACTCAGTTCCATGTTCACGGGGATGTTCGCGGCGGAGCTGCGCGTGAAGAACGCGGTCAAACCGCTATCCTTCAGGCAGCGGAACACCAGTGGATAGGGGTTCTTGCGGATGCTTAGGAACACCAATAGCGGGTTCACGACTAGGGCGACGAAGAACATGCAGCCCAGCAGAACTAAAAGCAGCTGGCCGTATTCGATGAAGATCTCGGGGCCGTTCTGGGAAACGGACGTATAAATGAGCCCCAGAATACCGAATGGTGCGCAGGCGATGACCCAGCGAACCACAACGGAAATAGCATGGGAGATATTGCTGAAGAAATCGCGCGTTGCTTCAGAGGTGTAGCGGATGGCAATACCTAGAACAATGGCCCAGACCAGGATGCCCAGGTAGTTTGCGTTCACAATAGCGTCGACGGGGTTGGCGACCATGTTGTTGAGCAGGGTCATGAGGACTTCGCCGATATCTGATGGAGTGGCGTTCGTGGTGCCCTCGGTGCCTGCCAGAGTGAGCGTGATGGGGAACAGGTATGATGCCAGCACTGCCGTGAAGGCGGCCGCAAGGGTGCTTACGACGTAGAGCGCTACAACGGTCCGCATCGAGGTGGGTAATTTGGTGCGGCAAAGTGCGTTGATCACCAGGAAGAACACCAGAAGGGGCGCTACGGCTTTCAGGGCATTAACGAAAAGCGTACCCAGCACTTCGATGATAACTAGGTCCTTGGGGCCGAATAGGCCGATAAGGGCACCGATGACCAGGCCGATAAGGATGCGCTTGATGAGACTCAAGCTAGTCCATGCTTCAGCGATTTTTTCATAGATGGAACTCCTTGTTTGGGGGAAGAAGCAGGTATGCGCGCAAGGCTAATAAGTAAAGTGGGTCCGTTATGGACAAAATGGATCCGCCACTTGGTCTTAACGCAACATTAAATTATAGTCGTTCGCGTTAGAACTGCGTTACAGGGCGGCTCCTTTTTTGAAGGCGTCGGAATAAAAAAGCTCCCCGGAAACCCGGGGAGCTTGTCATAGCGAATGGAAGAAGCAGTGTCAGCGCTTATGCCTTGTACTTCTTGACCAGCTGACGACCAGCGATGTAGTTCATAACCTCGGTGGTGCCGCCGCCCATTTCGTTACCGCGGAGGTCAGCCCAGATGCGGCCTACGCGGATTTCCTTGGTGTAGCCGATCGCAGCGTAGATGCTCATTGCGAGGTCAGCAACGCGGGTGAGCTCGCGGCATGCGTAGCCCTTGAGCAATGCGGACTCAAGACGAGTGGACTCTTCGTTGTCGATCATAGAAACTACCTGATACAGACGCATGCGAACGTTCTGGATGATGTTCTCCATTTCGCAGAGGTGCTCCTGGATCTGGGTCTGGTGAGCGATGGGCTTCTTGAAAGCGATACGCTCAGAAGCGTAAGCACCAGCGTCGTTCAGGGCAGCCTGTGCGAGGCCGAGAGAAGATGCGACTACCAAGCAGCGTTCGAACTCGAGCTTCTTCATGAGCAGCTTCCAGCCCATGCCGGGTTCGCCAAGGCGCATATCCTCGGTCAGTACTACGTTGTCGAAGAACTGGTCTACGAACGGAATGGCCTGCTGGCCGACCTTTTCGAGGTGACCGATGGTGAAGCCGGGGGTGTCGTTGGGAACGAGCCACAGAGAGTACTTGTCGTTCTCGTAAGAAGGATCTTCGTCCTTGGCTACGACCATGGTGTAGATGGAAAGACCGCCGAGGGTGACCCAGGTCTTCTGGCCGTTGAGCAGGTAGGTGCCGTCTTCCTGCTTCTTAGCAACGCAGGTCATAGCGTTGTTGTCGGAGCCAGCAGCGGGCTCGGAAATTGCGGAGCAAGCAATGCAGGTGCTTTCGATGTTCTCGATAGCGTCCATGATCATTTCCTGCTGCTCTTTGGTGCCGAAGTCAATAACGTCGGTGATGGTATTGAAGTCGGTTACGAAGGGGAGGGTAGCGCCAGTGAACTCGTGAAGCTTTTCAACGAGAAGAACCTCAGTGAGCTTGTCGACCGGTACGCCGCCAACTTCTTCAGGAAGGCCAAGGTGCATGAAGCCTGCCTCGCGGTAAGCCATTGCAGCCTCGATGCTGATGCGATGATCTACTTCGTAAGCTTGCTTGACTGCTTCGTCAGTGAAGTAACGCGCTGCGTATTCACGAGCGCTTTCGATGAGCAGTTCCTGTTCGTCAGTAAGCTTAAAGTCCATAATGCGATCCTCTCCTCATTACTTAATCGAATGGAACGGGCGATTCAAAGATTCTGAACTTCCTGTTCAAACCCTATCCTAGCATTTGAACGCGTTTTGCTCTATGTGATGAACTATTTCCTTTTCGTATACTATTTCGAACTTTTCGAAACAGATCGTTATAGCTGGAGAATAGTGCCTTATAAATGCGGAAAAAGGGCGAATTGAAAACCCGTGCGAATGCGAAGACCCCTCCGTGAAGATGGATCGCGACCTATGACCTGAATGCGGGAAATAGGTCGCGATCCGTAACGCCGAAGGGGATCTTCGGCGATGCCTCTTCTGTAAAGATGTTCTGCGTGGATGCTCTTCGACGTTGTTTTACGGTGACTAGTCCTGAAGCGAATGCGGTCCGAAGCTGGGATCGAGCACTGAAGCGGGAAGCGCGGGGCCGTCGTAGCATTTAACGGCCGTGCCGCTCATGCGAGCAATATCCTCTGCGCTGTAACCGTAGTCTTCCATAATGCGCGCCGTGTCGTAGCCCACGGGACGAGATCGGTACAGCACGGGGTCGCCTACCGATTCAAAGCGAATGGGTGATGTGGGCAGGGTCTTTTCGCCGAATTCGTCATAGTGAAGGGTTCGCAGAGCGTCGTTGGCGTAGGCCTCTTCATCTGCGAGGGTATCCTTGGTAGTGAACAGGCGCTGGAAGGGGATCTCGTTCTCGCGGAAGATCTTTTCCCAATGATCCCAATTCTGCGTGAGGAACTGCTCTTCCATCTTCTTGATGACCACGGTGTTGTTTCCGCTGCCGTCGTTGATGGCCGCCGAAGTGGTGTAGCGTTCGTCGCCGAGTAGTTCGGTGAGGCCGATCGACTTCATGGTCAGCTCGAAGAACAGGTCGTAACTACCGAAGCAGATGATGAACCAGATACCGTCTTTCGAGCGGTAGGTATTGTTGGTGGGGCAGGTCGCATCGTAGCGCGATTTGGGCCACTGATCGCCGAATTGTGTAGTGGCGAGGCCGATCTGCATGGCCCACAGTGCGCAGTGGTATAGATTGACCGTCACTTTGTCGCCCACGCCCGTGCGTTCCTTGCGCACTAATGCGCCCAGAAGGCCGGCGGTCAGCGCCATGGAGGAGTTCCAGTCGCCTATGGCAGCTGGCCAATTCGCGGGTTGGAAATGCTCCCCTGCCTGAGGTAGCGACATGAACATGCCCCCTCGTGCGGCATAGGCGGTGGTGTCGTATCCGCGCGAGTCCTTTTCGGGGCCATATTCGCCATACCCGCGCATCTGCCCCCATACCAAGTGGGGATGACGTGCGTGCACAGATTCGTAATCGAGCTCCAGCTTCTTTAAGGCTTTATCGCGAAAGCTGGTGACCATGACATCGGCATCGGCGAGCAGTTTTTCGACGAATGCTTTTCCTTCAGGGTCCTTCAAGTTGACGGAAAGGAACTCTTTGTTCATGGAAGCCAGATCGAACGCAGGGTCATCGATGTCGGTTTTCCCCATGCCGAAAGCGGGCCCATTAGTGCGATATTCGTCCCCCGTGAACGGCTCTATCTTGTAGATAGTAGCGCCCATTTCGCCCAGAATGCGTAGGCATGCAGGTGCCGCGACGTATCCGGCAACTCAACGATCTTAATGCCCTCTAACCCCTTCATTGATCCTCCCATGATCATCGTTGTAACTGTGGTTAGAGGGTAGCGCATCGCGAAGAGGAGCAAGGGAGAATATTAGCGCTGCTGAAAATATTTCTGAGGATGGAAGGCCTGCGAGGTCGGCTCCGGTGGGATGAGTCGCTAGGGCCGGGCGTTCTCGCAGGGGCGGGGGCTCGCATCACTTGCGCAAGGGTCATCCTTATCCTTCTTATATGTGGTAGCTGCGAAGAGCGGCATGATGAGCACTGTCAGGGCGCCTGCTGATACGAATACGGAAGCGGTGGAGGACTCCATGGCACCCGCGTTGACCGCAACGGCGGTGACGGCGACGATGAGAGGCAGGGCAGTGGTGCAGTAGATCGCTGCGGTAAGGTGGTTCTGCCAGCCGAGCGCCTGCACGTCGGTTGCTTTGTCGGTCCTCATGGAAACGAAGATGGGCACGGCGCGAATGAGCATCAGCATACCCACGAACCCTATGAGCAGCAGAGGCTGCTCGGCAACGGAAGCGACATTGATCTTCGCTCCTGAGACCACGAAGAACAAGGGGATGAGGAAGCCGTATCCGATAGCGTTGAGCTTTTCTTCTAGCTCATGGTCGTGCTCGGGGACGATATAGCGCAGGATGAAGCCCGCTGCGAACGCACCCAGGACGATATCGAGCTGGAACAGCGATGAGGCGGCTACCAGGGCGATGAGTAGGAACATGGTAACGCGCACGAACGTTTGAGAAGTGGTATTGCGTCCGGCGGACAGTATTTGGAATATACGCCGTTCTGCTTTGGCGGCTCGTTGGCCGAGTACGGCAACGATGACGGCGACCAATACGAAGGCGGCGAGAATGGTGATGGTCGTCCAGGCGGCACGCGTTGAAAGCAGTATCGCCATGGCGATGATGGGACACAATTCGCCCCAGGTGCCATACGACAGAACAGAGCTTCCCAAACGGGTGTTCAGGATGCCTCGTTCTTTCAGGATGGGCATCAAGGCACCGATCGCAGTGGTGGAAAGTGCGATAGTGACGGCAAGCGCATCAAGGGTGGGCGGAAAACCCGATAGGGCGGTCAGGGCCAAAAAGGCGAGTGCCAGCGTGACGAACCAGGTGCCTAGTCCGCGTCGGCCTTCTTTTCCGGTGATGGTCTTGGGGTTGATCTCGAAACCGGCGAGCAAGAAGAGCATTGCCGTGCCAAGATCCGACAAGAACAATACGCTTTCGTCGAGCCAAATATGATTGAGTACCGAAGGGCCGAGGATCGCACCGCCCGCCAAGAGCAGCACCGTTTCGGGGATAGGTTTCTTGGGGATGAGGTTCGCGATCAGGGGAGCGAGCGCAGCCACAAGGGCGATAAGGACGAGCGAGATGAAATCGTGGGTCATGCCGGGCGTTCCTTGTTCATTTGGGGGTCGTCTTTGAGCAACTAATCAATATAAAGTAAGGATCAATACCTGCGCAAACGCGCAATGATCCTTTATCAACGTATGGTTGTCGTTCATCGATGACAAGATCGCCTACTGGTGCGTGATGGGAGCGATGCTCTTTTATCGGCGCAGATGTCCCTTTGAGAATGCGGTTCCGATGCATTTGTTGGCACTGTTGTCGTGCGGGCCGCTGCTGGCCAGGGGAGCGCTCTTCGGCTGGGTGCAGTGCAGTGCAGATCGTGAAAGACGTGCAGATATTGAGAAGCGCGAGTTCTTTCTCGCTCAAGAAGGGAAATTGCACTATTCTTTATGGCTGTTTTTCGCACTGAGCGATCAAGGTGAATGAAAGGATGTCCGTTGGCGCAGACCCGTAAGAAGCATCAGCGTATGAATGCGCGTGAAGCCTTTCCTCTGCTTGGTATTACGGTGACGGCATTCATCTTCAATACATCCGAATTCATGCCGGTGGCGTTGCTTACTGATATTGCGGCGAGTTTTGCAGTTTCTGAGGCGCAGGCGGGAATGCTCATTTCCGTGTATGCCTGGATGGTCATGGCGCTTTCCCTTCCCTTGATGATGGCCGCGTCCCGTATGGAGTTCAAAAGGCTTCTTTTATTAGTGGTTCTCATCTTTGCGCTCGGTCAGTTCTTGTCTGCTATCGCAACGAGCTATTTCATGTTGATGGGTGCGCGCATTATTGTGGCATGCGCCCATGCGATATTCTGGTCCATCGCTTCTCCAATGGCTATCAGAGTAGTAAGCGAAGATCATCGTCATTCGGCGATGGGGATCGTAGTAATGGGATCGTCGGTGGCCCTGATCGCGGGTCTGCCCTTAGGGCGCGTGGTGGGTCTTGCGCTGGGATGGCGTATGACCTTTGCCTGCGTTGCGGCATTGAGCGTGATCATCTTGGCGTATCTTCGTTGGGCGCTTCCGCGTATTCCCGCTACTGAGCCCTTCAGTCCACGGGGACTTCCCAGGCTGCTGCGTACCGGAGCACTTCGGAACACCTATGTGTTCGTTGCTCTTATGATGACGGGTTACTATATATGTTATAGCTACATAGAACCCTATATGCTCCAAGTCGTTGGAATGGATGAGATGACGGTCACGTTCGCGATCTCTGTGTTCGGCATTGCTGGCATCGCGGGGAGCTTTCTGTTCTCGAAGTTCTACGTTGCGCTCCGACTCAAGTTCTTTATGGCCTCGTGTATTGGCGTTGTCGTCGGGTTGCTGGCTTTGAATCTGGCCCCGCAGGGGATCCCGGTTGCCTTTATAGTGTGCGCCGTTCTGGGTCTGTTCGTTACGGCGCTCAATGTGGCGATGCAGTCAGAGGTCATCAGAAACTCCCGCTTAGATGATCAGGCGGTCGCTACTTCTATTTATTCGGGTATTTTCAACCTGGGGATAGGGGGAGGCTCGGCATTGGGCGGAATAGTGGTCAATGTCATGGGAATCGGGCATATCGGAAGCATCGGTGCAGCTTTGGCTGCAATAGCGGTCGTCTTTTGCGCAGCATGCTTAATGCCCTGCCTGCAGAAGTCGGCACGATGATCGATGTGCGCGCATCTGGATAGCGGCTCATGGCCCTTATGGATCGTCACCGCGCAGGGCGGTTCCCTTGGATCGACCGGCTCCACCTATTGCGCGGATCGACCGAAGCCAGAGCGTCAAATCGGCTATCGGATCGGTCGAACTGTGAATTCTTTGCGGAGAAATAAACTCAATATCTTTTATCTTGCATATTGCTCTATTCGCACGTATAATTCTCGTTTGCGTCTGGCTGTTTATGGATACACCCGGATGCGTGGAAACTCGGAGTCGCCGAGAACCCTCTCCCAAAGGTTCTCATGGCGGTGATGGAGACCACACAAGAGTAAGGGCGCAAGCATCCTGCTTACCGCCCGTAGAAAGGAAGAAAATGGGAGTAAAACAGTACAAGCCCACGAGCCCCGGGCGTCGCTTCCAGACTGTTTCGGACTTTGCTGACATAACCAGCACCAAGCCCGAGAAGTCCCTGCTGGCACCTCTGTCCAAGAAGGCCGGTCGTAACAACAACGGTCGCGTTACCACTCGTCACCAGGGTGGCGGCACCAAGCGTCGTTATCGTGTTATCGACTTCAAGCGCAACAAGGACGGGGTACCCGCTAAGGTCGCAACGATCGAATACGACCCCAACCGCAGCGCTCGTATCGCGCTTCTCCACTATGCAGATGGTGAAAAGCGCTACATCCTGCATCCAAAGGGCCTCAAAGTCGGCGAAACCGTCGTTTCCGGCGTAGAAGCAGACATCAAGCCCGGTAATGCTTTGCCGCTTTCCGCGATCCCCGTTGGTACGCTCGTTCACGCAGTTGAGCTTCAGCCTGGCCGCGGTGCAGCTATCGCTCGCTCTGCTGGCACCAGCATTCAGCTGATGGGCAAGGAAGGCAGCTATGCGATCCTCCGTATGCCTTCTTCTGAAATGCGCCGCGTGCTCGTTACCTGCCGCGCAACCGTTGGCGAAGTAGGCAACGCAGAACATGGCAACATCAAGATCGGCAAAGCTGGCCGTAACCGCTGGAAGGGCATTCGCCCCAGCGTACGTGGTACGGTTATGAACCCGGTTGACCATCCTCATGGTGGTGGCGAAGGCAAGAACAAGTCTTCCGGTCGTCATCCTGTTACTCCATGGGGCGTATCTACTAAGGGTCACCGCACTCGTAACCCCAAGAAGGCTTCAAGCCGCTTGGTCATCCGTCGTCGCAAGAAGTAGCGCCCGATCGCTTAAGGAGAAACATTGAGCAGAAGTTTGAAAAAAGGTCCTTTCGTGGAACCTCGCCTTCTCAATCGCATCGTGGCGATGAACGAAGCAGGCGAAAAGAATGTCATCAAAACCTGGTCGCGTTCTTCCACCATCTTCCCTGAGATGGTAGGTCATACCATCGCTGTGCATGATGGTCGCAAGCACGTACCGGTTTATGTAACCGAGTCCATGGTCGGTCACAAGCTGGGCGAATTCGCTCCAAGCCGTACCTTCCGTGGTCACGACAAGTAAGGAAAGGGTGAAACATGGAAGCTAAAGCAATCGCTCGCTACGTGCGCGTTTCGCCCCGTAAGGCGCGTATCGTGCTCGATCAAATTCGCGGCAAGAACGTTATCGCCGCTCAGGAAACCCTGCGTTTCACCAACCGCGCAGTTGCAGAGGTCGTTGAGAAGACCCTGAACTCCGCTGTTGCAAATGCTGCACAGAAGGGTGCTGGCAACCCGGACAATCTGGTTGTCAAGGCATGCTTCGCTGACGAAGGCCCGACCATTAAGCGCATTCGTCCTCGTGCAAAGGGTTCCGCTGCGCGTATTCGTAAGCGCACCAGCCACATCACCGTCATCGTAGCAACTCGAGAGGAGGCATAGTATGGGTCAGAAAGTAAGCCCCACCGGTTTCCGTCTTGGCGTTACCGAGGACTGGCGCAGCCGCTGGTATTCCGACAAGGACTATGCGAAGAACCTTGAAAACGACCTCGCAATTCGCGAGTTCTTGGATAAGCAGCTCTCCCATGCCGCCGTTTCTCGTGTTGAGATCGAGCGTGCTGGCGACAAGATCAAGGTCATCATCACCACGTCCCGTCCGGGCGTTGTGATCGGCAAGAAGGGCGCAGAAGTTGACGCTCTTCGCAAGAAGCTCAACCAGATCGCTTCCGGCACCGTGTCGGTAGAGGTCGTAGAGGTCAAGCGCCCCGAGCTCGATGCTAACCTGATCGCTCAGTCCATCGCCGAGCAGTTGGAGAACCGTGTTGCTTTCCGCCGTGCTATGCGCAAGGCAGTTCAGTCTGCTCGCAAGTCCGGTGCTAAGGGCATCCGTATTCAGTGCTCTGGCCGTCTTGGTGGCGCTGAAATGAGCCGCCGCGAGTGGTATCGCGAAGGCCGCGTGCCACTGCACACCCTCCGTGCAAAGATCGACTATGGTTTCTGCACCGCTGCTACCACCATGGGTTCCATTGGCATCCAGGTTTGGGTATATCACGGTGAAGTTCTCCCCGGTCAGAAGGCTCCTCAGCCTGCACTCGAGGGCTCTTCTCGTCCGAACCGTCGCACTCGTCGCAATAACGATAGGGGTGATAAGTAATGTTGGTACCTAAGCGCGTTAAGCACCGCAAGGTCCAGCGTGGTTCTATGAAGGGTAACGCCAAGGGCGGTACCGCTTTGAACCACGGCACCTGGGGCATTCAGGCCCTGGATCGCCACTGGATTACTAACCGTCAGATCGAGGCTGCTCGTATCGCCATGACCCGTCGCATGAACCGTACTGGTAATGTTTGGATCACGATCTTCCCTGACAAGCCCATCACGCAGAAGCCTGCTGAAACTCGAATGGGTAAAGGTAAGGGTAACCCCGAGGGCTGGGTAGCCGTTGTAAAGCCCGGCCGCATTATGTTCGAGATCGATGGCGTTGACGAGGAGACCGCACGCGATGCGCTCCGTCTCGCAATCAATAAGTTGCCCATCAAGTGCAAGATCGTTAAGCGCGAGGCAGAAGGGCAGGAGTAAATGAAAGCAGCAGAGATCCAGAAACTTTCGGGTGAAGATCTGCAGGCAAAGCTGAAGGAAGCACGTGCAGAGCTTTTCAACCTGCGCTTCCAGATGGCTACTGGCCAGTTGGACAACACCGCTCGCATCAAGCAGGTCAAGAAAGACATCGCTCGCATCCAGACCGAGATGCGTGACCGCGAGCTCAAGGCTGTTCAGGCTTAGAGTTTAGAAGGAAGGTTTGAATAGCATGAGTGAAGAACGTAACTCTCGTAAGGTTCGCCACGGTGTTGTCGTAAGCATCTCCGGCGACAAGACTTGCGTCGTGCAGGTTCACGAACGTAAGCCTCATCCGGTATACGGCAAGATGGTTAACTCTACTAAGAAGTTCCACGCTCACGACCAGAACAACGAAGCTGGCGTGGGTGACACCGTAACGATTATGGAAACCCGCCCGCTGTCGAAAATGAAGCGCTGGCGCCTTCTCGAGATCATTGAGAAGGCCAAGTAGGCACTTGCTGCCCACTTGGAAGCATCGAAAGGGATAAGCACATGATTCAAATGCAGAGCATGCTCGCCGTCGCTGATAACTCCGGCGCTCGCAAGGTGCAGTGCATCAAGGTCTTGGGTGGCTCTAAGCGCCGCTATGCTGGCCTGGGTGACGTCATCGTTTGCAGCGTTAAGGAAGCAATGCCCAACGGCAACGTTAAAAAGGGCGAAGTTGTCCGCTGCGTCGTAGTGCGCGTTAAAAAGGAAGTCCGTCGTAACGACGGCAGCTATATTAAGTTCGACCAGAATGCAGCCGTGCTGATCGATGCCAACGGCGCTCCCCGTGGTACTCGTATCTTCGGTCCTGTCGCTCGCGAGCTTCGTGAGAAGAAGTACATGAAGATCGTGTCCCTGGCACCGGAAACGCTGTAGGAGGAACAATTCATGGCTAAGATGAACATCAAAACGGGTGACAAGGTAAAGGTTCTCTGCGGCAAGGACCGCGGCGTCGAAGGCGTCGTACTTGCTGCGAAGCCCGCTGCACAGCGCGTCACCGTTGAAAAGGTCAATGTGATCAAAAAGGCAATGCGTCCTACTCAGGCTAACCCTGAGGGCGGCATTGCGAGCATGGAGGCTCCTATTCATGTCTCCAACGTTGCGCTCATTTGCCCATCCTGCAAGGAGGCAACCCGAGTAAGCATTAAGCGTGAAGATGGTAAGAAAATTCGCGTTTGCAAGAAGTGCGGCGCAGATATCGATTAAAATATCTGATCGTGCTTTTATGACCCCCGCCACGCGGCGGGGGACGCAGGGTCGGAAATCCTGCGTTTAATTCATCGAGAAAGGTTTGATAGGACAATGGCTACTCCTCGTCTGAAGGAAAAGTATGTAAACGAAGTCGCTCCTAAGCTCTTCAAGGAGCTTGATTACGCTAACGTGAACCAGGTTCCCCGTTTCGAGAAGATCGTGGTTAACATGGGCGTTGGTCGTGCTGCTGGCGACAAGAAACTGCTCGACGGTGCAATCGAAGATCTGCGCATCATCACCGGTCAGCAGCCTATGGTCACCCGCGCTAAGAAGTCCATCGCTGGCTTCCATCTGCGTGAAGGCCAGGCGATCGGCTGCAAGGTGACCCTGCGTGGCGACCGTATGTGGGAGTTCTTCGACCGTCTGATGTCTACGGCGCTTCCTCGCGTTCGTGACTTCCGTGGTTGCAGCTCCACGAGCTTCGATGGCCGTGGTAACTACACCATGGGTCTTACCGAGCAGCTCATCTTCCCTGAGATCGAGTATGACAAGATCGACCGTACCCGTGGTATGGATATCACGTTTGTCACCACTGCTGAAACCAATGAAGACGCCAAGGCACTTATGGATGCCATGGGCTTCCCGTTCAAAAAAGAAAACTAAATTCTCAAAAAGAGAATTGGTTATAAGAAAGAAGGATTTTGAATGGCTAAAAAATCGATGATCGCCAAGTCCAAGCGTGAACCGAAGTTCTCGACGCGCCAGCACAACCGTTGCACGCGCTGTGGTCGCCCTCGTGCGTACTACCGCAAGTTCGGTCTGTGCCGTGTCTGCCTTCGCGAGCTCGCTAACAAAGGCGAACTGCCCGGCGTGACCAAAGCTTCCTGGTAAGCAATCGAACTTAAGTCACGTTGTTGAGTGTCGAGAGTCAAGGCGTATGTGCTAAGGGCGTATACGAACCGGCTTTTCGTCTCATCATGAACAAAGGAGAAACACAACAATGAGCATGAACGATCCCATTGCAGATATGCTTACGCGTGTGCGTAACGCAAATTCTGCTGGCAAGCCGACGGTTTCCATGCCGTCAAGCAAAAAGCTTGTTGAAATTGCACGCATCATGCAGGAAGAGGGCTATATCGCCGGCTACGACGTAGAATCCGCTGAGCCTCGCGATATTCTCACCATCACCCTCAAGTATGGTGACAAGAAAGCTCGCACCATCCGCGGTTTGAAGCGTATTTCTAAGCCAGGTCTGCGTATCTACGCTGGCAAAGATGAGCTTCCTCGCGTTCTCGGTGGTCTGGGTACTGCAGTTATCTCTACAAGCAAGGGCGTTATGGCTGACCGCGATGCACGTAAAGCTGGCATCGGCGGCGAAGTAATCGCTTACATCTGGTAGGAAGGAAGGAGCAGATATGTCTCGTATTGGTAAAATGCCCATCGCTATTCCTTCCGGTGTTGATGTAGCTATTGATGGCCACGCGGTTACCGTCAAGGGTAGCAAGGGTGAATTGACCCGCACGTTCCAGGACATTATTTCCATCAAGGTCGAAGACGGCCAGGTTATCGTTGAGCGTCCTGATGACAGCCGCGAAGCTAAGAGCCTTCACGGTTTGACCCGTACTCTCATTCACAACATGATCGAGGGTGTATCCGAAGGTTTCGCTAAGAAGCTCGAGCTTGTTGGCGTTGGCTATCGTGCTGCACTCAAGGGTTCCGACCTTGAGCTTCAGCTCGGTTATTCTCATCCCGTAGTTGTTCCGGCCCCTGAGAACATCTCCTTCGAGGTTCCCAGCCAGACCGAAATCATCGTTAAGGGCATCAGCAAAGAACAGGTTGGTCAGGTTGCTGCGAACATTCGTGCATGGCGTAAGCCTGAGCCTTATAAGGGCAAGGGTATTCGTTATGAGGGCGAATATGTACGTCGTAAGCTCGGCAAGGCCGCTAAGTCTGACTAGTCCAGAAGTGTTTGCATCGAAGGGATTTAACTCATGAAGAAACTTCAAAAGAAACAAGCTGGGCTTCGTCGTCGTCACACCCGCGTTCGCGGTAAGATCTCTGGCACGCCCGCTCGTCCGCGTTTGTGCATTACGCGCTCTAACGCAAATATGTACGCTCAGGTCATTGATGACGTAGCTGGTAAGACCATCTGCGCTGTCTCTACCATGGGTGCCGAATTCAAGGCTACCGAAAAGAACGGCTCCACGGTTGAAGGTGCTGCTGCTCTCGGTCAGCTGATCGGCAAGAAAGCACAGGAAAACGGTATCTCCGAGGTCGTATTCGACCGCGGTGGCAATCTGTATCACGGTCGCATCAAGGCTGTTGCCGACGGTGCTCGTGAAGCAGGCCTTAAGTTCTAAGGGAGGGTTAGTGTCTATGGCTAAAAAGCTTGAAAACCAGGCAGGCGTTCCCGAACTTGAGGAGCGTGTTGTCTTCATCAACCGTGTTTCTAAGGTTGTTAAGGGTGGTCGTCGCTTCGCTCTGACCGCACTCGTTGTTGTTGGCGATGGCAATGGTCGCGTTGGTATCGGTATGGGTAAGTCTCAGGAAGTTCCTACCGCTATCAAGAAGGGCGTTGAAGACGCTAAGAAGAACATGTTCGCTGTTCCTCTGACCGAAGCTGGTACGCTTCCTCATGACATCATCGGTGAGTACGGTGCTGGTCGCGTTCTGATCAAGCCTGCTGCTCCTGGTACCGGCGTTATCGCTGGCGGTGCTGCTCGTGCTGTTATGGAACTTGCTGGCGTTAAGGACGTGTTCTGCAAGTCCCTGGGCACCGACAATGTTATGAACATCGTCAAGGCTGCTGCTGCAGGTCTTCAGGACATGCAGAGCCCTGAAGAGGTCGCTCAGCGCCGCGGTATCTCCGTTTCTCAGATTTACGGCTGGAAGGAGAACTAATAATGGCTGATGCAAAGAAGACCCTGCGTATCACCCAGGTAAAGAGCTCCATCGGTTATAAGTACGATCAGGGCCGCACCCTGAAGGCTCTTGGTCTGGGCAAGATCGGCCGCACGGTCGATCAGATCGACAACCCCGCAGTTCGCGGTATGATCTTCAAGGTAAAGCACCTTGTAGAGGTTGAAGAAATCTAGATCACTTAAGTTGTCCCGCCTATACAGCGGGACAACTTGCTGTTTTAAGGCTCCTCGGTTTCACGCACGAATGAGCGCTTTATGGGTAAATTCCAATAGGTAGAGCGTCTGTATTCGTGGGATTCTGAGGAGCTTGTCTGGCATTTTCCGGTATTATTACCGGTGTTTTGCATAAGTAAGTTCGTCGGCGGCGAGCTGCCGACCCCTTCAAAGGATGAGGGGATAGCGTAAGAAGGAGAAACAAAACATGGAACTTAAGGATTTACGTCCTGCAGAAGGCTCAACTAAGGCACGCAAGCGCGTTGGTCGCGGTCCCGCTTCCGGTACCGGCAAGACCGCTGGTCGTGGTCTGAACGGTCAGAAGTCTCGCGCTGGTGGCGGCAAGGGTGCCGGCTTCGAAGGCGGCCAGACTCCTTTGGCACGTCGTCTGCCTAAGCTCCCCGGTTTCCGTAACATCAATCGTGTTGAATATCTTCCGGTTAACGTGAGCCGTATTGAAAAGTACTTCGAGAACGGCGATGTCGTTGACGGCGAGTCCTTGGCTGCTAAGGGCATCATCAAGAACGCGACCGATCTTGTTAAGGTTCTGGGTGACGGTGAGATCACCAAGGCCGTTACCGTGAAGGTGGACAAGGTCTCCGCTTCTGCTAAGGCAAAGATCGAGGCTGCTGGAGGAAAGGTCGAAGAGCCTTGCTAAGTTCTCTCGTACAAGCGTTCAAGGTCCCAGAGCTCAGGAACAAGATCCTGTTCACTCTGGGCATCTTGGTGCTTTACCGGTTCGGTGCGTACCTGCCCGTACCAGGCATTCCATTCAGAGCGTTCGCTGACTCCTTTTCGGAGCAGGGCGTCTCGATGGTCATGCTCGACCTGTTCACCGGTGGCGCGCTTTCTAACTTCTCGGTGTTCGCATTGGGCATCATGCCTTACATCACTGCATCGATCATCATGCAGCTGATGCAGGGTGTTATCCCCGCGGTCGGACGCTGGAACAGGGAAGGCGAAGCGGGTAAGCGCCGCATTACTCAGATCACGCGTTATTTGACGCTTGGTTTGGGTCTCATCAATGCGGTGGGTTACTTGTTCTTGTTCAAGTCTCAGGCATATGGCGTAGTATTCAGCACCGCTGTTCCTGAGATCGTCACTGATTTACTGGTAGTCTTCACGCTCGTGGTCGGTACTGCGCTCATCATGTGGATGGGCGAGCTCATCACTCAGCGTGGCGTTGGTAATGGCATGTCGCTCATCATCTTCGTTTCCATCGTCGCTTCGGTCCCATCGGCTATCTTCTCGTCGATCAACCTGAATGCTGACCTTGGCATGGGCATTGCGATCACTGGCCTTATTCTGGTGGTAGTCGTTCTGTGCATCCCCGCGATCATCTTCATCGAACGCGCTCAGCGTCGTATCCCCGTTAGCTACGCTAAGCGTATTCAGGGTCGCAGGATGATGGGTGGCCAGAACTCGTATCTGCCTATCAAGATCAACGCAGCGGGCGTTATCCCTATCATTTTCGCAAGCTGTTTGATCTACTTCCCGGCGCAGATCGCCGCGCTGTTGAATGTTGACTGGCTGACCATGGTATCCAATGCGATCTCCGCTGGTTGGGTCAACTGGATCCTGACGGCAGTGTTCATCGTCTTCTTCGCGTACTTCTACACGTCCATCGTGTTCAATCCAACGGAGACGGCTGAGAACCTGCAGCGTCAAGGCGGCTTCATTCCGGGCATTCGTCCGGGCGCGAATACGGTTCAGTACATCAAGGATGTTCTGCGCCATGTTATCTTGCCGGGCGCGATCTTCATTGCTGTTATTGCGGTAGTGCCTTCAATCTTGTTCTACTTCACTAACAATGCTCTTATTCAGGCATTTGGTGGTACGTCGATCCTCATCATGATCGGTGTAGCGCTCGATACGATGAACAAGATCGAGTCCCAGTTGAAGATGTACAACTACGACGGCTTCTTCAAGTAGGAGCCTTGATCAAGGGTCACGCATTTGCGAAAACCTTGAACCAAAGAGACCGGGCATGCGCTCGGTCTCTTCTTGTCTCGGAATCTGCTCTTTCGTGTTTTACGGAAGAGTGAAGTGTTCGGATTTGGCAAGGGGGCCATCGGTCGAAGGTGCGAATTGCGTATGTCTTTGCGCAAATACTGTGAACGTGTTAGCGCCCTTTGCTACAATAAGCGGAGCGATTTTATCGAATCCGCTAGAAAGGATCATTCATGAATATCGTTTTGCTGGGCGCACCGGGCGCCGGTAAAGGAACTCAGGCTGTAAAGCTTGTTGAAAAGTATGGTTATGCTCATATCTCTACGGGCGATATGCTCCGTGCGGCAGTGAAGAACCAGACTCCTTTGGGACTTGAAGCAAAGAAGTATATGGATGCTGGCGATTTGGTTCCTGACGAAGTGGTTATCGGCTTGGTGAAGGAACGCCTGCAGGATCCTGATACCGAGCAGGGCTTCATCCTTGATGGTTTCCCCCGTACGTCTACCCAGGCTGTAGCGCTCGATTCCGAACTTGCTTCTTTGGATCGCGCACTTAATGCAGCGCTTCTGGTCGATGTCGACAAGGAAGTTATCATCAAGCGCCTCACTTCTCGTCGCATGTGCCGTGATTGCGGTCATATCGGCAGCGAAGCTGACGCAACATGCCCCAAGTGCAATGGTGAAATGTATCAGCGCGATGATGACAACGAAGCAACTGTTCGCAATCGCCTTGATGTGTATGAAAGCTCCACGGCTCCATTGATCGATTACTATCGCGGCTGCGATCTTCTTGTCGAGATCGATGGCGACCGCGCTCCCGAAGAGGTCTTCGCTTCAGTTGAGGAAGCGCTGGACATCTAGTTCTTCTGGCGTATTCGGAAGCTCGTTTCGCAAAAGACGCAGCTTCCTTGATCGAGTGAGATCCAAGAACCCCTATCGAACGATAGGGGTTCTTTTCTTTGTAGGTGACAGCGCGCTACCTCTTTTGTTCGCCAGTGCTTTTTAATAGTAAAATAACATTCATGAGACCGATCGAAGATATAGCCGATGAAGGAATCGACCTTGCACGAACGCATGCTCCCGAAATCAAGCATGCGGCAATTCGTGTTGGCATAATATTCATCATTGCATTGTTGCTTGAGGTCTTTCTGTTCAATATGAACTTCTTCCGTTCGGCAGGTTATGAGCCGGTCGACCTTTCCGACAAGGCCGCTCTCGATCTGACTGAGCCGGAAAAGGCCAACGCAATAGGGTTCGGTCAAGATAGTTCTATGAAGTTCACGGAATCGTCCCACGTGGTCGAGTTCCATAATCTGAATAAGAAGATCAATAACATCCATCTGGATTTCGATAATGGGCAGGCTGCTCAGAACCTCAAGATCCAAATCAGTTTCACTGACGCCGCTCATGAGACGTATTTCTCGACGACCGAATATACCTTCGGTGTCCCTGAAGTGGCGGTGTCTACTAATAGCGAGGAAAGCCAATATCTGTATCTGGAGAGCTCGGGTACGATCAATAACCTGAAGATTGAGATCGTCGACGAAGAGGCGACGTACCCCATTACGCTTTATTCCGTTACCATTAACGACCCCCAGCCCTTTGCGTTCAATGGTCTACGTTTCTTCGTCGCCTTCGCTATCCTTTTGTTCGTTTATGTGTTTAGGCCCAGGTCGAGCATCTATCGTTGTCTGATCGGCGAGCATCCACGCTTCAGTAGAGCATGTATCGTGTTGGCTACTGCGTGCGAAGTGGTGGTCTTAACGGCGTATTTACTGTTCGGCTCCAATCAGGTGGGTATCGCTACATCGACATATAACTCGGGTTCATGGGATGGCCATAGTATCGTCAACACCTATAAGGTGGGCGGCGATAACGCGCAGCAGTATGCCGAACTGGCTAAGGCAATGGCTCATGGGCAGCTATACCTGGAGGAGGAGCCTCCGGAGTGGCTCGTCGATATGGAGAGCCCTTATGACAAGGGGGCGCGCGACGAATTGCAGAAGCAGACAGGTGAGGCCTATCTGTTCGACGTTGCGTATTACGAAGGACATTATTATGTGTACTTTGGCGTATTGCCAGTATTGCTGTTCTATTTGCCGTTCTATTTACTCACGGGGTCGAGTTTCCCTACGGCAATTGGGGTGTTATTGGCCTGCATCGCCTTTATCTTAGGCATAACGGCTCTTATGGATAGGTTCGCGCGGCATCACTTCAAGCGGGTGAGCCTCGGTTTGTTCCTCTTGCTGCAAATGCCCTTGGTGGCTTGCTCGGGCATGTTGTATCTGGCGAAGTTCCCCACGTTCTATTCGCTACCTATCGCGCTTGCGCTTGCGTTGACCGTGTGGGGATTGTATTTCTGGCTGCATGGACGCTCGACGAAAAGAGCATGGGGATGGTATCTGGCTGGTTCGCTTTGCATGGCGCTCGTGGTCGCATGCCGACCGCAGTTCGTGGTCTTCTCGTTCTTGGCGTTTCCTTTGTTCTGGCGTCGTTTCATTACCGAGCGCCACCTGTTCACTGCTCAAGGTGTTCGCGAGTTCATATGCTTGCTGGCGCCGTATGCCGTAGTGGCCGCGGGCATTATGCTCTACAACAAGGCGCGCTTTGGTTCGATGTTCGATTTTGGAGCGAATTACAATCTGACCGTGAACGACATGACGCAACGCGGTACGAACCCTGGTCGTTTCTTGCCGGCGTTGTTCGCCTATTTCCTGCAAACACCCACTACGACCGGAGTGTTCCCATGGATCCAGCCCACCACGTTCGATACGACGTATCTCGGGCAGACCATCAAGGAAGTGACCTTCGGTGGCATTTTGGTGTGCCTGCCTATTCTGTGGATCCTCGCGTTCGCGAAGCCGATCCTTGCTTATCGTTTTAAGGTGCGCTCTACGAAGACCATCGCCGGTGTGGTGCTGACGATGCTTATTTCCGGTGTGGTGGTCGCCTGCTTGGACGCGCAGATGGCGGGTATTCTGCAGCGCTATACGGCCGATTACAGCACGTTGTTCTTGGTGCCTGCGGTATTGCTGGCGTTCGTGGCGAACGACGCGTTGTCGTCTCGTGCGAAGACCGATGAGGGGATAGCGCTCCATCATTCGGCACACGCCATGTTCTTGCGTGTCATTCAGGTGCTCGTAATTTTGAGCTTACTGTATATATCGTTGGTGTGCTTGGCGCCTGAGACGGGATGGTATTCCGATATTTATGACTGGGCATATCAAGACATCATCGAAATGATCCAGTTCTGGACATAGCCCCTCGCACGATAAACGGGGTCTCTCGCAGCCATCGGCTCCCTAGAAAATTTCAGGGCATGCCTTCGCTTGATCGGCTTTTAAGAAGACAAATGGCATAGCGAAATCACGCGGACACCTCAGCCACGTCCCTGTGCACTTGCCCGCGAATCGGGGGCTATGCCTTTGAAGGTCTTCTAAAAAGCCGCGCTACGGGATGCCCTGAAATTTTCTAGGGAGCCGATGGTGGGCTGCAGCCACACATGCACGCTATTGCTCATTTCGCGAAAGATCGTAGGGTGTTCTCTGTTGCAGTACCGTTCATCCCGCGAAGTCTACCGATGAACTTCGGCGTTTTCCGTCTACCGACCCAGATTGAACATGTTAGCGAACCCCACAAGGGCTCGATTCTGTTGGTCGATAGAATGGAGGAGCTTGTTTAAAGCAGATTTTCTTAGCGAGAGGAGAGGTATGTCACAGTTGACCGAAATCCGCTGGCATGCCCGTGCCGGACAAGGTGCGGTTACGGCGGCAAAGCTCGTGGCGGACACGGCGCTGCTACAGGGCAACTATATCCAGGCCATGCCCGAATATGGTCCGGAGCGTACTGGTGCGCCCCTGAAAGCATATACGCGCGTATCGAGTGATCCTATTGAGGTTCACAACAACATTCAGAACCCCGATATTGTAATCATCATGGATGACACCTTGTTGGCTTCCACTGATGTTATGGAAGGTATTCATGAAGATGGCGTTCTCATCTTCAATACCACGATGACGGCAGAAGAAGCACGTGCTGCTGTCAATGCACCCGCTTCTATGCGTGTTGCGGTCGTTGATGCATCTGGCATTGCGATGGCGACCATCAAGAAGGATATGCCCAATACACCGATCGTTGGCGCTCTCGCTAAAGTTACGGGTTTGTTCCCGCTCGATCTGGTCAAGGAGCGTTTGGTTATCACGTTCGGTAAGAAGTTCTCTCAGGAGATGATCGACGCGAACCTTGCCTCTGTAGAGCGTGCCTATCAGGAGGTGCAGGAATAATGTCTAAGTACGAATTCGACGGTTCGAATTACGAGAACTGGAAGCCTTCCGATTTCCCCGTAGGTTATGTGTGCCCCGAAGGCGGCACGTCGCGTAACTGTTACACCGGTGGTTGGCGCTCTGATCGTCCGGTGTGGGATTCGGAAAAGTGCACCAATTGCATGCTGTGCTGGATGTATTGCCCCGACTCATCCATCGAAGTTAAAGATGGCGCAATGACGGGCATCGATCTGTTCCACTGCAAAGGATGCGGCGTGTGCGTTCACGAATGCAAGTTCGGTGCCTTGGAGCTCATTCCCGAAGCTGAGGCTCAGGCTCAGGAAAAGGAAGGGGAGTAACCATGGCTGAAAAGAAGATGTTCTCCGCTACTGGTAATCAGATGGTGGCCGATGCGTTCCGTCAAGTGAACCCCGACGTAATGGCCGCTTATCCTATTACCCCGCAGACCACTATCGTTGAAGGCTACGCGAAGTTCGTTGCTGACGGCAAGGTGACCACGGAATACGTTCCGGTTGAATCTGAGCACTCTGCATTGTCCGCTTGTATCGGCGCTTCTGCTGCAGGTGCGCGCGTTGCAACGGCGACCAGCTCTCAGGGTCTGGCCTTCATGTGGGAGGAACTGCACATTGCCTCTGGTATGCGTTGCCCCATCGTTATGGCGAACGCTAACCGCGCACTGTCCGCTCCCATCAATATTCACGGTGATCATTCCGACATCATGAGCGCTCGTGATACGGGCTGGGCAATGATGTTCGCTGAAACCGCTCAGGAAGCGTATGACAACACCATCATCGCTTTCAAGGTCGCAGAAGATCCCAATGTGCTTCTTCCGGTTCTGACCACGCTTGATGGTTTCGTCACCACCCATGCGATGGATAACTGCGTGATGGAAGAGGATCAGGTAGTCAAGGATTATGTGGGTGACTATCAGCCCCTCTATCCACTGCTTGATACCGAGAACCCTGTTGGTCACGGCATGTTCGCAACGCTGGGCAATGGTTATATGAAGTACAAGCTGGCTGAGCGTCGTGCACTTGATGGTGCGGCAGAGGCGTTCGAGCGTCATGGTAAGGAATGGGCAGAGATCACCGGTCGTCCGTTCGACCTGGTTGATACCTGGGGTACCGAAGATGCCGATTACCTGATCGTCGTTTTGGGCTCCTGCGCTGGCAACGCTCGTCATCAGGCTCGCCTGCTTCGCGCTCAGGGCAAGAAGGTCGGCGTGGTTCGTCCTCGCATCTTCCGTCCGTTCCCTGCTCAGCAGATCGTCGATGCCTGCAAGAACGCTAAGGCCGTTGCCGTTATCGATCGCGCTGATTCGTTCGGTTCTCCTCATGCTCCTCTGGCACTTGAGGTCCGTGCTGCGTTCCAGGCTGCTGGCCTGCAGACGCCGGTAAGTGATTACCTGGCTGGTCTGGGCGGCGCAGACATCACGCTCGACCAGATGGATCAGGTATTCGCGGAACTCGAGCAGCGCGCTCAGGGTACGTACGACGGTTCCATCAAGTATCTCGGTATCGAAGAGTAAGGGGCAATACTATGGCTAACATTAAGCAACTTTCTGCCCGCCCCGACGACTTGGCTCCTGGCCATCGCTTGTGCGGCGGCTGCGGCGCTTCCATGGCGGTACGTCAGGTCCTGATGGGCCGCAACGACTACGATGTGGTTTGCTGCTCGGCAACGGGCTGCTTGGAAGTTTCCACTTCCATCTATCCTGACAACGCATGGGAAGTTCCGTTCATCCACAATGCATTCGCTAATGCTGGTGCTACGATCTCCGGTGTTGAGGCAGCATATAAGGGTCTTCAGCGCGCAGGTAAGATCCCTGCCGATAAGAAGATCAAGTTCGTTGCATTCGGTGGCGACGGCGGTACGTACGACATTGGTCTGCAGTCCCTGTCCGGCGCTATGGAGCGCGGCCACGACATCGTGTACGTGTGCTACGACAATGGCGCTTACATGAACACCGGTATTCAGCGTTCGTCCGCGACCCCTAAGGGCGCATGGGCGACCACGGCTGAGGTCGGTAAGGAACAGCAGGGCAAGATCCAGAACCGTAAGGACCTGGCATCCATCATGGCAGCTCACGGTGTACCTTATGTTGCTCAGGCAACGGTAGGCAACTGGCGCGACCTGGTGAACAAGGCTGAAAAGGCCATCGCAGTCGACGGTCCGGCGTTCCTGAACATCATGGCTCCGTGTCCTCGTGGTTGGCGCGTTGGCTCTAGCCAGACCGCAGAGATCTGCCGTTTGGCAGTGAACTCCAAGTTCTGGCCTCTGTTCGAGGTTGAGAACGGCAAGTGGAAGCTCACGCCTGTTCGCGATAAGAACCTTATCCCCGTCACCGACTTCTTGAAGCCACAGGGTCGCTTCAAGCACCTGTTCAAGCCCGGCAACGAGGCACTGCTCGAAGAGATCCAGCAGGATGTCGACAACTACTGGGCATATCTGGAAGGCCGCGTAGAAGGCACGAAGGATCTGTAAGCCGCAAGCGTTCATCGGCGGCGCTCCTGAATGAACTGCGGTTCATGGACGGAGCGAAAAAATACGCATCTAAAGACCGATCTCGGGGTTCCCTGGGGTCGGTCTTTTTTCGTTCATCTTGCGTATATGCGTGAGTTTCTCACTCTCTTTCGTTATCATGGAGGAGTAGGGGTTCCAACGGCGATGCCAGCTTCGGTGTTGCCCGTTCTTAGGAGAAGGTATGATCGATACCGCTGCATTCCGTAATTTAACGTATGGGCTTTACGTTATTTCAAGCGCAAAAGATGGTCGTTCGGTCGGGTGCGTTGTAAACACGTTCTCGCAGGTGACCTCAAAGCCCGCTCAGGTGACGGTCGCCGTGAATAAAGAGAACTACACGTCTCAGGGCATTCACGAAACGGGTGCGTATGAAGTGTCGGTTCTTAATGAATCAGCTTCGATGGAGCTTATTGGCCAATTCGGTTTCCACTCAAGCGCTGATGTGGATAAGTTCGCGAACTGTGAGACAGCCATGTCGGAGCAGAACTTGCAGTATGTTTCCCAATCGGCATGCGCTCATTTCTCGGTGAAGGTATCTCAGGAGTTCGATCTGGGGAGCCACATTTTGTTCATCGGCGAAGTGGTGGCGGCTGAGGCCATCCAGGGTGACGCACCCATGAGCTATGCGTATTATCATCAGGTGAAGGGCGGCAAAACGCCCCCGAAAGCATCGAGTTACAACGGTCCGGAGGAGGCAGTCGTGAGCGAAGACAAGCAAAAGGTAGCATGGCGCTGCACTATTTGCGGTCACATCGAATACGTGGAAGAACTTCCCGAAGATTTCGTATGCCCCGTATGCGGCGTAGGTAGGGAACTGTTCGAGCGCATCGAGCTGTAAACCTGTCGCCCGCCATCACGCCGGCAGCGCAAAGGCGGCTACGGGTGAACCGATACGTCGCAGTTCAAAGCCTGAAAAGGGCGAATATCATCCCTCGCTGGACATCATGCCAGCGGGGGATCTTTTTTAGGTTAGGGTAAAATTTGGCTTTGGTCTTTTTCTGCATCTAGGTATCGACCTGCAGCACTTTGGTTATCATTGCGCAAAGAATACGAAAAAGGAGTTCTTAATGAACGTCGAACTTTTGCAATATCCCGAAAACCCCGAACGCGCGGTCGCAACCGCGGCCCGTCTTTGCTATGCGCCGGTAGGGGCCAAAGAGCTCATGGAGACCATGCCGCCCGAGCGAGTGGAAAGCGTACTGTCCACCATCATGAAGTCGGGCCACTTCTCGACACTCGAGCATGTGAGTTACACCTTCGCGGTCGACGGGGTGTCTCGTGCGCTCACTCACCAGCTGGTGCGTCATCGTCTGGCGAGCTTCAATCAGCAGTCCCAGCGCTACGTGAAATTCACCAAGGGTGTGGAAACGGTGAAGCCCCCTTCGGTAACGGAAAGCGAAGAGACCGAAAAAGTATTCGACGAAGCCATCGAAGCAGCAGTATCTGCCTATCAAAAGCTGCTCGATGCGGGTGTTCCTGCCGAAGATGCGCGCTACCTGCTGCCTAATGCAGCCGAAACGAAGATCGTCATTACGATGAACATTCGCGAGTTGCTGCATTTCTTCAGCTTGCGCTGCTGCAATCGTGCGCAGTGGGAGATCCGCGAGCTTGCCCATCGCATGCTCGAACTGGTACGTCCGACCGCGCCCTATATTTTCATGGATGCCGGCGCGCCTTGCGTGCGCGGCGTATGTCCCGAAGGCAAGATGACCTGCGGAAAGCCTTATCCTAAGGTGGAAAGGGCTTAACCTTGGCGAAGGGGGATCTCAAACGTGCGTTCGCCGAAGACGGCGAACGAAAGACCCATATAGGCGGTCAGGCGCTCATTGAAGGCGTCATGATGCGCGGCAAGCATAACTGGGCGGTAGGGGTGCGCAACCCCGATGGGACCCTCTATTCCGAAGAACATCCCTTGTCGAAGAAGGGCGATCGTTCCGCGTGGTTGTCATGGCCGCTCGTGCGTGGGTGCGTGGCTTTGGTCGACTCGCTTGCATTGGGTTACAAAGCGCTCGAGATCGCCGCTAACCATGCCTTGCAGGACGAAGATCAACCTGATGTATTCGTCGAGGAGACGCCCGACACGCCCGATGAGAACGGTGCTTCTGGCGAACGTGCATCTGGTGGGAGCGCTTCTATTGAAGGCGCGCCTAATGAAAACAAATGCGCAGCCGATGCTCAAGGTGCGTTTTCTTCGGTAGAGGATGCCCGCGCCGAAGATACCCCCGATGACCCCGTCGCTCCAGACGAGCCCGCCGATGATGCGTTCGGTAAAGTCGAGATGGCCATCGCGCTTGTATTGGGTGTGGTGATGGGTGTTTCCCTGTTCATCTTACTGCCTGGTCTTGCCTCTAATGTCTTGGTGGGGGAATACGAAACGAACCCGCTTGCATGGAACATCGTCGATGGCGTCATGCGCGTGCTCATTTTCGTGTTCTATGTGTGGCTGATCGGGCGCATGAAGGACATCAAGCGCATGTTCGCCTACCATGGCGCCGAACATAAGACCATTCACTGTTATGAGCATGGGCTGGAACTTACACCCGATAACGCCCGACAGTTCCCGCGCCTGCATGTTCGCTGCGGGACGGCGTTCCTCATCATGGTCATGATCATCGCCATCCTGGTATATACCATCATTCCGCTTGATATCCCCATCGCCGCTTTAGGCTTCGAAGGACCGGCGGCTTTTGCGTTGCTCATGGTAGTGCGCATCGTATTGATGCCGGTCATTGCGGGCATATCGTACGAGATCACTGTGAAATGGGCCGGCTCTCATCCCGACAACCCCCTGGTGCGCGTGGTGCTGTGGCCGGGCATGCAAATGCAGCGCCTTACCACGAACGAACCCGATGATGGCATGCTCGAATGCGCCATTGCTGCTATGAAGCTGGTCATTGAGCGCGAGAACGCCACGCGATCATAGGTGCTCCTACGCACACGACTTGCCCGATCGGTCTGTGATTGCGCGTGGCAAGGGATAGAAAGTCGTGTATTCTGTACGGTATTGCGCCGAATCGCCAAGGAGTGGATCTTGTGACGATCGGCGTGATGCCTTCGCATGATGATGCTGTTTTGTGACGATCGTCGTGCGCTGTATAAAAAACGAACTGATACCCGCACACGTAAATAAAAGCAATCGGGTCAACCGTGTGAATGAAATGCCGAACATGAATGTCGGCAAGAAAAGGAGGAACCGCGTGAAGCTGGTAGTTACCGAGAAGAACGACGCGGCTCAGAAGATCGCCGACCTTTTGGGGGCGACGAAGCCAAAGAACGACAAGGTGTACTCAACTCCCATTTATCGATTCACGGTTAATGGGGAAGAATGGGTGACCATTGGCTTGAGGGGACATATTCTCGAACCAGATTTCGCTACGGCGCTCGTGTATCGCAAGCGTGGCGGCTGGAAAGGCGTTAACGCCGACGGAGAACTGATAGAGGCCGATCTGCCTGCCTCGCTACCGAAGCCTCCCTTCAAAAAGAAGAAGCCCTTCACCGAAGACGGGGTCGAGCTTAAAGCATGGAAGATGGATGCGTTGCCTTACCTGGTGTATTCACCCATCGAAAAGCGCCCCAAGGAGAAGGACATCATCCGTTCGCTCAAGAACTTGGCGAAGAAGGCCGATTCCATCGTGATCGCAACTGACTTCGACCGCGAAGGCGAACTTATCGGATCGGATGCGCTCTCGTGCATCCAGGAAGTGAACGATACCGCACCGGTGAGCCGTGCGCGCTATTCGGCGTTCACTAAAGAAGAGATCACTCACGCGTTCGATAATCTGGTATCGCTCGATACTAACTTGGCGAGCGCCGGTGCATCGCGTCAGGATATCGACCTTATCTGGGGTGCAGTGCTGACGCGTTATCTGACGTTAGTGAAGTTCGCCGGATACGGCAACGTGCGTTCGTCCGGTCGCGTGCAGACGCCGACGTTGGCGCTCATCGTCGCACGCGAACGCGAACGTCTTGCATTTGTTCCGGAAGATTATTGGGTCATCAAGGCTGATTTCGGCGAAGATGATGCGGCGTTCTCCGCTCCGCATACGACCGCGCGTTTCAAGGTGGAAGCTGAAGCCAAGGCGGTCATGGATCATGTCGAAGGTGCGACCACCGCTCGAGTCATCGAGGTCGCCAAGCGCAAGCGCACGGTAGCGCCTCCCGTTCCCTTTAATACGACCAGCCTTATGGCGGCCGCTTCGGCAGAAGGGCTGTCGCCAGCGCGCACCATGCGCATTGCCGAGAGCCTGTACATGGATGGCTACATCTCGTATCCCCGCGTCGATAACACGGTGTATCCTTCGTCACTTGACCTGGCCGATACGGTGAAGAAGATAATGGGCAATCCTGCCTATGCGCCCTACTGCAAAGAACTGCTCTCAAAGGGCACTTTGAAGGCGACGCGCGGCAAGAAGGAGACCACTGACCATCCGCCTATTTATCCGACGGCAAGTGCTACGCCCGATGATCTGGCGCCCGCAGAATATAAGCTCTACAACCTGATCGCCCGTCGCTTCATGGCAACGCTTTCCGATGCGGCAGTGGTCGAAGGCACTAAGGTCACGCTCGACGTTGCGGGGGAGACGTTCGCAGCCAAGGGCGATGTACTGGTGAAGCCCGGGTTCCGTGCTATTTATCCCTATGGCCTGAAGAAAGACGAACAGCTGCCCGTGCTCGCTGAAGGCCAGGAAGTGGCGTTCGGCGGTGCCACGTGCACCAAGAAGCAGACCGAGCCACCGGCGCGCTATTCGCAGGGTAAGCTCATTCAGGAAATGGAGAAGCTGGGGTTGGGTACCAAGTCCACCCGTCACTCCATTATCGAGCGTCTGTATACCGTGAAATACATCCAGAACGATCCTATCGAGCCTTCCCAGTTGGGTATGGCAGTGTGCGATGCGCTCGACAAATTCGCACCGCATATCACTCATCCCGAAATGACCGCGGAGCTCGAAGAGGAGATGGATAACATCGCCGAAGGTCAGAAGACCAAGACGGAAGTCGTCACCAATTCACGTGATCGTCTTTCGGAGCAGCTGGCGAACCTGCTGCCTCATTCTGAGGAAGTAAAGGATGCGCTGGCTGATGCGGTCGCGGCTGATGCGTATGTGGGTCCATGTCCTAAGTGCGGCAAGGACCTGCAGTTGCGCTCGTCGCAGAAGACCCGTTCGATGTTCATCGGTTGTTCGGGATGGCCTGATTGCGATGTGACCTACCCGCTTCCCAAGGGCAAGATCGAAGCGTTGGAGGAAAAATGCCCGACGTGCGGCATGCCTCAGATCAAGGTAACGGCGTTCCGCTCCAAGCCGCGTACGTTGTGCATCGATCCCGAATGTGAAACCAATAAGGAACCCGATCTTGAGGTAGGCGAATGTCCCGTCTGCAAGGAAAAGGGTATCAAAGCGAAGCTCATTGCGCGCAAGAACCCGCGTACGCTGAAGCGCTTCATTCGCTGCGAGAACTATGACGAGTGCGAGACAGGTTATCCTTTGCCGCAATATGGTGCGCTCACTGCAACGCAGGAAGTATGCGAGAGCTGCGGTGCTCCGATGGTCATCGTGACGACGAATCGCGGACCATGGAAGCTCTGCCCGAATTTCAGCTGCCCTGCTAAAGAAGAGGCAAAGGAAAAGAAGGCGGCGAAAGCGGCCAAGGGCACGGCTAAGTCCGCTAAGGGCAAGACCACTAAGAAAACAACCAAAAAGACATCTGATAAATAGGCGCACCTGCCGCGATCGCGCAGGGCTGGCGATGCGGCGACGGACTCGGTATGGAACGTCGCCGTATTGCTGTATGGTGCCAATGAAGGCAAAAAATCGTGTGTGCGTGGCATGATCGCCGCAAGAGAAGTAAGATAAAAGGTGCGTGTCGGCAAGGGTCCGACCGCAATACGAAATAGGTTTTTCAGGAGGATTCGAACATGAGCAAGGTCACGATCGTAGGTGCAGGCAACGTAGGCGCAACGGCGGCCCATATTATCGCTTCTAAGAATTTAGCCGATGTGGTGCTGGTGGATGTGGCTGAAGGTCTGCCTCAGGGCAAAGCACTCGATATGATGCACATGCGTTCGGTAGAGAAGTTCACGGTAAGCGTTACGGGTACGAACGACTATGCGGCAACGGCGGATTCCGACGTGGTGGTCATCACCGCGGGTATCGCACGTAAGCCCGGTATGACCCGTGAGGATCTGCTGGGAGTGAACTCGGGCATCATGTCTTCGGTCATCGAATCGGCAATGGCCGTATCCCCTAATGCCATTTATATTTGCGTTACCAATCCTCTTGATGTCATGACCTATTTGGCATTCAAGAAGTCCGGTCTGCCTACTAACCGTTTGATGGGCATGGGTGGTGTTCTTGACTCTTCCCGTCTTTCTTTCGCGGTATGCGAAAAGCTGGGCTGCGAACCGGGCGACGTTGAAGCATGGGCACTGGGTGCTCACGGCGAAGGCATGGTATGCTGGCCCCGCTACACCACGGTGAAGGGTACGCCTATCACCGAGCTCATGTCCGCTGAAGATATTGAAGAAGTGACCAAGCGTTGCACCAAGGGTGGCGCTGAAGTCGTAGCGTTCTTGAAGACCGGCTCTGCTTACTACGCACCTGGTGCATCCATCGCGAAGATGGTAGAGGCTATCCTGACCGACTCTAAGGAAGTCATGAGCGTATGCTCCTACATCGATGGCGAATACGGCCTCAACGATCTGTACATGAACATTCCTACGCGCTTGGGTAAGAACGGCGTGGAGGAGATCGTCGAATTCGATCTGACTGACGAGGAAATGGCAGCGCTTCACGAATCCGCTGCGAGCGTTAAAAAGGGTCTTGAGAATCTTCCCGAATAAGGAAACGGACGATTATGTTAGCTGTTACTCCTGCCAGCGTCGCTTCGGCGCTGGCATCGCTTATTCCGCGCCTCGCATCGGTTCTGCCCGATGATGTGCTGGCTGGACTTATGACGGCACGTGAAGGCGAAACGAGCGACCGTGCGCGTGTCGTTCTCGATCAGCTGGTCGAGAACGCCTCCATTGCCGCAACCGATTCAGTGCCTATTTGCCAGGATACGGGCACGGTGTGGGTGTGTTTGGAAGTAGGCCCCGATGTATTGGTTCCGGGCAATGTGTTCTCTTCAGTGAACGATGCGGTCGCTCAGGCCTATGATCAGGCTCGCTTGCGCAAATCGCTGGTGAAGGATGCTCTCTTCGATCGTGATAATACGGGCGACAACACCCCGGCGTTCTGCGAGATCCACTGCGTTGATGAACCGGGTGTTGCTCGCTTGCACGTTATGCTCAAAGGAGGCGGCTCCGATAACGCGAGCCGTGTTGTCATGCTCACGCCGAGCGCTGGCAAGCAGGGGGTCATCGACACGGTGCTTGCCTGTGTGCGTGAAAAGGCGGCGAACGCCTGCCCACCGCTCATTGTCGGCGTTGGGGTAGGTGCTACGTTCGATAAGGTCGGAGGCTTGGCAAAGCATGCGCTCATGCGCCCCTTGGGTCAGCCGCACCCCGATCCGAAGGTGGCGGAATTCGAGGCGGAACTTCTTTCCGCTATCAACGCAACGGGCATTGGCGCCGGTGCTTTAGGTGGGGCCACTACGGCGTTGGGTGTACGCGTTGAGACGGCTTCTTGTCATATCGCCGCGCTGCCTGTTGCGGTTAATATGGGCTGTTCTGCCATGCGCCGAGGAAGCGTCGATCTACCCTGCGTGGAACTCGATGACGCAATGGCAGGCGCGCTGAAAGAGGAGGCTGGTTGCGGTGAGTAATGAGCCCATTCGTTTGACCCTTCCGCTCGATCGTGAGCAGATCGCTTCGCTGAGTGCGGGACAGGCATGCTTACTGTCGGGGCCGATGTATACCTTGCGTGATGCAGGTCATCAGCGTCTTCTTGACGAAATGGGTGGCGATGCCCACCTTCCGTACGGACTGGAAGGGCAGGCCATCTTCTATGCAGGGCCCACCCCTGAAGCGGCCGGACGTCCCTTCGGCGCCATCGGGCCGACCACGGCATCCCGCATGGATTTCGCCGCACCGCATCTGATGAACTGCGGCGTTGCGGCCACGATCGGCAAGGGGGTGCGCAGCGAAGCGGTGCGCCAGGCGTGCATCGATAATAAGGCGGTCTATTTCGTGGCTGTCGGCGGTGCTGCTGCTTTTCTTGCGAAGTGCATAGAGTCGTGTGAGACCTTAGCGTATGATGATTTAGGAACTGAGGCGCTCAGGAAGATCATGGTTTCCGATTTCCCGGTATTCATCGGCATAGATACTCAGGGAAACGATATCTATACTCTTGATTGATTGGATCGATACGTGGTTGATAAACACGACACAGCAGTAGGGCCGGGCATCTTCATCACCTTCGAGGGTGGTGAAGGAGCGGGTAAGACGACCCACATCACCTTTTTGGCAACATGTTTGCGCAACATGGGGCATGAGGTGCTGTGCCTTCGCGAACCAGGTGGAACGGCTATCAGTGAGGCATTGCGCTCTCTGGTACTCGATCCCGAGAACACCGCCATGTCCGATCAGACGGAGCTGCTCGTTTATGAAGCGGCACGCGCTCAGATCATCAAAGAGGTCATCATTCCCGCCCTTGCGCGCGGTGCGGTCGTGCTGCTCGATCGGTTCTACGATTCGACGGTAGCGTATCAGGCATATGGTAGAGGGCTCTCGCTTTCGTTCGTGCGCCAGGCGAACATCTTCGCTTGTCAGGGCATCCATCCCTGTCGCACTATCCTTCTGACGGCTGATGCTTCCGCGGAAGTCGGTCTCGAAAGGGCCACTCATCACGGTACGGCCGATCGCCTTGAGCAAGCGGGTGCGGATTTTCACGCACGCGTCAATGCGGCGTTCATGCGCATCGCGGCGGAGAACCCTGCTCGCGTGCGCGTTGTTTCGTCGGCGGGCTCTAAAGATGAAACGGCGCGGGCCATCTTCACGGAACTGGCAGACGTATTCGGCTGGGATGCCGCAAGCGAGGTATGGAAGCCGGGCTTCTTCGCTCCTATTCTTGAGCGCGACACTAATGAAAAAGCTCAGATCAGCTTAGGTGAATGATCGACCTTAAGCGAATAACGAGTAGAGACGAGATGTGTCGTGGCAGATGTATTTGATGGCGTGTTCGGACAACCCCGCGTGCGGGAGTTCTTTCGTGCGTCCATTTCGTCTGACCGTGTGTCGCACGCGTACTTATTCACGGGCCCATCGGGTTCGAACAAAACAGCTGCGGCGTATGCGTTCGCCCAGGCTATCTTGTGTGAAAAGAACGGATGCCGCACGTGCGATGACTGCCGTCGCATAGAGCGTCGCAAGCATCCCGATGTCCATCTTTATGCACCGGAGGGTGCTCAGGGCTATCTGGTGGAGCAGATCAGGGAGATCGTTTCCGAGATCGCGCTGGCTCCCATTCGAGCACACGCCAAAGTGTACATTCTCGATCGTGTGGACCTACTGGGAGTGCAGGCGGCCAATGCGTTCCTGAAAACGCTCGAAGAACCCATTCCGGGCGTTACCTTCATCCTGCTTGGTCGTACGCGCGAGGGGGTGCTGCCCACCATCGTTTCACGTTGCCAGGTAGTGCCATTTCGCCATATCCCCGCAACGGAAGCGGCGGGCATTCTTTCGCAGAAGACAGGTGTTTCGGCCGATCAGGCCCGTATTGCCATTGAGGCATGTAATGGCTCCATTACGAAGGCGATGGTGTTCGCTAAGAGCGCAGAGCGTATCGAATTTCGCTTGCGTGTGATGGAGGTCCTTGCGGGATTGTCGGTGAGCGATGCGCGTGATGTGTTGGAATACGCCAGTGAATTGATCGAACGCGCGAAAGCTCCCTTGGATAATATCCGTACTCAGCAAAGTGAAGAGCTTGCTGAATCGGCTGACTTTTTAACGAAGACCGCGCTTAAACAGATCGAGCTGCGCCACAAGAGAGCGCTGACGATGACTACTCGCGAGTCGCTCGGTCAGATGACATCCATTATTCGTTCGTGGTTGCGCGATGTTATGATGATAGCTTCGGGCAGTTCCGATCTGATCGTCAATGTCGATCAGCGTGCGGCGCTTACCCAGGCGGCGCAGAACGTTTCGGTCGCGGGTATAGTCGGAGCTTTACGGGAAGCGTATCGGACGGATGAGGCGCTTCGCTATAATGTTTCTCCAGAGACGTGCTTAGATGCACTGCTCTTTTCGATAAGAGAGGTTTTACATGGTTCGGGTAACCCCCATTAAACTCCAAGCGGGAACCAAGGTACTTTGGTTCGATCCGGCTGAACATACGGTAGTTGCGGGCGACCATGTCATCGTACAAACAGAACGCGGATGCGAATTCGGCACCGCTACGGCAGATATCATGGAAGTAAGCGATGAACTGATCGCTGAACTGAAATCGCCGTTGAAGCCGGTCCTTCGCATTGCTGATGACGATGATGTAGCGCGCGCGGAAGAGCTCGCCGCAAAAGGTGACGAAGCGCTTGCCACCTTCAAGGAGCTTGCAGCGGAAACCAATGATCAAATGCGTCCGGTCATGGTCGAGTTCTTGTTCGATGGTGATAAGGCGGTGTTCTACTTCGAGTCCGAAGAACGCATCGATTTTCGCGATCTAGTACGTAAGCTCGCGAGTATTTTCCATGTGCGCGTTGATATGCGCCAGATCGGCGTGCGTGATGGTGCGCGTATGATCGGCGGTATTGGTCACTGTGGTCAGGAACTGTGCTGTAAGCGCTTGGGTGGCGGATTCATGCCGGTATCCATTCGAATGGCGAAAGAACAGAACCTGTCCCTTAACCCACAGAAGATCTCAGGGTGCTGCGGGCGTCTTATGTGCTGTTTGCGCTACGAATACGAGACCTACAAGGAAGTGAACGCTCGAGCTCCTAAGCATGGGGCGAAGATCGAAGTCCCCGATGGCGTCGCCCGCGTAACGGAAGTCAATGTTCCGCTCGAATGCGTCACGCTGCAGCTGGAAGATGGTCACTCCATCAAGGTCCCGCTCGATGAAATGGAGATCACTGGCGAAGGCAAGCGTCCGACGCGTGTTAGTCAAGAAGTGTTCGACAAGTATGCGACGCCTGATCCGTTGGCGCTGTTCGAAATGGGCAGCATAAGCGCTCCGTCTTTCACGGGCGAAGATGCTCTTGCGGATGCCAAGGCGCGTCCATCTCGTCGCGATCGCAATAATAATGATCAGGTGTCTTCCGAAGATGCTCATCGTAAACCGCGCCGTCGCCGTCGCGGCAATTCGTCGTCACAGGGAGCATCACAGCAATCCCGTGAAACAGAAAACGCCGCTTCGGATAAGAACGCGAAGAAGAGCACTTCGTCTTCGCGCAGGCAGCGCAGGTCGTCTACGCGTATCGATACCAAACAGGACCAGTCGCAGGCGCGTTCCGAAGAGAAGCGCTCACGTTCTGAGCGCCGTGATCGCGATGATCGCAAGAGCCGCGATGATCGTCGTCAGCGCACTGATCGAGAAGAGCGCCGCAGTGCCAACCAGGGCGCCGATCGTGAAGAGCGTCGTAACAATAACCAGCGCGGCGGTGATCGCCGTCCGCGCAGTGAAGAGGGTAATAGCCAACGTCCACGTCGTCGTCCGGGACAGAAGTCTTCCGGGGTGCGTAACGCGCCCCCTAAGAACGAAAAGCCAGTAGAGGACAAGCAACGTACGTCGGCGGCTGGTGAATCAAAGGCTGATGCGGCGCATCGTAAACCGCGTCGCCGTCGTCGTAAAACAGAAGGGGAACAGACGAATGCAGAGTAAGGACTATGCGCTTTTGACGGACCTGTACCAGCTCGCGATGGCTCAGGGATACTGGGCTTGTGGCAAGCTGGAAGAACAAGGGTGCTTCCATATCTTTTTCCGTGACGCGCCTTTCAATGGTGGCTTCGCTATTGCAAGTGGCATGGATCACATCGCTGAAGTGGTGGAGAACTTCTCCTTCGGTGAAGAGGACGCCGCCTACCTGTCATCTCTTGATGCCCCTGGCGGGGGTAAGCTCTTCGACCCTGCCTTCCTGGACTACCTTTGCTCCTTGAAGCTAGAGGTCGATATTGATGCGGTGCGCGAAGGAACGGTCGTGTTCCCTAACGACCCCATCGTGCGCGTTACGGGTCCTGTGCTGCAGTGCCAGCTTCTGGAAACGCAGCTGCTCAATTGCGTTAACTTCGAAACGCTCGCTGCTACGAAGGCCGCCCGTGTGTGCCTCGTGGCGAAAACGCCCGTAGCTGAATTCGGCCTCCGTCGTGCTCAGGGCGAATCAGGCGGTTTGCGCGCTTCTCGTGCGTGCGTTGTCGGTGGCTGTGCGTCTACTTCTAATGTGCTCGCGGGCAAAATGTACGGGCTGCCTGTATCGGGGACCCATGCTCATGCGTGGGTCATGGCGTTCGATAGTGAGATCGAGGCGTTCCGTGCGTATGCTCATGCGTTCCCGACGAATTGCGTGCTCTTGGTCGATACCTATGATGTCGAGCAGGGCCTGAAGAACGCGATCACCGTTGGTCTTGAGATGAAGGAGCGCGGCGAGCGCTTAGTGGGTGTCCGCATTGACTCGGGCGACCTGGCATGGCATGCCAAGCTGGCTCGTAAGATGCTTGATGATGCGGGCCTGACCGATACCGGCGTGGTCCTTTCCAATGATCTGGACGAATATACCATCAAGTCCATCCTCGATTCTGGTGCTCAGGTCGCTTCGTGGGGTGTGGGAACCAAGCTGGTCACCGCCTATGATCAACCCGCATTGGGTGGCGTTTATAAACTCGCCGCGAAGCGTGTTGGCGATACGGGCGAATGGCAGCCTTGTATGAAGGTGACCGGTCAGTCCTCTAAGCAGACGGTTCCGGGTGTATTGGATGTGCGTCGCTACTTCCACGAGTCGGGCAAGCTGGCGGGAGATATGGTCTTTGATACCACGAAGGGCATTGAGCGCGAGCGTATTGTCGATCCCGCTGATGAACTACGCCAAAAAGATCTATCGAACATGCGCTTCGTCACTTTGTTGGAGCCTTTGGCGCGCGAGGGACGTGTGGTTCTGTCGGATGAATACCGCGATGCTCTGATCGCGCGAGATTACTGTCGTGCGCAGCTCGAATTGCTTGACGAAAGCCAGAAGCGCATCGTGAATCCCCATTCGTACCCGGTTGGCCTGGAATATGCATTGTTCTATCGCCGCCACGAATTGGCTTCACGTTTGTTGGGTTTGATTTAACAGCGAAAGGGTCGTCATGATCAAGGTAGTAACTGATTCGGTTGCTTCTCTTCCTCGTGAAGTAGCGCAAAGCGACGATGTGGAAGTAGTGTCGTTGTATCTCAACGACCAGGGTCGCGAATATGCTGATTCTGACATGGATGTCGATGCGTTCTATGAGCGCATCTACGACATGGCGGACAATCCGCCTACGTCCAGTCAGCCTTCCCAGGGAAAGCTGGAAGCCCTGTTCGAATCTATCGCACAATCGGGCGATGAAGTGCTGGGTATTTGGATCTCGAGCAAGCTCTCAGGTGCTTACGAAGGAGTGCTTCGGGCCGTTCGTGCGGTCGAGTCCCGCAACATTTCGTTCTCGTACTGCATGATCGATTCCTCGTCTTGCGGCTACGATGAGGCGTTCCCGGTATTGGCGGGTATTCGCGCGGTACGTGAGGGGAAGACACTTCACGAAGCAGCGGCAGCGACGCTTGAATCTATTGCTTCGACACGTTTCTTGTTCACGCCGGAGAGCCTTACCTTCTTGCAGAAGGGCGGCCGCATTGGCGGCGCCGCGGCTTTGGTGGGCAATCTGATCAAGATCTCGCCCGTTCTTACCGTTGTGGATGGTCTTCCGCAGGCGGTGGCGAAGGTGCGCACCCAAAGAAAAGCGCTGGACAAGATCTTATCGACCTTGCAAGATGATATTGCAAATTGCGGGGGGCTGAAGGATCTGGTGGTTCACTATATAGGCGACAAGACACCTGCGCTCAATTGGGCGCGCGATGTGGTCGAGCCTTTATTGAGCCGTAAGGTAGAGGTCCTGCCCGTAAGCCCGGTCGTTGGTTTGCATGTAGGGCCTGCGGTGGGCATTGCATATGAATGTAACGAGCCCCTTTCGGGAAAGATAACAGGCGATATTAGAACATTGGCTGTTTCAAGCTAGCGCATAGCAAAGCTGGCTCATAAGTGATTTTGAAAGGAAGGAACCGATGGATTGTAAATGTAATCTCATTATCGATTCCTGTTGCGATCTGCCCCATGAGATCGTGGAACGCGAGGGAATTTATATGGTCGAGTTCCCTTATTCCGATGACCAGGGGGAATACCGAGACGATCTATATCGCAGTATCACGGCGCAAGATTTTTTCGAGGGCATGCGTCAGGGCGGTCAGCCTAAAACGGCGCAGGTTCCCATGCCGGCTATAAAAGAGGCGTATCAATGGGCGAAGGATCAGGGCAAGCCCGCGGTGTATCTTTCGTTCTCGAGCGGACTGTCGGGTACGTATGATACGGCGGCGGTTCTGCTGGATCAGATGAAGCAAGAAGATCCTGATTTCGAGTTGTATCTAGTGGATACCAAACTCGCTTCGATCGCCGAGGGTCTGCTCGTTTTCGAGGCGTTCCGTCAGCGAGAACGCGGTCTGACCGCGCGGGAGCTGGCAACGTGGGCGGAAGAAGCGCGCTATTTCGTCGATGCGCAGTTCATGGTTGATGATCTTGAAGCGTTGCGACGTGGCGGCCGCATTCCCTCTTCGGTGGCATATGCGGGCTCTAAGCTCGATGTGAAGCCCCTTCTCAGCATTGATCCAGAGGGAAAGCTCGCGTTGACCGGAGTGTCTCGTGGGCGCAAGAAGGCCATTAAGGCACTGGTGGATTACTTCATGAAACGTCGCGATTCCGATAAGCCCGGTCAAGATGCGGTCGTCGGCAACGCCGATTGCGTAAAGGATGCCGAGCGATTGGTGGAGCTGCTTAAGAAGAACGACGAATCACTCATGTGCATTGAGTCGAGCATCGGCCCTGTTATCGGCAGTCATGTTGGCCCTGGTATGTTGGCAGTTGTGTTCTGGGGACCTGATAAGCGTCAAGACCTGTCAGTAGCCGATCGCATTGCAAGCAAAGTTCGCGGAAAGTAGAGAATTCGCTATGAGTCAAGATAAATCATTGACGTTCGGTTTTGTCGGAGATGAAGCGGTCGCAGAAGCGCTCAGCGCTGCTCTAGAGGCCGCGGGATTCGCATCGGTTGATGTCGCTGAAGCCGATGTGGTGTTCACCTACAGTGCGTCCCTGTCGAAATTGGAAGATCTGTATTACGACACTGAAGGTCTGATCCGTAGCACGAAAGAGCAGGCGATCCTAGCCGATCTGAGTCCTGCCACGGTTTCGTTCGCTAAGGAGCTGAATGCTCTTGCATCGGTCAACGATCGCTTCGTATTGGATGCTCCCTTGGTGATTCGCGATGTTGTTCTTCCTGATGCATTCAGTCGCTCGAGCAATGTGAGCATTTGCGTGGGTGGACCGGAAAAGGTATTCAAGAAGGTCGAGGGAATGCTGCGTGCTTGTGCCGACAAGGTGTTCTGGGTAGGCAAGGCGGGAAGCGGACAGAGTATGAAGATCGCTCTGACGCTCCAGAGCGCTGCTGCGCTCGTTGGTTTGGTGGAGGCGCAAGCTTCATTCGCTACCGCAGAGCTCGATATCGACTTGGAAGATCATGCCGACATCGCGTTGTCGCTCGGTATGCTTACTCCTGCTCAGGAGCACTTCCTGCAGGCGATGAATGAAGACGAGCTTCAAGGATCATATACGATCGAGTGTCTGATGGGTGATCTGATCGCGGCGCTATCTTCGATCGATGATGGCGAATCCGTTCTTCCTCAGGCTGAATCGGGCTTCCGCTTAGTTGAACTGCTGGCACTGGTCGGTGGTGTTTCGTACAATCCGGCGGCACTTAAGCTCGTGTTCTCCGATGAGGAATCGGGTAAGCGATTCGGTCTTGATTGGTCGCGTGCTGAAGGTGCGTATGACCATGAATGTTCTTGCGACCATGATGATCCCGATCATGAATGCGGTTGCGGTGGTCATGACGACATGGACCATGAATGTGCATGCGGTCACGATCACGGGGAAGAGCACGAATGCTGCGGGAAGCATCATCACTAGAGATGGATAGTTTCAGCGGGTGCGCGTCGTGCGCTTCGGGTCCGGCCGATCAGGATGCTCAAGCCATCCGTCCGGATCTCGGCGAGTACGTATCGTGTACCCTATGCCCTCGGGCATGTCGAATAGATAGAACGAACAACGAACGAGGCGTCTGTGGCGCCTCTTCGACGTTGCGCATTGGAAGAGCCGCGCTTCATTGGTGGGAAGAACCTTGCCTGGTGGGAGACCAGGGAAGCGGAGCGGTGTTCTTTTCGCACTGCGCTCTTGGTTGCGTGTATTGTCAGAACAAAGAGCTGGTTGATGGGGCCGGGGTCGAGGTGAGCATCGATCAGTTCATAGGAACTGTTCTGCGACTGCAGGACGAAGAGCATGCCGCGAACATCAATCTGGTCACACCATCGCATTATGTAGCGAGTATCGCCCCAGTGCTACGTGAGCTTCGCGCCGTGGGTTCGTTGCGCATACCAGTGATATACAACACATCAAGCTATGATTCCGTTGAAGCGCTAAGATCGCTTCGGGGGAGCATCGATTGTTATTTGGCCGACTTTAAGTACGCGACACCTGAGGTGGCAAAGCGCCTGTCGCGGGCGGCGGATTATCCGGATGTTGCACTTCGGGCCCTCGATGAAATGGTCGATCAAATTGACGAATGGGTGGAAAACGATCAGGGGCTTCTGCAGCGAGGGGTGATCGTACGTCATTTGGTCCTGCCTGGTTATGTTGAGGAATCATGTAAGGTCCTAAGATCGCTGCATGAGCGATATGGCGATCGGATCCGCCTCAGTATCATGAATCAGTTCACGCCGCTGCGCGATGACCTATCCCGGTACGGGCTGGGCGATAAGGTGTCGCATCAAGAATATGAATACGTGCTCGATTATGCTGATGAGTTGGGAATTCAGGATTATTTTTGGCAAGAGGGCGGTGCGGCGACGGAAAGCTTCATTCCGCTGTTCGACGGAACTGGCGTTGTTTCTTAAAAGAAGGGGTTCGCATTGTGTGAACTTATGGCATAATGATGGACGGTTTTGCCGGCATGGCGCAACGGTAGCGCAACTGATTTGTAATCAGTGGGTTGCGGGTTCGATTCCTGTTGCCGGCACCACGAGAACTTCAGGCCATCGGGTAGTCCCGGTGGCCTTTTTCTTTGCCTTGTTAGGTTGGCTCTGAATGCTCCTTGGTCGTGCGGCTGTCGTGTGGGCACTCGTCCGTTGCCCTTCCAGGGTCTTTACTTGTGCGCTCGTTCGCTCAGGTCTCTATCTGCACAGCTGTCGCTCGATCGTTCGCTTGTTTGGTTTCCGTTGACCTGCTTGTGCAGCATTTGGGGTCTGTTCTGGCAGTTTTTTTCGGTTTTTGACGAATCTGGGATATCGCTGTTTCTACGGATCTGGCAGTTTGGGTAATAATCAGTTAAATTGCTACACATATTGGGTATTTTGTTGACTGATAGTTCGTCGCTCTTAGGAGCAAGTCGTCAAAAAACGAAAAAAATTGACAAGATCCGGTTGAAAAAACGCGCAAAGAGTTTTTGCCCTCGTTTGCGCATGAGGTCAAGCCGAATATGCATGGAACGCTCTCTTGTAGGTGTACTCGGGATGTGCTTGGCGCAAATACGGGATACGCCTGAAGTAAAACTAGGATACGCTTGATGCAACGGGATGGACTTGACGCACGTGTGGGGTGCGCAGTAGATCGATGAAAGTGGGAGGACTTTGGGCGCTAGGAATTCGCAGATACCTTATTGGATCATGCGCATTGCGTTTGCGTTAGTGTTCGCGATCAATGTGCAGTGCGCCTTGTCGTTCATCGTGTGGCCGGAGGCGTATCTGTCTGCATACGAACTAGAAGGCGTGTCGGGAGTGGCCGCGGTGCAGGGAATAGGAGTCGCGTTTCTTATGTGGAATGTGACGTATCTGCCTGTGATCATCAGTCCGAGAAAGTATTGGATGGTTGCCTACATTGTCTTGATTCAGCAGGCTGTGGGGCTTGTTGGGGAATCATATATCCTCTGGACGTTGCCCGTGGGGCATGAAGTGCTTGGTGCTTCCATAGAGCGGTTCATCTCATTTGACGCGGCGGGATTCGTGCTTATGGCTCTTGCAGTGGCATTAGCGAAAGTAAAAAAGCCATTCGCCGGGTCCAATGAAAAGCGATAGGCGTCCTCTGGTCGGCGGTTGATCAGAGGACGCCTATCGAGGCGGTCGATCGAACTTCTCAATGACCGCTGCTGGAATGCTGAGAATCATTCGCTGCAGTCATTGATCGAACCCGAGGATCAGTCGAATTCGGACGTTTCGATCTCTTCGAGGGTCTCGACGTGGATGCATACCTCGTTGCCTTCTTCGTCCATGTACCAGCAGTAGTGTCCTTTTGCGTCTTCGGTGAACGAAAGGATATCCCAGCTCAAATAGCGACGAACGTTGGTGTCGCTTGGTTCAATATCGGCATATTCAAGAACCATCTTCGCGGCGTTCAGTTCTTGTTCGGTCAGCTCTTCTGCCATAGCGTCTCCTTGTCTTATACGCACATGAACCCCGAAGAGCTATCATTCGGGGTTCATGTGAGGTGTTGCGGTATGCCTATTTGTTTTGCATGATGACGGCAACGAACGTGAGCACTTCGTCTCCGGGGTTCTTAATGCCATGAGTGCTTCCGCTTGCGCAGAAAAGGGCATCGCCAGCGCTTACTTCGTATTCGACATCGTCTTCGACGTAAAGCGCCGATCCGGATGTGATGAAATACAGTTCACCTTCGCCGGCATGCTCGTGGATCCCGAGCGACGAATGCGGCTCGACCGTGATCTGGGCGAGATATGTGCACTCGCCGCCGAATTCGCGGATCTGCTCTTCGTTGAGCAAACGGTCGCGAATCATAGCCCCCTCGCCACCGTTCACATTTTCTACTCGCTGGGTCTCTCGATTGCGAAAAACAGGCATGTGATCCTCCTTTTATCGTGGGCCTGACTGAGAAAGCGAACTAAACCGTGCCCATCTGCCACGAATTCAGGTATGCCGCCTGCTCTTCGGTGAGGGTGTCGATGGAAACGCCGAGGGTCTCAAGTTTGAGACGCGCGATCGTGTCATCGATGTCCTTCGGTACGTCGTAGCAGTTAGGCTCCATTTCGCTGGCATGGGTCGCCATGAATTCAGCGCACAGCGCCTGATTTGCGAAGCTCATATCCATGACCGATGCAGGATGGCCTTCTGCACAGGAAAGATTGACGAGGCGTCCTTCTGCCAACAGAACGATCGCGCGGCCATCGGAGAACGTGTATTCCTCGACGAAGGGACGCAGGGTCGTGTGCTTGACGGCGTTCTCTTCGAGCCAGGGAATGTTGATCTCTGAATTGAAGTGACCGGAATTGCAGATGATGGCGCCGTCTTTCATGTTCTCGAACATGGGGGCATCGATAACGTTAAGATCGCCCGTTACGGTCACCCATACATCGCACTGAGCCGCCGCTTCCACTGCGGGCATTACCTGGAAGCCATCCATGATCGCCTCGAGGGCCTTCAGCGGATCGACCTCGCACACGATAACGTGGGCGCCCATGCCGCGTCCGCGCATGGCTACGCCGCGGCCGCACCAGCCGTAGCCCGATATGACCAGCGTGCGTCCTGCGAGCAGGCGGTTGGTCGCACGGATGATGCCATCGAGCGTGGATTGACCCGTACCGTAGCGGTTATCGAAGAAATGCTTGGTCTTCGCCTCGTTCACGGCGATGATGGGGTACTTGAGGGCACCCTGCTTTGCCATGGCAGCCAGGCGAATGACGCCGGTGGTCGTTTCTTCGGTGCCGCCGATGATGGTCTCGAGCGCGTCCGTGCGCGTTTCGTGGATACGGCCGACTACATCGGCGCCGTCGTCCATGGTGATCTGCGGGAGCGTATCGATGACGGAATCAACGTGGCGATAGTACGTCTGAGTGTCCTCGCCTTTGATGGCGTGAACGGGAATGTCGAAGTGCTTGACCAGCGCCGCTGCCGTATCGTCCTGGGTGGACAGGGGGTTGGATGCGCAAAGCGTCACTTCAGCGCCACCTGCTTTGAGGGTGCGCATGAGATTCGCGGTTTCAGTGGTGACATGCAAGCATGCGCCAATGCGAATTCCCTTAAGGGGGAGCTCTTTTTCGAAACGCTTTCGAATCGATGCCAGAACAGGCATATCGCGGTCTGCCCAGAGAATGCGATCAAGGCCTGCGTCGGCAAGGGAAATGTCTTTGATATCGTAGTTCATTGGAAGCCTCCTTCACTTATGTGAGGATACCATGTTGCGCGCGTAACGCTATGTAGCTGCGCGGGTAATCGTGGCATTTTGCGGCGTTTCGTGTGCGGAGTGTGGAGGTGATGTGCAGACGACATGGCGATGCCTTGAGAAAACCTTACTTTCTGGGGGCAAAAGGGCAACAAATGATGAGCATTGCTGCGATAAGCGCCACAAACGCCTATAATTCCCAAGGCGAGAATCATTCGTGTGGATAATAGCCGCGCACGTGTGGGATCTTCCGGGATAAAATGAATGGAGAAGCGTTCTCTTTCCGAATGGGGAACGTACGATAAAGGAGCCTTTGTGTTTGAACAGCTGTTCGCGTCCCTTTCGTTTGTGGACATTTTCAATATGTGCGTCTTTGTCGTGTTCTCCTGTTGCTATGCCTATCAGATCATCTATGTTTTCGTGACGCTGACAAGGAAGCCACCTGCTCTTACGGCGAAAAAGAACCATCGATACGCTGCCATTATTTCTGCGCGAAATGAAAATGCCGTCATTGGCGACTTGATTCACAGCATCCGAGTGCAGAACTACCCCCAAGAACTGATAGACATTTTCGTGGTAGCGGACAACTGCACTGACAACACCGCAGCCGTTGCGCAAGAGGCGGGCGCCATTGTGTTCCCTCGTTTCAATACCGAAGAAATTGGCAAGGGCTACGCTCTTGATTATGGCTTCGCATGCATTCGCGAGCACTACTCGGAAAATGAGTACGAGGCGTATTTCGTCTTCGATGCTGATAATGTACTGGACGTCAATTACTTCCGTGAAATGAACAAGGTGTTCGATGGTGGCGCGGTCGCTTCTACGAGTTATCGTAACTCCAAGAACTATGGGTCGAACTGGATCACGGCAGGATACGCGGTATGGTTCATGCGCGAAGCGAAGTATTTGTCGCAGGCGCGTCTGACCCTGGGAACCAGCTGCGCTGTTTCGGGCACGGGCTTTTTCATCAGCGCGAAGATCATCGAAGAGATGGGTGGCTGGAAGTACCATCTGCTGACCGAGGATATCGAGTTCTCGACCAATACCATTTTGCAGGGCCGTCGCATTGCATACTGTCCTACGGCCATGCTCTATGACGAACAGCCGCTCACGTTCCGTGATTCATGGAACCAGCGTTTCCGTTGGGCGAAGGGCTTCTATCAGGTGTTCTTCGGCTATGGTGGCCAGCTATTCAAGGGTATATTCACTAATCCTAAGGGAACGCGCTTTGCCTGCTACGACATGCTGATGACCATCTGTCCGGCAATGCTTCTCAGTATCATCACGATCATCTTCAACGCCGTTATCGTCATATTGGCCGCAACGGGCATTATGTCCACGGGAGTGATGATCGCATCCTCGTTGTCTTCGATCTTCTTCTGTCTGTTCAACTTCACCTTGTTCATGTTCATGTTCGGGGCGCTGACCACCTTCACTGAATGGGACAACATTCACGCTCCTGCCCATAAGAAGATCTTCTACATGTTCACCTTCCCATTGTTCATGCTCACCTACATTCCCATCGCATTGGTGGCGCTGGTGAAAAAGGCTTCCTGGAAGCCGATCCAGCACAGCATTTCGGTCGATGTTCAGGAATTCGCTCAGCAGAACGCGAAGAACACCGACCGCATCTAGCATGGCGCCCGATCGCGTTCAGTTACGCGCGGGCGAACGTAAGGCCATAGATTCGAACATCCTTGTTGATGCGCAGTGCTTCAGCGGCGGCGAACAGGGTGGCTCCCGTAGTAAGAACGTCATCGATGATAATGATGCGCTGCGTTCGCTCGATACGATGCGTGTGCTCGCTTTGCAACTCGAAGGATCCGACCGTGTTCTTCAGGCGCCTTCGGGCATCGAGCCCGCGTTGATCTTTGCGCTTCGATGGCGTAAGGGCGAGCGCGAACGGAACGCCGCTGATCTTGTGCAGGTTCTGGGCGATGAGATCCATGTGGTCGAACCCGCGGGTACGCAGGGCCTGTTTTCGGGCGGGAACCGGAACGATCAAGGAATCGTTTCGCCAGGCGTAGGGCATGCTGTCGAAGAGATATTGTGCGAGTATTGGCGCAAGGCGCTGCTCGTTGCGATCTTTGTAGCATATGATCAGGCGGCGGGTCCGGGCGTCAAGGGTCGTTGCTGATACGCATCCATCAAGGGGGAACCGCTCGAGGTGCTTCCAATCCAGAATGAAGCGATTGCACTCGCAGCAGATGGTGCATCCGGATGCCGCGCCGCAAATGGGGCAGGCCTTCAGTTGATCGATGAAGGGAAGTTGGATGCGGCATGTTGGGCAGAGGAGCGTTCCTGGGGTATCGCAGATGGCGCAGCGGGTCGGCCAGAGCACCTCTGCGGCTGCTTCTTGGCATAAAAGCGCTGCTGCCTTCAATTCGGATATGAGTTCCATGGGCGTGTGTCGTTTCTCTTGGGGGATCCGGTGCGTTTAGGAGTATCTTTCGCCATGGAATTACAAAAACGTTGGAACAAAACTTGAAATTACTCGTGAGAATTCATGTTTTTTTAAGGTCTGTTTTGCTATCTGGTAGACTAGGAATGCTTCTTTCAGGTCTGTGGTTGCGGATTATCCAAGTCCAAGGCAGATGCGGTCAAAAGGATCCACGTAAGCTACCGGTACGCCGGAGCGATCATGGCGCATCCTAGAGGTAAGTCGCACCGTCCGCGTTTTATGCGGCATAGGGTCGCACGGGCGAGAGGACGATGTCCCAAGAGGGCTTAGTTCCAGTGCGCGAGTGTGGGGTCAAAAACCAGGTCAGCTGGAAGAGGTGTATAACAGAAGTAAAGGAAGGGATCGTCTCAATGAAACGCGCATCAGTTCTTGTGCTCGCTTTGGTAGTGGCGTTATGTATGGCTCTGCCTCTTGCAGGTTGCGCTTCGGGTAGTTATACCCCTCAGCTGAAAGATCAGACAGTCGATGATTCGGCTCTTGATACGTCTGGAACCTTGCGTGTGGGCGTGAATGCTTCCAATCCTCCCTATTCGCAACAATCCTCGGGTTCCATCATTGGCATTGATGTTGATATTGCCGCTGCGCTTGCCGACGAATTGGGTCTGAAGCTTGAATTGGTCGACGTGGGAACCGCAACCGATACGGCGTTCTCGAAAGATAGCGTTGATGTTGTCATGGGCGTTTCTGAGACCAATTCCGCTTATTGGCTTTCTAATCCTTATTTAAATTCTGGCGTTGCGCTCTTCTCATTGACGGAAAATGCTCAAGCGCCCACTGCAGCAGGATCGTTCAAGGTCGCTGCTCAGTCTTCTTCTATGAGCGCGTGGGAAGTAACGAACCACTATGGTGAGAACTGCCTCGAGAACGTGTCCGACCCCACGGCTGCTTTTGAAGCTTTGAGCACGGGTTCGGTGAATTACGTGGCGGCCGATAGCACCATTGGCGAATACGTGGTTCATATATCCGGTGTCGAGGCGTATCCGATCGCCTTATTGCAGGATTCCGTTTCGCGTTGCATTGCAGTAAATACTTCTAACGCAGCGTTGCAGAGCGCTATTGCTGAAGCGCTCTCCTCCATTGTCGATGGGGGCGTGGTGACGGTCATTACGAATAAATGGTTGGGTGCTCAGGTCGATATTTCGGCTCTGACGGTCATCCCCGCGGCGGCTGCTGAGACGCAAACGGAAGAGGATGCTGCAACTACGGACGGCACTTCATCTGATTCAACGTCTTCGAGCACTTCCTCCAACTCCACTTCGAATTCGACCGCGCGTACTACGCAGTCAGACGAACAGTAGGCCATGCTGGTCAGGAATTGAAAACATAACTTCTCCAACTGATTTGTTGATAAGGTTTCGGGAAGATAACAAACAAAGAGGCAGGTCGTCGATCTGCCTCTTTGTCTTATTCTGAAACCGATGTTAGTAGTGTGTTGCCGCGTTGACGTGCGACGACGTATCAGTTTAAGGAGTGCTTATGGCATATCAAGGAGGAAGCCCGCAACCGCCCGTTTCTCCTGACGGATGGGAACCTTCTGGTGTTTCGGCAGAGGCACCGGCGCCGACCGTTCAAAACAATAAGGAACCTCGGAAGAGGTCTTTTTCCTGGAAAACGTTCCTTACGGCATTTTGCGGGGCGCTTTTGGCGTGCATCCTAGCGTTCGGTGGCTATAGCGCACTTCATCCGAGCTCCACTACGGTTCTGGGAAGCGAAGGCGGTTCGAGCATTACGGTCAACGGGGAAGATGCCACACTTGCAGAAGCGGTTTCCCAAAAATGCCTTCCTTCGGTGGTGAACATCGACGTGTATACCCAGTCTTCGACTCAGGGGTTCATGGGTATGGTGGATCAGTCCACGACCGATGAATACACCGAATCATCGCTCGGGTCGGGCATCATCTTATCTTCCGATGGGTATATTCTTACGAACTATCACGTTATCGAAGGAGCGGATAAGCTCAAGGTAACGGCATCTGGTGGCGAATATGAAGCGCAGGTCGTCGGTACTGATCCTTCGAGCGACCTGGCTGTCCTGAAGATAGACGCTAAGGATCTGACCGCTATCGAGATCGGATCTTCATCTGATCTGACGGTCGGCGAATGGGTCATGGCGGTAGGTAGCCCCTTTGGCTTGGAACAGTCAGTATCAACGGGTATTGTGTCAGCGACGAGCCGGACCACCTCAGCACTCAATAGCGATGATTCCACCGCGGTGTATGCGAACATGGTGCAGACGGACGCGGCTATTAATCCGGGTAACTCCGGTGGCGCATTGGTCGATGGCGACGGTAAGCTCATTGGCGTGAATACTCTGATCGCATCTTCGTCCGGTACAAGCTCTGGCGTAGGTTTCGCCATTCCTGTTGATTACGCCATCAATATCGCCCAGCAGATCATTGACGGCAAGACCCCCTCTCACGCATACTTGGGTATTTCCGCAACGACGGTTACGAGCCAGATCGCGCAGCGCTATGGCCTTTCGGTAGATCAAGGCGCGTATGTATCCCAGGTGACGTCAGGCTCAAGTGCGCAGCAGGCCGGTATCGCCGAAGGCGACATCATCACCAAAGTCGACGATACGCAGATAGCAAGCTCTTCAGAGTTGGTCCTGGCGGTTCGCTCGCATAATGTAGGCGATACGGTTTCTGTGACGTACGTACGTGATGGCCAAGAGTCTACAGCCGAAATAACGCTTGGGTCTGATTCGTAATAACGCAAGTGCAGCTGCATGAGAGCGGCTGATCCATACGCAAAGAAGAAAAGGCGGGGTCGCGACCCCGCCTTTTGCGTGCCCTTCGCTTCGGTTCGTGAATACCTGCACGAGATCCTCAGTTCGTTGGGAAGATCGACCTCGTGGTGTTTATGCAAAAAGATTGCGCTAAGGTTCGCTGCGATATTCAGAAGGGGCCGTTTTACGGTAATATGACAAGGATAAATGTTCGACGAAAGGATATGCCCATGGGTTCTGGTTACAAGTACAAGCGCGTTCTCCTGAAACTTTCTGGCGAGGCGCTTATGGGCGAGGCCGGTTATGGAATCGACCCTAAGGTTGTTGAAGAGCTTGCGGTACAGATCAAGGAAATCGTCGACGACGGTATCGAACTTGCAGTAACCGTTGGTGGGGGTAATATTTTCCGCGGTCTTGCTGGTTCGGCTGAAGGAATGGACCGCGCACAGGCCGACTATATCGGCATGCTCGCAACGTGCATGAACGCGCTCGCTTTGCAGGATGCCTTCGAGCGTCATGATATCCCGACTCGCGTTATGAGCGCGATCGAAATGCGTCAGGTGTCCGAGCCCTATATTCGCCGCCGCGCTATTCATCATCTGGAAAAGGGATACGTTGTCATTTTCGCAGCTGGTACGGGTAATCCTTACTTCACAACCGATACCACCGCTGCTCTGCGTGCATGTGAGATCAATGCGGAATGCCTGATGAAGGCCACTAAGGTAGACGGCATCTACGATAGCGACCCAGTGGTCAATCCCGATGCTCAGCGTTTCGAGCGCATCAGCTACCTTGAGGTGCTTTCGCGTGAACTGCATGTTATGGATTCAACGGCAACGTCGCTTTGCATGGATAACAAGCTTCCTATTTTGGTGTTCGACCTGATGGTTCCCGGTAATATTTCGCGCATTCTCAAGGGCGAGAATATCGGTACGACGGTGACGGCTTAAACATCGCTCAGATGTTCTTGCTTGGGTAAATGAGCTGCGGATCGCGAGTGTGTTCGGCGTGTTCGCATGTGCGCAGCGATGCAGATATTTCTTCGAAAGGATCCATTCATATGATTAACGAGACCATTGAAAAGGCAGAAGCCCGCATGAAGGGCGCTGAAGATCAGCTCCTTTCCAATTTCGCTTCCGTGCGTACGGGTCGTGCGAACGCTATGATCCTCGATCGCGTAAAGGCGGAGTATTACGGTACGTTGACTCCCATCAATCAGATGGCCGCCATCAAGACCCCTGATGCTCAGACGCTCGTTATCGAGCCGTGGGACAAGTCGGCTCTTGGTGCCATCGATCACGCTATCCAGCAGGCGAACCTGGGTGTAACGCCCAATAACGATGGATCGGTCATCCGTCTGTCGTTCCCTCCTCTTACGGAAGAGCGTCGTAAGGAATTCGTAAAAGAATGCCGCACCTATGCTGAAGAGAGCCGTGTTGCCATCCGTAATGCGCGCCGTGATGCTAATACCGCAGTGGAAAAGGCGGTCAAGAACGACAATCTGCCTGAAGACGATCAGCGTCGCGCAGAGGCAGAGGTCCAGAAGAAGACCGACCATTACATTGCTGCTGTCGACCAGCATCTTGCTACAAAGGAAAAGGAGCTCATGTCCATCTAGGGGCAAAGGAGCACGATCATCATGCGCAAGCCGCTTGAATACATATTTCCCGATCCGCCGAGCGATGTGGATCCTTGTGCGCTTGATCAGAACGCGATCCCTCGACACATTGCCGTCATCATGGACGGCAATGGTCGCTGGGCTAAGAAGCGTGCGCTCAATCGTCTGCGCGGTCATAAAGCAGGCATTGAAGCGGTACGCGAGACCATTCGGTGCGCGAACGATGTCGGTGTCGATTACCTGACCATCTATTCGTTCTCGACCGAGAACTGGAAGCGTCCCGAAGATGAAGTATCCGGTTTGATGGAGCTGTTCGCGAAGACCATGCTCGCAGAAGTCGATGGACTTCATGAGGAGCAGGTTCACGTACGCACCATAGGCGATCTTTCGCTTCTGCCGGCTGAAACGCGCGCTGCGTTCGCTGCGGCATGGGAGAAGACCCGTAATAATACCGGCATGACCTTGGTGGTCGCGGTGAATTATGGTTCGCGTCAAGAGATCATGCAGGCGGCAACGCGTTATGCCGAAAGAACGCTCGAGCTAGGATACCTGCCTGAGCTTGATGAAGCTCAGTTCGAGCAGGGGCTGGATACGGCTGATGTACCCGATCCCGATCTGCTTGTTCGCACATCGGGGGAAATGCGCATATCGAACTTCCTGTTGTGGCAGATCGCCTATACCGAACTGGTCTGCACCGATGTGCTGTGGCCTGATTTTAATAGGTACGATCTATTGCGGGCGTTATTGGAATATCAATCGCGAGATCGTCGATTCGGGGCGGTTTAGCCATGGCGAGAGTTCGCATAAGAAAGCCCTTTCTTCGCGATCAAGATGCGAATACCACGAACAAGAACGCGCCATCCTTAGTAGACCTCACGACAGAAGAAGAACGTATCGAATACGTCGAAGAGGATGCTTGGAAGCGCGTGACGACGCGTGCTAAGGATGCCGTCGTCGCAAAGCTTCCCGACCGTCTTGTCCACCCGAGCAACCTCGTGGTCCGTACGGCAACGGGTGCAGTATATATTCTGCTCACCGTCGTGTGCGTTCTGGCATCGGAGCTCACCACAGTGCTCTATCTCTCGTTGCTCTGCGCTATTTGCGCGAATGAGTTCTATTACATGCTGCGTGCCGATGCGAAGCTTCCCAATGAACTGTTGGGCGTGTGCGCTGCTGCGCTGTTCCCGCCTGCTATGTGGCTGTTCGGCATCAGCGGCGCTGCTATGGTGCTCACGGCGTTCGTTCTGGTTCTGCTTGTCTGGTACGTTTTCTGGCAGCCTGCCCGTATTAGCGATGTGGCGGTGAGCCTTTTTGGGGCGATATATACCGGTCTTATCATGTCAACGGTATTGCTCTTGCGCGGCTCGCTTCCCGATCCGTGGGGTGCGGTTCTGGTGCTGGGCCTGTTCGTGAGCGTATGGGGAAGCGATGCGTTCGCGTATCTGATCGGCTCTGCGATCGGCAAGCATAAGCTGGCGCCGCATATATCCCCGAATAAAAGCTGGGAGGGGTTCATTGCGGGTCTGGTGTTCGCCATGATCTGCTGGTATCTCCTGTCGTATATCCCCGGCGTTTCCATGACGCTTACTCAGGCGCTGGTGTTCGGCCTTTTGAGCGGTCTTGCGGGCGTTCTGGGCGATCTGGTCGAAAGCCGTATCAAGCGCAATTCTGGGTTCAAAGATTCAGGCACCATCATGCCGGGCCATGGAGGGTTGCTGGATAGATGCGACTCCCAGTTCTTGGTCACGCTTTCGGGCACGATGCTGCTTTTGTTAGGAGGCTGTATCCCTTATGTCTTCTTCTGAGGTTTCTCCTTGCGCTGCGTGCGCTGCTCATGCTCCTTCGGGCAGGCGTCGTATCGTGGTGCTCGGTTCAACAGGGTCCATTGGCATGCAGACGCTCGATGTGGTGCGTCGCCATTCCGATAAGCTCGAGATCGTGGGTCTCGCTGCGGGCACTCGTGCTAAAGAGCTCCTCGCACAGGCGAAGGAATTCAATGTTTCGCACGTTGCGCTCGGATCACAAGGCTCCGCATCGGGTTCGGTACTTGATGAGTTGACCGAACACGTCGATGTGCTCAGCCGTACGGCGCCTGGAGGCGGTTCGTTCGGTCAGGGTCCTGAAGCCGTAGAGCGACTGTGCGATCTGACCGAGGCGGATATCATCGTGAATGCGCTTGTGGGCGCTGCGGGCTTGCGTGCGAGCTACGAAACGCTCATTCAGGGCAAGACGCTCGCCCTCGCCAATAAAGAGTCGCTGGTAGTCGGGGGCGATCTTATTATGCCGCTTGCTCCTGAACCAGGCATGTTGATGCCTATCGATTCGGAGCATGGCGCTATCTATCAGTGCTTGCTGGGTGAGAACCCTGAAGAAGTGAGTAAACTATGGGTCACTGCTTCAGGCGGCCCCTTCAGAGGCAAGACGCGTGCAGAACTGGCGGCGGTCACTCCCGCTCAAGCGCTCGCTCATCCTACATGGAACATGGGGCCGAAGATCACGATCGACTCTTCTACCTTGATGAATAAGGGCCTCGAAGTCATCGAGGCGCATCACCTGTTCGCGATGCCCTACGAAAAGATCGAAGTCGTGGTCCAACCGCAAAGCGCCATCCATTCCATGGTCGAATTCAGCGACGGAAGCGTGAAGGCGCACTTGGGTACGACGGATATGCGTATTCCCATTCAGTTCGCCCTGAGCTATCCCGAGCGCTGGTCCGCTCCGGTGAAGCCCCTCGATTTCAGAACGTTGGGCACTCTTGAATTCGCCGCGCCGGACACGGAAACGTTCAGGTGCTTAGCACTTGCTCGTAAGGCGGGGTCGACGGGCGGAACCTTGCCCTGCGCTATGAATGCCGCGAACGAGATCGCGGTCGCGGCGTTTCTGGATGAGCGCTGCTCGTATCTTGGTATCGCCGATGTAGTGGAAGCCACAATGGATGCATGCGCAGTTGATGCGGTCGAGAGCATAGAACAGCTTCTCGAGGTTGACGCATGGGCGCGTTCGTTCGCGCGTGCTGCACTGGCAAAGTGATACCGGTGGATCTTCTTATCATGATCATAGCCATGACCCTGATCTTGGGGTTCTTGGTGTTCATCCATGAAGGGGGTCACTTCTTGGTGGCGCGTGCTTTCGGGGTGCGCGTTACTGAATTCATGATCGGGCTACCTGGTCCTTCGATCGGTTTCACACGGGGCGAAACGCGCTTTGGCGTGACGGCTGTTCCCCTAGGTGGTTACGCGAACGTATGCGGCATGGCTCCTCCGAGCAACAGCCCGCATTTGAAGCGCGTGTTGGGATATGTGTATCGCAAAGGCGAGGTGTGTTCCGAAGATGTCGCGTACGACCTTTGCATGAGTGATTCTGAAGCGCTTGAGCTCTTGGAAGAACTGGCGGATTGGGGCTCTATCAAGCGTCCGAAGCGCAAGGACGAATACAGCATATATCGCACTCCCGCGAAAAAGGATCTTCCCGAAGGAAGCGCGCGACCGGTCGCTGATCTGCAGTCCTTCTATGAGCATGAGCGCTCATGTCAATATGCCTGCCTGCCGTTCTGGAAGCGCAGTGCCATTCTGCTCGCAGGTCCTGCGATGAACTTGCTTTGGGTCCTTCTGGTCTTCATCGTGGTGTATTCGATCATGGGTCTCGATCTGAAGAACACGGCGACAGGTGAAGTGTTCCATTACAATTGGGCGCCCTGGGATGCCATCTCGATGGGCATCTCGTATTTGGGCATGGTCATCAGTGCGATCGCGGGTCTATTCAATCCGGCAACTGCAGCCGATACCATTTCGCAGTCCACGTCCATCATCGGTATCGCGGTGATGTCGAAGAGCGCTCTTGAAGCGGGTTTCCAGAACTTTTTGTTCTTCTCTGCGGTCATCTCGGCATCGCTTGGCTTCATGAACATGTTGCCCATCCCTCCTCTTGATGGAGGTCGCTTCGTGGTCGAGGTGTTCCAGAGAATATCGCGTAGAATAGTTTCGATGCGTACTTTGGGATATCTGTCGATGACGGGTGTGGCATTGTTCGCAGTTCTTCTCGTCGTGATGGTCAATCAGGATATTCAAAGATTCGTATTGGGAAATTGGGGGTAAGGTATGGGCGAGCTCTTACCGCATGAAAGGACCCGCCAGGTGCTGGTCGGATCGGTCCCCATAGGGGGCGGCGCCCCGTGCGTGGTGCAATCGATGCTCAACCTGCCTTTGTCGGATGTTGAGGGCAACCTTGCCCAGATCGAGCGTCTAGCAGAAGCGGGTTGTGAAGTGATCCGCATTGCGGTGCCTCGCAAGAGCGATCTGGACCACTTCGAGGATATTTGCGCACGCTCGGCCCTTCCGGTCGTCGCCGATATCCATTTCAGTGCGGAACTGGCGATCGAGGCAGCTCGGCGTGGTGCGGCGAAGTTGCGTATCAACCCCGGTAACATCGGTGGGCTCGATGCGTGCGTGGACGTGCTGGCGGCTGCGAAGGAAGCGCAGATCCCCGTTCGTATTGGCGTGAACGCGGGTTCTCTTGATAAAGAGCTCGCAGCGCGGGATGATCTGTCTTTACCCGAAAAGCTCGCCGAATCGGCCCGTGGATACGTGGAGTTCTGCCACCAGCACGATTTCTATGATGTGGTGGTATCGGCCAAGGCGCATGATGTGCCTACGACCATTGCGGCGTATCGTCTGCTCGCAGACGTGATGCCTGAAGTTCCTCTTCATATTGGAGTCACTGAGGCGGGGACGCTGTTCCAGGGATTGGTGAAGTCGGCCAGCGGCCTGGGTATTTTGCTCGAACAGGGCATTGGGGATACCATGCGCATTTCCCTTACTGATGATCCGGTAGAGGAGATACGTGCTTGCTGGACGCTTCTGGCGGCACTGGGGTTGCGTCAGCGCGATCCCGAATTGATAAGCTGCCCCACGTGCGGTCGCTGTCAGGTCGATCTGATCTCCTTGGCAAAGCAGGTGGAAGATCGCCTGCAGGGTATTCATAAGCCTTTGCAAGTAGCCGTGATGGGCTGCGTGGTGAACGGTCCTGGCGAAGCGGCTGATGCGGATATTGGCGTCGCCTGCGGAAAGGGCTCGGGTGTGATATTCACGCACGGAGAGACCTTACGCAAGGTCGACGAAGCAGATATTGTTGATGTTCTTATGGAAGAGATAGGAAAGCTATGACGGAAATCATGCGTTTGAGCGAACAGTATGCTCCAACCCTTAAAGAGGATCCTGCCGATGCGGAGATCGCAAGCCATCGCTTGTTGATCCGTGCGGGTATGATCAGAAAGGTCACGTCCGGCGTGTACACCTACTTGCCGTTGGGCATGAAGGTCCTTGCGAAGATCGAGAACATCGTGCGTGAGGAAATGGACGCTACGGGTGCACGTGAAATGCTGATGCCCGCATTGCAGCCGGGTGAGCTGTGGCATGAAAGCGGCCGTTGGGATGATTACGGCCCCGAGCTCATGCGCCTGCATGACCGCCACGATCGCGAGTTCTGCTTAGGGCCCACGCACGAAGAGCTCATCACCGCTATCGTGCGCAGCGAACTTCGTTCGTACCGTCAGCTTCCTATAACGCTGTATCAGATCCAGTCCAAGTTCCGTGACGAGATCCGTCCTCGCTTTGGCTTGCTGCGCAGCCGTGAATTCATCATGAAGGATGCTTACAGCTTCCATTCCACTCAGGAATCGCTGCAGAAGACGTATGACCAGATGTACGATGCGTACGGCCGCATTTGCGAACGTCTCGATCTTGATTATCGTCCGGTCGAAGCGGACCCGGGCCAGATCGGCGGCAGCGTTACTTGTGAGTTCATGGCGCTTGCCGATGCGGGCGAGGCCGAATTGGTATATTGCCCCGAATGCGATTTCGCCGCGAACGCTGAAGTGGGCGCGTGTATCCCTCATCCGACTGAGCATGTGGTTGATGCGTGCGAAAAAATAGCGACGCCTGGGGTCACGTCCATTGCGAGCCTGGCGGAGTTCTTGAATATCGAAGAAGCTGCAACGGTCAAGGCCATGGTCGGCAAGAACGCCGAAGGCTGCGTGGTTGCGCTGTTCATTCCAGGCGATCATGAGCTGAACGAGATCAAGGTCGAGCGCGTAGTCGAAGGCTTCGAGTTGTTGACTGACGAAGAGATCGAGCAGGCTGGCTTGCCTAAGGGGTCTATCGGTCCTAAGAACCTGCCCGAAGGCATCATGATCGGCGCTGATTCGAGCCTGCAGTCTATCGCGCAGTGGGTAGTGGGCGCCAATGAGGATGGCTATCACTTCGTGGGCGCAAAGCCGGGGGATGATTTCACCGTTGATTTCTGGGCTGATCTGTCGGTGGTCGCTCCAGGTGACGCCTGCCCGCATTGCGGCGCTGCTCTGGAGGGGGCTCGCGGCATTGAGGTGTCGCAGGTCTTCCAGTTGGGCGATAAGTATTCGCGTTCCATGGGCGCGGTCTTCTCGGCTGAAGATGGAACCGATCAACCCTTCATCATGGGTTGCTATGGGGTAGGCGTGTCCCGTTCGCTGGCTGCCGTCGTCGAACAGCACAATGATGAGCATGGCATTATCTGGCCGTTCTCGATCGCTCCTGCGCACATTTGCGTTATTCCGCTCACGGTGGGCGACGACACGGTATATCCCGTTGCCGAGAACATTGCGAGCGTTCTAGCCGAACAGGGCTTCGAAGTGGCGATCGATGATCGCGATGAGCGCCCTGGTGTTAAGTTCGCTGACGCTGATCTTATCGGCTGGCCGGTCCAGGTAGTCGTTGGCAAGCGCGGTGTTGCCGAGGGCAATATCGAAATAAAGCGTCGCGATACAGGCGAAAAAAAAACGGTCGCTATTTCCACCGCTGCGGAAAGCGTAGCGTTCTTGAAGCGCATTTCCAAGAAGAACCGTCCTGGTCGTTTGCTGTAAGAACGCGACGCGAGAGATTGTCCTTAGATGAGAAGTGAACGTTCGGTTGAATTGCTTGCTCCTGCCGGTGGGTGGGAGCAGCTCTCATATGCGCTGACCTTCGGTGCCGATGCGGTGTATCTTGCGTGCGATCGGTTCGGTTTGCGCGTGCGGGCGGCCAATTTCACCTGCGAGGAGCTTCCTGCCGTGGTCGAGCGGGTGCATGCGGCGGGTGCGAAGGCGTATGTTACCTGCAATGCGTTCGCCCATGATGATGACCTGGCCGACCTGCCTCCGTACGTGGAGGCGATACGCGATGCGGGCGTGGACGCGGTCATTGTGAGCGACTTAGGGGTGCTTGCGGTCGTGCAGCAGTATGCGCCGGATATGGCCATTCATGTATCCACACAGGCATCGGTTTCGAACGCTGCTGCTGCGAACATGTGGTACCGCTTGGGTGCGCGTCGTATCGTATGTGCCCGCGAAATGTCCTGTGCTGAAATCGCCGCTATGCGTGAAGAGATCCCTGACGATCTTGAGTTGGAGGTCTTCGTGCATGGTGCCATGTGCATGGCGGTTTCGGGGCGGTGCTTGATCAGCGATTATATGACGGGGCGTGCGGCCAATAAGGGGCAATGCGTACAGCCCTGCCGTTGGGAGTATCGTTTGAGCGAGCCCTCTCGCCCTGGTCAGGAATTCGGCGTTGAAGAGGATGCGCAAGGCACCTATCTGATGAATTCTAAGGACCTGAACCTTCTTTCTCATCTGGATGAATTGAAGGCAGCGGGCGTTGACTCGATAAAGATCGAGGGACGCGTCAAAAAGGCCTTCTATGTGGCCACTGTGGTCAATGCGTATCGTCACGTTCTCGATGGGGAAGACCCTGAAAAGTGGCAGGGAGAGCTTGACACCATTTCGCATCGTCCTTATTCGACGGGGTTCTATTTCGGTGCGGCGGAGCAATCGATCGATGCGGATATGTATCAACAGCTCTACGACTGGGTCGGCGAAGTGGTGACGTCGTGGTCTCGGGCTGGTTCAGTAGATGAGCCTGATCGGGAAGGTGCTCAGTGGCGTGTGGTGGCGAAGTGCCGCAATCGCTTTTACGAGGGCGATACCTTGGAGATCTTGAGTCCGGGTAATCCCGTTCGGTCGTTCGTCGTGCGCGATCTGGCGGAAGTGTATGGGCTTGATTCGTTGGGTATGGATGCTCCGCTTCCTGAAGGGCAGAGCCCTTATACGGAAGTGGAATGCGATACGGCTTGCAAGGCGATGGATCCTTATGCGTTCATGTGTCCCTATCCGTTGCGTGCTCATGATATCCTTCGCGTTAGGAGAAAAGATCCGTCGCGTAAGAATTAAAACGGGCTCTCCGTGGTTGGGGAACGGCGATGCCCGATATGATAGGTGGGAAGTGGCGTTGGAATCTGCTGACGCCATACAAAGTTAGGAGGACTTATGGGAAGGCAATCGGACGAAGCATTGGAACTGGCGAGCGTTGATGAGCTGATCGCCTATCTGATGGGCGCTCATTCGGCGTATATGCAGTGGGCCGAGCTCACGTACTACCTTACTGATGCCAATGATATCTATTGGCGTGCGCAGGATACTAACGAACTTAATGAAAAGGACCATTTTGTCGATTGCAGCGAACTGATCGCGTCGGTCCGTGAATTCATCGATCTTCCATTTATGGAAGGAGGCCGTTCGATCCGCGATGTGTTCCCCGAGGCAACGTTCTATGCGTCGGTGAAGATCGAAGGTCAAGGAACGCCGGTGCCGGTCGTTTAGTTTTTTAATATTGCCCCTTGACCGTTGTGATGCGTGACGGTATTCTAATCAACGCACTTCGGGGCATTAGCTCAGCTGGGAGAGCGCATGGCTGGCAGCCATGAGGTCAGGGGTTCGATCCCCCTATGCTCCACCAAATTTTTTAAAGGTCGTTCTTCGTGAACGGCCTTTTTTATATGGGGTTCGATGGGGCTTAGCCTCTCGACTTTAAGATAGGGCGGACAGAGGAAGATGAGTGCTTTATGAAGGTCGCAGTGAGTGCTTGTTTGCTCGGGGTCCCTTGTCGCTACGATGGAAGGTCGAAGCCTTCGCCGCAAGTACAGTCGTTCCTCGCAGAGCATGGTTGCGAAGTGGTCAAGATATGTCCTGAGGTAATGGGCGGTCTGTCCATCCCTCATCCCGCTCATGAGATACAGCGAACAGCTGAAGGGTATCGCGTGGTCGATCGCGATGGTAACGATCACACTGAAGAATTCGAAGCCGGCGCGCGCAAAGCGTGCCAATGTGCGAAGGATGCGGGATGTACCCATGCTCTGTTCAAGGCGAAGAGTCCCTCATGTGGCGTGGGGCAGGTGTATGATGGCACCTTTTCCAAGACGCTGGTCTCCGGGGATGGTGTTGCGGCGGCGATGCTTAAAGAGCAGGGTCTTATCGTTGCGACGGAGAACGATTTCGATCGAGTGTTCTAAGGGTCGCTGATGGGCTAGGGGGAGTCTAGACGGGCGTTGGAAGAAGTTCGCCCTTTAGATAGGCTTCAGTGGCGTTGAATGCACGTCCGTGCGCTCCTGGTACCACCGTAATGCCCGCGTTGGTCATGCTTTGTGCTTCTTTTTCGGAAATGCATCCGCAAATGAGGACCTTGACTTCGATCTGACGCAGGAAATTAGCCTGAGAGCCGCACAGGTGACCTTGGCTGGGTAGATTGCGTGAATCTACCATTTCACCATTTTCTATTTTGTAGTAATTAAAGTTGGTGCAGCAGCTAAAATGCCCACTGACATCCAAACCTTCACTTGCTACAGCGATCCTCATACCGTTCCTAATCGTTTTATGTCGAATGCCGCATAAAACGGATCGACATAGTGAAAGGAGCACCTTCAAAACTTGTTTGTAAAAACTGAACAGTATCACGATAAACCCTAGCAGATGCAGGATTTTAAGCTTTCGTCCAAGGGTGTATTTAAGGGCGCGATAGGAAAGCTGAAAAAAAGTTCAAAAAAGCACTTGCATCTTTTGGTGATGTTTGTAAAAATAAACGGGCTGCTGTTGAGCGGCAAGAAATGGTCCCCATCGTCTAGCGGTTAGGACGCGGCCCTTTCAAGGCTGAAACACGGGTTCGAGTCCCGTTGGGGGCACCATGAATTTACAGGTTCTGCTTAGCAGGACCTTTTTTATTTTGCGACATGTTGAGGAGATCCCCTTGAAGAAACTGTTCGCTCAGTTCATGAAGTTCGGCATCGTCGGCGTTATCGCTTTCGTGATCGACTACGGACTCATGATCCTGCTCACCGAAGCCTTTGGTGTGCCGTATCTCATCAGTACGACGGTTTCATTCATTGTTTCGGTCATCTTCAACTACGTGGCCTCTATGCGTTACGTGTTCAAGCGCAAAGATGATATGAGCCGTCATCGTGAATTTATTATCTTCATTGTCTTGTCTGTCATCGGTCTGGGCATCAATGACCTGCTTATGTGGCTCATGGTCGATTTCCTGTTCATTGACTATCGTATTTCGAAGATCGTCGTTACGGTCGTCGTCGCAGTTTGGAACTTCGTCACACGAAAGATCTTCCTCGAAGCGAAGGACTAGTGCTTTCTGAACTTTTCCGATGGATTCCTGCTCGCGTGCGCCTAAACAGGGGATAATGGACGGACTTAGCTTTGTTCTAGAGACTCCTTGTTCTTTCTTGAGGGAAAAGGAACCATCATGAATGTGTCGTTCAAAACCATATGCCGCCTAGGGGATAAGGCGTACGTTCTCTCTGAGATCTCAGACTGCGATGAGTATTTGCCGGTAGTTCTGTCCGCTTCGACAGAATCCGGTGCGCTCATTCCCTCTGATACGTTCCCATATTGCGATATAGACGATGCCTTTGCTTTGCGCCAGGTCCTTTTCGATGGAGCGCTAGCCAATCAGGAGCCCTCTTTCTTCTCCCTGCATTCGAAGAACTCCGCGGGGGTCCGCTTCTTCGTCATTGCTTTGCCGTGGCTTGAGGTGAAGCGTTGGGATCTGGTGTTCAAGGCGATCGATTCGTCGGGCAATGTCATTACCTCTTGTCGTAAGAACTTAGATGTGCGCTCTGCCGCCCTTAAAGCGCTCGCCTCTCATCGAACGAATCCCGAATTGGGCGAGAAGATCAAGGACCTTGATGGACGCTTCGTGCATGATCGCATCCGCGTGAGTTTCTTGCGGGCCGTGGAAGCGGAAGATAAGCTGCGGGTCTCAGCGCTCATTGAGATGCCGTATCACGACGATGCTTCGGTTGAATGTGATTTCCTTGATTCTCACGGGCGTCCGCTCGATGTTGATTATGCGGTAGTGGAAGATTCCATCGCTCAGCCCGCCGAATATGGCGCCTTGCGTCGTCGTTACATGGTCGTTTCGTTCTTGGTGGATGAGAACAATCCTCGTCTGTGCCTTTGTGTGACCGATACCCTCGGCATGGTCGCTCCTGGGTTCGCCATGTTAGGTGCGCGCACTACGGAAAGCCTGATAGAGCGTTTTCAGGTGCGTACGACAGCTGCCTTCGATGACCCGGAATACCATCAGTGGTTCAGTGAAGTTCACCGGGCGGATGTTCCGGTGCTGCTCGAACAGGTGGCAACGCGATTTGAATATGCGCCGCTTTTCAGTATCGTTTGCTTACTCGTTGATGCCCCGGATCATCATATTTATGACTTTGTGAATTCGGTCGCTCAACAAAGTTATGGGCATTGGGAGCTCATCCTGGTCGATATGGTGGGTACTCAGCAGCGGGTCGATGACTTGAAGGATCTTGTCGATGACGATCGTCTCTATGTTATCGATGCTGATCCCGCGGTGGGGATCGATGCTAATTTCGGTATCGGCCTTGAGGCTGCGGAGGGCGATTTTGTTGTGTTCTCGCGGGTGTCCGACGTGCTGGCGCCGGATGCGTTGTTCGAATGCGCACGTACGATCAATGAATATGACGATTGCGATTTTCTGTATACCGATGTCGATACCTGCGATGCGCAAGGCAATCATTCGCAACCGTTGTTCCGTCCTGATTTTTCACCTGAGTTGCTGCGTTCGTTCAACTATATTCGCGATCTCGTGGTCGTTAGGGAGTCTTTGCTTGCAAGCATTCCCTCTCTTTCCTGTAGCATGTTCGAGGGCGGGGGATATGAACTTGTCCTGCGTGCGACCGAAAAGGCTCGTCGCGTATGCCATGTGCCTCGTGTGCTCTGTTATCGCCGTTTAGCAACGCTCGATCTGACCGAGGCGAAGTTCCTTTCGCATATTAGTCAGGAGATCGGACGCAAGGCCTTGGTGGGGCACTGTCAGCGAATGGGCATTAAGGCCGAGGTACTCAACGGCGCTACGCCGGGTCATTATCGGATCCGCCATGTGCTGACCAGGCATCCACGGGTGACTATCGTGGTGTCATATGAAGACAATCCGGCTATCTTGCGTACGTGCATCAGGTCGCTTTATGAAAAGGTGACCTATGATAATTTCGAAGTAGTGGTAGTGGACACTACGCAGGATTCTGATGAGAAGCAAGCGTGCTTTGCGGATCTTCAGAGCGCCTATGATACGTTCTCGATCCTGTCGTGGAGCGGTCCTGTTAATCGTGCCAAGATAGCGAATTATGCGGTTGGGCATACGCAAGGCGAGTTCCTTATGTTCATTGGCGGCGATGCGCGCGTTCTGACTAACGATGCTCTCGAAACGTTGTTGGGATATTTCCAGTCAGAAGAAGTGGCCGTCGTCGGACCTAAGCAGCTGTTCGTCGATAACACGATCGAGCATGCGGGTATCGTGGTGGGCGGATCGCGGGCGGTAGTGCCGCTGTTCAGGTATTTACCAGCCGATTGGCATGGGTACCTCGATCGGGCATGCGTTGCGCAGAACGTTTCGGCGGTGACCGGCGAATGCATGATGATCCGTCGAAGCGCGTATGACGAAGTGGGTGGGTTCAGCGAAGAGTTCGCTCTGTTCTATGCCGATGTCGATTTCTGCCTGAAGATACGTAAGGCGGGGTATTTGACGGTGTTCACTCCGTATGTGGAACTGAGCCATCTGAAAAGCACGTCGCGCTTGCGTATTCATTCCAAGGAACTGCGTATCGAACGTCGTCGCGAAATGGCGTTCTTGCAAGCGGCGTGGCCGTCCGATTTCGTGGAGGGGGATGCGTTCTATAATCCTAACCTCGATCCCGATAGTTCGTATTTTGCACTGAAGCACATGGAGCGATAAAACTATATGAATGCACGTCTTGAAAGCATGAGTCATGGTGACGGTAAAGTGTATCTGCAGATGGTGCTTGACCGTCTGAATCCCGATGCGGAGCTATTGCTTGATGCTCATCTGAAAGATGGGAAGAAGATCCCCGCGCATCTTTTCCCTTTCACTCCTCTTGAACCGTCGTCGGCGGCGAACTATATCGTCGTACTGCCGCGCTATGATGTGCGCGAAGTTGATCTGACGTTCTTCGAATATGTGGGTGAAGATGCCCCTGTGAGCCAAAGTCGACTGACGGTCGAGCTCAATATGGTGCGCTGGCGGACCCGCATCAACGCCTTAGTTCATAATGAGCTGATCGCGCAGATGTTCGACATCGAGCGTGAATATTCCACCCATCGCATGAACATCTTCTTCGCCAATGCGATAGATGACGGCGATGAGATCATCGTGAAGATGTTGGTCGATATGCCGCATGTCGAAGGCGCGGATGTCATGGTTGATTTTACCGATCAGTGGGGAAAAGAGATCGACCTGCCGGTATATCCCTTGATCGATGAGGTGAACCCATCGAGCCGCTACGGCGATCCTGATCGTCTTCGGATTGGTTTTTCGGTACGGGTTCGATCGGAGGCGAAGGAGTTCTGCGCCACGGTATACGATGCTAATGAATTGGTGCCGGGTGGCTTCGCTCATTTTTGCGACGAAACGTATGGATCATTGCGGGAGACCTTTGAGGCGACTTATCTCGATGCGGCGCATGACGAGCGCTATGAAGATTGGTTCCATCATCATTGCGAGACCCTTTCGGGTCTTGTGGTGCAACGCGAAAAGCGTTTCGACCACGAGCCTCTTATCAGCTTAGTGCTCCCACTGTTCCCTCAAGATGTATGTTATCTGCCTGCTACGCTGCGCGCGTTGCAGCAGCAGACCTATTCCCGTTTCGAACTTGTGGTCATGGATTGTGGGTTGGACGAGTCGAGCTACGACCATGCGTTCCGTCTCTGGGCCGACGATGAGCGGTTGGTTCACATAATGGGTGATTCGACGCTCGATGATGCTTCGGTGCGCTTGAGCGGCATCTTGCAGTCGAAGGGGGATGTGTGCGCATTACTCGACCCGCGCATCATCTTGGCTCCCGAGGCGCTGTTCGAATATGTGCGCCATATCAACGAGCAGCGTGCCGAACAAGAACATAAGCACCCTTCATTGGAGGGTGATGCGTTCGCAGGGGTGGCTCCCTGTGATGTGGTGTATTCCAATCATGATCGCTTCGATCGCGAGATCGGCTTTCATGATCCGTCTTTCAAGCCGGTGTATTCACCCGATCTGCTGTATTCCTATTTTTATCTGGGGCCGTTGGTGTTCGTGGCTCGCCGGATCATCGATGCTATATCGCAGAACGAAGGGTTCTCCACCGAAGCATTCGACTACGATCTTGTACTCAAGGCCATCGATCGGGCAGAACGGATCGATCGCATTGACCGCGTGCTGTATCACATCCAGGATGCTGCGTGCATTTCAGCTGAAGCCGAGCAGATCCAAGCCCAACGCGAAGAAGAGGCGTTTAGATTGGGACGCAAGGCCCTTGCGATGCATTTGCGGCGTCATCGCATCGAGGCGGTGGTTCTATCTGAGATATCGAAGCGCATCTATCGGGTGCGTTATCGCCTTCCCGAAGAGCGTCCGTCGTTATCGATCATCATTCCTACGAAGAACGAGGTCGCACTGCTCGATACCTGCATAACGTCTTTGGTCGAACATGATTCGCTCGAGGGATGCGAGATCGTCATCATTGACAACGGCAGCACCGACGCGCATACGTTGGCTTACTATCGTCAGCTCGCACACGACCTGCCCCAAGTGCGCATCGTTTCGTACGACGCGGATTACAATCCGGCGGCCATCGCTAATACGGCGGCGAAAACGTGCACATCGGATTATCTGCTGTTCTTGGACAACGATACGGAAGTCATCTCCACCGCAGCGGTCTCATCAATGCTGGCTCATTGCATGCGACGCGATGTGGGCGTCGTGGGGGTGAAGATGCTGTTTCCCGATGACACTATCCAGCATGCCGGGCTTATGGTCGGAGCGTATGGGTCGGCGGGTACCATCGGCGTTGACCTGCCGCGAAGTGACTATGGCTATGGTAGGCGCTTTATCTGCGCCCATGATCTTTCTGCGGTCTCTGGTGCGGTCATGATGGTGAAGCGCAAGGTGTTCGATGAGGTGGGTGGCTTCGACGAACGCTTTCTGGTCAGCTGCCATGATGTCGATTTCTGCCTCAAGGTGAACAAGGCGGGGTATCGCGTGGTATTCAACGGCGATATCGAGTTCTATCATCAGGAGAACGCTACATCGGGTCATGCGCTCACTCACGAGCAATTGGTGAGGGCACAACGAGAGCGTGCGTTCTTGCATTACCGCTGGCCTCGGTATTTCACTGATGGCGATCCGTATATGAGCGCCTGTTTCGATGGGGATTCCCCCTACTATCGTTTGAGCCAGTTCTAGGGATGCGAGTGCTCTTGGCGAGGGCTTGCGGGCTGTTCGCTGAGGTGGGTCTATAACTGGTTATAGATAGATGTTGTAAGGGGAAATCTTGAGCGCGTTATACCCTTAGGGTATAGTGGCAAGGCTGTGTATAGTTCACAATGAGGAAACGTAGATATGATTCAGATAGAGAATCTTAACAAGACATATGAGCTCGCTTCTGGCGAGACCCATACTGCTTTGCATGATATTGATCTCACCATCGAAGATGGTTCGATCTTCGGCATCATCGGTCAATCGGGTGCGGGTAAGTCGACGCTGGTGCGCTGTCTTAACCTGCTCGAACGTCCCACGTCGGGTTCCATTAAGATCGATGGCCGGGATATTACGAGTCTGAGCGGTAAGGAGCTACTTGAGTTCCGCAGCTCGGTGGGTATGATCTTCCAGAATTTCAGCTTGTTCCAGCAGCGTACGGTATTGCGCAACGTTATGTTTCCTCTTGAATTGCGTCATGCCGACAAGAAGCAGGCTGAAGCACGTGCGCGTGAATTGCTGGAAATGGTCGGTCTTGAAGATAAGGCCAATAAGTATCCTAGTCAGCTCTCTGGTGGTCAGCAGCAGCGCGTGGCTATCGCACGTGCGCTAGCCAACAACCCCTCGATCATGCTGTGCGACGAAGCGACCAGCGCGCTCGATACCATGACGACGCATTCGATCCTTGAGCTGCTGAAAAAGATCAACCGCGAACTAGGGGTGACGCTCATCGTCATCACGCATTCGCTTACCGTAGCGGAGCTTATCTGCGATACCGTGGTCGTTATCGATGATGGCTCCGTCGTTGAACAAGGAAAAACAGAAGACGTGTTCTCCAATCCGCAAAGCGATGTAGCACGCAAACTTTTGGAGAAGAGGCTGTAACTACATGGAATATTTGCAGACATTCTTTGCGCAGTATGGTGAACTGCTAGCTCAAGGCACGTGGGATACCATCGTTATGAGTTTGGTATCAACAGCGTTCGCCTATGTTATCGGCGTGCCGCTGGGTGTTCTGGTGGTACTGACCGATCCTAAAAAAGGCTTGCTGCCGCATCGTATTTTCAATGCGGTGCTGGGTTGGATCGTCAATATTGGTCGTTCCATTCCCTTTATCATCTTGCTGGTCGCCATTATTCCGTTCACCCGTTTAGTGGTGGGCACCTCTCTTGGTGTGCCAGGTGCCATCGTGCCGCTTGTGATCGCGGCGGCGCCCTTCGTCGGTCGCATGGTGGAGCAGAGCCTAGCTGAAGTGGACGCGGGTCTTGTCGAGGCTGCTCAGAGCTTTGGCGCCTCTACCTGGCAGATCGTGGTCAAAGTGTATCTATGGGAGAGCCTCCCTTCGCTCATTCGCGGTTTTTCCATCACTCTCATCACCTTGCTGGGCTATTCCGCAATGGCGGGTACGGTAGGCGCTGGTGGTCTAGGCGATATCGCCATTCGCTATGGTTATCAGCGTTATATGGCCGATATGATGATCGTCACCATCATCATCCTGATCGTTCTGGTTCAGGTCATTCAGAGCACCTGCGATTTCGCCGCGCGTAAGGTCGACAAGAAAAAGTAGCGCTCAACAGTCTGAAACAGGGCTGAAACATCTTCGCCGGTATAATAAGAGCCGAACTATGTCCCTTTCGGAAGGATCGCTATGACTGGCAGCCCTGATCAAGATTTTGTCCTGAAGACCATCAAGAGCCGCGATGTCCACTTCGTGCGTTTTTGGTTCTGTGATGTGCTTGGCTACATGAAGTCGTTCGCCGTTATCCCGAGTGAATTGGAGAACGCTTTCGAAGAGGGCATGGGATTCGATGCGAGCTGCGTTCGCGGATTCGCTCATGCAAGCGAATCCGATATGCTCGCCTATCCCGAAGCATCGACGTTCCAGATCCTTCCGTGGCGCCCCGAGCGCAATGCGGTCGCACGCATGTTCTGCACTATCAAGACCCCCGAAGGCGAGTCTTTCGATGGCGATTCGCGTTATGTGCTGAAGCGTCAGGTGGCGAAGGCTGCGCAACTGGGATATACCATGAACGTCGGCCCCGAACTGGAGTACTTCTATTTCAAGGATTCCACGGGCACTGAAGTGCTCGACCAGGGAGGCTATTTTGATCTGACATCGCTCGACATGGCGAGCGATCTGCGCCGCGATACTATTCTGACACTGGAAAAGATGGGTATTCCCGTGGAGTACTCTCATCATGAAAGTGGCCCTTCTCAGCAAGAGATCGACCTGCGCTTTGCCGATGCGCTCACCATGGCCGATAACGTGATGACCTACAAGCTGGTCGTAAAGGAGATCGCAACTAAGTACGGAGCGTATGCTTCGTTCATGCCTAAGCCTCTGGCTGATGCTCCGGGTTCGGGCATGCATGTGCATCAGAGCCTGTTCGATGCGGAAGGCAACAATGCCTTCTTCGACGCCGATGATCCAGAGGGCTTCAATCTTTCGAAGATCGCAAAGCACTATATTGCCGGGCTGCTTAAATACGCTCCGGAATATTGTCTGCTCACCAATCCTGTGGTCAATTCCTACAAGCGCCTCATTCCCGGCGGGGGAGCACCGGTTCATATTACGTGGGGCCGCAACAATCGCTCTGCCCTGGTGCGTATTCCCGGCTATAAGCCCCATAAGGAAGAAGCGTGCCGCGTAGAGCTGAGAAGCCCCGATCCCTGCGCTAATCCCTATTTGGCGTTCTCTGCCTTGCTCGCTGCGGGCTTGAAGGGCATCGAAGAAGAGCTGCCGCTGCAGGATCCTATCGAGGGTTGCACCTGGTCGCATTTAAGTCGCCAGGAGCTGCACGCGCAGGGTATTGAAACGCTTCCTGACACGTTGGGTGAAGCGGTGGAGCGATTCGCTCAGTCCGATCTGATGAAGGATGTTCTGGGATCTCATATTCATTCGTTCTTGGTGAACGTGAAGCGTAAAGAGTGGAACGAATACCAAAAGCAGGTTTCCGGTTGGGAGTTGGATCGCTATCTGGGCGTTCTGTAGTCGAGGATGGGTGAATATGCAGGCACGAAAAAAAGTAGTATTCATTGCAGATAGTCTTGATAACGCCCACAAGTTCCAGGCGGTCCTATCGAGTCTCGATGTAGAGGTCGCGGCAGGTTCATCGTTGCAATTCAAGAAGATATTGAGCGATAATCCCTCGTATGACCTGATCATCTATGAACTGCCGTCGCAGGGTGCTCATGCGTTGGGCTCTATCGAGCAGGCGTTGGTGGCCGATGGCAATATCCCGCTTTTGATCATCGTCAAAGAGGATGGGCTGAAGAGCCTGAGCCTACCCGTGCAGGTGCGTACCGATTTCGTCGTCCATGGGGCAAGCGTCGATGAGTGCTCGCTGCGCATTCGGCAGTTATTATGGCCGGGTAACGAAGGTTCGGCAGACGATGTGATAACCATCGAGGGCATGACCATCAATCTGGCTATCTATCAGGTGACCGTCAATGGCGAACCTATTGATTTCACCTACTTGGAATATGCTCTTTTGGCGTTTTTGGTCACCCATCCCGGACGTACGTATTCGCGTGATACCTTGCTGCGTCGCGTGTGGGGCTTCGATTACTTTGGTGGATCGCGTACCGTTGATGTGCATGTACGCCGTGTTCGCGCGAAGCTCGGACCGGAATTGTCACAGCATTTGGAGACCGTACGTGGCGTAGGATACCTCTGGAACGCATAGCGTATAATCGATTGCATTCCGATCGAGAGGATCTTTCATGCCTAAAACCGTTGCCGTCATTGACGGAAATTCTTTGATGCATCGCGCCTTTCATGCGGTGCCTCCCGCGATGACCGCTCCGGATGGGACTCCGACTAATGCGGCGTTCGGGTTCATCTCGATGTTGGTCAAGTTCATTGAGACGGCTCATCCCGATGCGATCATCTGCGCATTCGATAAGGGGCGCCCTGCGTTTCGTATGGAAGCGCTGAAGCAGTACAAGGCACAGCGTCCTCCCATGGATGAAGATCTGCGCGTGCAGTTCCCTATTATTGAAAAGCTCCTGCTTTCGATGGGGATCCCCGTTGTGTCTAAAAAGGGCTGGGAGGGTGATGACATCCTGGGAACCATCGCTGCGCGCGATGAGGAGCTCGGCTATGAAACGCTGTTGGTCACAGGTGATAAGGATGCCTATCAATTGGTGAGCGACCTTACGCGGGTCGTCACCACCAAACGCGGCATCACCGATGTGGTCATCTATGGTCCTGAAGAAGTGGAGGAGCGCTACGGGGTAACGCCCGCGCAGTTCCCTGATTTCCTCGGACTCAAGGGCGATAAATCAGACAATATTCCCGGAGTGCCCGGTATCGGCGACAAGAAAGCCGCCGCGATGCTGCAAGCTTACGGTGATCTTGAGGGAATTTATGCGAACCTCGATAAGTTCAAGGGCAAGCAGCTCGAGAACCTTACCCAGAACAAAGATGATGCGTTCTTGTCGCGCCAAGTCGCTACGATCGTACGCGATGCTGATATCGAAATAGATCCATCGGAAGTATCGTTCCCTGATTTTGATAGCGCGTGCGTGACCGAGGTTTTTACCGAAGTGCGTTTTATGGCGCATCTCAATAAGGTCCTGAGTTTCGTTGGGGAATCGGCGTCCTCCGTCCAGGGTTCTCAGTTCGAGTTCTCGGGAGCTATATTGCAAGACGATGCGGCTATTCAGGCGCTCGAGACCTACCTTGCCCGTGTCGAGGACGGTCAACGCTCGGACGAAGCGCCTTTGGCGGTGTCGTGGAAATATGAGGCGCAAACATCCCTGTTCGATCCAGGATTGTCTATCGCCTTCTACCTGGGAGAAGATGTCGCACTGTTGCGCGAAGAGCAGGCGCAACGCATGGCGGCGCGCGTGATCCGCGAAACATCCTTCGCGACTTTTGATGCGAAGGCATTGCTTGGATGCGTGTTTCCCGCCGACAAATCCCAAGAGGCGCAAGTGAGCGCGCATGAGGTGCTCGCCATGCGGGTCTTTGACGTGGCGCTTGCTGCGTATGTGGTCGATTCGAACAATGGGGCATCGTCGCTCTCGGCGCTTATGGAGCGCTATGCGGCGGTAGTGCTACCCGAAGAAGATGATGCCGACCGTGCGCTTGCTTGTGATGCCGCGGCGGTAGCGGCACTGGTCGAGCCGCTCACGAAGGCCCTCGCTGAACGTGAAGTGCAGAACATCTACGAAGACATCGATCTCCCCTTGGTGGGCGTACTTGCTTGTATGGAGCGCATCGGTGCTGCGATCGATTCCGATCACCTTGCTGCGCTCGCGCATGATGCGGGCTTGGAGATCGACCGTTTGCGCGCCGAGATCTATCGTGCAGCGGGTCGGGAATTCAATGTGGATTCCCCCAAGCAGCTCGCTGAAGTGCTGTTCGATGAGATCGGCTTGAAGCCCGTTAAGAAGAACCAGCGCGGGTATTCGACCGATGCGCGGGTATTGAAGGAGCTTTCCTCTGAGCATGAATTGCCGGGGTTGGTGCTCGCGTACCGTGAATACGCCAAGATCAAATCGACCTACATTGATGCGTTGCCTCGCATGGTGGCACATGATGGACGCGTGCATACCTCGTTCAATGAAATGGTCACGACAACGGGGCGCTTGTCGTCGTCGGATCCGAATCTGCAGAATATCCCCGTGCGCACTGAATTCGGTCGTAACATCCGTACTTGCTTTGTTCCTTTGCGTGAAGGTGAAGTGTTCGTTTCGGCCGACTATTCGCAGATCGAATTGCGTCTGCTCGCGCATCTTTCGGGCGATGAGCATCTTATCGATGCATTCAATTCGGGCGAGGATTTTCATGCGCGCACCGCTTCGCGCGTATTCGGCGTAGCGGTCGATGAAGTCACTCCTGAGTTGCGAAGCCGCGCTAAGGCGGTCAATTTCGGCATCGTATACGGGCAGCAAGCATTCGGATTGGCGCAGTCGCTCGATATTCCGTTCTATGAAGCCAAAGAGATGATCGACCGTTATTTCGAGGCATATCCGGGAGTGCGCCGTTTCTTGGACGAGACGGTGGCGCAGGCTCACGATAGGGGATATGCGACCACGCTCTTCGGTAGAAGGCGCTACATTCCGGAACTGAAAGCGAAGAACCCGTCTCAGCGTGGCTTCGGTGAACGTACGGCCATGAACCATCCGATGCAGGGTACGGCGGCCGACATCATTAAGATCGCGATGCGCCGGGTGATGGATACGCTCGTGGAGCGAGACCTTGAAACACGCCTGCTGCTGCAGGTACACGACGAACTTGATCTGTCGGTGCCGATGGCGGAACTGGAAGAGGTGTCCGCGTTGGTGAAGGATATTATGGAATCGGTCATCGATCTGTCCGTTCCCTTGGAAGTTGAGGTTTCTTCGGGAAGAAATTGGGCAGAAGCTCATTAAGTTCCAGAAAACGTGGTAATATAAGCGGTCGCTGCTATCAGTCGGGTGTAACGGGTGAGTTTGTGAAGAAATACAACTTAGGCGTTGACACCGCCCACGCTGGCTGGTAGGATTACGGCTTGCGTTTTGGCATTTTTATAGGAGATTATTCATGTACGCTATTATTAAAACGGGCGGCAAGCAGTACAAAGTGGCCGCTGGTGATTATCTTAACGTTGAGAAGCTCGATGCTGAGGTTGGTAGCACCGTGGCTTTGAATGCTATCGCTGTTGTTGATGGCAAGAACGTAGTTGCTGACCCTGCAGAGGCTGCTAAGACCAAGGTCGAGGCTAAGGTCGTTGAGCAGTTCAAGGGTGAAAAGCAGCTCGTATTCAAGTTCAAGAAGCGCAAGAACTACAAGAAGATGCGCGGTCATCGTCAGAACCTGACTCGCATTCAGATCTGCGCTGTGGGTTCCGAGCAGGCGTAAGTAAGGAGGGAATAGAATGGCACACAAGAAAGGTCAAGGTTCCATCCGCAACGGTCGCGATTCTCAGTCCAAGCGTCTTGGTTGCAAGCGCTTTGCCGGTGAACTCGTCGGTGCGGGCAATATCCTGGTCCGTCAGCGTGGTACGCATTTTCACCCCGGTGAGAATGTAGGTCGCGGTAAGGACGATACCCTTTTCGCTATGTGCGAAGGTACGGTTGAATACACGAAGGGTGCTCGCCGTAAGGTTCATGTTCGCCCTTTGGCGTAACACACCGCTAAATTGTATTGATTTTCAAAGCCCTCTGCTGTGCAGGGGGCTTTTCGTTTAGAATCGGACATACTATGTTTACTGATAAAGTTCGCATATTTGTTAAAGCAGGAGACGGCGGGGCAGGATGCATGTCCTTTCGTCGTGAAGCGCATGTGCCCAAAGGCGGCCCCGATGGCGGCGATGGCGGCAAGGGTGGCGATGTCGTATTAGTGGCGGATATGCGCGTCTCTTCTTTGATCGATTATCGTTTCAAACATCATTTCAAGGCTACGCGCGGCACCCACGGTAAGGGTTCCAAGATGAACGGCGCCAATGGAGAGGACCTCGTTCTGAAGGTTCCTGTTGGCACGGTGGTGCGTGAATATAACGAAGAAACGAAGAAAACGGGCGAGATCATCGCTGATCTTACTCACGATGGTGAACGTATCGTCGTTGCGCGCGGCGGTGTCGGTGGTCGTGGTAACACGCATTTCGTAACGCCTACGCGTCGCGCTCCTGCGTTCGCGGAACTGGGCGTGCCAGCAGAAGAGTGCTGGATCGAGCTTGAGATGAAGCTCATGGCCGATGCGGCACTGGTGGGTGTTCCTTCGGCGGGTAAGTCATCGCTCATTTCACGTATTTCCGCCGCAAAACCGAAGATCGCCGATTATCCGTTCACCACGCTGGTACCCAATTTGGGTGTCGTTAAAGTGGACGATTATAACTATGTCGTCGCTGATGTTCCTGGACTCATCGAAGGTGCTCATGAAGGCAAGGGTCTCGGCCACGAGTTCCTGCGTCATATTGAGCGAAGCGCCATCATCTTGCACGTCGTCGACCTGTCGGGTGGATACGAGGGGCGCGATCCGGTCGAGGATTATCGCATTATCAAACGAGAGCTCGAGCTGTATGCCCCTGAATTGGCTGAACGCCCTTGTATTGTGATCGGCAACAAGATCGATGCTCCCGATGCACAGGAAGCGGCTGAGCGGCTCGCAGAAGAAGTGCGTAAGGATTCGCTCGATAGGGTAGGCGGCAATGAATTCGTTGAGAGCCCTCTCGATCCCAAGCTGTATTGCACGAGTGCTATTACGGGACAGGGTATTGATGTCCTCATGAAGGTGACGGGCGCTCAGGTGACGAAGCTGCGCGAGGAAGCGCGTAAGGCCCAAGAAGGCGTAGAGCATTTCGATCAGATCTGGCAGCATCGTCGCGATGAACGTGATAAGCGCTACGAGGTCACGCAGCTTTCCGAAGGGGTGTTCCGCGTGCGCGGTAAGCAGATCGAGCGCATGGTCATCCAGACGGACTGGGAGAACGACGAAGCGATCGCGTTCCTTCAGCATCGTTTCAAGCGCTTGAAGCTCGACCAGGCCCTTGAAGAGGCGGGTGCGCGCGATGGGGACGAGATCCGCATTCTCGGATACGAATTCGAATTCGAGTCTGCACGCATGCATGAAGACGATATCTATAGCGGATTGGACATATAGGCTATGCGAAATGGCAAGAAAGTCATAGTGATCAAGATCGGTTCATCGACCCTTGTTGATAAGCAAGGGAAGCTCGACCGAGGTTATTTCGACGGTCTTGCCTGGCAGGTGCATGAATTGCGCAAGGCGGGTTGGAGCCCCCTTATCGTGTCGAGTGCGGCGATCGCTTGCGGTCTTGAAGCATTGGGCATTTCCGAGCGACCTACCGATATCCCTTCGCTTCAGGCGGCGGCATCGGTAGGGCAGAACGCGCTTATGGCGACGTACGCCGAAGCGTTCGGGGCATACGATGTGCTTACTTCAGTGGTTCTTATCACGCGTCATACGACTGCACGCCGTGATTCGTACTTGCATGCGCGTGATACTCTTGAGCGTCTTCTCGATTTCAATGTGGTACCCATCATCAATGAGAACGATACGGTCTCGGTCGAGCAGATCCGCTTCGGCGACAACGATACGCTGGCTGCGCTGGTCGCGTGCTTGGTGCGCGCCGATGCATGCGTGATCTTCTCTGATATCGATGGTCTGTATACGGCGAATCCCTTCTTGGATCCGCAGGCTGAGTTCATTCCTGAAGTTACCCGCATTACGCCGGAGCTCATGGCCTCTGCAGGTGGTGTGACTTCGAAAGTGGGCAGCGGCGGCATGGTTACCAAGATCAGGGCAGCGCGTGTGCTGATGGCGGCGGGCATTCCCATGGTGGTGTGTCATGGCCGCGAGCAGAACGCGCTGGTTCGTTTGGCGCACGGAGAAGCGGTAGGTACGCGTTTTTCCGCTCAGACGCCGCAGCATGACATCACGCCCCGCAAATTGTGGATCGCATTGGGTGATTCCGCAAAAGGTGTGCTTGAGGTCGATGATGGGGCAAGGCAGGCGCTGGTGAACAAGGGCTCATCGCTGTTGCCTGTTGGCATTACGGACGTACAGGGATCGTTCGTGAGGGGCGATATCCTTGATATAAAGGATAGTACGGGGTATTTGTTCGCCCGCGGTCGTGCGGAGGCGTCATCGGCTGAGATGAGCCTTGCGCGCGGTCGATCTAAGGCAGAACTTGAACATAATGAATTGCTCGAGCATCTAAGCTCGCGTCCGGCGGTTCATCGAGACGAATTGGTGGTGTTCGAATGAGTGAAGCAAAACAGGCGGCCCTGCGAGCGCGGGCTTGCGTTTCGGCATTGGCGCAGGCATCGAACGATCTGAAGAACGAGGCGCTCTTCGCTATGGCTGCGGCATTGCGTACGCAATGCGCTGCCATCCTGAATGCGAATGAGACCGATTGCGCAGCTGCTCGCGAGAAGGGCATCAGTGAATCACTGCTCGATCGCTTGATGCTCAATGAAGCGCGGGTTAATTCAATGGCCGATGCGCTTGAGGCGCTTGCAAAGCTCGATGATCCGACGGGACGCGTTCTGGAGGAGCGTGTGCTCTATAACGGGCTTCAGCTGCGTCGGGTGTCGGTGCCTTTAGGCGTAGTGGCCATGGTGTATGAAGCGCGTCCTAACGTTACTGCCGACGCGGCGGGTATTTGCATTAAGTCGGGCAACGCTGCGGTTCTGCGTGGTGGCTCGCTCGCGGTGCATTCGAATAACGCCATCGCGGATGTGCTGCGTGGTGCGGTGGAGAGCGTAGGGTTGCCGGCTGATGCTATCGTGGCCATTCAGTCGACCGATCGTGCAGAGACCGATGAGCTGCTTTCCTTGCATGGGCTCGTCGATGTGCTCATTCCGCGTGGTGGTGCGGGCTTGATCCAGCATTGCGTCGAGCACGCTAAAGTGCCTGTCATCGAAACTGGCACGGGCAATTGCCATGTGTATGTGCATGAAACGGCCGATCTTGATAAGGCGCGCGCCATCGTCATGAACGCGAAGACCCAGCGTCCGGGCGTGTGCAACGCTGAAGAGTCGTTGTTGGTCGATGCGTCGGTGGCACGTGCGTTCTTGCCTCAGATGCTCTCGGAGCTTGCGAGTGCAGGGGTGACCATCCATGGCGATGAACGCGCCCGTGAGGCGGCAGTGTTCGCCAATGAAGACCGTGCGGGAAGTGCGGTTCTCGAACATTTTGTCGATGCGACCGATGACGATTGGGGATGCGAATATTTAGGTCCCGAGATCAGCGTTAAGGTCATCGATGGCGGAGTGGAAGAGGCCATCGATCATATTAATCGCTACGGCACGGGCCATTCGGAATCGATCATCACTTCCGATAGCGCGGCAGCGCAGCGTTTCCAGCAGCTCGTTGATGCGGCTGCGGTGTATGTTAACGCGTCAACGCGTTTTACCGATGGGGGAGAATTCGGCTTGGGTGCCGAAATCGGTATTTCGACCCAGAAGCTTCATGTGCGCGGTCCTTTTGCGCTCGAGGCGCTTACGAGTTCGAAGTACCTTATTAATGGAGAGGGCCAGGTGAGGGCTTAGTAATGAGCGCTATTGATGTCTTTGAGGCAGAGCGCGTAGTACACGGAGTTCCTCAAGCGGTCATCAGCGATCGTTTTGATGACCTTGGGAAGGATGGAGCACTGTGTCGATTGGGGATCATGGGGGGTACATTCGATCCTATCCATAATGGGCATTTGGCCTGCGCTGAACAGGTGCGCGAGGCGTTCCATTTGGATGCGATCGTGTTCATTCCGACAGGGCAGCCGATCTTCAAGCGGGGAAAGCGCATCGCGCCGGCGCGGGAGCGTCTTGCGATGTGCCGAGCTGCTGTTTTGGATAATCCGTATTTTGACGTGAGCGCCCTTGAGGTATTGCGCGAAGGAGATACGTATACCATCGATACCCTGCGCATTTTGCGGAAACATTATCCCGAAAATGTAAAATTGTATTTTATTGCCGGGGCTGATGCTATCGCGAGTGTTTCAATGTGGAAGGATGCGTCCAAAATGGGCGCACTGGCAACATTCATTGGTGTTGATCGGCCGGGTTATGAATTGACCGATCAGCAAAGGCAGGCCATCAAGGAAAGTGCGAAGGGCATCACGCTTTCGTTCATTACCATCGAGGCGCTTGCTATTTCTTCGAGTGAGTTGCGGCGGCGTCTGGAGACAGGATTGTCCATTCGTTATCTCACTCCTCAAGTGGTTGTCGATCATGTAATGGAACACCGGTTCTACAATAGCGAGGAGGCTATTCATGTCCAAGGATCGTGAGGACGGTCGTAAGAAGCTGCAGAAAGTTCTTACGGAGCCAACTCCAGAGGAGCTTTCGGAATTCGCCTATCGGCCCACGGAGATCTCGGGGCTCAATGATAATAAACCGTTCGGTTCCACCTCATATAAATACATGAAGGGCCTGCTCATGCAGCGTGTTAGCCCTGCGCGATACGTCCATAGCCTGTCAGTGGCGAAAACAGCTCGCAAGATCGCTCGTGCATATGGATACGATCCTCATGTTGCGCGTATGGCGGGGCTGTTGCACGATTGGGACAAGGCGTTGAAGCCTGATCGTTTGGCGGACCGGGTTGCGCACTATGACATCGCGGTCGATGAAGATGTGGTGGCCAAGATGCCATGGGTGCTTCATGGCATGACGGCGGCTGCAGTGCTCGCTGAAGAGGCGCCCCAGTTCGGTAAGGAGATGTATCAGGCTATTGCGCGTCATACGGTAGGCGCTCCTGATATGACCCCTCTTGATATGATCGTGTTCGTAGCGGACAAGGTCGAGCCCACCCATGAAGTGAATTCGTATAGGCAGATCTACAAGCAGATCGGCCAGGCGAGTTTGGAGGATCTGTTCTTTGCGGTTCTGAAGGAGAGCATGGCATATTTGGTGCGTTCCGAAAAACCTATCTGCCAGGAATCGGTTGAAGTATGGAACTGGTATAGTCAAGCACGTAAGGAAAAGAACTGATTCGCTAGCGTTGAGCGTTCGGGTGCGATGCGACTGGGCGACTAAGCCCCGATCCGTTCGGAGCCTTCGGGCATGACCGAGCGGCTTAAGTGCGAGTGCGATCGAATAGTTGAGTGAAATCTAAAGGAGAGCAAGTGGAAGAGGCAAAGTCTTCACGAGAATGCGCCCTCATTGCGGCACGTGCCGCTGACGAGCGCAAAGCTACTGATGTTATGGTCATCAAAGTGGGCGATCTGGTCGATGTGACCGACTATTTCGTCATTGCGACCGGTGCTAATACGCCACAGGTCGAAGCCATTATCGATTCTGTTGAAGAGGCGTTGCGCAAGGAAGCGGGAGTGAAGCCTGCATCGCGCGAGGCTACCAACGATCATTCGTGGGAGCTTTTGGATTACGGCTCGTTCGTGGTGGATATCTTCCAGCCCGAGGCGCGTGATTATTATCGCCTTGAAATGCTATGGAACGATGCACCCATTATTGATCTGGCGGAAGCCGGCATCGAGCACCCCGAGTACTCTGAGCGTATTGCTAAGCTGGTCGGCTATGTAGAGCAGTCGCGCGAAGGGTAATCGGTAATCACGCGAAGGGTGATCTTTATCCCATGACCCACTTTTGTTTGCGAGGCCACTCTGGCCTCGCATTTTTTGTTCTGTAACCCCATTTTTGGCGGTTGCTTCGGTCTTACTCGAACGGTCTTTCGGCCCTCTTTGCTGCGTCCGCTTCGTCGATCGCGATCACTTCAGGCCGCTTATCTGCCCTTCGGCGTCGATGGCCTCATCCAGGTACTCCATGACCGGTTGGGGGCCTACGTCTTTAAGCTCATCCATCTCTACGTGCCAGCATTCAGTAAGAGGAAGCCCCGGAATGCTATTCGCGACGAATACGGGATCGAGCCCCGCTTTTCGCTGGCTCGTGTAGTCATCGAGAGCCTTCAATGCCCAGCGACCCAGCAGGAAAATGGCGATAAGGTTGACGATCGCCATGAAGCCCATCGTGATGTCGGCGAAGTTCCACGCCAAAGTGAAATTGTTCAGGCAGCCGACCATAATGGCAGCAAGGCAGGTGCAACGGAAGAGGGTCAGAACCAGGGGGCTCTTAGTGATGAACTTAATGTTGCCTTCTGCGTAGAAGTAGTTACCGATAAGGCTCGAGAACGCGAACGCGAAAATGGCGAAGGTCACCACATGGATGCCGAATTCACCCACGGAAGAATTGATGGCCATCTGCACTAGGGGCATGCCGTTCAGATCGCCGAAGGTGCCACCGGATTTCACCAGGAAGATCAGCACGATGAAAGCGGAACACGTGCATACCAGCATGGTATCGATATAGACCGAAAGGGTCTGCACGAGGCCTTGCTTACAGGGGTGCGATACGCTCGCCGTAGCGGCGGCGTTCGGCGCCGAACCCATGCCTGCTTCGTTGGAGAACAGACCACGCTTGATGCCCAGTACCACTACCGAACCGGCGAATCCACCGAAGATGGATTGGAAGTCGAAGGCAGAAGCGAAGAGGTAACCGAATGCTTCAGGCAACAGGTTAATGTTGGTAATGGTGATAAAGAGGCCTAATGCCAAGTAAGCGAGCGCCATGACCGGAACGATGATGGAAGAGATGATGCTAATGCGCTTAGAGCCGCCGAAGATCACGAAGGCGGTCATGACCATGAGTACGATGCCCAAGGCAACCGCGGTGCCGTTCGTTGCATAATCGGGGATGTAGTACTCCAGAGCGCTTGCCATGTTGTATGCCTGAAGGCCGTTGAAGCCGTAGGCTTAGCAGATGATGAGCAGCACCGCGAACAGGATGCCCATCCAGCGTTTGCCGAGCGCTTGCTCGATATAGTACGCTGGACCACCACGGAACTCGCCTTCTTTACCGCGGACCTTCCAGATCTGTGCCAGGGTCGATTCGACGAAGGCCGATGCGGCGCCCAAAAGCGCCATGAGCCACATCCAGAATATTGCTCCGGGGCCACCGGTGGCGATCGCGGTGGCAATGCCGGCGATGTTGCCGGTGCCAACGCGAGAAGCGGTAGACACCATCATGGCCTGAAACGATGAGATGGATTTCTTTCCGTCGACATGCTTCTTTTCCGTGAGCTGAAGGATCATGTCCTTGAAGAAACGGATCTGCACGCCTTTGGTGCGGATGGTGAAATAGATGGCGACGAAAACCAGCATGATGACCAGCACGTACGTGTACATGAAGTCACTGATGGTACCGGTGATGGCGATGAGCATGTCGTTGAGTTCTGGACTCATTTTTCAGCCCCTTTCGATATAAGCGCCTGAAGCGAGCACCTAATGCGAAAAGAGAGGCGTGCTCGTTTGTGTCTGCAAAGCTCCCACATCTTACCAAAAATCATGGCCGCGCTCGGGGGTTCGCGGTTTCCGTTATGAACGCGTTAGGATATTGGCGCGTTCGCAGCTCGTGGCGCTAGCGATGACCGTGGTCGAGTCGTGACTCGCGGCGTTGGTGTTGGCTGTGGTTGCGTCAGGACGATCGCGGTGCGTTGTGACCGCATCAGGGCGCTCGCGGCCTGCTACGACCGTGTCAGGATGCTTACGGTCTCCACGTGATAGGTTTGTGGGAACAGGTCGACCGGGGTGGCGCGGACCAGCTCGTAACCCACTTCCTTGAAGCGTGCCACATCGCGTGCCCATGTTGCCGGATCGCAGCTCACGTAGGCCACGCGCTTGGCCCTCGAAGAAGCAATGCTTTCAGCGACTCCTTTAGCAAGACCGGCACGAGGGGGATCGACGATGAGCGCATCCAGACGTCCCAAAGTGGGAAGTTCGCGTGCGCTGTCGCCCCCGATCACTTCCACATATCCATCGATGCCCTCAAGGTTGCGTCGCAGGTCTCGCACAGAAGAAGCGGCTGATTCGACGGCGAACACGGTATCAACGCGCTGGGCGAGGGGAAGGGTGAACGTGCCGGCTCCGCAGTACAGGTCCGCCACCACGGAACGCTCGTTCAGTTCGAGCCCTTCCATGACCAGATCGATCATGGCCTCTGCTTGCGCGGTGTTCACCTGAAAGAAGCTCGGAGCGCTGATGCGATAGGCGTTCCCCGCGACTTCTTCGCTCCAGCATCCTTTTCCGTGCAGTGCTTCGACCTTCTTCACCTTGCGTGCGCGGCCCTCATCGGCGATAACGCGTACGATGCTGGTGCATTTAAGGGCGCTGTTCAGGGTGTCGGCGGCTATTTTTCGAGGGAACGCGCTGGGGCGCGTCCAAAGTGCGATCTCGGTATCTTTGGTGCGCACGCTGCGGCGAACGCCGACGCGGAATATGCCCAGATCGTTCTGGCCCTGAAGATACGCCAGAGCTCCCCTCAGAGCGCCTGGTGATTTTTCGATACCTCGGGCTCCCAGGAGGCATGCCTTGGGAATGGGTGCGAAGGAGCCACCTTGCTGGTGAAAACCGAGGGCGAACTTGCCCTGCGCATCACGACCAGTGGCGAGCTCGAGTTTGTTGCGGTATCCCAAAGTGCGTTTGGAAGGCACGCATGCCCCGACCAGCTCTTCGGCTTCGTCGCGTTCGATCTTCCCAATGCGGGAGAGCTGATTCACGACATTCGCTCGTTTTGCTTCGCATTGCGCCTCATACGAAAGATACATCCAGGGGCATCCGCCGCAGACGGCAGTGAAGGGGCAGGCGGGTTGGGTGCGCATGGGGCTTACCTCAACGATATCTTTAAGGCTGCCTTCGCAGAAAGATGACGTTTCGCGAACAATGTCGATATCGACTGTTTCGCCGGGTGCGGCACCTGGTACGAACACTACTTTGCCGTCATCGGTGCGACCTACTGCATTGGCTCCATAAGCCATGGTGTCGATTTTTATGCGCATTTAACGTGTCATCCTTTGGTTTTCGTGCGGAAATGCAAACGATGTCAATCATAGCGTATAATATGGGGACTTGGGCCCTCTTAGCTCAGGGGATAGAGCGTCTGCCTCCGGAGCAGAAAGCCGCAGGTTCGAATCCTGTAGAGGGCACCATTTTCTAAACATACTGGTAGTAAGGGGAAGCTATGGCTTTGTACACACCCGAATATAAGCCCAACGGTAACGAAGTGGCTATCATTAAAACCTCAAAGGGCGATGTTCGCGTTGAATTGGCGGGCAACGATGCGCCGGTCCACGTAGGCAATTTCGTCGAGCTGGCTCAGAAGGGCTTCTACGACAACCTGAAGTTCCATCGCTATGTTCCTGGTTTTGTGATCCAGGGTGGTTGCCCTAATACGCGCGCTCTTGATTCCGAGCAGGTAAAGGCCGCTGAAGGCAATCCGTTCGCTGGTCTTGGCACGGGTGGTCCTGGTTACACCATCAAGGAAGAGTACACCACCAACCCCAACAATAAGCATCTCGATGGCACGCTCGCCATGGCCCGTTCTCAGGATCCTAATTCAGCGGGTTCTCAGTTCTATTTGTGCCTTGGCGCTCAGCCGTTTTTGGACTCGGGCTATACTGTATTCGGTCAGACCGTAGAAGGTCTTGACGTTGTGGGGCAATTGCGTGTTGGTGATGTTATCGAAACGGTCATCATCGAGAACGCTAACTAACGCATAGGGTCGGTACGAGACGCAGTTCTCGCGAACGTGTTAGTTGAAGTTGCAGGAGAGGAATCGAACCATATATGAACAACGAGATTTTCCAGCAGGCGCGTAGCGCATACGTTACCAAAAGATACGACGTAGCATTGGCGAAGTTCACCGATTGCCTGCAGGACACCTCTGTCGCAAAGGCTCCGGGTGAGCTCGGTCTGCTCTATCACCAGATCGGCAATTGCTTGGTCAAGCTCGACGATCCGAACGAAGCGATTCATGCGTATTCTCAGGCAATGATCGATTCGTCATACGATGCGCTTGGTTCGGTGAGCTACAACTTGGGTATGGTGTACGCTTCGCAGGGTGATTACGAAGATGCCGTCACCCATTTCCAGTCAGCAGTCGATGACTCTCGCTATGCAACCCCCTATAAGGCGTACCAGAGCATGGGTAATTCTTTGCTGAAATTGGGCAAGTCCGCCGAAGCGGGCGCCGCGTTCCGTTCTGCGGCGCTTGATGAGATGAATCCCGATCCAACTAAAGCACTGCTCAACTTAGGCGTGTGCTTCATGGCACTCGATCGTCCCATGGATGCTATTGCGTCATATGAGAGCGCTCTTCAGTTCGATATGCGACCTGAAACGCGTAACAAGCTGTTCGCGAATATGGGTCAGGCATACGTCGCGGCTGGCAAGATGGATAAGGCGGTTCGCGCCTTCGAATCGGCGCTTTCCGATAAGACCTATGTTTTCAATGACGCTGCCAACGTTGATTATCAGCGCGCGGTCGCTGCAGTGGCGGCCGGCGTGACCGATGAAAGTGAAGCGGTTCCCGCCGCTCCTGCTCCGGTAAGCACAATGCAGCAGAACGATCTGTCCGGCTTGGATGTTTCGGGTGATGGGGTCCCTCTGCAGGCGCAGGCTCTCGACGCGTCTGAAATGGGCACAACGCAAATGTCCGAAACGAGCATCATGCGTAGCATTGCTGAAGCTGAACAGAACAGCGATTTCTTCACGGCGAACGAAATGGATTTCCAGGATTGGACGACGGGTGCTAAGAAGAAGCATCGTCATCGCGGCTTGAAGGTCTTCCTCGTCATCCTGTTCATTTTGGTCCTGATCGGCGGTGCGGGTACGGTCGCTTATATGCAGGGAGTGGGATTCCCGTCTCAGCAAGACCAGGTCGCAACGATGTTCAATGATCCGAACAACAATGAAGTGTATGCATCGAATCTCGATGATGCTGCGAAGGACCGCTTCTCCGATATGGTCGTTCAGACGAGCAATATCGTCGTCAACGGCACGGTCAATAATCTCAGTACAGCGGATGTATACGTGACGGCTACCACTTCCGAGGGTGGGGAAGTTCCCTACCACATCACCATGGTGCGCGATTGTATTGGATGGAAGGTATCTGGCGTATCGCTCGCATTTGCAAGTCAGTCGTAAGTGCGGGTACTTATGCGATCTAAGATCTGTCGCTAGTTGCGAGGATCTTGATTTAATATGACGATCATTTTTTTGAAAGGAACTAAAGTATGGCAATCGAAAAGACCTACAGCATGATCAAGCCCGACGGTGTTCGCAATGGTCATATCGGCGAAATCGTCAATCGTTTCGAGCGTGCTGGTCTGAAGATCGAGCGCATGGAAATGGGCATGGTCACTTCCGAGCAGGCAGCAGCTAACTATGCTGAGCACGAAGGCAAGCCTTTCTATGATGGCCTGATCTCCTATATCACCTCCGGCCCTGTTGTAAAGATGGTGGTATCTGGTGAAGGTGCTGTTCTGAAGTGCCGCTCTCTCATGGGTGCTACCAATCCTGCTGAAGCAGCTCCCGGCACCATCCGTGGTGATTTCGGTCTGATCATGGACGAGAACGTTATCCATGGCTCTGACTCCGTTGCTTCTGCAGAGCGCGAAATCGGTATTTTCTTCGCATAAGAATTGCCGCTTTTTTGAAGTGAAATGCGAGCCCGAGCGTTATGCGAGGGCTCGTTGTATGTAGGTGAACATTTCTATCGGTTTGCGGCACCTGTGGATTTCAGTAAGGCGACGGTGCGCTATGATAGAATTCATGTTTACGATTGCTCACTAAACGTTTAAGGATGATGTATGTCTTTCCTTGATTTCATACAGAACGCTACTTCGTCGACGTCGTACGATATGGCTATCGACTTGGGTACCGCTAACACCTTGGTCGCCATTACGGGTCAGGGTATCGTTATCAATGAGCCTTCGGTTGTCGCTATCGAACGAAGCACTCACCGAGTATTGGCCGTTGGTCATGAGGCGAAGAACATGATCAACCACACACCCGATACGTTCTCCGCTGAACATCCGCTTCATGATGGCGTGATCGCTGATTACGATGTGACCGAAGCTATGATCTCCGCTTTTATCAACAAAGCGGCACCACGTCGTTATCCGTGGCAGCCTAAGCCGCGTATCGTCGTGTGCATTCCCTGCGGCGCTACTTCGGTAGAGAAGCGCGCGGTATTCGAGGCCACTATTCAGGCGGGCGCACGACAGGCATATCTTATTGAAGAACCTATGGCTGCTGCCATGGGTGCCGATCTGCCCGTGACCGAACCGACTGGTTCGATGGTCGTTGATATTGGTGGCGGCACCACGGAAGTCGCGGTCATTTCCTTGGGCGGTATCGTAACGTCGTCATCGCTGCGTCTTGCAGGTAATCGCCTTGATGAAGCGATCGCAATGCATTTGCGTGATCTTCTTGGAATCAAGATCGGCGAGCGTACGGCAGAGGTCATCAAGATTAAAATAGGTTCCATCTTGCCGTTCGAGGATGGTCGTGAACGCGACATGATCATTTCCGGACAGGATGTATTAACTGAACAGCCTAAAGAGGTTACCATTCAGTCAGAAGATGTTCGTGATGCGCTGCAGGCTCCCATCGATGAAATGGTAGTTCACATCAAGGAGACCTTTAAGAAGACCAACCCCGACTTGGCTTCCGACATCATTTCTAATGGCATCTTGCTCACCGGTGGTGGCGGATTGCTGGCTGGTTTGGATCGCTATTTCTCGCAGCAGCTTGAGATTCCGGTTTGGACGAGCGAAACGGCGCTTACCAACGTCGTTACCGGCTGCTTGAGGGTCCTGGAAACCCCAACGGCATTAAAGCAAATACTCATGAGATCGAAATAGGAGATCTTCGCATACGATGGCCCTGAAGTCGAACAACATCAACATACCATTCGGTGGCCAATTCAAAGGAACGGGACTACTGGTGATTCTCCTGGTGGTCTCGTTGGTTTTGGTCGTTGTCTATGTGCGCGAAGGGGACGAAGGTCCTCTTCATGCTGTGCAGGATTCTGCTTCAGCAATAGCTTCACCTCTTACATCCGTAGGAAGCGCTACGGGTTCTCTTGCTGCTTCTGCGTCTTCATCCTTGGAAGATCTGACGGCGGATGGGCAAACGCTCAATCAGCTGCGTGAGAGCAACGCGACCTTAAGTCAGATGGTGGTTGAACTTGAAGAGTACCGCCAGGAGGCAATGCGCCTCGAATCGCTGATCGGCCTGCATGATGCCTATGGATTCACGTCGGTCGCGGCCCATGTAACGGGGTATTCGTCTGACTCCTACAATCGCCTCATCACCATCGATGTTGGAAGCGCTTCTGGCATAAGCGCAGGCCTTCCGGTCATGGGTTCGACCGGCGTTGTGGGACAGGTCATATCGGTCAGCACATACACCTCCCAGGTGCGTCTTCTCAATGACGCGCAGAGCGGCGTCGCGGTCATGCTCCAGTCTTCCCGTACGGAAGGCATCGTTTCGGGTTCGGTCGAAGGGGTCTTGTACCTTGATGGAGTCGATGCGAGCGTCGAAGTGCAAGAAGGCGAAGCGGTCATCACCACTGGTCTTGGGGGCGGATATTTCCGTGGTCTGGTCATTGGTACCGTGTCTAAGGTCGAGCAGCGACAAGGCGATGCGACGCGTACCATCGTGATCACCCCCAATGCTTCGTTCAGCAACATTAGCGAAGTGCTGGTCGTACTGGGAATGAGCGGTGAAGGTGCAGCTTCGGGCGATCAGTCCGCTGCGAATGCGATCGTTTCCGCAGTAGGACCTGAAGCATTACTGAATACAGGCGCTGCTCAGCAGAGCACCAATAACGATACTGCGAACCAATCTTCGGGCGATGGTTCGAACAATTCCGGCACTTCATCAGATGGCACATCTGATCAGCAAAGTGAGTGATACCATGCGCGACTGGATGCTTCCCCTCATATCTTCCGCGATCATCGTGGTGATCCAGATCGTTTTCGCACCGATCTTGACCATCTTTTCGGTCGTACCGAGCTTTATCGTGGCGTTCTCCTTGGTTCTGGCGATCATGCGCAGACCTGATTCGACGTATGCCTATGCATTCGTATTGGGGCTGATAGCCGACCTGTTCGCTCAAACGCCGGTTGGTCTGACCTCACTGCTCCTTTTGGTTGCGACGTTCGTGCTGTCGCGTGCGTTCGAAGTGCTTGATGATACGACGCTCACGATGCCTTTGATCGCGCTTGCTGCAACGCTGTTCGTCTTCGAATTGCTGTTCGCGATCGTTTTGATGGTCGTGGGATACCAGGGCTCCTTCATCGAGATCTTCTTGCAGCGCGTTCTACCGAGCACGGTACTCAATGCGCTTATTGCAGCGCTTCTGTTCGTTATTATGCGGCGCCTGCCCTTTACGCAGGCTGTCAACGATGCCTGGAAAGTGTCGGATAGCGGTCGTTACCGCTAAGGAGACCACGGTATGCTGTCCGCTATTTTGACAACCATTTTCGCACTGGTAGTACTGGGCGTGCTCGCGATAGTGATCTTTCGTGTTCGGGCGAATTCGTCTCAGGGTAGAACACGCGAGCGTATGCGCGTTCGCTCGGTGACTTCGGTCGGTATCTCGGCTGAAACGCCTAAGACCTCGGTCGCGTCGGGTCCTGGCCCTTCCATGGGCACGGGATCGGCCAATCCCGATGGGCTTCGTAATCGGTTCGTAGCGGTCGGAGTATTGGCTGCTGGAGTGTTCGCGGCCTTGACTGCAAAGCTGTTCGGCCTTCAGATCCTCGATAGTGCCCGTTATAGCGAAGAAGCTCAGTCGAATCTCTACACTACGGTATCAACGCCTGCTCCGCGCGGCGTCGTCTATGATGCCAACGGAGTCGCACTCATTGCTAATCGGCAGGTTCAGACCGTTCTTGCCGATGCGGAAGTGGCTAACAACTCCGATGTGCTGCTGCGCTTGTCTGCCTTGCTGGGTGTTCCTTATGAGGTGGTGCGCTCGCGTATTCTTGATTCGTCATCCGGCGCGCAGAGCCAGCGTGTCGTTGCAAGCGATGTGAAGCTTCGCGACGTCGCTTTCATTTCCGAGCATCGCGATGCGTTCCCGGGCGTGACTACCCAGATCCGCACAACGCGCACCTATCCCTATGGGGCGCTTGCCGCGCACGTGCTGGGCTATGTGGGCACCGCTTCAGAAGATGATCTGAAGAACGTGGCCGAAGGGCGCAGCGTCGAATCAGGTGATGCGGTCGGCAAGAGCGGCATTGAGCAGACCTACGATGATCTGATCGCGGGTGATCACGGTCAACGTGTGCTGGTCACGGACGCGAAGGGCGTCGTTCAGCAGGTGATCGGAGAGACCGATCCCACTAAGGGTAACGATGTGTACCTCACGATCGACGCGCGGGTCCAGCATGTGGTTGATGTGGCGCTCGAGGAAACGGTCACGGGTGGCACAGGTACCGCAGCATCGTGCGTCGTTATGGACGTTCAAACAGGTGGCATCGTTGCAATGGGCAATTACCCCACCTATGAACCAGAACGTTTCATCGGCGGCATTTCTCAGGATATGTGGGATGCATATCAGACCGAAGAATCGCACTATCCCCTTATGAACCGCGCGATCGCCGGTACGTATCCGGCGGCATCGTGCTTTAAGGCGTTCACGGGCATGGCAGGGCTTACCTATGGGTTCGCTGATACATCGCGTACTTGGAATTGTCAGGGTACATGGACGGGCTTCGGCGAGTCCTTTCCGCAGAAGTGCTGGAACGAAAGCGGCCATGGATGGATCGGCTTGCGTGAAGGCGTGGTCGAATCGTGCGACGTTGTGTTCTATGAAATAGCGAAGAGCTTCTACGATGCCCGTGGTTCCATTGGCGATGAAGCGCTGCAGGACTTCATCAAGGAATTCGGATACGCTCAGTCGACCCATGTCGATCTGGCGGGTGAAGCCGAGGGACGTATTCCCACGCCTCAGTGGAAGAAGGAATATTTCAAGGATGTTCCTGAAGAGGCTCAGTGGCTCCCGGGCGATATGTCGAACATGATCATCGGCCAGGGTTATGTATTGGTCACGCCGATCCAGGTAGCGCGCTCGTATGCGGCGGTTGCGACCGGTAAGCTCTTGCGTCCTCATCTCTTGAAGGAAGTGCGTAATTCTCTGGGGGAAACCGTCCTTTCGTTCGATACCATCGAAGATTATCACCCCGAAGTCGATGATAAGCTGCGTGCCATCATGCAGGATGCCTTGCGTGCGGTTGCAACGGAGAACGCGACCGTGTCATCTGACTTCAGTCAGTATTCGTTCAGCGCTGCAGCTAAAACGGGTACGGCAGAAGTCGCCGGCAAAGAAGACATGGCATGGTTCTCTTGTTATGCACCTTATGAAGAGCCTCGTTTCGCCCTGACGCTCTGCGTAGAGGAAGGTGGCAGCGGTGGTGTTACCTGCGGTCCGGTCGCGGCTCACATTATGGATGCTGCCATCAATTCGCTTGATGCTAATTGGACTGAAGATATGACGCCGATTTCCGGTACGGGGGTGACGAATAATGCCTCAAGCAATGCATGAGATCAGTTCTTTGCGTCCTCAGGATCCGGCGGTTGCCAAAGCGCTTAAGCCGCGTCGTTTCAAATACATTAATCCGCCGTTTTTGCTCTTCGTGCTCGCGCTTGTCGCGTATGGTCTGATCGTGCAGTTCTCGGCCACGGCGACCGATGCGGATTATAGCTTTACTCGTCAGCTCGCTGGTGTGGCAGCGGGCGCGGTGCTGTTCGTGCTCATTACGCGCATAGACTACCATGTACTTTCCGGCTATACGATGGTCTTTTTGATCATTAATGTGGTCTTGCTGCTTTCGCCTCATATACCGGGTCTTGGTGTAGAGGTTAATGGTGGTCAATCGTGGATCAGGTTGGGTATACAGCTCCAGCCAGGCGAATTCGCCAAAGTGACCGTCGTGTTGCTGGCGGCATCGGTCATGGCGCGTTATGGGGGACGCTTGGACGATGTGCGTGAATACCTCAAAGCGTTGGCTATCATGGCCGTCCCCTTTATTTGCGTTATGACTCAGCCTGACCTGGGCACGGGTTTGGTGTACCTGATGATCGCGGGCTTTTCACTTATTATCGGTGGTGCCAATTGGCGCTTTATTGTGGCGACGCTCGCTGTATTGGTGGCGTTGATCGCTGCTGTTCTGGCTATCGATCCCATCCTTGATGATATGGCGGGGCACGATGTGCTTCTGAAGGACTATCAGCTCAGTCGCTTGCTTGTGTTCATGGACTCATCGTATGACACCTCAGGTGATGGTTATAACTTACAGCAGGCGAAGATCGCTATTGGTAGTGGCGGTTTGCTTGGCAAAGGTTTCATGAATGCGATCCAGTCATCGTTGGGCTTCTTGCCCGAGGCGCCGACGGACTTTGTCTTCTGTGTACTGGCAGAGCAATTCGGCTTCGTGGGAGCGTTGGTCCTGCTTGCGTTCTATGTAGGCCTTATTGTTACGGCGATCCATGTGGCGCGTGGCGCGAACGATCTGTTCGGTACGATCATCGTGGTGTGCGTTGTGGGTATGTGGCTTTTCCAGATCCTTGAGAACATCGGTATGACATGTGGCTTGATGCCTATCACGGGCATCCCACTTCCGTTCATCAGCTATGGGTCATCCTTTATGGTTGTTAATTTTATGATGCTTGGTTTGATCAACTCAGTTTGGGTCCATCATGGCCGCTAAGTGAAAGGGGATCGTATGAAACTTCCGGTTGATATCCCAGAGGTCATCTTGGCAGCGATCGACATAGATCGCGCAAGTACAATTCCGGTTTCGGTCAATATTCTGATAGATGAAACCGCCTCGCCTGATTTTCAGGTGTTCGTGAGAGCGGGGTTCAACAGCGAATCGCCCAACTCGCGGGTGTATGTTAGCTATTTTCCCACGCAGACCCCCGACAGTTTGCTTTCGTGCGACTTGACGATCATTGCGGCAGGCCAGAGCGATTCGGTCGGTGCGTTGGCGACGGCGTTCCGTGAGCAGGGCACGCCAGCGCTTGTTGTGGCGCAACCGGGTGCTTCGGTGCGCGAAAAGGCCGAGCAGTCGGGCCATCCGATTCCTGAGGAAGATCTGCTCTTCGTGCAAGATGATGGGTTATCGGAACTTTCGGACGACGTCAGGGGTGTCCTTGCTGACAAGATCGGCCGCTGGATCGTGGATTATGTCGAGGACGAAAAGCACCTGGCGTTCTCCATTGCCTATCCGTTCGTACGCCGCCCTCTTGCATACGGTGCGATAAATACGACCGCGCTTCAAAATGCGGGCGTAGGAGTGCTGGTGTTCATTCCTGGGGCCGATATGCCGTTGATGACGGCTAATCAAATCAAGATGGTCTTGCAGATCGCGGCGGCTTACGGTCAACCCCTGGGTCCCGATCGAGCCAAAGAACTGATCGGCGTATTGGCGAACGCTTTCATCTGCCGTGGAATTTCGCGTCAGGTCGCCGGATTGGTGCCTGCTCTGGGCTGGGCCGTCAAAGGCTCTATGGGCTATTTGGGCACGCAAGCCATAGGTCGAGCCGCTATTGAGTATTTCGAGGGCGGAGGAAGCGTCGCAGGGCTTGCTGCGCTTGCCGGCAAGGTGACTCACGAAGCGGTAGAGGTAGTCGATTTCGTTCAGGGCCAGCCGACGGTCCGTTCGGCTGCGTCTGCGATCGCTCCTAAGGTGCGTCATGCGGCCGGGGTAGTGCTCGATGCTGCAGCGCCCGTTGCGAAATCGGCGAGCAAGACCGTGTTCAAATCGCTTCGTCCTGGCCGAAAGAAGGGCGCGAAGCAATAGGCGCAGCAGTACTGCCGAAGCGTGAGTCTACGGGTCCCAGAAAAATTTTTAAAAAAGGGTATTGCGTACATTTTCTTTTTCGGTAAAATAATCTTCGCTGTCGCAGCACGGGGTGTTAGCTCAGTTGGTTAGAGCGCCGGCCTGTCACGTCGGAGGTCGCGGGTTCGAGTCCCGTACATCCCGCCAGTTTAAAACTTACAAGGCTCCCATTTGGGAGCCTTGTTTGTTTATGAGACGTGTTGCGCGTTCCACACTTTTTACAAAAGTTACGATTTGTAAGCGCCCCACGTAAACGTTTCGCGTTTTGGGGTGGGGGTGCTATAGTTTTCGGAGCTCTTGCGCAAAGTGATTTCGTGCTCGAGTCTTATTTCGAGTTTGCGCATACCTGAAAGAAGAAAAGAAGGGCAATGGAACAAGTTTCTCAAAAGCAACCGGTCGAGATCGTCGTATTTGATTTTGATGGTACTTCGATTTCGGGAAATTCTCCGGTTATCCTTGTGAACTATTTGCGCCAGAAGGGCATGCTGAAAAAGCGTATCCTGACCCGTATTCTCTTCTGGGCGCTCGCGTATAAACTGCGACTTCCTCAAAATGAAAGCTGGGTCCGTGGAGCGGTGTTCTCCGCCTTTGAAGGTCAGAAGCGTGAAGAGACCGATCGGTTCCTGCAGGATTTCTACGATACTCATTTGGAAAAGCTCTTCCGTACGCAGGCCGACAAGGCCATTGAGTATCATCGTGCGCAGGGATGCGAGGTGTGGGCGGTATCGGCAACGTTCGAACCGCTTATTCGTCAGGCCATGAAGTCCCATGGCTATACCAAAGGGTTCGCTACGTGCATGGCCACTGATTCTCAGGACTGCTATACCTGCAAAGTGGAAGGGCTTCCGGTGGAAGGCGTCGAAAAGCTCGTGCGAGTGACGGCTTACGCCAATGAGGCATACGGAGAAGGCAACTGGGTCCTTACGCACGCGTATGGCGACCATCATTCAGATCGTGCGCTTCTGAAGGCTGCACAGCATCCTCACGCGGTCACTCCCGACCGTCCTTTGCGTCGCACTGCCAAAGAGAACGGATGGGATATCCTCTCCTGGTAAGCGCATTTGGTAACACGAGTGTTTCCATTATTTGAATTCACTATGAGATTTTGTCAAATCACCGGTAATTGCCCAAGGTATCGAATAGGGTGGATTACAATAAACTGTGAGTAAAGAACTAGCATTATTCGATAATGCGCCGGTAAGCATCTATTTGCCGGCACGTAGCATCGAGGAGGTGCACGATGATGAACGAGGAATCGACTTTCGGAGGCGCTCCTTTTCAGGATCAGAACAACCGATCTAATTCTTCGCAAGCATATCTTCAACGTGCGGCTTCAGCAGTGAGCGAAGGGGATATCATCCTCGGCGTTCATTTGTACCTAGCAGCATATGAACGGGCGCTCCATGAGAGCCATATCCCTAGCGAAGAGGTCATTCAGGGAATGAGCAAGGCATGGGATCTGGCGGTTTCCGCTAAGCAGCGTTCGTTGGCCGAATACATTTTCGAAAAGCTGGAGCCTTTCTGGGAGCCAGAAGAGATCGTGCGCCATGCAGAAGAGCTGCAGCAGCTCGCGTTCGATAAGTTGGAAGAATACGGCTTCGACCGTGAGGTCGTTGAAGACATGGCGGATATGGTGAATCAGGATCTTCTCGATTCAGCCAATGAGGTGCTGTGCCATTTTGAAGAGAGCGCAGCATCGGTTGAAAAGCGAATCGATTCCCATCAGGTCGAATCATCGAATTCAGATGAATCGGCGGGGGATGTCCCTCAAGATACCTCTGATGAAGGTGCGGATCAGGATGTGCAGGCAACCAAGGTGAATGCGGTGCCTATCGCTCCCGATTCTCCCTTGGCGGCTGCGTTCGCTCAGTTGGGAGCTATGGCGACCTCGGCATCGCAAGATACCGCGGAGGTCGAGGCTCAGCGCTTCGACTATCGCAATCTCGTGGGCTTCGATGAAGAGATCGAATTCATGGGCACGCTCGGTATCGGCCGTAGCAATGACCCCGAATTCGCCCGTTTCCTTGAGATGCTCAACACCCGTCATGGTCTGCCGGGAATGCCGGCTCTGGGTACGTTGGTATTCAAGAGCCCTGCGCGCGAAGATGCGAACTGCTTCATGGTGGCTACCGTGGGCGAATTGGGTATGCCAGCTATCCGTATGCGCCTCGATCGCAATGCGATGGGGCAGGTGGTGCTGTGCGTAATGGCCTCTCCTGATTTTAAATCCCGCTTGTCGGGTCTTTCCCGTGGCGGACTCGAGACACCGACGGTCGTCGTTATCGAGGACCTTGATCTGTGGGATCTGCCCTTGTTCGATGTGTCGGGTGATGACGCTCAGTCTCTGGCCAGCATGCAGCTCTCCCGCGGTGCTCGTGAAGCGCTCGCATTGGTTCAGGTGGCGCTGAGCAGTCCTGAGGCGACGGTGCTCATTTCCGCATCCGAGCCAGAAGATATCGACCCGTTCTTCCAGGATCTCATCGGTCCTCATCGGATCATCGATATCGATCTGCCCGATGCAAAGGAACGTCGTGCTATTTGGCGCAGCGAACAAGCCCAGCATCCTTCGATGCGTGGTTTGGACGTGAATCAGCTGGTTGATTTCTCTCGTACGCTTTCGCGTTTCGAGATCTACGCTATTTCGAGTGAGGCGGTCGAAGAGGCATACCGCGAAAGCGTTGCCCAGGGCACGTTCTGCGCGGTTCCGACAGACGACATCCTTATGCGTCTGTCGAATTTCCAGCCACTTGAATCGGATGAATATCAGCGCATGGAAGATCTGGCGGTGGAAAGCCTGCGAAAGAGCTTTTCCGATTTTGACGATCTGTTAAAGGGGTAACCGATGAGCATCACGCGCCGTTGCGACTACGCGTGCCGAGTCATCCGTGCTGCTTATCGCCAGGATGACTCGTATATTTCTATCGCTGAAGTTGCCGAACAGGAAAAGATCCCTTATTCGTTCGCTCGAAGCATCCAGCACGAATTGGTCAAGTCGGGCCTGTTGCGTACTATCCGCGGGGTCCATGGTGGCCTAGCGCTCAATTGCGATCCGGCGCGAACGACGGTTTACGATGTGCTCATGAGCGTCAACGGATCGCTTTCGGTCGCCGAATGCACTTCTTGTGACTATATGTGCGCGCATAAGCCGTGTTGCTCGTTCAATGCGGTCTGGCGCGCTGCCGATGCGCTCGTAATGAATCTGTATTCGTCAATTACGCTGGTCGATCTGTTCGAGCAGGGTGTCGATCATCCCGCTATTCAAGAAGCGCTGGCGCTTCGTGGTTCTCAAGCACGCTAGAGGGTCGTGTTATGGCGTTCTGCGCGAACGAGGGGGAATATGTAGGCGACGTTCGCCGTCCGCGGGAAAAACTCGCACCTGACGGATCGTGCAACGTGGGTGCGCCCCATCACCGCACGGTCTGTGAAGATCTGAGCGCCGCCGAACAGCGTTTCGTCGAAATGGTGTGGTGCGAAGGCCGCCGTTTGTATCGAGACCTGCCGTGGCGCTCTATTGATGACCCGTATGCCGTTCTGGTGTCGGAGGTCATGCTTCAGCAGACGCAGGTATCTCGGGTGGAAAAGTACTGGGATCGGTTCTTGAAGCTGTTCCCGACGATCGATGCGCTTGCCAGCGCCGAAACCTCACTGGTGCTTGAATCGTGGCAGGGCTTAGGCTACAACCGACGTGCCTTGATGCTAAAGCGTTGTGCAGAGATCTGCTCCCACGAACACGCGGGAAAACTTCCCGCTACCTATGAAGAGCTGCTCCGTTTGCCTGGCATTGGGAAAGCGACCGCAGGGGGAATATGCGCGTTCGCATATCGTGAGCCTGCGGTGTATTTGGAAACGAATGTCCGCACCGTATTCATCCATGAATTGTTCGCCGATAGAGAAGCGGTTTCCGATAAGGAGATCGAGCCTTTAGTGGAGCGTACGTGCTCATTGGATGATCCGCGTGGTTGGTATTATGCGCTGCTTGATTACGGCGCTCATTTAAAGTCGATCACGGTCAATCCTTCGCGCCGCTCCCGGCATCATGTGGTCCAGTCGAAATTCGAAGGGTCGCGTCGTCAGAAGCGCGCTGAACTCGTGCGTTTTATGATCGCGAACAGAAGTGCGACCTTCAATGATCTTTACGAGGCGCTTGTACTGTTCGAACGCACCCAAGATCGCCCCGAACCTGATCCTGCGTTGGCGCGCTCCATCGTCGATGACTTGGTGAAAGAGGGCTTTTTTTCCCTGGAGGGTGAAGGTGATCTTGCGCACTACGTTGTGTAATGTCACCCCGAGAAAGACAATGCCGCCCTGCGCAAGGCAAGAGGCGCAGGGCGGCATTCGTTGTACGTGGGCGCTGGTTCTATTCGGCAGGGTAGGTGCCGAGCACTTTTACTTCGCGCAACTTCAGCCTCAGGCAGTCGAGCGCGGTCTTGATCGCGGGGTTCTCGGGGCTTCCTTCAATGTCGACGAAGAACAGATAGTCGCCTAGGCCCTGTTTGGTGGGGCGTGATTGGATCATGGTCAAGTTCACATCGGCATAATTGAGTTCCGATAAGATCATGAGCAGGCTACCGGGCCTGTCTTCGTTCAGATGCATTGCCAGGGTCGTTTTCATGCGATCGCTCTTAAGGACCGGTTTGTGTCCCTGGCGGGCGATGAGCACGAAGCGGGTTTGGTTCCCGTAATGGTCCTCGATGTTGTGCTCGTGCGTTTTGCAAGAGAACAATTCGCCTGCGAATGAGCTGGCGATGCCGGCTACGGTCTTGTCCTGGGAAGCAGCGCGCGCACCTTCTGCGGTGGAAGATGAGGCGACGCGGGCCAGGGAGGGGAAGTGCTCGTTAAGGTAGCGGCGGCACTGAGCGAGCGCTTGCGGATGGCTGACAATGGTCTTCACATCGGAAAGCGCGGTGTCGGGATGGGTCAGGAGACAATGGTGGATATCAAGCACTGCTGAACCCATGATGGATACTCCGCCTTTGAAGGTAAGCGTGTCGAGCGTCGCCGTAACAACGCCTTCGAGCGAGTTCTCGATGGGCATTACGCCGAATTCGCATCTGCCACGGTCTACCGCATCGTGCACTTCGTTAAATGAGGGGCACTCGACGTATTCGGCATCATCGCAGCCCATGCGCTGAGCAAAGAGGCGAGCTGCTTCATCTGAATAGGTTCCAACAGGGCCCAAGAAGGCGATCGTGGTAGGTTGCGACATAGAGTTCCTTTCATTGAATTAGTCCGTCCATGATACTCCTAGCAGAGTCGCTAAATGCCGTTGAGTGTCCGAATATCGTTTTTTCAAAATCGGACGTTTGTAAAAAAATGTCCGAATGAGAGCAGCGCGAACAAAATAATTCTTTATTTGCGATATTCATCTTGGAAAAATGGGCAACAAAAACTACTATTTGGGTAGCTACCATAGGCACTGTTCGGCGTGATGGAAAAATGTGAAGGAAATATGTGTTACATCTAATTTGGAGGGTAACATTTTCCGACCGTTGGCGGGTTTTAGCCGATATTAGGCAAGTAACCAGTCTATTTATTGCCGAAATAGAAGAAAATGTGTGGCAGAGGTTTTACAGGACGATACACCCTTAAGGAGGTGTGCACATGGTAACAGAGGCAATCAGTCCAGAGTTTTTGAGCAAACTGGAGGCGCGTGGCGTGTCTCGTCGTAGCTTCATGAAGCTCTGCGGCTCGCTCGCCGTAGCGGCTGGCTTATCCGAGCTCGCTGCTCCTCGCGTTGCTCAGGCGATCGAGAACTCCGTTATCGGCGCAGAATCAGGCGCTTTGTATCCCGTGATCTGGATCGAAGGCGCATCCTGCACCGGCTGTACGGAATCGTTCGCACAGGTAGACGCCCCTGATCCAGCAACCGTAGTGTTGGAAATGATTTCGCTTAACTACTGCGAAACCCTTTCTGCTGCTGCAGGTTGGTCGATGGAAGAGGCCAAAGCACAGACGATCGAGGCAGGGAACTACATCCTCGTCTACGAAGGTGCGGTTTTGGAAGGTTGGAACGGTGAAGCGTTGCGCGTTGCCAACGAGCCCGGCACCGAACACCTTATCCATGCAGCAGAGAACGCAAATGCGGTAGTCGCTTTGGGTTCCTGTGCCGTTAACGGCGGCTGGATGGGTGCTAACCCTAATTCTTCTGGCGCGCTGGGCGTTCAGCAGTTCTTGAAGAAGTCCGGCATTGATACTCCGGTCATCAACATTCCTGGCTGCCCCGCGAATCCCGAATGGCTCGAAGCGGTCCTCGTTGACGCTATCCTCGTTGGTAAGTTGCCGGAGCTGAATTCCGAGAACAAGCCGACCGTGATCTTCAACCAGACCATTCATGACAACTGTGAACGTCGTGGTCACTTCGAGAACGGCGAATTCGTTTATGCATTCGGTACTAAGGAAGAGGCATTGAACTACTGCCTGTATCCGATGGGTTGTCGTGGTCCTCAGACCAAGGCTAACTGCGGTATCGTTCGCTGGAACCACCGTCGCTCTTGGTGCGTCGCATCGGGTGCTCCTTGTATCGGTTGCTGTACCGCCAATCCTAACGATCCTGGTGAGAACTGGGTCGAAACCAACACGCCGTTCCGTGCTCGCTTCCGCGATCTGCGCATTGGTGGCATGACCATTCAGCCCGAGGCTATCGCATGGACGCTCACTGGTGTTGTTGCAGCAGCACTTGTCATCCATGGCTTCGGCATGAAGAAGACCGGCCGTACCAGTGGCGGTGCTGATTTCGAGAAGGTCCGCGCATGGGACGCAAAGCATCCTGATCAGGCAATCGGTCAGTATGATGACGATGTTCTGAAGGGAGGCAAGTAAACAATGGCTCGTTCAGTTATCGATCCTATTACCCGTATTGAGGGTCATCTCCGCGTCGAGATGGAAGTAAACGATGGCGTTGTTACTGATGCATGGGTTTCCGGTGGCTGCTTCCGCGGCATGGAATTGGTCGTTCGCGACCGCACCCCTGAAGATGCAGCTCACATCGTGCAGCGTATCTGCGGCGTTTGCCCGGTTTCGCATGCTCATGCTTCATCTATCGCAGCAGAGAAGTCTTACGGTATCGAGATCCCCAATAGTGCTCGTATCATCCGTAACCTTATGGAGGGCGGCCAGTTCCTTCACAGCCACATCCTGTGGTTCTACACGCTGGCAGCACTTGACTACGTTAATCCGCTCAATGCTCTTAGTGCGAACATCGCTAATACGTACGACCTGGTCGAAGCAGCGGGTACGTCCTGCCAGTCCGACCTGGGCGCATTGCAGGAACGCCTGAAGACGTTCGCAGCGAACGGTCAGCTTTCCATCTTCTCCGGTAACTGGTGGAAGAACGGTTCTGCTGACACTGAGTTCAAGCTTCCCGCTGAACTTGACCTTATCTGCACCGCTCACTACATCGAGGCTTTGACCATGCAGTCCAAGGCTTCTGAGATCTGCGGTCTGCTCGGCGGCAAGATGCCTCACGTCATGACGCTCGTTCCTGGTGGTACGTCCTTCGTTCCTACCGAGGAAAAGCTCGACGATCTGTGGTCTCTCGTTCGCGAGGTGCGTGACTGGGTCAAGGCGACCATGATTCCCGACACCAAGGCGATCGCTCCTTATTATCTGGATGCGCTCAACTTCGGTAAGGGCTGCGGCCGCTACGTTGCATGGGGCGTATTCGAGCGTCCTTCCTTCGAACTCGCTGATCGCTATCTGCCTTCCGGCGTTGTTGACGAGGGTCTCAACCTTTCCGAGGTCAACGAAGACCTCATCAAGGAATACGTTGGTCACTCCTGGTACGTGGGTGATTCCGACCTTAATCCTCGTGAAGGCGTTACCGATCCTGCATTCACCGAGTACTACAAAGAGGGTACGCTGTTCGAACAGAACGGCCATGAATACGGTGAAGTTTCCGATCGCTACACCTGGTCCAAGGCACCGAGCTATGATGGCAAGTGCATGGAAGCTGGTCCGTTCTCTCGTGTTCTTGCTGCTTATCTGCGTGGCAACGAATTCATCAAGACGAACCTCGATCAGCTGTGTGCGGATCTGAACCTCACGATTCCTCAGTTGCAGTCCACGCTTGGTCGTGTTGCAGCTCGCCAGGTCGAATCTCTCTATGTTGCAGAGCTCATGGTCGAATGGGTAGACGAACTCATCGAGGCCATCAAGGGTGGCGACAGCGAATACTTCCGCGCACCTGAGCAGCTCACTGGTTCGGGCACGGGCTTCTGGGAAGCACCTCGTGGCGCTCTCTACCACACCGAGCATGTTAACAACGGTAAGATCACCGATTACCAGATCATCATTCCTACTACCTGGAACATTGCTCCTCGCGATGCTGAGGGCACTCCTGGTCCTATGGAACAGGCTGTTATCGGTAACCCGGTTGCTGACGTTGAAATGCCTATCAATGTTCTTCGTACTGTTCACAGTTTCGACCCTTGTACCGCTTGCGCTGTTCACATCACCGAACCTGCAACCGGCAAGCACTTCGAGACGGTTACCAGCCCTTGGGGGGTGAAGTAAATGGCACATTTGGCACACTATAAAGAGGCCCATCCCATGCCGATGCGTGTTACGCACTGGGTGAACCTCTTCTGCATGGCGTTCCTGATTTTCTCTGGTTTCTTGATTCACTTCCCGTTCTGGGCAGCTTTGACCGGCGTTGCACGTGGCCTGCATGTTTTCCTGGGTATCGTGCTTTTGGTTAACTGCATCGTGCGTATCGTGTTCGCTTTCTTACTCCAGACGGCACCGACCGGTGGTACGCGCAATCTGGTGCGCGACTACAAGACCTGGCTTCCCCAAGCCGACAACCGTCACCAGTTGGGTTCTTGGATCAAGTACTACTTGTTCCTCAAGAAGGATCATCCGCTGTCTGCTAAGTTGGGTGTTCCTCAGAAGATCTCCTACCTTGCCGTTGCGTTCCTGATCCTGATCATGGCCTACACCGGTTTCTGCCTTTGGGTTCCTACCGCTTCGTGGACCTTCTTCGCAGCAGGTACGTCTCTGGTAGGCGGCATGATGTCAATGCGCATCATCCACTACTTCATGATGTTCGTCTTCATCATCTTCAGCATGCTGCACATCTACCTCGTATTCATCGAGGGTGCGGCACCTGCTAAGTTGATGCTGCTCGGTAAGGAGCATGGTGGTAAGGTCTATGATCCGAACCGTCACGTTATCGTGGGTGAAGATCACTCGGTCGACAACCACTAATCTGCGATCATCTACTTGCGCGGGTTATGCATGGCAGGGCCCTTATTGGCAAAGCGATGTTGAACTTGTAAGAGTAAAATGAAATGCAATGAAGTCCCGGCTCGTATGAGTCGGGACTTTTTTTGTTTACGGATGGTTTCCACTGACGGCTTTATGGCGTGATCGGTCAACGGGTTACCGTATACTCGTTTCGGAACATGAGCGAAAAAGCGGGATCACTTAGCGCGTCTGCTCTTCAGGTAGGGGCAGGATAGTGGTGGCCCGCAAGCAAAGGTGAACTATATGACAAATCAGAACACTCGACACGACCCTAAGCAAGTTCCCGTAGAAGAGGTATCACTTAATGGTTTGTCGCCTTTGAACTTAGGGGCGTTGTTCATGCCGCCGATCTGGGGACCGGGTCATGGTATTTGGATCACGATCTTGTATTACCCAGTGTGGCTGTTCGCTGACAATTTGTTCTATGGGGCGTATTCGAATCCTCAGCCCTTGACGGTGGTCCTAGCGATCATTGCCGCCGTTATTCTTGCGGCGGTGACCATTGTGTTCGCCCGTGCTTCTCAGGTATACGGCTTGCGTCGCGATCTGTCGCTGGGAAGAACCAAGGAACAATATCGAAAGCGCCAACGTATTTGGGCAATTGCGATGGGTGTTCTCGCCCTTCTCATGATCGTTGGGGCAACATATTACAACCTTGTTATTCGTCATACTCTTGGAGCTTAAGAACTATGCGTATTGCAGTGTTTTTCGTAGGTAACCGTCTCATGCTGGATGACGGTGTGGGACCGGCGGTATATGACTTCATTCACGAGCAATATCAATTGCCTGATGAAGTGGATCTTTTTGATGTTGGCTGCATGAGCCTCGATATGGTGTCGAAGGTAAATGATTACGATCTGCTTATTTCGGTCGATGCGGTCGAGGGCACTGATGCTGAACCGGGTACGGTGTTCCGATATGAGCCATTCGATATTGCACGCGCTCAAGGCGCACGTACGTCATTGCACGATCTGAAGTTGGCCGACCTGTTCGATGCGGCTTCGCTTTTGGGCTACAAGGCGGAAGGCCTATGCTTCGGCATGCAGGTAGAGAACATGGAGCCTTCTGAATTCGTGGTGGGACTCACGCCTCGCGTAGAGGCGCAGGTTCCTTTCTTGGCGGAAACCGTTATTGCCGAATTGGTGCGCCGCGGTTGCCAGGTGGTTGATAAAGACAAAGGGTTGCTCACGCTATAGCTCTGTAAAGCTGCTCGTAATATGAGTTGCTCGCGCTACAACTGCATGAACAGCTGTGATACAGGGTGCTCTTGCTATACCGTAAAAGCTGTTTTGTGATGCAGACGGCTCATGCGGTAGCCGCAAAAGCCGTTTGCATCAGAATAATATGAGCTGCCTGTGCCGTGGTTGGCTTATGCGCGCTTGATATGTGCGGGCGTGATGGGGTGGCTGCTCATGTATTCGATGAAGTGAGCCTGGCCAGGCGCCAGCATTTCTTCATCGCGATGAATAAGATAGAGCTTATGGAAGTCCTGCGGCACGCCTGCGATGGGGATGCAGACGATATCGTTGAATGCCTGCACTAAGAACGAATAGTCAACAAAGGCAATGGCGGATTCATCGGCAGATACCATAGAGCAGATGGAGATCTCTTCTTTGTAGGTCTCTTCGATGTCCAGGCTGTATCCTTCGATGCAGGCGGATATTTCGTCGTGGGGAGGCCATCCTTCAGCGTAAGAGTGAATGTGGTAGCCCTCGAGTTCATCGAGTGTGATACTTTTGCGCTGTGCCAGCGGGTTATCTTTATTCACCGCAACTACGAGCTGCTGTGACCAGTATGGAGTGAATACCAGTCCTTCAGGAGCATCATCGAGCTTTGCAGCGAACACTACATCGAGCATACCTGCGGCAAGATCGTTAAGAAGGCTCCCGCTAAAACCTTGGACGATCTTCACTGAAAGATCCGGATCGGCTTCGGCGCGGAACGAGCGCACGACGCGTGCCCAATCTTCACTTTGAATGGTGAAGGGTACTCCGATGCGGAGCGTTTCGCTTCGGGTATCGAGCATGGTCCTGATCTTGCCCATACCGGTTTCGATGTTCTTAAGGGCAAGGGAAGCATAGCGGTAGAACTCACGTCCGTAGGGCGTGAGGATGAACGTGCTTCCGTTCTTGGTGAAAAGCGGTGCTTCGAGCGTTTCTTCAAGGCGAGAGATCGCTAATGAGAGCGTAGAACGGGCAATACCCAGGGAACGTGCCGTATTAGCGAAGTGCTCTTGATCGGCGAGAGTGATGAAGTATTTGAGGTGCGATAGATTCACGATAGCTCTCCCTGGTAAAAGCGCTGGTAAAAGCGCAGATGAACGCTGCACGACTGCATATCATAGCAGAGGATGAGCACAGATCGCGTGTGCGAGAAGTAGAAGGATGAAACTACCTTACTTGGTACAGATAAACACCTATGGTCGTGGTTAATTGATGTTGTTCGCCTGTTAGGGTGCTGGTATTTCGGGGTTCTGGGGTGCTGGAGCACTGGGGCACAGGTCCGCCAGGAAGCAATCAGCGCATCGGGGGCGGCGTGCTATGCAGTATTCTCGTCCGAATAGGACCCATTGATGGTTGATGGGTCCCCAATATTCTTGGGGATAGAGCTTCAGCAGAGCTTCTTCGGTTTTCGCGGGAGTATCGATCGAAGGGCCGGCGAATTTAAGCTTATGGGCAATGCGGAACACGTGCGTGTCGACGGCAATGCCTTCAACGATGCCGAATCCTTCGTTCAGTACGATATTGGCCGTTTTTCGGCCGACGCCGGGAAGGCGTTGTAGTTCTTCCATGGTGCGGGGCACTTCACCACCGAAATCTGTCATTATCATTTGTGCGGCAGCGATGCAGTTCTTCGCTTTGTTGCGGTAGAACCCAATGGAGTGGATGATCTCCATGATTTCTTCGGGGTCGGCTTGCGCCATGGCCTGCGGTGTTCCGAAGCGCTCGAATAGGGCCGGAGTCACCTTATTGACGCCGGCATCGGTGGTCTGAGCGGAAAGCAATACCGCTATGGTGAGGGTAAAAGGGCTGCTATAGTGAAGAGCGCATTCTGCTTGAGGGTAATGATCGTTCATGCGCTCCGCTACGGTAAGTGCGCGGGCGAGCTTATCAGCTTTTTTCTCTCGAGCCATGGGGTGTCCTTGTCTTCTGTGGTCGTTTTGTAGCCTAACCTAAGGGGCGAGGTACTGTAAACACGAGACGTTGGCGTTTACTGAATATGCAAAAGCGAAGCGAGCGCATGCGCGCGGTGCTTTTCGTTGAATAAGATCACCTTGCGATCTTGGGCCGAGCGCAAGGGCCGTTATGTATGAGAGGGTTCCATCATGCTCATAGACCTCCTTTCTGCGGTGTTGGAAAAATCAAATGCACTTGAAACAGCGTGGTCGAAACTTGATAAGGGCGAAGATGCTGTTATCGGCGTCGCTTCTTCGGCGCGTCCTTTTCTGGTGGCGTCGCGCTTCGTTCGCGACCCCCGTACGACTCTCGTGGTAAGCGCAGGCGAAGATTCCGCCGATGTGTTCGCTCGCACAGTTGGCGCCTTTGTGGGGGAAGAGAGGGTATTGCGCTTTCCCGACTACGAAGGGAACCCTTTTTCGCTCGATGCGCCTGCTCAGCCGCGTCTGCACGGCGTGCGTCTCGAGGCGCTGTGGGCGCTCCAGAGCAACGAACCGGTTATCGTCGTGGCATCTGCGCGGGCACTGCTCCGTCGTGTCGCAAGGCCGGAAGAGGGGCTTGCTGAACCGCTGGTGCTGCGAAGTGGCGTAGATCTTGCCGAGCATCCTCAACGAGGTGTTTCTAGTTTCGAGGATCTGGCTCAGCGTCTTGTTGATATGGGTTACGAGAACACAGGTGAGCTGGACGGACCGGGAAGCTTTTGCATCCAGGGTGGTGCGCTCGATATCTACCCCGGGAACCTGTCATATCCTGTGCGGTGTGATTTCTTCGGCGATGAACTCGATGAGATACGGCGCTTTTTGCCTTCGACCGGGCAGACCATTTCTTCTTTGTCGGAAGTGAGAATCTTCCCCGTGCGCGAGTTCTCGTGCGATGCGAAGGCGCTCCGTCATGCGCAGCGCGTGCTTGCGCGCAGGGCGGAAACGAATCGCGAATTGCGCGAAGTGCTAGAGCGCTTAGAGGATGACTCAAAGGAGCTGCCTGATGTTATGGCGGCGTTCTTACTGAAAAATCCTACGACCGCAGGTGCGTATCTTTCCGCTGATGCGCTTACCGTTCTGATCGAACCACGGTCGCTCGTGGATGATGCACAGCATGCGCTCGATGCATATGCGAAGCAGGCTCAAGGCACATCCATTACGGTCGAAGATCTGTTCGTTGCGGCGAATAAGCTCGATTTCGGCACTAATCCGCGTGTCACCTATGTGTCTATCATGCGCGTCGGCGTTGAGCTTGACAGCGAATTGGTGGTGAAGCGCGTTGAGGTAGCGGGAGATCCGGAGAAGCTGTATGGCCGATTGCGCTCCCTTGCAGAAGCGGGATTCACGGTGGTGTTCTCCACGCCGCACTTCAGGGCGCGCCAAGAAATAAAACTGTCGCTCGTTGATATGGGTATTCCCATCAACGAAGTGCTTGACGTGGTTGATGATCCGAGTGCCAAGCTTCGTCGGGGACAGGTGAACATCGTCGATGTTGATATTCCTCTAGGAATGATCTTCCCCGCCGCGAAGCTCGCTTTGGTGTCGTTGGCTGATACGCAAGGCTCGATGGCTACCCGCAAACGTTCGCGTGTTGATGTGACCGAGATCACCTTTCCCTATAAACCAGGCGATTACGTTGTTCACGCGGCGCATGGTGTGGCGTTCTTCCGCGATATCGTCCGACAGGATGTAAGTGGATCAGAGCGCGATTATCTGCTGCTCGAGTATGCTGAAGGAGATAAGCTCTACGTTCCCGTCGAGCAGTTAGATAGGGTGACGCGCTATGTGGGCCCGGAAGGATCGTCGCCTCGATTGACCAGGCTCAACAACTCAGATTGGTCGCGAGCGCTGACCAAAGCGCGCAAGGCCACCAAAAAGCTCGCGTTCGATCTAGTGGATGTATATACCCGCCGTGCGGCCACGCAAGGGTATCGCTATCACGAGGATACGCCCTGGCAACGCGAAATGGAGGAGAGCTTCCCGTATCAGGAGACCCCTGACCAGTTGGCCGCGATATCCGACATTAAGGCCGATATGCAGTCCCCGCATCCGATGGACCGTTTGGTGTGCGGTGATGTAGGCTTCGGCAAAACGGAAGTCGCACTGCGTGCGGCCTTCAAGGCGACACAGGATAACAAGCAGGTGATGGTGCTGTGTCCGACCACTATTCTGGCTCAGCAGCATTATTCGACGTTCTCAGATCGCTTCGCTCCATTCGATGTGCAGGTCGAAGTGCTCTCGCGTTTTCGTACGCCTGCACAGCAGAAAAAGGCGCTTGAGGGGTTCGCGAGCGGTGATGTGGCGGTTCTGGTGGGCACCCATCGTCTTTTGTCGCGCGATGTTAATCCGCACGATCTGGGTCTGGTCATCATCGATGAGGAGCAGCGCTTCGGGGTGGGGCACAAAGAGCAGCTGAAGAACATGCGCGAATCCATCGATGTGCTCACGCTTTCGGCGACGCCTATTCCCCGCACCATGCAGATGGGGCTTTCGGGCGTGCGCGATATGAGCTTGATCCTGACGCCGCCTGATGATCGTCGTCCGGTGACGGTCCATGTTGGAGAATGGGATCCCGATCTGGTGAGTGATGCCATACGGCGCGAACTCGACCGCAAGGGTCAGGTGTATTACGTAAGCAATCGCGTGCGTTCCATCGACGAAGCAGTGCGGCGCGTTCAGGCGGCTGCGGGAGAGGCGCGCGTAGGGATCGCTCATGGCAAGATGAGCAAAGAAGAGCTCGAGCATGTTATGGAGGATTTCGCTGCAGGCGAGCTCGATGTGCTGGTCGCGACGACCATCATTGAAAGCGGTATTGACAATCCCCATACTAATACGCTGATCATTGAGGACTCTCAACGTTTGGGTCTGGCGCAGATGTATCAGCTCAAGGGGCGCGTGGGGCGTTCTTCTACGCAGGCGTACGCCTACTTCCTGTTCCCTGACAACATTACGATGACCGAAGAGGCCATGGCGCGCCTGACAGCACTGAATGAGCATACCGAATTAGGCAGTGGTATGCGGGTCGCGATGCGTGACTTGGAGATCCGTGGTGCAGGCAGCTTATTGGGTGCCGAGCAGAGCGGCAATATGTCTGCCGTTGGTTTCGATCTGTTCGCACAGATGCTGGCAACGGCGGTCAATCTGACGCGCGAAGGCGATACTTCAAGCGCTGAATATCTGCCTCCGGCACTATCCGATATCGTGGTGAACGTGCCCGACCATACATATTTCCCCGAAGAGTATCTTCCCGATGCTGATGAGCGCGTGCTGTATTATCGAAAGATCGCGAGCGCTGATACGCTTGATGCGGTGGAGGATATTTTCCAAGAGCTGCAGGCAAAGCATCCCGAAATGCCGCAGGCGACGTTGAATCTGTTCGAGAAAGCCCGCTTGAAAGCATTCGCGAATGAACGGGGGATCCGCATGATATCCGTAACGGGCGGCAAATTGGTGGTCGAGCCCATCACGCTCACGCGCGCTCAAGCGTCGGCTCTTCGTCGCAAGGCGGGACGCTACCTTGCTGACAAGAAGAAGATGAGCGTGCCGTTGCGTGTGTTCGTGCCACGCACGGTAGAGGAGTCAGCTGATGATGCGGGTATGTTGACTCAGGTGTTCGCCTATCTGAAAGGCTTCTTTGAGGAGCGAAAGAGCGATTCGAAGTAGGCTATTGGGTGTTGAATATGAAAAAAAGAAGAGCGAATGCATCGCTCTTCTTTTTTGCACGAGGGTTTTGCGGGGGCTGAGTAGGTTCGCGCCGTTACGCTCTTAGGCAGTAAGGGATGTCATGCACATGTTGTATAGCTCAACGTAGGTTCCCTCTTCGAGAACGACCTCATCGGGCTGATCGCCTTCGATGTAATATCCTTCGAAAAGATAGCTGTCGTCGGTGAAGTTCAGATCTTTCATGACGTAGCAGGCGCTATAGTCATCGGCTGGACCGAGTTTTAGCTGATACGTTCCTGCCGGGATATCGATGCCAACTCGATATACGCCGCTCTGGTAAGGGCTCGAGAAGGTTTCATCCATGGCGCTAAGGGGAATCATGTCTTCGTCATTTGCCAGGATGAGGACCTCGCCGTCTTTTACATCCATCAGGTTATGACCGTAGTACGAATTGATGTGCACCACGTCATAGGCCCCTTCGGTGGTCGAAGAAGGTTGTAGGAGATAGAAGTACGAGATCTTCTTGTTGTGTCCTTCGAACCAATAACTTCCTGCGGGAATATCGGATCCAACAAAATAGACCCCTTGGTCATATTCTCCGTCGTCGTCAGGCAGTTTACTTTCTGAGGAGAACCAATCCGACTGAATGGTATTGAGTTCCTCGGTCGTAAGAGAGGCGTTGCCGCTCAACCCGAAAGCCAAACGAAGGCTTTCATTGCTCAGGGAAGCTGATGGATCGTTGGGGGTCGAGGGCGATTCGGGAAGCTGTAGGTTATATTCAGTGCTTGAGGCAGTCATGGACCTCAAGGTGTTATATGCGGCGCATCCGCCAATGCCGAGGCAGAGGAGCACGACCACCACGATGGCGATCACGATGCCGATGATCTTCTTGTTGCTCTTCTTAGGAGGCTGAGGAGCAGGTGGTATTGATTGCTGCTGCGGAGCATATGTGGGAGCTGGTATGACGGGGTCTTGGTTCGGGGGTGGCGCTTGCGGCGTGGCGTACGGTGGTACCGTATGGGGATGCTGTTGATGGGAGGACTGCGGTGTCCGAGGGGGATTTCCCCAATATGAAGGATCAGGCGTTTTCGTCATGAGGGATCCTTTCGCAATAGTTCTGAGCAGTGATGGAGATGAAATGGCAGGCTCCTTCTGGGCAGGAGGCAATGCAGGTACCGCAGGCTATGCAGCGTTTTTCATCGACTTCAGGATACCCTTCTTCATTGATAGAACGTGCGCCTGTTGGACAAGCGTTAACACAGTGATGATTTTGTTTACAGAGCGACACATCCGTTTCGCTTTGGTAACGCTCAAGATGCGCGGCGCGGTGGGGAAGCTTTTGCGCAGCTTGGATGATGAGCTTTTGACGTGGCCATTGTGGTTTTTGTCGGAACACTTCAGGAAGGTTCTCTGTTTGCTGGGCGCTGCGAATGCGTCCTTGAGCACGAAGGCGCTCTTGGTTCTCGTAGAACTCATCGACCGTGCCGGCATTGCGCTGGCGATGCTTGCCCGTGGCAATATCGATGCTTTCGTTGGCGAGGGTCGAAAAGATATGGCGACGATCGGCCTCATCGATATTGGCGTACATCGAGAGGATCGATTCGCGCTCCGGTAGGCCTTCTAGTGCATAGAGAGACCTACCGGTCCAGTTGCGCGCGTGATCGATGGCGTGATCGTAGAGCGACTGCGCATAGGGTCCGGCAATGGCGCATTCGTTGCAATAGGAGCGATCGACGAATATGCCGACTTCAATATCTTCAGCGAGTAGCGCGCTCCAAAATTCGGGAGGTACGGCAGCGAGACAAGGGAGCACGATAACGTTACTACGAGGCGCGAGTCCGGGAAAGATGTGCTCGTTGCAGGTGAAGCACACCATGCCTTCGTTTTTCGCTTCGCGAACTGCGCGGCTCACTAGGTCCTCTAAAGTGATGCGGCTCCACGCAAATGCATCGCAGATCCCCGCGCAGATACCACAGCGGGTGCAGCGCGCTTCATCGATCAGCGGGCCTTGGTCAGTGAGGGTGATCGCTTGGGCAGGGCAGGCGGCTACGCATCGCTGGCACCCCGAACCTTTTGGGGCGGTGCACCAAGACGCGAGCGCTACGATATCCTCGCGAGGAGGGAGCGCGTTTTCGGAAGAGGTGTTATCGGCGGGTAGCTCCTCGGCTAAAAAGGCAGCTTCCGCACCTTCGGGTGAGGGTGCGGAAGCTGATTCTTGATATGTTCGCGATTCGCTAGGCACCGAAAGCCTCGGACAGAGTGGTGTCGATGCGAGCGACGACATCTTCGCGGTTCATGAGCTCGATCGATTCGAAGAGCGGCGGAGACACCTGCGATCCGGTCACTGCGACGCGGATGGGCTGGAATATGAGCTTTGCTTTCAGGTCGAGCTTTTCGACGAGTTCGCGGCAGGCGTCTTGCAGGGGGTCGCATTCCCAGGGAATGGATTCATCGGCAAGGATGGCGCGTACTTCGGTGAGGACCTCTTCGGCACGGCAGCCTTCTTTGAGGAGGTTCTTCTGCACTGATTTTTCATCGAGCGTGACGTTCGGGCCATCGAAGATAAAAGCGAGCTTTTCGGGTGCTTCGGTAAGGCGCTTCATGCGTTCTGCAACAAGCGGATAGAGCTTTTCGAACCACTCGTGGCGCTCGGCCACGTCAGCGGCACTGCAGAGCTCGGCTTCGATGAGGAACGGCGCTACGGCATCTACCCATGCGGATGCATCCATGGATTTGATGTATTCGCCATTCATCCAATCCAACTTCGTTTCGTCGAAGATGGCATCCTTGCGGGTGATGCGATCGAGGCTGAATTCCTTGCACAGCACATCGCGGGGGATGATGGTGGTCTCACCGTCGAGGGACCAGCCCAAAAGCGCGAGGAAGTTCACGAGCGCATCGGGCAGGAAGCCCATGGCCTGGTACTGTTCGACAGAAGTCGCGTTGCGGCGCTTGGACAACTTGCGGCCATCGGCGCCTAAGATCATGGAAAGATGGGCGAAGATGGGAACGTCGTAGCCCAGTGCTTCGTAGATCAAGATCTGGCGCGGGGTGTTGGAAAGATGGTCGTCGCCACGGATGACGTGGGTGATGTCCATGTTCGCGTCGTCGCATACGACTGCGAAGTTATACGTGGGAGTGCCGTCGGTGCGAACGAGGATCATGTCGTCCATGACGTCGGCGGGGAACGACATATCGCCATATACGGCGTCCTTGAATTCGATCGGACCATGGTTCTCGGGGACCTTCAAGCGCCATACGTGGGGCTCGCCCGCATCAATGCGTCGCTGCGCTTCTGCCTTATCAAGGTCGCGGCACGTGCGGTCGTATCCCGAGTAGCCACCTTCGCTCTTTTCCGCTTCGGCGCGCTTTGCATCCAGCTCTTCTTTGGTGCAGAAGCAAGGATAAACGGCATCGCGTTCTTTGAGGCGCTCGAGCGCTTGGGTGTAGGTATCGAATCGCTGGGTCTGCAGATAGGGGCCGAATTCGCCGCCTACTTCAGGACCCTCGTCCCAGGTAAGGCCGAGCCACTTCATGGCGCGCAAGATGACCTGCTTGTTCTCTTCAGTCGAACGTTCAGGATCGGTGTCTTCAATGCGCAGAACGAAGGTGCCGCCCATAGCGCGGGCGAAGGCCCAGTTATAAATGGCGGTACGTGCGCCACCGATGTGAAGTTCTCCGGTCGGAGAAGGAGCAAAGCGTACGCGAACGGGCTTTGACTGGTCGGTCATGGGGCTTTCCTTTCGAGAGTTTGTAAGCGTATTAGATAGTATACGATTCGAAGCGGGATGATCGCTAGGACATCACGGGCTTTTCAGGAGTCGGCGTGAGGGCGGCTTCAGGGAACGCTTGCCGGGCGAGATCCGCGATGAGCCGGGCTGCTTCGTGGGGGTCAGTGATGCTTGAATCCAGGGTAAGGTGATAAGCCTGCGCGTTCGTCCACGCGCTTCCGACATAGCGCTTGCAATGCTCCGATCGTTCTTTGTCAACGTGTTCGATCATTTGCGCGGCCTTCATGTGGTCGATGTTCTCGCGCTTCATGACGCGCTCGATACGGGGAACGAGAGGTGCATGAATGAAGACGTTGAACACATTGGGGCGATCGGCAAGGATGGCACCTGCGCATCGGCCGACGATGACGCAGCTGCCATCATCGGCGAGATTGGTGATGGTGCGTGCTTGGGCGAGCCAGAGCTCGTCGAATGAATCGGGTTCGACACCGATGCTCTCATAGCTTTGCATGTAGAGGTTATACAGGATCCCCTTGCGGATCTCCTGTTCGTGTTCCGCCACATATGCGGGAGTAAGCCCTGATTCTCGAGAGGTGAGCTCAATGAGCGATCGGTCGAACACGGGGGTATTGAGCAGGTTCCCGACAGCATGGCCGATCTCGCGTCCACCCGATCCGAATTCGCGTGAGATCGTAATGATCAATGGGGTCCTTGCGGAATCGTCGCTCGTTGCAGGGATGCCAGCGTGATCGACAGAAGCATCTTCGGGAGCGATCATTGTGGTCGCCGTGAAGGTGACATGACCCTTGATGGGGCAGAACGTTTCGAAATGAGGGAACATCTTATTGCAAAGGCCGATGATGGCTCCGACCGCAAGGGCCGAGATGATGGTACCTTCACGCACGCCGAACAATCCGCCCATTGTCGCGAGTGAGACGACGGTCGCGAATATCACGTTCGATGCGTCGAATGCGATCTTGCATTTCGGGAAGGGCAGTTTGAATACTTTGGCCACGCTCAGCACGATGCCTTCGCCTGGTAAGGTAAGAAAGCTCGCCTTCACTTGCAAGAACACGCCGAATGCCGTCAGGAAGCAGCCCAAAATGCTCAAAGCCAGCTGTATTCCGTAATTCGGCATGGGAATCGGTGCGCAAACGGGGACGAACACGTCGATAAGGAACGAGAACACGAATACGAAGGGGATCTGAAGTAACTGCACGAGGTTGAAATCCCGTCGTAAAAGGGCGATCTGCGCGATCACGAATAAGACGTTGAGAATGCCGGTCCAAGTGCCAATGGTAAGAGGTGTCAGGTACGAGAGCGTCGCAGGAACGCAGGATATCGGGGAAGTGCCCAATCCTGTTGCGCGTGTAAGAGCGACGGAGAATGCGACAAAGGCAAGACCTATGATCATGACGATAAGGCGAAGTATGATGTTGGGGACTTTTCGATCGAAGAAGGCATGCCAGCGCATTGTTAGTTTCATGAAACTCCTTTCTGGAGAGCACTTCGTTACTGCGAGAGGGTGATTCTCGCATGCAATGTATTCGCCTAGCGCGAATAACGTAAATGTAAAAAAGGGATATCCCCAGTATACGCCTTGATCTACGCGTGCTGGTTAAAGCTCGGTTAAGTATTTTGGTGGGTATAATGAATGGGTACTTCAAGGAGGCATATATGAACTATCAGGAACTGCAAGACGAGATCAAATCAGCAATGAAGGCGAAGGACAAGAACCGTCTGTCCATTCTTCGTCAGGTGTATGGCGAAGTTAAGAACATAGAAGTGAACGAACGCCGCGAAGTGAGTGATGCGGATGTTGACGCTATGCTCAAGCGCACTATTAAGCAGACCAAGGAAACACTCGAGGGTTCCATCAAGGCAGGCAATGACCAGGAGCGTACCGATCGCTTGACCGAACAGGTCGACATCTTGGAGGGTTATTTGCCAAAGCAGGTATCTGGTGCTGAACTGGAGGCGCTCATTGCTGATGTGCTGGCTGAAACGGGTGCCACTACCAAAAAGGAAATGGGCCGCGTAATGGGCGCGCTCACGCAGAAGACCGGCGGCAACTTCGATAAGGCAGCTGCTGCAAAAGAACTGCAATCCCGTCTCGCGTAAACATCGTCATCCCAGCGCGTCTCACCCCTTTTAAGCCATTCAGGATAGCCTCGCTTCTTCGCTTTCAAAGAAGATCAAAGGAATGCAGCGAAAATCGCGCGGCCCTATCGGTCACATCCCTGCATTGCAAGACCGCTAATCAGGGGCTGCATTTTTTAATGATCTTCTTTTCAAGCGCGCTCGGGATATCCTGAATGGCTTAAAAGGGGCGAGGCGCTAACGGTGCGGATCTGTGTTTCGGGCTAGTCTCTTAGGCGCCGATCTTGATGATCTTGCCTGCAAGGGCGGTGATGCCTGCCAGTACCAGGCTTGAAACTATCCAGAGTCCTGCCATGGCCGCCCAGAACGCTTCGGGGAACAGCGTGATCAAAAGCGATCGCGAATCGAAAAGCCAGCTTCCCTGCGCGAAGAACAGGCTGTGCATCCATGCGAACAGGCCATCGAAATCCAGTACGGCCCATGCGCCTAAAGCGAGTAGTACCGCCACCACTAGGCCCGCTGCGGCGATGAGCGTTTTGCCGGCCCACTTACGCCCGGCTAAGACGAATATCGCGATGAGCCCGGCAATGCCGAAGGCGCCTACTACGCCAGTGGAAATGCGCCCGGTAGTGAAGACGGGCGTGCAGTCCTGTAGATGAGACAGGGCATCTTGGGGTAGCGAATAGCGCTCTTCCAGAGTGGACAGATCAGCATTGAAGGCAGAAGGGTCTATGCCGCTATCCGCTATCGATCCTGCGTTGAAGGCGGCGGCGATATCGGGCTGCGTCTTTGCGAGCACTTCATTGATGGTGGTGTGCAGATCTTCGGATGACGTTCCTTCGATGGAGAACGAACGGACCGCCTCGGCGATCGCAGACATATCTTCTTCGGGATAGGTGGCGTGTTCCCAGCCAGAAAAGGTGCCACCGATGATGGACGTCGCTTGAGGTGTGGTGCAAATGCTGAATCCGAGTCCGAAGAGGCTATAGGCAAGAGCGATGCTCGTTGCCACGCCTAGTACTATGCGTGCTATGCGTCCGATAAGACCCATGTTCGCTTATTCCTTTACATGAATGGTCGCTGCGGTCATGCCTTGAAGTTCTTTGCTGATGGTGGGATGGGGCCCAAGGCGTGAGAATATTCCCTGGAAATGACCATTGTACAGGTAGAGACCGTTCAAGTTGTTATACCAGGTACCTTCGCGATCGACCTCGTCGTCGTGCAACGATCCGATGTGCTTATCAGGTGCGAGCGTGCGGGTCTTAAAGGGCGTTATGTATGTTTGCACGATGAACGGTGCCCCTGAAGCGCCATTGGCGAATCGTGCTATGAGCGCATCCCATTCTTCTTGCGTTGACGAAATGCCCGCGTATACGTCACGTGCACCATAGTTGTCGGTCGGCTTGATGATCCAGGCATCTTTATTGGATCGGATCTTGTCAAGGTCGATCTCGCGTTCGTCGAGGAACAGAGTGCGCGGCACATGCTGTTCGACGAATTCGTTCTCTTCGTTGGTGAGGATGGCCTTCGTTTTGGGGTGGCGCAATACCTCGAAGATCTGTTTATCGTGGACCAGATGGCCGGCGAAACTTCCGATGAGCGCGACCGCTTCGTTGCGTACCGCATCAATAAGATCCTGCGATTCGTCCCAGTGATCGATCACATCGTTGGTAACGCAGCGGCGCCAAATGGCGTGGACGGGCAGCCCTTCCTTGTCGTAGAGCGCGCCATCCTTGTAGGAAAGATCGCGTACGTCGCACACGATGCACTCGTATCCATAGCGTGCGAAATACTGGGTGAACACCTTGAATTCATCAACGACGCCGCATTCCAAATAGTCGCAGATCGCGAAGCGCGCCTGGGGAACGTAATGCTCGGAGCCTTCGAAGATGGAAATGAATTCACGGGCCCATGAATCGAAGAGCTCGCACGGTTCGAGCGCATGGTTCTTGGCAAAATGCTGATAGGTGCGCGATTCGATGATGCTATTGGTTATCTCGCGATTTTCATTCATACCCGCAGAACCATCGCCATTGAATTCGCAGAACCCGCATGAGTAGTCGTCTTCATTGAGGAACACATCAATGCGAGCGAACGGCAGGGGGTCGTTGTATCCGCGGGGGAGCAGTACGAGTTCCTTGAGGCGTTCGTCGAAGGTGAATATATCGCGATAGTCGGGATCGGTCTGATAATGGGCGATGACCTTGCAAAGAATGCGATGTGTGGTCTCGGCGATCGACCGAAGCGTTTCCCAGCTCTTGTCGTTGAAAAGACGCGGGATGAACGAAGAAGCGACCACCTTTTCATGGACGATCGCCGTGGATCGTTGCATGTAAGCATAGGCAGCTCGTCTGCCGGCGATATCGCCATCGAATAATTGGGTGGTGGCGAAGTATTCTTCCGTTAGGTCAGCATTGCTTTTCATGAGGCATCCGTTCCTCGCGGTACTTACATGTATTGGAAAAGTGTAGCATGCGTTCGAAACGCCCATACGCTGTGGGGTGGGACGCTCAAAAGCAAAACAAAGTTCGTATGGCCGGGTGCGGTTTTACGCTTGTGCTGGTTCGGAGAGCCTGAGTTGGCTTAAGGCCCCGGTCGTGCCTTGAGTGGCGCAGATACTGATTATGTCGATAACCTTGGAGAAATCGAGTTCGGAATCTCCTTTTATCCATGAGATGTAGGCTCCGAAGATCCCTCCTAGGGTGAACTGGCGTACAAGATCGATATATTGTTCGGTTTGGGGTGGGACCGTTGCGTTTCGACGGGCATAGACTTCTTCGTGGATCACATTGGTGAAGTATTGCACGAGCTTCTCGGTCGGAACGTGCTTGAATGCTTCACCATGCTGTTCCTTGGAAAGGGGAATCGCTTTCGTGAGCTTATTAAGGTAGTTCTTGCAGAAGAGGGCGGGATCTGTCTGCAGATCTTGAATGTCAATATCGTTCAGGGCATTGAGGAGACGTGTTCTTATATAGTCCTTGAAAAGATCTTCCGTCGATGAGTAGTGGGTGTAAAAGGTCTTACGGTCGATGTCGGCTCGTTTGGCGAGGGCGGTGATGGTTATCTTATCGAAGTCAACTTCAGTGAGTAATTCAATGAAGGCGGTATGAATCGCTTTGCGTGTGCGCAGAACCCTTCTGTCTACGCGGGGCCGTGAGGAAACCATGGTGGTCATCGATAGTTCCTATCCAAACGGGGGTAATGTGTCCATTAAGTAACACATTACCCGTAAATGGATCACGTATTCTACCTCGGTAGCTACAATTTACATATGCCCTATAATTCATAGCAATAGAGACATCAGTATCATGCTTGTTCGAAGGGAATAAGAGTTTATGCAAGAACAGAAGCGCTCGTATCTTTTCACGAGCGAATCAGTGACTGAGGGTCATCCCGATAAGGTATGCGACCAGATCTCGGACGCTATCTTGGATGCTATTTTCGAAAAAGAGATCGCCTTGGCGGCCGAAGGCTATATTGCCTCCGACGGTAATCCTGCCAATCCCGATCTGGTTCGTTGCGCTTGCGAGACCATTGCGACTACGGGCATGATCTTCGTAACGGGCGAGATTCGCACCCAAACCTACGTTGATGTCACCGAGATCGTACGCGGTGTTCTGCGTGATATTGGCTACGACCGAGCCAAATATGGATTCGATTGCCATACGTGCGGTGTTCTGAATGCCATCCATGATCAATCACCTGATATTGCCCAAGGAGTCGATTGCTCCTTCGAGGCGCAGACCGGCGAAGCGATCGACCCATACGATCAGGTCGGCGCGGGCGATCAGGGTATGGTGTTCGGGTATGCGTGCAATGAGACGAAGACCCTCATGCCTATGCCGATCTATCTGGCTCATCGCTTGGCTGAACGTTTGGCATATGTGCGCAAGAGCGGCATCATGGAGCACCTGCGTCCTGATGGTAAAACGCAGGTGAGCGTGCGCTATGTCGATGGCGTGCCCACTCAGGTCGAAAAGGTAGTCATTTCCACACAGCATTCAGAAGCTATTGAACTTGATGCTCTGCGTCGCGATCTGATGACATATGTTGTCGATCCCGTGTTCGAAGAAGAGCAGGTTCAGGTGGCGGATGATCTGGAGATCTACATCAATCCTACGGGTCGTTTCGTTATTGGCGGACCAATGGGGGACGCGGGTCTGACGGGCCGAAAGATCATTGTCGATACCTATGGCGGCATGGGTCGTCATGGAGGCGGTGCGTTCTCCGGTAAGGACTGCACCAAGGTCGACCGCTCGGCAGCGTATGCGGCTCGCTGGGTGGCCAAGAACGTCGTCGCTGCTGGTTTGGCACAGCGTTGCGAGGTCCAGATCGCGTATGCGATCGGTGTGGCGCGTCCTGTTTCCATCATGGTGGATACGTTCGGCAGCGCAACGGTGCCTGAAGATGTTATCGTGCAGGCGGTCAATGAAGTGTTCGACCTGCGCCCGGGAGCCATCATCGACGCGCTCGATCTTCGTCGTCCTATCTATCGCAAAACAGCGGCGTATGGTCACTTTGGTCGCGAGCTTCCCGAATTCACGTGGGAAAAACGTGATAAGGTGGATGACCTTAAAGCGGCAGTGGCTCGCCTCGGTTAGTATGCGGATCGCTGCTTTCGTGCTCGTGCAGATGGTGGGTTCAAATACATGAAGCTTGCTTCGGTTATCGTTGATATTCCAACTCAGGCATTTGATACGCCTTATACGTATGCGGTCGTCGAGCATGATGATGACCGCATACGTCTTTCTCAAGGCAGGCAGAGCACCCAAACATCCTTAGATGACCTTTTGACGCCGACTTCTCCTGAAGAAGAAAGCGTTCCTATTCAAATCGGCTGTAGCGTACTGGTGCCATTCGGAGGTCGCCAGGCGGTGGGTTTCGTGGTCGATCTGCGAACGATCGGTCCCGACGATCCGTTCCCGGAAGATGTAGTGCCCGAAAAACTCAAAGAAGTGGAGGCGGTCATAACGAAGCCGTTCTTCACGCAGGTCGGTGCGCGGTGCGCGCGGTTCATCGCGGATAGGTACGTAGCACCCTTTTCATCGAGTATTCGTCTGTTCATCCCTCCAGGAGGGGCGCCTCGTATGGAGCGTATCGATGGGCAGTGGCAGCTGACGCAACCGATCACCCATGAAGTCGATGAGCGTTGGGTGAGTCGCCTTGATGCAGCTGACGATTTCGTGCCTCGCAAGAGCGCTGTTAAGCAGCAAAAAGTGCTTGAAGCACTGAAACAGGGCGATCTGCGTGTGGTGGAGCTGACCGCCGAATACGGCTCGGTCGCAGCAACACTTTCTTCTCTTGAAAAAAAAGGCGTCATTCGGGTGGAGGCGCGCAGGAGGATGCGCGACCCGGGAGTTGAAAGCGCCGTTTTTTCTTCCCGAGTGCGTCCGCGGCCAACGTTGACGGTCGACCAGACGCGTGCGCTCGACGCCATTGAGCGCGCTTTGGCAGCTCAAGACGGGCATGCGGTGCTCGTTGATGGCGTTACTGGTTCGGGCAAAACCGAAGTGTATTTGTGCGCTATCGAGCAGGTCCTCGCTCAGGGAAAGGGCGCTATCGTGCTTGTTCCGGAGATCTCGCTCACTCCGCAAACGGTCGCGCGGTTCCGTGGCCGTTTCGGTGATACGGTTGCCGTCCTTCATTCTCGTATGTCCCAGGGTGAGCGCTTCGATCAATGGGATGCCATTGGATCGGGGCAGGCACGCGTGGTGGTCGGTGCTCGCAGTGCCCTGTTCGCTCCGATGGAGCAGGTGGGGATCGTTATCATCGATGAAGAACACGAATCGAGCTACAAACAGGACCAGGCACCGCGTTATGTGACGCGTGATGTGGCTGAATGGTTGGTAAGGGCACAGGGGGCGACGCTTGTGCTGGGCTCGGCCACACCATCGCTCGAAGCGCTTCATCGTTGCACTATTGACGAACGGTGGCAACGGGTCGAAATGGCTAATCGTGCCAACGGCAAACCGCTTCCCTCTATTCGGGTAGTCGATATGGCCAAAGAGTTCGGGGGTGGTAATCGCTCCATGTTCTCGCGCTCTCTCCAAGAAGCGCTTTTCGAAACGATCGATAAGGGCGAAAAAGCAGTGCTCATGCTCAATCAGCGTGGGTTCGCCCAGTTCCTGCTTTGTCGTGATTGCGGATATGTTCCTACGTGCGATTCGTGCTCGACGTCGCTTACGTATCACGAACGCAGTGCGAAACTAGCGTGTCACCATTGCGGTCACGAGTGCAGCGTTCCGGTGGTGTGCCCCGAATGCGGTAGCCCCTATCTCAAGCGGTTCGGCGCCGGTACGCAGCGCGTGGAAAGCGAATTGATCGCCCTGCTTGAAGGGCGTGAATGCGAGGTCATCCGTATGGATGCCGATACGACTGCACACAAAGGCGATCATCAGCGGCTGCTCGAGGCGTTCGCTGCGGCGCCGTCCGCGGTGCTGTTGGGTACGCAGATGATCGCAAAAGGACTCGATTTCGATGAGGTCACCCTCGTTGGGGTCATCAATGCCGATACGATGCTCAAGTTGCCCGATTTTCGAAGCTCTGAGCGAACGTTCGATCTTATCGAGCAGGTCGCCGGTCGTGCGGGCCGTGCGGAAAAGCCGGGCCATGTCATCGTTCAGACGTATAGTGCCCGTGATGTGGCTATTCGTTCGGCGGCCCAGTATGATCGTGAATCGTTCTTGAAAGAGGAGCTTCATTTGCGCAAGGGTCTGGGCTACCCGCCTTATGTGCGCCTTGCTAATGTTCTGATCTGGGGCAAAGATGAAGATAGGGTAAAGCAAGTGGCCCATGGGCTCTATGCTGATATCGCCCCGCTCATACCGAATGATGCGCCTGAGTGGCTTGTGCTGCCGCCCGTGCCATGCGTGCTGGAGCGATTGAAGGGTTCGTGGCGCTATCATGTGCTCGTCAAGGCGCCTGCGCACGAGAGCATCGCCGCTAGGTTGGGCACCTATTTTCGTGAGCGAAAACCGGAATATGATGTGCGCGTGTCGATAGATATTGATCCCGTAAATCTGTTATAAGTTATTGCGTTTAGAGGTATAATGGTTTGATGTTTTCAGCGAACTTTCGCTTGAGTTGAAAGAAGCATGGGAGGAACGACGTGGCAGAAGTGTCAGAATCCAAGAAAAAGGTCTCCACTGAAAAAGCTACCGCAAAGAAAACCGCGGCTTCTTCAAAGAGCGCACCTGCTAAGAAGGCTGCTTCCAAAAAGGAAACTGCGAAGGCGAAAACCGCTGCAGCTTCAGCGAAAAAGGCCGACGAGGTACGTGCTGCTGATATTGTAGAAGATGAAGAAGCAGAAGATATCCTTGAATCTAATACTGAACCGAATCTGAATGATGTGCATGATGATGCCGATTCAGATGTTGACTCTGACGTAAAGGAAAGCGATCTTACCGACGAAAGCCTTCTTGAGGGCATTCCCGAGGAAGAACTGAAGGCAACGGTGGAAATCGCCGCACCTAAGGTATCGAAGTCGAAGACCAAGCGTCCTTCTCGCACGCGCAAGCAGACAGGCGATGCCTCGGTAGCCCTGTTGACGGGCGATCCTGTGCGTATGTACCTGAAAGAGATCGGCAAGGTCTCCCTGTTGACGGCAGCCGAAGAGATCGACCTCGCTATGAAGATCGAAGCCGGCGTTGCTGCAACGGAAGAGCTGGAAAAGGCCGAAGAAGAGGGCATTGAGCTCGAGCGCCGTGAGTGTCGTCGTCTCTCTCGCGTAGAACAGGTCGGTCTGGATGCGAAACAGCAGCTCATCGAAGCGAACCTGCGTCTGGTAGTTTCTATCGCGAAGCGCTATGTGGGCCGTGGCATGCTTTTCCTGGACCTCATCCAGGAAGGTAATCTGGGCCTTATCCGCGCGGTTGAGAAGTTCGACTACACCAAGGGCTTTAAGTTCTCCACGTACGCAACGTGGTGGATCCGTCAGGCTATCACGCGTGCTATCGCGGACCAGGCTCGCACCATCCGTATTCCGGTACACATGGTCGAAACCATCAATAAGTTGGTCCGTATTCAGCGTCAGCTCTTGCAGTCGCTCGGCCGCGAACCTACCCCGGAAGAAATCGCCGAAGAAATGGATCTGACGCCCGAACGAGTACGCGAGATCCAGAAGATCAGCCAGGAACCGGTTTCCTTGGAAACACCTATCGGTGAAGAGGAAGACTCTCAGCTGGGCGACTTCATCGAAGATGATGCAGCGGTCGTTCCTCCTGACGCGGCAAGCTTTTCTATGCTGCAGGAGCAGTTGAGCAAAACGCTTGAAGGCTTGGCAGAGCGTGAGCGCAAGGTCATCTCATTGCGCTTTGGTCTGGAGGACGGTCATCCTCGCACGCTTGAAGAGGTCGGTCGTGAATTCGGAGTAACGCGTGAGCGCATTCGCCAGATCGAAAGCAAAACGCTTGCGAAGTTGCGTCACCCCTCTCGTTCTCAGAAGTTGAAAGACTATCTGGAAGATTAATCGTAAAAGGCGCTCATCTTGGGCGCCTTTTTTGTTACTGGTGAACCCTTTGGTCGATGCGTGACTGCGATGTAGCTGCCATGCGTCTAAAGGATGCCTGACAGTAGGGAGCTTGGACACATGATGGACACGCCTTTGGTTGAATATTTCGCTCCGTGCCCGAAAGGGTTCGAATCAGTGCTTGCCGATGAGCTTAAGCGCTTGCGAGCTCAACGCGTACGCCCCCTGAAGAGCGGGGTCGCTTTTTTCGGTTCTCAGACCGATGGATATCGCGTATGCCTTTGGTCGCGTATCGCATCGCGTGTGTTGCGTGTCGTTGAACGCGTGGATGCTCGTGATGCGCAGGTCCTATACGAAGGCGTGAAGGCCATCGAATGGGAGCAGTTCATCGGTTCTGGTGCGACCATCGCGGTCACCGCACGTGGATCGAATGATGCGCTCCGCAATACTCAATTCACAGCTCTCAAAGTGAAAGATGCGGTATGCGATCGTTTGCGAGATACGCAAGGGGAGCGTCCCAACGTGGAGCCGCATCGTCCTGATGTGCCGCTGTGGGTGTCAATCCATGGTACGAAGGCGACCATATCCATTGATTACGCGGGCGAATCACTTCACCGTCGTGGGTATCGCGCGGATAAGGAATCGGTAGAGGCTCCCTTGAAGGAGGCGCTTGCGGCAGGCATGCTCGTTTGGGGTGGTTGGGAGCGCAGTGCCGCTCCGGCGCTCCGTCGTGCTGAAGCAAAGCGATCAGGGCTCGAGGGGATGATCGATGCTCCGACGTTCGTTGACCCAGTATGCGGAAGTGGCACGTTGGTGCTTGAGGCCGCTATGATGGCGGCGGATAGGGCGCCAGGATTATCCCGTGATTATTGGGGCTTTGAGGGCTGCGCTGATTTCGATCAAGAGGCGTTCGATGCGCTCCTCGATGACGCTGACGAACGCTTTGAGGCGGGACTCGAGAACATGCCTTTATGCATCGGTTCTGATATTGACGAGCGGGCGATCGCGCTCGCTCAAGATAGCGCACGGCGTTTGGGAATGACGAAATACGTTACCTTCCTGTGCGCCGATTGCGCAGAGCTATCCCAGACCATAACTTCGTGCGGGATCGATCTTGATCAGCAGGGGTTCTTAGCGCTCAACCCACCTTACGGCGTCAGGCTGCTCAGTGGTGGGCTAGAGGAGTTCTATGCGCATCTTTCGCGGGGGTTGAAGGATATGCCATCGACCTGGCGTATGTGCGTCATTACTCCCGATGAAGAATTCGATACGATCATCGGTTATGACGCTCAGCGATATCTACCAGCATACAACGGCGCGCTGGAAGTGACGATCCGCGATCATCAGCTGGGCGAATCATTCATGACGGAGGTTCCCCTGGTTACCTTAGATGGCAAGGAAATGACCCTTTCGGTATCTTCTGATCATGTGCAGCAATTTGCGGGACGATTGCGCAAGATGGTGAAAGCGCGTCGCAAGTGGGCGCGCAAGAACGATATCCACGCATATCGGGTCTATGATGCCGATCTGCCTGATTACGCGGTCGCGGTCGATGTGTTCGAAGAGGCGAAGACCGAAAAGCAATATGTTCTTGTGACAGAGTATCAGGCGCCGTCTGAGATCGACCCGCAGAAAGCATATCGTCGCTTTAAAGATGCCTGCGCGGTCACGGCGGCATTGCTGGAAGTGGAAGAGGGCGCGTTCTTTACGCGTGTGCGTCGGCAGGACAGGGGCGGTTCGCAGTATCGTAGAGACACCCACGATTCGCATACCGTTCTCGTTGAAGAGGCGGGCCATCCTTTTGAGCTCGATCTGTCGGGCTATCTTGATACGGGTCTGTTCCTGGATCATCGCATCACCCGCGCGTTGGTGGGCGACTATGCGCAAGGTAAACGCTTCCTTAATCTGTTCGCCTACACTGGTTCGGCAAGTGTGTACGCTGCAGCAGGCGGCGCTGTTTCGACGACGACGGTGGACATGAGTCAGACCTACCTGGATTGGGCACGCCGCAATATGAGGCGCTCGGGCTTCGTGTCGGGAGTTCATCGTTTTGTGCGTGCCGACGTGCTGTCATGGGTAGAGAAGGCAGCGCAGGGTAACGATCGCTACGATGTGGTATTCCTCGATCCTCCTACGTTCTCCAATTCGAAGACCATGGGCAGGCGCACGTGGGATATCCAGCGTGACCATGTGGCGCTGCTTGAGAATGTGAAGGGCTTGCTCGCTGAATCGGGAACCATCGTGTTCTCGGGTAATCTCCGCTCGTTCAAGCTCAACGCCGAAGCGCTTCAAGCGATGGGATTCAGCGTGGAGAACATCACTGCGGAAACGATACCGGAAGACTTCGCGCGTAACCCGAAGATCCACTTCTGCTACGTACTGCACTTGGAATCATAGTCGGCTGCCCCGATCCGCAAAGGGTCCAGGGCATTCCGTAGCGCGTTCTTCAAAAAGACCTTAAAAAGGGCAGTCCTGGGTTCGCGGTCATAAAGCGTAGGGATAAGGCCGATGGGGCTGCGTTATAGCGCTGCCCTTATCTTGTCTTTTTGAAGGACGAAGAAGCGAAGGCATGCCCTGGACCCTTTACGGATCGGGGCAGAGGCAGTGCTTGAGGGTCGGAGCGGCTGGGTGTTCGCTTCGTTTATTCGCTTGGCTCCCGGTAGGGCCTGCCGTTCCTGAGCAGGGCATCCACGAGCTTGTTGTCTTCCGGGTCAGGCGAGCCCAAGGGAAGGCCGCATGCTTCGAAGAAGTGGCTTCCAGCGAATTGGCGGGCACGGAACGAATTGTGCGCACCATCGTCAAGGTAGCGAATGCGGCTCCTGCCGTCGGTGGTTCCGCAGAACAGAAGCCCATGATCGCGGATGTAGCGCTGGTACGTTTCGTTCTGCGACCATAGGATGACACCGGCCATGTTCTCCAGTTCATAGGCGACCGCATAACTGGTCCAAGAAAGATCGCGTTCTCGTACGTATCTATCGAGCAGCGATGCCATGCGAGTCACTCGCTTGAGGGTGTATGCTGCGCCAATGAAGCGCGCATCGGGGGAAATGGGTATCCCCTCCTGTTGGAGCTTTGCGATCGCGCGATCGTGCATATCTGATTCGAGCATGACAGCGGGAACCGTGAGCTTCATCGATTCATCAGGGAACAGCTCTATGGCCGAATGGGCTTCTCCGTGAGGGATGGTGATGGATGAGCGGAAGATGAGCGAGTCGTGGGCGTGCTGCACGTGACAGGTGATGTTGTGGTGCGCGAAGGCGCGGCGCATGGCTTGTACGTGTTCGTTGATGTCGCTTCTTGAAGAGGTCTGCGCGCTGCGGCTTCCCATGTGGAACAGATACAAGCTGAATAGGGGAAGGGATGTGCTGGTCGCGTCGCTGTCGGTGCGCACCCCTGAAAATCTACTGGTGTCGTCTGGGTACCACACACTGCGGCGGCAATACTCGCGTATCTCCTGCGTGCGTTTAGTCGCCTTCTGATACAGTTCCACTAATGCGCTGCCAAGGGCGGGTCCCGAAGTGGACCCCTCGCGTATTTCCACTACGCCATCGGCGACATAGGGTGGAAAATCCCCCTCGTGAACCTGCACCACGACGACTCCTTGGTCGGGGTCGTTCGGGTCGGCAATGAAGCGCGCATCGAAGCGTGGCGCGGGCGAAACGTGATGACGGCAGAGCTCTCCGAAGATCTGGGAAAAGTCGGCCGAGATACGGGGAACGGGGCACAGTGACTTGTCATCGTCAGCAATGCCGATGACCAACCATCCTCCGCGGGAATTGGCGAACGAGGCGATGATCTTGGGAACTTTCTTCCGTACGTTCTCGTTCCAGGTGCGCTTGAATTCGAGAACGAACCCCTCGTCAAGGCTGCTCAACTGAGCAAGATCCTCGTAGGTCACATCTGAGAGTTCTTTAGGCTGCCCTTGTTCATCATGAAATGGACTGTACATTGCGCCCCCTCTTTTGCGCGGCCGCACATAGATGAATGGTCCTTATATTATACGCCGATGGCTTGAGGGATTGATCCGAGTCATCGTTCGTGTCAGATCGATGTTATACCCCGTTTCAGGTGCTCGAGAAGGGCGATGCAACCCGCATCAACATCATCGAAGGTGGTCTGGAAATCGCCGGTATACCAGGGATCGGCGATGTCTCGCGAATATCCTGCCCAATCAAGAAGAAGGCTCAGCTTTCCTTCGGGATCGTTCTTGAAGAGACGCTGCATATCCGCCAGATTGTAGCGATCCATACCAATCAAATACTCGAATGATGAATAATCGTCTTTCGTCACAAGGCGGGCAGCGCGGGGAGCGTAAGGAACGCCGTTGGCATCGAGAATGCCCTTGGTGCCAGGGTGGGTGTCGCTCCCTAGTTCGTCGCGATGCATGGCGGCCGATTCGATGGAGATGGCATGCTCCAACCCTGCTTTGCGAACAAGGTCTTTCATGACGAATTCACTCATGGGCGAGCGACAAATGTTGCCGTGGCAAATAAATAGAACGCGGATGGGCTGCGAAGCGTTCGATGAGTCGGTTGAAGTGCGGCGCATGATCATCGGTTGTTTTCACCACTCAGGTGGGCGGGAACAGGTCGATGGGTGCTCGCTGCGTAGGTAAGCGCATCTTCGATGTATATCTCGTTGTTGTTCTCTTGTGGGCGCTGACCCGGTTGAAGGGTCTTCTTGATGGTGCCAGGAACGCCTGCGACCAGCGAATAAGGTGGTATGACCATACCTTGCTTTACGAGTGCGCCGGCAGCGATGATGGACCCTTCTCCAACAACGGAGCCGTTCATTATGATCGCTCCCATGCCTATGATCGCTTTGTCTTCGATAGTGGCGCCATGAACGATGGCGTTGTGACCGATCGTGACGCGTTCGCCGATCGTGACGGGACAGTCGTAGTCCGCATGCACCATGACATGATCTTGGACATTGCTCAGCTCACCGATGGTGATAGGGGCGACCTCTGCTCGGATGACCGCATTGAACCAGATGGAGGCGTTCTTACCGAGTGTTACGTCGCCGCTGATGGTGGCATTTTCTGCGATATAGGCGGCTTTTTCTATATCGGGGCGCATTCCTTTGAAGTCGATGATCATGTAAGGCTCCTTCGAGATGCGAACGGACAACAGCACCTGCCATTGTATTTCAATACGAACGTAAAGGGGACGACGAACCAAGCGGTCTATCGTCCCTCCATACCGGTGTTGCCTATCGGCAATAGCGAAGCCCGTGTTATTCGTTTTTAGATGACATTGCTTGAGGGTCGGCGCTCGCCATTGCGTCAAGATCGAGACTATCGTCAAGAGAGCGAATGTTCTTGTCGCCTAAGGAAAGAAGCACTGCGATGCACAGGAGGATCCCTGCTACAACGAACCAGGTGTTGACGCTGAGCGCTTCGGCAGCTGGTCCGGCGATGAATAATCCGATGGGCGTTGCGAGTGCCGTGAACGAAGTGAAGATGCCCATGATGCGGCCGAACTTTTCAACGGGTACTCGTTTTTGGATGAGCGGAATAATGGGGGCGTTGAACATTGCAGTGGCGGCCATGATCACTCCGAAAAGGACCACGAATGCAGGGAAGGCATTTTGCGGAAGAAGACCGCATGCGATGCATGCAATGCCGATAGAGACGCCTGAAGCGATGAGGATATTGACGAGCTTCTTTCCGCCACCCCAGATGAACATGAGCGCCGATCCCATAAGAAGCCCTATAGCGGCAACCGCTTCAACGAGGGATGCCTGAAAGCCATCGCCTCCGAACCATCCGTATGTCATAAGGGGGCTCAAGGTGCCCAATGGCAGGAAAAGGAGCATTGCTATCATGGTGAGTCGAAGAACGCCCTTGAGGCCCTTATTGCTTCTAAAGACGGTGATCCCTTCACGGAAATCAGAAATGACTCCTTGGCTCGTGGTGCGCTCTGATTTGGCATAGGGGAGCTTTGCCAGAGCTAGGCGCAAGCAGGCGAACGCAGCGCAGGCGGCATCAAGGAACAAAACTCCTTCAAGCCCTGTGAAGGTATACAGGAGAATACCAAGGACGGGGCCGAAGATACCTGCTGAACTACTCAGGACCTGGTCGAGCGTATTGATACGAACCATGTGGCGTTCAGGGACGAGCTCAGGCATGAGCGCAACGAGAGACGTGCCATGGAATGCCTGCGCGGTCGAACGTGCTGCCAAGAGAACGAGCAGTAAAGGCAAGTTCATGTTTCCGGCAAGAATGATGAGGGCGAGAACGAACGAGAACACTCCCGCGATGCCGTCGGCGGCGATCATAACGTGCTTTCGATTCGCTCGGTCGGAAATTACGCCTCCAAAGGGCGAGAACAGCGCGATGGGAAGAAGCGCTGCTACTCCGGCGAGCGCCAGCATGAACGCGGAGTTCTCGCTCGTGGTGATGTACCACATGGCCGCGAACGTCGCTGCGAAGGTCGCGAGGATAGAGACCGCTTGACCACACCAGATGATCGCGATGGTGCGTTTCCAATAAGAGGGAAGGGGTTTTCCTGTGGCGTTCAGCTCTTGATTTTCCGAAGCCTGAGGTGGCGTGTGCGTATGAGGCATGAGTTCTCCTTGGATCTCGGCTGTGGATGCTTGGAAGGTGCAATTCCGTATCCTGACGCGTTTAAGGACAAGTTCATGCTAAAGCGTGTGGTAACCACGCGGTCAAGAGGATTTTTTCGCTCGAGGAGAAAACCCCTTTAAGTGTTGTCTATAGCAGCCCGGAAACGTCGATTCCCAGATCGCCAGCTACGGCTTTGCTTACGGTTTCATAGGCAAGATCATGATCTTCGTGGCTGAGCATGCCAGTGATGGTAAGTGTTCCTACTGCGCCGGCTCCTTTGATGCGGAGAGGGAACCCACCACCAGCAGGTGCATAGTCCTTGTAGTCGAACCCGCGCCATTCGAAGGGATGGAGCCCTAATTCGCACCAGCATTCCCAGAAGTAAGAGCTCTGGTTGCTGGCGTATACCAGGTTCTCCTTTCGGCGAAGCCAGTTGTCGCTTTCAGGCTTGGTGCCTGCCATCGAACAGGCGAAGAGAGTGCGTCGATTGAGGGTGATACGTACGGCAACAGGTTTGCCGATCTCTTTAGCACGACGCACGACATATAGACCCATTTGCAGAGCGAGCGATTCGTCAATGGAATCGAATTCGAACTGGGTCTCCTGTTCTTTGATCTGGTCCATTAGCGCTTCGATGTGGTTGGTTTCCGTCATGGGGCCCTCCTTGAAACCACGGGTGGTAATTTTCGTTCAGCTATGGGGGTCATATAAATCCTAGCGCTCAAGCGGGGCGAGGTCACCCCTTTAGGAGCGGGAATGTTCATCAAATAAAAGCGACCAACTGATTTGATCTACGGCCGGTAATGTTCTTCAAGCAAAAAGCCCGACCGGTTGATCCGATCGGGCTTGAATGCTTAAGCGGTGAAATCGCGCCAACGTAGTGCTTATTTGGCCATTTTCAGTTCTTTGAAGTAGTTCTCCACGTCTTCTTCCCAGGTGGGGAGCTCGGCGCCGAACATTTCGAGCATTAGGCTTTCGAGTAATACTTGTTCTGCCTTTACTACGTCAGTTTCGGGGGTCAGAACCTGGTTCGGCTCGTATCCGCAGGTCGCCATTACCTTCGACAAGAACTCATAGCGGCTCGCCGTGCCTCTGCTGGCAATGTGGAGGACGCCTGTCGCTTTCTTTTCGATGGCCTTTACCAAGAAGTTGGTGTAGGTCAGGATCGAAGTAGGGGATGCGTACTGGTCGGTGTATGCCTTAAAAGGCTTATCCTGCTTGATGCAGTCGAATGCCTCTTTGATTAAGCCGCCATTGACGCTGTAGACCCAGGAAGAACGGACAATAAGGCTGTCTGGCTTCGAGTCGCGTACCATGACTTCACCTGCGCGCTTCGACTTACCGTAGGGTGTTTCGGGTCTTGGGGTGTCGAATTCGTTAGCGGGTTCGGACATGCGCTGGGGATATACGTCGTCGGTTGAGATCTGGATCATGTGAGCGCCGACAGTATTGGCCACGACGGCAACGTTCATAGCCCCCATTGCATTCACTTCGTATGCCTTCAGGCGATTGTTGATGCCCGTGGCGTTACGTGAAATACCTGCCGAATTGATGATCACATCGGGCTGAAGCTCGATTGCGAAGGCTTCCAGGCGGCTTGGTTCTGCAACGCTCAATTCGGTATCGGTTCCTACGACGCGATAGCCGTAATCGCCTAAACGCCTGGTGAGTTCGCCACCGATGAAACCTTTTGATCCCGTGATCCAAATAGTTTTTTTATCACTCATAGTGTTGTTCCTTATTCAGATTCCCGTGCTTTTTCGTGGGGTTCCGCGGGGCCATTGGTGATCGATCCCGCGGAACTGATCTTTTGTCTAAGCGGCTTGTGCCGTCGGAGTGGTCTGGTCGGTATTGTCGGGGTCGTCGGGGCCGTTACCGTTCTTTTTGCCGATGGCGCGCTGAATGAGCGTGATTGCGATGATGATAGCGAATCCGACAACGTTACCTATCAGGGTATACATTTCCGCAGACGATGAAATGGGGATCATGATGATAACACCGGCGATCACCGATATTACGCGGAACACCGGGTTGATCTTCTGGAACAGGTATCCCTGCAAACCAGCCGCAATGCTATAGAGGCCGCATCCGGCCATGACTACATTCAGGACAACGAGCGGAATAGGTAGCTCTACATCACCTTGCAGGATCATGGCAGGGAAGAAGGCGAAGATGAACGGAATGATGTAGGCGGCAATACCCAAGCGCGATGCGGTGACTGCCGTCTTCATGGGCTTCGACTTCGCGATCGCACTGCCCGCGTACGCCGCTAGGGCGACAGGAGGCGTGATGTCGGCCAGGATGCCGAAGTAGAACACGAAGAAGTGCGCGCACACCAGCGGCACACCCAGCTGAATGAGGATGGGGGCGCAAGTGGCGGCCATGATGCAGTAGTTCGCGGTAGTGGGAACGCCCATACCGAGAATGATGCAGCAGAGCATGGTCAGGATCAGGCCGATGATAAGCATGTCGCCTGCAGCCAGGACGATGACGTTAATGAGGGTGGATGCAAGACCAGTGAAGGTGATGCAACCTGCGATCAAGCCAGCGAGTGCACAGGCAACTGCAACGGAAATGGTGTTGCGTGCGCCGGTTGCGAACGCGTCGCCCGCGCTCATGATGGAGGCCTTGCAGGTCTCGAACAGAACGCTTCCGAACGTATCGTCTTCAGTGCGCTCCTGCCAGTTAGTAAGGAAGAAGTGAATGAAGCCGATGATCATTGCGGCGAAGATGGAAATAGCTGCCGACATTGCCATGGTGTAGATACCAGCAGAAACGATCCAAACCAGCAGAACGAGTGGAATGATCAAATAGCAGTTCTTGAGAAGATAGATCCAAGAAGGCAGATCCTTAAGAGGAATGCCCTTCAAACCGCGCTTCTTCGCTTCGAGATGTACCGTGCAGAAGATGCCCGTGAAGTACAGAATCGCCGGGATGATGGCGATGGTAGCCACCTGGATATAAGGGATGCCCATGTATTCGGCCATCAAGAACGCAGCAGCGCCCATGATAGGAGGCATGATCTGACCGCCAGTAGAGGAGGCTGCTTCGACTGCACCGGCGAATTCAGGACGATAGCCGGTCTTCTTCATCATGGGAATGGTGACCGCACCGGTGGTCACGGTATTGCCGACCGAAGAGCCGGAGACCATGCCGCACAATGCAGAAGAGATGACCGCTACTTTCGCAGGGCCACCGGAGGACCATCCTGCAATGCGGTTCGCGAACGAAATGAAGAAGTTCGCGATGCCGGTACGCTCAAGGAAGGCACCGAAGATGATGAAAAGAACGATGTAGGTGTAGCAAACGTTGGTCGGAGTGCCGATAACGCCACTGGTGGTGTAGAAGAGCTTCTGAACGATGTTCGACAGCGTGCGGTAGGCGTCGTTGTTAAAGCCGAACTGCCAGCAGAACGCATAGATGAGCAAGCAGCCCACCACGATGATGATGGGGATGCCTACGCAGCGACGACAGAGCTCGACCAGAACAAGGATGCCCGCAACGCCGAGAACGACTTCAAGGGTGCCGATGCGGGAACCCATCATTAGGATGTCCACCGTATTGAAGGCATAGTACAGAAATGCCCCTGCACCTATGACCATCAGAACGATGTCGTACCAGGGGATGTGATTGACCTTGTGGTCGGTTTTCTTTGAGGGATACATGAGGTATCCGATGATGATGACGAACGCGAGGAAACGTGCGAGACGGGTTTCTGCCTGTTCCAGACTGAACAGAGTCATGCATAAGCAGTAGATGGAGAAAACTACCATCGTCGTCGTGATGACGAGCTTCGGAACGCCTTCCCAAATACGAGTGTTCGATTCTTTGTCATATTTGCGAAGGATCGCTTCGGCATCGACTTCTTCGCCGGTGGCAGAAGCAGCGACTTCGGGTTCGTTTGCGGGCTTTTTCTTAAATATGCTCATAGGTCTCCTTGATCTAATACTTCGACTTCAGTACTTAAAAGCCTATCAGGGCCGGAGCAAATTTCTTTGCAGCAGCCCTGAATGAAGGTAAGTATCAAAAAGATGATTACTTATGGGTATTTACTTGGTGTTTACCGTTACGTCCTGTTCGGCATAGTACTTAGCAGCACCAGCGCTGTAGGGCAGAGAGGTGATGGAAGTTGCTTCTTCCAGGCTCAGCTCTTTGTACTTAGCGTGAGCATCGGGCTGGTTCTCTGCGCCCTCGAACAAGGACTTCGTGAAGTTGTACACGGCGTTCTCGTCAACGGAGTCGTTAGCAAGAACGATAGCCAGAACTGCTACGGTCTGGGTGTCTGCTTCCATGCCATTGTAGGTGCCTGCAGGAATGGTGGATGCTGCATAGTAAGGAGAAGCTTCCTGGAGCTTAGCGATGTGCTCAGCGTCCATGGATACCAGGTAAGCCTGCTTGGAAGTGCAGAGGTCGGTGATAGCAGTAGTGGGAGCGCCTGCCGTAATGAAGGCAGCGTCGATCTTGTCGTTCTTAAGGGAATCAGCGGAGTCGGCGAAGTTCTGATATACCGCATTGATGTCAGACTCGGTCATGTCGTATGCCTTGAGAATGTCAACCGCGTTGAAGTATACGCCGGAGTTCGCAGCACCGATGGAAACGGTCTTGCCCTTCAGGTCAGCAACGGTCTTGATGTCGGGGTTGCAGGTAACGATCTGAACCTGCTCGCCATACAGGGCTGCTACAACAGAGAAGTCCTTATACTGTGCGCCCTCGAAAAGGCTGGTGCCTTCGTAAGCGTAGGTCGCAACGTCGGACTGGCAGAATGCGAGTTCAGCTTCGTTGTGCTGCAGGGATTCGATATTTGCCTTAGAGCCTTCGCTCGAAAGGGCATTTACAGGGGTGTCGGCATTGTTGGTTGCATACTGAGCAAGTACGGTTCCGTATGCATAATACGTACCAGATTCGCCACCGGTGACGAAGCGAAGCTCGTTCGAGCTGCTTGACTTGCCAGAATCGCCACTACCGCCGCAGCCAACAAGAGCGAATGCCATTACTGCAACGAAAGCCGTAGTAATAATGGCGAGAAGTTTTTTCTTCATTACTCATCCTCTCCAATAATAAACACTTGTTTTACATCTTTGTTGATTTTACGTGATGGAGCTTCGCGAAGGTAGGGAAAGTAAAATATTTTTTGTTGCACAACAAAAACAGATGGATAACGGTACTATATTACGGGCAAGCGGGAAGACCGAAGCGGCATACGATGACGACGTCCGGAAAATAGTCGCGCCTGCTTGCACGGCTTGAAGGAAAGGCACTTGAGCGGAAAGTGAATCCATGGCGGTAGATAATTTAGATTGGTTCATTGCTCTTTCGGAGCAGGAAAGCTTCACTAAGGCGGCTGAGCGTTTGCAAATATCGCAGCAAACACTGAGTGCGCGCTTGGTAGCGTTGGAAAAAACGCTCGAAGTGAAGCTCGTTTCGCGCGGTACTCCCTTATCGCTTACGCCTGCCGGAACGGTCGTTTTGCTGTATGCGCGTGAACAGCGGCAAGCTCGTGAAGAAATGATGCGCCAGATCGGCGAAGTGACGGGTAGTGGCGCGGGCGTGTTGAAGGTGGGTATTTCGCACGTGCGTAGTCAGTTGATCATGCCTGAGGTCACCCTTCGTATGGCAAAGTTACTGCCTAAGGTCAGGTTGCAGATCGTTGAAGGAACCAATCGTGAATTGCTCCGTATGGCAGAACGCGCCGAAGTGGATGTGGTCGTGGCGCGTTTTGACGATATTCACCCCGGTGTTGATGTATCTCCTCTGTATGAAGAAGAGATCGTCCTCGCCCTTCATGCGAAGGTTCTGGAAGCCGCGATGGATATGAGTGCCGAAGAGGCTTTGGAGCGCGTGCAGCGCGAAGGAGTGGTGGCGCTCGCGGATTGTCCCTTTGTGCTGGGGTCACTCGATGATATCGCTGGACGCGTTGCGTATTCCGTTCTGCGCAACGCAGGAATCAAACCTCATGTGATCGCGACGAGTAATAATATGGCCACCTTGCTCGCCATGGCTCAGAAAGGCTTGGGGGCGGTGTTCTGTCCGACAGATGTGCTGGGCGTAAATGACGATTCGCAGCAACTTGTTCGCGTGTCCCTTTCCAAGCAGGCTCGTTATACCATTTCGTTGGGTGTCCCTCAGAAGAACGAAGAGGAATGGCATACGCTTTCAGTGTTCAAGGATGTGCTTGAAAAGGCTATCGAGCGATTATAGGGAACCTCTTCGGCTTTTCTGTCTTTTCCCTGATAGGGCGGGGAATCTTGCGTTTAGCTTTGCTGATTGCTAATCCTGCGGTACTTCGATGATGAACGTGGTCAGGAAGTTTTCGCTGGTGGCGTGTATTGAACCACCGTGTGCTTCGATTATTTCTTTAGTGATGGCAAGTCCTAAGCCGGCGCTGCCTCTGTTCGCGGTACGCGCTTCGTTTTCGCGATAGAACCGTTCGAATATCTTCTCGAGGTTCTCTGGAGCAATGGGCTGCCCGTGGTTCGAAATGCTCAGCGTCAATACGTTGCTTTCCTCTTTGCTGGTTGAGCTCTCCTTGCCGTTCGGTTCATTGGTTGACCCTTCTCTGTTAGCTGATTTAGCGGCGGGCCTTTTCGTGCCGACCAATTCGATCGCCGATCCATTTTCTGCGTAGTGGATAGCATTGCGCATGATGTTGGCCAGTGCGCGTGCCATCTTTTCCGAATCAAGGCTGCCGTATAAGTTCAGGGGTGTATCTATCTTGGTCTGAAGGCTCTTTTCCTCAAGAGCAGGATGGAACTCATCGCACACCTGCAGGTAGAGGGTCCGTATATCGGTGGGCCGTTTTGCCAAGTGAATGCCTTGTATATTAAAGCGGGTTATTTCGAAGAGTTCATCAAGGAGGACGTTGAGGTTTCGTGCTTGCTCGTAGGCGATAGTGGCATATGATATGCGTTTTTCATTGCTGGGCAGTTCGGGTTCTTTGAGTAGGGCGAGATATCCAGTGATGGAGGTAAGGGGAGTTCGGGCGTCGTGGGCGATGTAGGTGACCAGTTTGTTCTTGCGCGTCTCTGCTTCTTTGGCGCGACGTTCGTTTTGGATGAATTCACTGCGGATGCCATTCAGCTCGTTCTGCACGATGGCAAGGTCCGGGTTCAGCATGATAGGAGCAGTTTTGTTAGCGAAAAGGGCAGTGACGCTCGCGGAAAGTTCGTCGAAGTAATGTACGAATTTGTTCAGGAAGAACGCGATAAGGCCCGCTATACCCAAAACGAAGATAACGGGGAGTGCATTATCTTTGAGAACTTTGAGGAAGGCGTAGGTGTCCAATGTTCGATAGCGGATGGTGTCCCGTTCGTCCGGGTTGGCATGTAAGCTGGATGTATCGGCTTGGATCATCCGATGGTCTTTGCCGGCTTGATCGAATTCCTCCATGCTTGTTTCTACCCATTCCGAAGTGTTGTCAGCTATGATGTTCCCTATGGCTGGTGAAATGTATGTTTCGAATACGGCATATAACGCGAACATCCCTAGGGTATATATGATGAATGCGAACACGAAACGACAGAAAAGACGTTTGCGTAGTTCTTTCGATTGATCACTGATGGGCTTCATGGATGATTGTCTTACTCCTGGATCTTGTAACCGACACCCCATACGGTGGTTATGTAGGTATGGGTACTATCGATTGATGCGAGCTTCTTGCGCAGGCGTCTAATGTGGACCATCACCGAATTGCCACCCGATTCGTCATAGGCTTCACCCCAGACGCGCTCAAACAGCTCCTGTACTGAATGAAAGGCGCTAGGTTCTTCCATAAGAACACGCAGCAGCTCGAACTCCTTTGGAGCAAGGGCGATTAGTGTATCGTTGATGTGACATTCGTGGCGCGCAGGGGAGAGGGAAAGATTCTGCACTGAGAGTATCGTTTCATTTACGGTGTTTTTCTGGTTCCACTCGGCGCGTCTTAAATGGGCTTTAATACGCGCGATGAATTCCTGAGGTTCGAATGGCTTGGTTATGTAATCATCTGCACCAAGGGTCAACCCGGTTACCTTGTCGGTCTTTGCGTCCTTTGCGGTTAGAAAGAGGATGGGGATAAGAGACGTTCTTCTGATCTCCCGACACAGTTCGAACCCGTCCATCTCCGGCATCATAATGTCGAGTACTAGCAAGTCATATGATCGCATATGCAGCATACGCAGCGCTTCCGATGCGCTGTGGCATGCTTCGGCGAATAATCCTTCACGTTCAAGTAGCTCCAAAACGAGCCGAACGATGGTTTCATCGTCGTCGACAACAAGTATGCCCTTTGTGTTCTCCATGTCTGCATTATAGGTGCAATACGTCATAAACACGTTTATGACCAGGCAAAATGTAAGGATTTGTTAAGGCGTAAAACCCTTCCATTCGTTCCCCGAACTCGCAACAATACGTCTCAAAGCCACTGGAGTAATTACTGGTGGTGGACGAAAGGGCCTTTAGAGGAAGGGCGAAACAATGGAAAGGACGATAGGTAAGTGGGTATGTAGTTCTGCTTTGGTGTTACTGCTGTTAGCGGGAGCAAGCGCTGTGGCTCAACCTCAAGTAGCTTATGCTGATGACGGCAGGGACTCAGCACCGCAGACGCTCGTGGTGACAGAGGCGACGCCAAGGAGTTCCACGGATTATGCATTTGATTTTGTGATGTCAGGAAATGGCACCAATGGCACTTCCGGACGATCGAAGGACAATGCAACGTCATCGTATGTATGGATTAAGTCAATAAATAATTCATGCCGCATGTATATTGACGGGGGGAGGACATCCTCGGGTTCATGGTATAACTGCACGGTCAATGGTTATGCGAATGCAACTCGTGCAGGTAAGTGGCGTATTATGAACTACGTTAATGAATGGGGTTATAGCTATGCTCGATTGACTGCGTGGGCAAATAATGGCTATACCTCCCTGTATGGAGTATGGAGTGCTGACAGTGTCGGCACCTATCCTGCGATCAATGCATAATCACAATCATGAGGACGGCTTTTGCCGTCCTCTTTTTTGTTTGGGAAGAGAGGTGAATCATGAGGAATCGAACAATAGTCGGAGTAGCAGGGGCGCTGGTTTCCTTGGCTGCTGTGTTGCTTGTTGTTGTGTTTCTAGGAAACGTTCAGCAGGGCACAGAAGCAGAGCAAGACGCAAGCTACAAAGATTCTCATACGTATCATTTCGCCATAGGCGAAACTGCGAATTTGGATTCTGCGCAAGATGACGAAGGAAGCGCTTGCTTTTGGCAGGCGGCTTTTTGCTGGGAAGGAACGTTTGCAGTCACATTGAAAGATGTTTCCGCTTATCGCGACAGCGAAAGTGGTTTCAACGGGCTGGCCGACAGCAACGCATTATCCCATATTTCTGATGAGCCATCGCCCGTAGCGCTTGTTGTAGCTACTTTGGAGCTAGAGAACATCGATGCTAAACCAGTGATGGAAAACTGGTTCATAGCATCGATTTTTGAGCTTCGGCAGTCTGTGTCCGGAGATTACCCTTATGTCGACTTAGGCGATGCGGCGTTGAATTCAACAGAAAAAGACCTACTCAAGTTCTTCATAGGTCCTGGAAATAAAGAGCAGATCAAGCTTGGGTGGTTCGTGCACGAAGCTGACCTATCAAATGATATGAAGCTGGTAGTGGGGTCTACTGGAAGTGAAAAATATATCTTCGATATTCCCGCCACAAGCATACAGGAGCGTTGATCATGTACGTGTTTATTGTTGAAGCTCGAAAAGCGATTTTTAACCGATGGTTTGCGCTGGCTTTTGCTGCAGGATGCTTCTTGGCGTGTGCTTCAGCGGCTGGAAATATAGCGGTATATGCCGAATCCTTGAATCTGATCCTTGAATGGTGGGGGACTGGAGATGCGGGATTATCTGCTTCGTCATGTTTTAGATTCATCATGACATCGGATTATATTCAGGGCTCGACAGATCTGTTTTATGCATTGTTGCCATTGCTGGCAGCCTTGCCGTATAGCTGGTCGTTGTGCGCAGAAAAAAAGCGAGGATATCTTAATGTTGCTTTCGTTAAGGCGACTCGTGGTCGTTATGTGGGAGCAAAGGCACTCGCTGCCGCATGTGCTGGAGGAATCGCGGTCGTTGGCCCGTTGCTGCTCAATATTATGCTGTGCGCTTGCTTTATTCCCGCATATGCTCCTGATGTAACAACGGTGTTCAATACTGGTATCTATGACTCGGTAATGGGTTCAGAGTTGTACTACAATGCTCCGATCTTTTTCGTAACGCTTTATGTGGTACTTACCGCATTATTTGCTGCATCATGGGCCGCACTCGCGCTTTTGGTAGGTGGGTGCGTGAGCGACAGTGTTCGTTTGATCGCTGGAATGTTTTTGTGTGTGTATCTGTTTGCTTCATTGGAGTATCAACTGGGCGTGCTGCTTGTAGGGAGCGCTACAGAGTATCTAAGTGTTTCTCCCCTTACCTGGTTGCGAGGAGTTTCAATCAGTGGGAATACCAGCATCGTTCCTGCGGCGGTATGGATTGTGGTCTTGATTGCTTCGTGCTCGATCCTTTGGTTGCGTTGGCGGAAGGAAGATGCTTTATGAAGCAGATGATTCGTTACTTCGTGTTGGATATACGAAAGGGTACCGTGATGAAGTGGAGGCTTTATGCGGTGTACTTTCTTTTGGTGCTTGGCCTTTCGTTTCTTAATGAAACGTACTATGAGTGGTCGATTCTTTTTGGGCCTGATAACGCCATGACGTCTTTTCCTCTTTCGTTGGGCGATCTGCTCATTGTGTTATTTGCGGGAAGGGATGTTTATTACCCAACTAGCGGAATGCCATTTTGGCTGCCGGTATCGTGGATGTTCATCGTGTTGATGGCGTTGTATCTTACGCTTGATTATCCCTCTTTCGATTTGAGATCGGTTGGTACGAACACGCTTGTTAGAGGAAAAAGCAGAACGGCGTGGTGGATCGGAAAGTCCCTGTGGGTGATAGCAAGCGTACTTCTCTTTTGTTTGTTGGTTCTTCTTGCAGCGGTGGTAGTGGTGGTTATAAATGGAGGGGAATTGTCCTTAGGCGTTCATACCGAACTACCTCAGGTTTTGGGTTTTAATCTGGCTGGCTTGACTGGCTCACCTTGGGATGTCGGATTGTTCCTCTTATCCATCCCGGTGCTTTTGTGTTCGCTTTGTCTTGTGCAAATGTTTCTTTCTTTTGTGATCCATCCGCTTCCAAGTTTTGGATGTATGGCGGTCATATTGTTTCTTTCGGCATATTTCGACCTCGAATTATTACCGGGTGAGTATTTGATGGCAGCGCGCAATGCCATATTTGAAGTCGGGGGATTTCGGACAGAGATCGGACTGGTGTTTGCGTTCGCACTGGGAGTGTGGGCCACTATGTGTGGCGCCCTGATTTTCAGGTATCGCGATGTATTTGGAAAGGAGCAGTCATGATTCAGCTGCAGGAAGTGTCAAAGCAGATTGGCGGGCGAGTTGTACTTGATCGTATTACTGCGACATTGCGAACAGGTACCATAATCGGGCTTCAGGGTATTAACGGTTCAGGTAAGACGATGCTGATGAGGGTAATCGCAGGACTTATCAAGCCAACAAAGGGAAGTGTGATCATTGATGGCAAAGAACTATGGAAAGACGTTGCCATGCCAGAAAGCATGGGGCTTCTTATTGAAAATCCTGCATTTCTTGATACTTATACCGGTATTCAAAATCTAGACATGCTTGCTTTTTTGTCAGGGGGTGCGAGCGCACGATATCTCTCCAGCCTAATTCGTAAGGTGGGGCTTGATCCTAGCGATAAGCGTAAATATAAAAAATACTCATTGGGAATGAAGCAACGGCTTGGCATTGCCGCGGCGATCATGGGCGAGCCCGATGTGGTTTTATTGGACGAACCCACGAATGCCCTGGATGAATCGGGTATTGAAATGCTGAGAAAAGTTATACAAGAGCAAAAGGCAAGAGAGGCAACGGTCGTATTAGCAAGTCATGATAGAGCATTTCTTGAGTCGCTTTCCGATGAAGTCTTGGTCTTCGAGGCAGGAAAAGTGAGGAAAACCGCAGGAGTTGACCATTATGATTCACGGAGCTAGAAAAAGCATTCTTGTGGGGGCTGTGTTTGTCGTTTTTATTATCCTTGTGGGCGTTGGCTTAAAGATCTACTCGGTGAATGCGAATGCCTTGGTTGTTCTCAAAGAATCGTACTTCATGGGAACAAATGTTGACTTGGATGGTTCATATGTTCAAAAAATATCAGAGAACACTCAAGGGTATTCATGGAGGGTAAATAGCATCGAAAAAGTGAGCTATAACGATTACGTCAAACGATTTGCTCTACCATCCATGGTAGTAGATGGTAGAGATGCTCCTAGCATCATCCTTCTTGAGGTGACCATTCGCAATGAAGGGAATACGGATGGTTACCTGAATGCAATGATGTACTACTTAATTCCAAAACGAGCGAATACCTACTTTATAATCGACTCTTCTCTTTGGCAGCTGGCCGAGCCGAATGCGCCCAGTGACATAGGCGCACTTACCTTGGTCCCTGATACCGAATACACGACTTATATTCCCTACGTTGCTAACATCTCGGAAGAGAAGGCGTATACGCAAGCAATACCTGATACGAGTTTTGATTTGCGTATATCTAATGGTCCAGTTAGCAAATCGATTGAACTAATCATCTAGTTTTCTTGGTAGCAACATCAAGACACAGTGACGCTGAGTGCATAAAACACTCAGCGTCACTTTAGTGTCTGCCAGGCAATCGGGGGAACCTATCACCTGTTGCTCGTATTCCCTGAATTATTGAGGCAGGGTATTGGCTAAATAATTCAGGGAAAAGCAAAAGGGAGGAAGCTTTCGCTTCCTCCCTTCCCGGAATCTAGCCAAGAGAGAATCTTGGTTTGAGAGCCAGAACTAGTCGAGCTTAGAGCCAGCGATCCAGGTCTGGTACTCGAGGGTGCCGTCGTGATCTTCGATACCCTTAGCGATGGTGATGCGCTGTACGGTAGGAGCGCCTTCCTCAAGCCACATAGCGCGGCAGTCGCGGTAGAGGAGTTCGGTAGGACCATAAGGAGAGTCCTCGAAGTAACCGTCGCCACCGAAGATCTCGAGCATCTCGTCGGAGACGAGACGAACGGTGTCGATGGAGAAGAGCTTGCATATTGCAGCCTTCTCGGATACATATTCGCCTTCGTTGTCGATGTCGAAGTCATCGCAGAAGTCGATGATCATGCAGCGGAGTGCGTGGATCATCATCTGCATGTTAGCAAGCTTCACGCGGATAGCCTGGCGCTTGATGATCGGCTTACCGAAGGTAACGCGATCGCGAGCGCGAGCGATGGACATCTCGAACATGCGCTGAGAAATACCGAGGTTAGAAGTAGCGATGTGAACGCGGGAAACAGCGAGAGAGTGCATAGCAACCTTCATGCCCTCGCCACGCTCGCCGAGCATCAACTCGGGGCCGAGCTCAACATTGGTGAACTTCAGACCGGTGTGACCGGAACCACGGCAGCCCATCATGTGAGGCATAGGAACGAGTTCGAAGCCAGGAAGATCCATAGGTACGAAGAAAGCGGAAAGACGCTCGTCGCCAACCTTGTCAGGATCAGTTACAGCAATAACATAAGAGAACTGAGAGCAGTCGGTGTGGGAGATGAGCCACTTCTCACCGTTGAGGATCCACTTGCCCTTTTCTTCGTCCCATACAGCAGTAGAGTGGAGGTCAGCACCAGTACCACCGCTCTTCTCGGTAAGAGCGAAGTTGGTGAAGATGGTCTTGTCCTGGAAGAGAGGCATGTACTTCTCTTTAACTTCAGCCTGACCGAAGTCGTCCAGGATGCGCCAGTTCAAGTCAGCAGCATAGTGCATGTGCATACGCATGCCCGAAGGACCACGGGAGAACTCTTCCTGAACCTGGAGAATTTCCTTCTCGGTGAGGCCCCATCCACCGTACTCTGCAGGGAGAGCGAAACGATAGATATCGTTGTCGATGTTGGACTGGTAGAACTTCTCGGGGAACTTGTTGGTTACCTCGATTTCCTTCTGCCATTCGGTGTAAGGACCTTCGACCATTTCGCGGACCTTTTTGAGGTAGGTCTTGAACTGCTCGTCGGTAATGGTTGCATTCGGATTCATTAAACCCTCCTAATCGGTTTGAAATTGGAGCCTGTCGGCTCCGTATTAACCCTATGCGGCAGATTCCGGATATTCCGCTACGAATTAGTTTACCATTCGCGCGTTAGCGAGTGTCCAATAGGATATAAACGCCTATTCAAGTTTTTTTCATAGGTCTGTTCTATTGGTTCCTTTGAAAAAAATCACGAATAGTAATATGTGGTGCGATCAGGCGCCAGTGGTCGGTGTGGTGGCGTGAGCGGTTCAATAGTGCTAAGCAGGCATTTCGTCTGAAAAACAAATGAATGCGCAAGGGCCTTGGGAGCGTGGAGTAAAGCGGGTTCCATCACGGTCCGATCATACTTCCTCTTACTAATTTATAGAGAAAAATACGTAACAGGCGTTTTACGTCCATTGATAGATTGAACCTATAAAAATTGCTTTATGAATTGGCAATTTCTTATGTTCGCCTACTTATTTTATGTTGGATGTAGATTCATTTGCGCTTAAACTTTAGCAATCAGAAAGTCCGTTTTCTGGCATTTTGTGCTGCCAGGACCACGTTCGTCTTTTCTATGAAAGGCGAGGAGAAGGAGAAGATTATGGATTTTGGTCTTACCGACGAGCAACAGCTCCTTGTTGAATCCCTTAAGGAGTATGCTGATCGCTACTTCGACGACGAGTCTGTAAGGCAGATGTACGAGAACCATCAGGTTTCCGCAGAGGCTCAGGACGCTTACCGTGACGCAGGTTTCCCATTCATGGGTCTTCCTGAAGAAGTAGGCGGCATTCCTACCGACCACGTGACCTTGGGTCTCATGACCGAAAAGCTCTACGAGTTCACCGGTGCCATGACTCCGTTCATGACGGGTATGCTCGCTTGCGCTGACCTTGCTGAGTTCGGTACTCCTGAACAGTCCTCTGTCATCATGGAAGAGTACGATAAGTCCGGTCAGTCCGTTGCTGCGCTCTGCCTGTCCGAGCCTGCTGCTGGTTCCGATAACATGGGTATGGCCATGACTTCCAAGAAGCAGGAAGATGGCACCTACATCCTCAACGGCCAGAAGACTTGGGTTACCAATGGTGCTGACGTACCTTACCTCTTGGTAATCTGCAAGGACGAGGATCCTGCTCGTGAGAACAACAAGATGTCTCTGTGGCTGGTAAAGCGCGAGGCTGAAGGCGTTTCCACCGCTCACTTGACCAAGCTCGGTCAGCACACCGTTCCCTTCGTTGACGTATTCTTCGACAACGTTGTTGTAACCGAAGATCAGCGCATCGGCGAAGCTGGCGCTGGCTGGCTGCTGCTCATGAAGAACTTCGAGTTCGAGCGCTGCCTCGTTGTTGCGCAGGGTCTCGGTCTTGCACAGGCTGCTCAGAATGACGCTATTCAGTACGCAAAGGATCGCATCGCATTCAACAAGCCTATCGTTACCAACCCCCGCGTTCAGGATCTCATCACCGAGAACGAAACCATCCTTCAGCAGTCTCGCTGGTGGCTCTACTACTGCCTCTGGAAGCTCGATCAGGGCGAATCCATCAATGCTGACATTGCTATGCTGAAGTCCTGGGGCACTCGTGCACATCTTCAGGTCGCAGACAACTGCATTGAGATCTATGGCGGCCTCGGTTATACCGATGAAGTTCGTGTGGGTCGCATTTGGCGTGACCTTCGTGGTAATATGCTTGCTGGCGGTACGTGCGAGGTTATGGACTACATTGCCGGACGTGCAGTGCCTAAGGCATACAAGTAACCAACCGCGTAGCGTAGAAAAACTCCCTATTGTAGGTAATACAAGGAGAATAGGAGCAAGAAAGTTATGAAAATTGTTGTCGCAGTAAAGGTAGTTGCTGACGACCAGGACATCTTCGTCGCTGGTGATCGTTCGCTCGACTACTCTAAGGCCCATCAGATCATTAGTGCCTACGACAAGAACGCTATCGAGGCTGCAGCTCAGCTCGCTGCTGCTAACGACGGCTCTGTTGTAGTGATCAGTGCGGCTACCTCTAAGGCTACCGACGCTAAGCTGAAGAAGGACATCCTGTCCCGTGGCGTTGACGAGCTCTTCATGGTTGCTGATGACTCCCTGGAAACCGCGGACTCTTATGCTACCGCTCAGGTTCTCAAGGGCATCATCGACGAGAAGTGCTCTGACTACGACCTGGTTCTCACTGGCGACGGTTCTGCCGACTTCTATGCTGGCCAGGTAAACATCCAGCTCGCAGCTGCTCTGGGTGTTCCCACCATCAACGAAGTTACCTCCATCACTGCAGAAGGTGACAAGGTCGTTGTAGAGCGTACCCTCGAGGACGAGGTTGAGGAGCTCGAGGTTCCTCTGCCCGCAGTCGTTTCGGTATCTCCCTCCATTGGCGAGCCCCGTATTCCCGGCATGCGCGAAATCCTCGCAGCTGGCAAGAAGCCTTCCACCGTTGAGGACCTCGCTGGTGCTCTCGATTCCAAGGTAGAGGTTGAGGAGATCAAGGCTCCTGAACTCGCACCCCGTAAGCAGCAGATCTTCGAAGAAGGCGACATCGACGCATTTGCGGCCGCTGTTGCTGAGGCACTCAAGTAAAGAGAAGGCGGTACTAAAACATGAAAGCATTTGTTCTTGCAGAAACCACCGATGCTCAGCGCGCTCTTTGCGCTGGTGCACGTACTATCGCCGACGAGGTCGTACTTGCTGTAGTTAAGGGCGCTCCTCTGACCGGCGTTGCTGATAAGGCATACGACGTAGAGCTTCCCGCAGGCGAGCCTGTTGAGAACGCTGCTGCAGGCGTTCAGGCTGCATACGATGCCGCTCAGCCCGACGTAGTGCTCGTTGAGCCTACTCCTCGCAACAAGATCCTCGCTGGTCTTCTTGCTGCAAAGCTCGGCACTGCAGTTATCTCTGACGTAACTGCATTCGACGGCGACGTTGTTTCCAACATGTACTTCGGCGGTCTCGCTGCTACCAAGCAGAAGGCAACGGGCGCTAAGGTTTACACCGTAGCTGGCACCGCTTTCGCTGAGGCAGAAGCAACTGGTACCGACGCAGTTGAGGCTATTGCATACACTGCTCCTGAGAAGCCTCTCGTTCTTCGCGGCACCAAGGAAGTACCTCGCGAGGGTGCTGACCTCACCAAGTGCGATGTTGTCGTTGGTGCTGGTCGTGGCTTCGCTGAGGAAGCTGACCTCCAGATGGCTCGCGATCTTTGCGCAAAGGTCGGCGGCGAACTCGGCTGCTCCCGTCCTCTCGCTGAGAACGTTGACTGGATGCCTCGTAACCTTTACATCGGCGTTTCCGGTCTGCAGCTTGCACCTAAGGCTTACATTGCTTTGGGTATCTCTGGTCAGATGCAGCACATGGTTGGCGTTACTGGCGCTGACGCTGTCATCGCAATCAACAAGGATCAGAACGCACCTATCTTCAAGCAGTGCGACTATGGTCTGGTAGGCGATATCTATAAGGTTCTGCCTGCTTTGATTGAAAAGCTGTAAAAAAAAGCTTAATATTACAAGGCGCAGGTTTTCTGCGCCTTGTTTTTGTGTTCGCTCTCTGAAAGGAAAAGCATGTCCGATTTTGACGCGATTGTCGTGGGTGCTGGCTGCGCTGGTTCTGTAGCTGCTTACACCCTCGCGTCCGCTGGCAAGTCGGTTCTTGTTGTCGAGCGTGGTAACTACGCCGGCGCTAAGAACATGACGGGCGGCCGTATTTACACGCATTCGCTCGCCAAGGTCTTCCCTAACTATGAGGAAGCTCCTTTGCAGCGTAAGGTTACCCATGAGCGCATTTCGCTTATGTCGCCTGACTCTAACTTCACGGTTGATTATTCTGCTCGTGAGCTTGAGGAAGCAGGCAAGGAGTCTTACACGGTTCTGCGTGGCCCCTTCGATCAGTGGCTTGCTGAGCAGGCTGAAAATGCCGGTGCTGAATTCATTTACGGCATTGCAGTAGAAGACCTGATCATCGAAGACGGCAAGGTAAAGGGTATCAACGCATTTGGTGACGAAATCACCTCTGACGTTGTCATCCTCGCTGACGGTGTAAATTCTTTGCTTACCTCCAAGGCTGGCCTTTCCAAGAAGGCTCCTGCAATCAATGAGGTTGCAGTTGGTGCAAAGGAAACCATCGAACTTCCTGCTGACGTAATTGAAAGCCGTTTCCTCAGCAACCCTGGTGAGGGTGGTTCTTGGCTGTTCGCAGGTGATTGCTCCAACGGTATCGTTGGCGGTGCATTCGTTTACGCGAACAAGGAATCCATCTCCCTTGGTATCGTTGCAACGATGAGTGAAGTCCTGAAGCAGGATGTTCCTGTGTATCAGATGCTCGAAGACTTCAAGAATCGTCCCGAAATCAAGCCTTTGATCGCAGGCGGCAAGACCGTTGAATACTCCGGTCACGTTGTTCCTGAGGGCGGTCTTCACATGATGCCCGAGATCGTTGGCGACGGCGTTGTTGTTGCTGGTGACGCAGCTATGCTGTGCATGAACCTTGGTTACACGGTTCGTGGTATGGACCTGGCTGTTGCTTCTGGTGAAATTGCTGCCAAGGCTGTTATCAAGGCTCTTGACGCAGGCGACACCTCCAAGGCTGGCTTGGCTGACTACAAGACCATGCTCGACAACTCCTTCATCATGCGCGACATGAAGATGTACGCTAAGGCTCCTGAATTCCTCGAGACCTCTCCAATGATGTTCCGTGGCGTTCCTGAGTTGATTCGCGACATCATGACTCCGCTCTTCAAGACTGACGGTGAGCCCCGCAAGCACGTAATGCAGCTTGCTATGGGTCCTGCAAAGAAGCTGGGTCTTGTTAAGCTTGCTAAGTTTGCTATGAAGGCGGTGAAGTCTCTATGATCGATATCACGGTTAATGTTGACGAAAAGCTTTCTCTTAACAAATTCAATGTTGACGAAGAGAATGCTCACATCAAGATCAAGGAAGGCGTTAAGGCTTCCGATCCTGAGTTCCAGAAGCTTGTTATGTGCTGCCCTGCTGCACTGTACAAAATGCCCGCAGAAGGCGACGAGCCCATCTTTGACTATGCAGGTTGTCTCGAGTGCGGTACCTGCCGCATGATCTGTGGCGAGACCATCCTCGAAAAGTGGGAGTATCCTCAGCCTACCATGGGTATCGAATATCGTTTCGGCTAGGATTTTCCGCGCTTAAGCGAGATCTCGAATACTTCTGAATATGACCGCGTCTTTCCGAAAGGAAGGGCGCGGTTTTTTCGTTTGTGCAGGCGAACCTGGTCGTTGGGTTGATTGTTGAGCGAGTTCTATGGTTCTGGGGCGGGGTATAGCAGACAAAATCTGTGCCCCATTACGGGGGTTTTAGGGGTGAATTTTTGGCCGATCCTATACATGATCTTTATAGGTCGTATATGTTTTGCCTGGTAGATGGTATGAACCATCCATTTTAGTTATCGAAGGGTCATCATTGCATTCATTGTAATTATTGGACAGGGGATAAAGAAAATTTATAACATGTTCACAATAAAGAAGATTCCTTATTACTGTGAGAGGGAGGAATTTTCTTGTTGTTGGCCGCTATTTTAGAAAGGGGAATATAGTGAGTGCAGCAAAACAGGCAACGAAGTATTTGTTTGCTATCGCCACCGTGTATATGTGTTATTTAACGCATGGCGTTCAGGCAATTATCTTCAGCCAAAACCAAGTGAACTTCTATACTCAGTGGGGATTTACTGATGCAGCTGCAGGTGCCGCCGCGGTTTCGATGGCGATCACCTGGACCGGCGTGGGTAAATTCGTAAGTGTTTGGATCGGTGGCGAAGTTTCTGACCGTATTGGCCGTAAGATCATGGCAGTCGGCGGTGGTATTCTCTATATCATCTCATTCGTGATCATGTTGACCACGACCGATGCTACGATCGCTTGCGTTGCAGGCTTCCTCTCGGGCGTTGCAACGTCTGGCTTCTGGGATGGATCGCTCTATCCTGCTATTGCTGAGGCAAATCCGAAATACTCAGCATCAACCACGATCGGCATTAAGTTCGTTATTTCCTTGTCCGGTATCGTGTATCCGCTTATCGCTGCTATGAACAGCGGTGACGCTTGGCACATCAATATTTACATTCCTATTGTGCTTTCCGTTATCGCTACAGTTATGGCTATCTTTACTCCGTTCATTTACGACGATGAACGTAAGATGTCGGCCGGCGCTGGCGACGATGCTTCTGCGAAGAACAAGGCTGAAGCTGAGATCCAGGCTGCAAAGGACGCTATGGTCGAGCAGCCGAATGCGCTCATTCAGTTCGTTACGCTGTTCTTCGGCTTTACCATCATGTTCGTCATGTATGGTGCTCAGCAGTACACCAAGCAGTTCGGTATTACGAACCTTGGTCTTGACCCGGTAGCTGCTGCGGGTATGACTTCGATCTATACCGCTGGTTCGCTTATCGCGGTTCTGTTCTGGGCTTGGATGATGGGTAAGCTTCGCTGGACGCCTTTGAAGGTTATCCTGTTCGACTCCATCTTGGGTGCTTTCGCTTTGGCATTGGTAATCATCGCACTGCCTCTTGGCCTTGGTGCTGGTGTTGTATACGTTGCTATTGCGATCCTGGGCTTCTCCGCTGCAGGCGGTATGCTCCAGACGGGCGTTTCCTTGCGCCAGCTCATGTGCCCTGGTCCTCGTGGCCGCAATGTAGGTATGTACTACACCTTCATGGGCTTCGCATCCGTATTCCTGCCCTTCATCGTCGGTAGCATGACTACTGCTGTTGGTGAAGCAAGCGCAGTTTGGATCATGATGGTTCTCCTGCTCGTCGCAAGCTGCGTAGAGATCCTCATGTCGCTCGTTGCTATGGTTGCATTCAAGAAGCAGTTCGGCTACAGCGCGATGGAGAAACTTCGCGACTAAGTGAGTGCAGCTGAATGAATAACTGAACTGGTATTCATTTGGTGGAATTGCTTTCGGTTCGGTTTATTGAACTGTTCCGAGAATGCGTTCGAAAGGCTCCGGCATTTGCTGGGGCCTTTCTCGTCTTTTGGTCGAAGCATTTATGTTTGACGAACTGAAATCAGCGGGTCTTTTGCTGAGCCGTTCTTGCACGGATGACCATGTATTGGAGATTTGTAGTCGCTGGAGGTATCGGATCAGAGTCGAGGGGGGAGGGATGCGATCCGAGTGGAAAAGATGTGATCAGAACGGAAAGGATGCGATCGGAGCGGTACGTTTAGTTCTTGTGTTTTGATCCACCGGATGAGGCGGCAATAACAAAACCAATGCCAACTACCGTAAGAAACCAGATAAGGGTGGCGTCATCGCCATTAATAACGGCAATAGCAGCCCCAATAAGCAACCCAATGCCAAAGGCCTTCATTTAGCTCGCCCCCTTAACTTGTATTTCTATCATACCTGATGGAGGGATTATCGATGACTGTTTTGTTGTCTGATCGGCCTTTGCGGAAGCCGCGATTGCTGTTTGCATAAGTCGCTCTTTGGTTTTTGTTTTACACAGAGGGGGTCGGGCGGTAGTTGGGCGCTGGTGGTAGGTGCGTGCTGGCGATAGGCAAACGCTGGTGGCAGGCATACGCTGCGGTAGTCGGACGCTCTACGTAGCGTAGGTTGTCGTGGATGCAATAGCCGCTTAGCATAAAGCAAAGAACGGCTCTACTTCTGAAGTCTAGGCCGTTTGTTTCGTATGACTTGCGTGTTGTAATGACACTCTGCCAAAGGAGGCTTTTTGACGAACTATGTAACAGCGGAAACCATTCGTTCTTTGCGTACGGCAAAACGCTTTACCCAGGAGCAGCTTGCTAGCACACTGAATGTGACTAGTAAGGCTGTTTCCAAATGGGAAACCGGTCGTGGGGTACCCGATATTGCTCTTTTGGAGCCTCTGGCGAAAGCGTTGGGTGTTTCTGTAGCTGAGTTGCTCGCTGGCGAATGCGTGGTAAATGCGAATCGTAGCGCCAACATGATGCGCTCGGTCTTCTATGTGTGTCCATTATGCGGAAACGTAGTGCATGCCATGGGGGCAGGGAGCTTTACTTGCTGTGGAGAGCCAATGTTGCCTCAAGAAGCCGAGGAATTTGACGATGCGCACGCATTAACCATCGAAAAGGTCGAACACGACTACTATGTAACCATGGATCATGTCATGACGAAAAACCATTACATCAGTTTTCTCGCTTACGTTACTTCTGATCGTGCAACACTGGTGAAGCTGTATCCCGAGCAGGACGTAAGCGTTCGCTTCCCAATATGCGGTACGGGCATGCTGTACGCTTATTGCAACCAGCATGGCCTCTTTAAGGTGCGTGTCACGCCGCAGCGCAAAAGCGCTCCGTCATCGAGCCGTGTTGCTTCGTAGCTTCCAGACTGCTTGATCGGCGTAGGTGAAAAAGCTCCCCGTTCGATCGCGCAGTGCTTGGTGCGCGATGATGTCAAGGATAAGGCCAAGGAAAGAGCGGTGTTTGGAAATCATGTTCCAGACGAACGCTCTGACCCTTGGCTTTTCTTTTACACGGTGCTCAAGAAGTGGTTAGAATAATCAAAATGAATTGGCGTGTGCTTTTTCGTTGTGCGCGCTATCTACGATGAAGGGGGATCTCATGGCGTACTTGCCTGAAGCTCAGAAAACCGCATGGCAGCAAAGTAATGAAGTTGACTTGGACCATACTGCGATTCTTGTTATTGATGTTCTGGGTGGCGAGGAAGGCACTGTGCCTGGGCTTGAGGACATGGCTGAAAATGCTGTGCGTATCGTAAAGGCTGCTCGCGCGAAGGGTCTGCCTGTCATCTTTGTAAACGATGCTCATATTTCTGGGTTGGATTTTGAGCTTGAATTATGGGGCGAACATGGCATTCGTGGTTCTGAAGCGGCAAAACCCCTGGCTGCATTCGAGGTAAGCGAAAAGGACTTCATTATTCCTAAGCGTCGCTACAATGGCTTCTTCCAGACCGATCTGGGTCTTACCCTGCGCGAACTGGGTATTTCAACGCTTATTGCCTTCGGCTGCGACACTAACATCTGTGTACTGCAAACGCTCGCGGGTGCATACAATCGCGGTTTCAAGACCATTGTTCCGGCCGATGCATGCGGCACCTTCCTTATTGGCACGCAAGAACAGGGCCTGGAATACTTTACGCGCTGCTATGATTCACGCGTCGTGGAAACCGAAACTGTTTTGGGCTACCTAGCTTAGAGCCGCTCGAACCTTCGGTTCGTATTAACAATTAAAGGAACGCTCCTTGTAGTGAGCTGTGTTCCAGAACATGGACTTCGAAATTGGAGACCGGGTTTTGGAAGCGCAGTTCGCAGTTGCAGGGAGCGTTTTTTGGTTGGGACTATTATGGTTGGGGCTATTGTTCGGCAGTGGTTCGCGTCATTTTTCCTTAATGTGGGCAATATCACAGTTCCCTTTCATTACCTGGGCTTTTGTATGTTTCAATTAACAAAAGCAGAGGGGGGAGCCATGGATGCCAAGCAGCATGAAAAGGCGTATTTTGCGCGATCTGCCAACCAGGTAATGACCGATCAAGGGGTTAGTTCCGATGGTCTTGCGCCCGAAGAGGTGCAACGTCGGCAGGCTACGTACGGCTTGAATCAACTAGAGGAAACGGGCAAGAAAAGCACGCTGCGCATTTTTCTGGAGCAGTTCAAAGACCTTCTGGTGATCATCCTTATTGTTGCTGCTGTGATTTCCCTTGTTTCGGGCAGCGTCGAAAGCACCATCGTGATCTTCGCCGTTATTGTGCTCAATGCGGTTTTAGGCACGGTGCAAACCGTAAAGGCAGAAAAATCACTGGAAAGCCTGAAGGCCATGAGTGCGCCCGTTGCCAAGGTCATGCGCGGCGGCGTGCGCCAAGAAGTGCCTGCCGCAAGCCTGGTGCCGGGTGATATCTTGCTGCTTGAAGCGGGTGACATGGTTACGGCCGATGCGCGCATAACGCAAAGCGCTTCGCTCAAGGTGAATGAAAGCGCGCTCACGGGCGAAAGCGAACCGGTGGAAAAGCGCTCCGATGAGCTTCCCGATGAAGATGTTGCTTTGGGCGATCAGGTGAACATGGCGTTTTCAGGCTCGTTGGTTACGTATGGCCGCGGTACGGCTGTGGTTGTGGGCACGGGCATGAACACTGAAATGGGCAAGATCGCTTCGCTCATGAACGCAACGAGCCAGCGCAAAACGCCACTTCAGGCAAGCTTGGATAGCTTCAGCGCAAAGTTGGCCTTGGTTATCATGGTTATTTGCGTGATCGTGTTTTTACTTTCGCTGTTCCGCAGCGGTATGGGCGTGCTTGATTCGCTCATGTTCGCCGTGGCTCTTGCGGTGGCGGCAATTCCTGAAGCATTGGCTTCCATCGTTACCATTGTGCTGGCTATCGGCACGCAAAAGATGTCGAAGCAAAATGCCATTATCAAAGACCTGAAGGCCGTGGAAACGCTGGGCTGCGTGGCAGTTATCTGCTCTGATAAAACGGGCACGCTCACGCAGAACAAGATGACGGTCGAAAAGCTTTATACCTACGGATCGCTCATTGATTTCGAAGACATTGACCTGGCCGATTTCCGCCAGCGTATGTTGGTGCGCATTGGCATTCTGGCAAGTGATGCCACAACGAATGAAGAGGAGGGTACCGCCGTGGGCGATCCTACGGAGGTGGCCCTTATTGCGGTGGGTGATGCGTTGGGCGCAGATGAGAACGTGTATCGCGCCCGTCATCCGCGCCTTGCAGAGCTGGCCTTTGATTCTGATCGCAAACTCATGAGCACGCTTCATGATATGCACGGCCATCCCACGGTGTTCACGAAGGGCGCGCCTGACGTTGTTCTGCGGCGCACGGGGTTCGTGCTTACGCCGCAGGGCGTGGTGCCAGTAACCGAAGGCATGAAGCACCGCATCCAAGAAGTGAACGACCATCTGTCTTCGCAGGGGCTTCGCGTGTTGGCTTTCGCTGGGCGCAACTTGGAAACGTGTGATTCCTTGGAATTTGAACACGAAAACGACCTGGTGTTCGTAGGGCTTATGGCCATGATGGATCCGCCGCGTGAGGAATCTGCCCAGGCGGTGGCGGATGCGCGCACGGGCGGTATTCGCACCATCATGATAACGGGGGACCACAAGGTAACGGCTTCGGCTATTGCGGAGCGCATTGGCATCATGGGTGAGGGCGATATGGCCCTTGAGGGGCGCGAGCTCGACGGGCTTTCTAACGAAGAGCTGGACGAAGTGCTTGGGCGCGTGGCGGTGTACGCACGTGTTTCTCCGGAGCACAAGATCCGCATCGTTGAAGCGTGGCAGCGCCGCGGCTGCATTGTTTCCATGACGGGCGACGGCGTGAATGATGCGCCTGCTCTGAAGAAGGCGGATATCGGCGTGGCCATGGGCATTACGGGTACCGAAGTTTCCAAGGATGCCGCTTCTATGATTTTGGCGGACGACAACTTCGCCACCATCGTGCGTGCTGTGGTGAATGGGCGCGCGGTTTACACCAATATCCGCAACACCATTTTGTTCTTGCTTTCCGGTAACGCGGCGGGCATTTTCAGCGTTTTATTCGCTTCTTTGGCGGGCCTACCCGCGCCTTTTGCCGCCGTTCATCTGCTGTTCATCAACTTGCTGACAGACAGCCTGCCCGCCATTGCCATTGGCATGGAGCCGGCACGAGATGACTTGTTGGTGCAAAAGCCGCGCAACCCCAACGAGCCTATCCTGAACGGAAGGCTGTTCCGCCGCGTATGCGCTCAGGGCCTGCTTATTGCGACGGCCACTATGACGGCGTTCTTCATTGGGCTGGAGGGCAGCGTTGGCGTGGCGATGACCATGGCGTTCGTTACGCTTTCACTGGCGCGCCTGTTCCACGGGTTCAACTGCCGCGGCGAACACGCCCTGGCAACGCTTGGCCTGCTTTCCAACCGTTATGTTCTGCTTGCCTGGGCCGCGGGTGTTCTGCTGCTTGCAGCGGTGCTGTTCATCCCGGTTCTGCATCCGCTGTTCTTAGTGGAAACGATCACGCTTGCCCAGGTTGGATGCATCATTGGTTTGGCATTCGCTCCAACGTTGCTTATCCAGGCGTATAAAACCGTGCGTGACGTGCATCGTTCGCGCAAAAATGCAGACTAGACGATCCCGAAGTGCGCCCAGATTTCATCAAGGCTCACGGGCCTGAAGCCGTTCGCGTCTACGCCCACGTCCCATCGTCGCATTCTAAAATCCTTTCCTTCTTTATGGTGCCAGAAAGGTGAGGAATCAAAATCAGGGTGTGTGAGTGCAGCCTTGTTGTATTCTCCCGTGCTATGGATGTGGCCATGTAGATGCACTGAGCCGTGATGCTTACTGTTCCAGTCGGCAATAGGGTAGTGGAACAGAATTACCTTGCCATGTTCGGTTCGGAGTTGTTTGTAGTCTTGCGTGGAACTGAAGACCCCAAGGCCATCGTAATTTTTGTCATGATTGCCATAGACGAGATGAACGTTGGGGCAGCAGATCTGATTACGGAGAGCGATCGCTTCTTCGCGCGGAATCTTGAAGCTGAAATCTCCCAGAATCCAGAGTTCGTCATCTTTTTTGACCGTGGAATTGATGTTCTCGATCAGCGTATGGTTCATTTCGTCAACAGAACCGAAGGGGCGATTGACGGAAGGAATCACGTTGGCATGACCAAGGTGTAAGTCGCTTGTGAAATAGATGGTCATATCGGTTTTGACTAGTGTCTGATTAACGAATGGGAATATCCATCGGATCGTCAACGGCGATGACGCGTGTCTTCGGCCCGATGCTTGGTTTTGAGTTCAGTCTTTCCTGTTCGTATTTGTCTAAATCGCAGGTTCTTAAAATGTCCTGCTCGCCTAGGTTCTGACGTAGGATCTCTGCTGGATGAGCGGAATCGTAGATATCGCCGATTACGCCATTTTGCGTATAGGCATGGCCTTCAAGAAAGACGTCCGAGGATTCCTGGATCTTCCCAATGGTTTTTGCGGTAACTTCAAATGGACGAGCGAGCTCAACACTGCCGCGGTCGCCATCCTTCTGGCGGATGGTCATTTCATAGCCTTCGACATCGTAGCGATGCCGATTGAAGTACGCGGCGATGTTGCCTCGTTCCAAGTACATATCCGCCATGTCGTTGTATGCCCGATCGCGTTCCTGTCGATGGTCTTCCATGGTTTGCTTCACCATTCGCTTGCGGGCCTGTTGGCGTTCGTTTGATACGCTGTTGGCTGCGGCATTCTTCTTCGACTTTCTATTAAAAAGAAACATGCTCTTTTCCCTTCTCGCTTGCTCTTCTGTATTTTATCTTTGTTGTGGTTGCTGCATAGAACCTGTTTTACAACAGTAAGAAACCGACAAGCAGTCAGGCAATCAAGTTATAATGCATCAGGGCAATGCCACGAAGTTAAAATAATCAGGAAAGGAAAATCACCACGATGTTGTTCGTGTCGATACTTCTCTTTATTTATTCTTTCTACTGCTTTGTGCGAGTCATCGGTAGAATTCTTAGACACGATGTTGGTTCGAGGGTCTACAACGATTACGACTCCGATAAGAGGGAAGGCCAAAGAACCGGGATTCTCGCCTATTTTGCCAAAAGCGTTATAGCTTTCATTCTTGCAGGGTGCCTTGCCGCTTTGTTCATGTAAACAGTTCACAATGCGCCAATGTGCTTACTCCTCATAGAGCACATTGGCGAGCATGGCGAAGAACGTGGTGCAGTCCTTGTTCGTGCGAAGTGAGTCCATCATGCATGACACGGTGAGCTTCGCTATATTGCGAGGGGAAAGTGCTCCCACGAGCACGCTTTTGTTCGCATGCGAATCCGCCAGAAGCACGCTTTCGAGCCCGGTCTCAATATGGGACAACACGGCATTCATTCGGCGCATTCCTGCGATGCGTGCACCCGGAGAGAGCTCTTGGAACTGTTCTACTAGGTTCGATTCGGGGGATATCATGCGCGAGCGTAGGCTATTGAATAGGCGTTCGCAATAGACAAGGTAGTTTTCGGCTGGATCGGGATGACAGAAGTCTTCGTAGAACATCGATCCGATCAGGTCGTTGACTGTTGCTACTACGAGTTCGTCGCAGGACGGGAAGTAGTTGTAGAGGGACCCGACCGAGATGCCGCATTCTCTGGCTACGCCTCGAATACTAATGGAGGCAAGACCGTATTTGCCTGCGATCCGTCGCGCTGCTGCGATTATGCAATCTGCTGAAATAGGCTTAGACATGAGCGTTTTCCTTGCGAAGAGCGCGTTTGCGGATGTTGGTGCGTAAGCAGATGATAATGCCAATCGACAAGGTGACGCAAATGGCGATCATAACCGCGAGTCCGGCATCGAGAGAGATGGCGGGGATGCCGACGAGCATTCCGCAAATATAGGGCACGAGCCATATAAGCCATACTGCGATGCTGAATCGGCTGAATATGCGCATAGCGCGTTCGCCACCGCGTAATGCGGTGAAGGTGGCCCAGAGGGCATGTATAAGCATGAGGATGATGGCCATGAGGCCGGTTGCTGCATGGAAGCCCATGCCGGTTGATGTTGCAGCGGCGGAGTTCGCGATGGCGCTCATGGTAAGCGTGCCAGTGGTATCGCAGGCGAGCCCTATCCAGAACAGTGCGACATGGCGAGGTTTGAGTAAATGCGCGCGACGTTCGCCGAACACCCCAAGGGTGTAAAAGATAAGCGCGCACGTTATTGCTGCGGTTGCGAACATGATCATCGGATTCATGAGGATCCCCTTCCGTGTGAACTTCTCCTTATAGAAAAGTCTAGGAAGGCGCGAATGAACATCAATCCGGTTGTGTTCAGTGCTGTGCGTCAAGGAGGTTGAGAGCGGGCGCTTGCGAACGAGAGGGATGCCCTTGTCGTGTTGCGTGCGATGCGTCAGGGAAGTTGAGGGCGAATCGGACTGCTATGAGATTCGTGCTGCTATTACAGTGTGGAGCTTGCAAGGATGGGATTCCCTGCAAGCTCAGTTAAATACTGTGGGGTGTTTTGTCGGTAACGTAAATGCCAACACGGATCTGCTCCCATGGTTCGGCAGTGGGGTCGACCTTCAGAACGCGACATTCGAAAACATCGGAGTGGCCGAAGTTGAGGAATTGCGCGGGCAGGGTATTCATGTCGGAGGGAACGTATCCGATTTTGGCGTTCTGGTAGTAGATGGCTACCGCATAAGAGTCATGAGGATTAGCAGGTTCCGCCTTCAGCGTTAGCTGGCATCCGGGTTTTAGGTCGGAAAGGACAGTGGCGCCATCCCAAAAGCGCATGCCGGCAATGTGGAAGTCGATCAAGTGACGTGTGAGCGATTCCATGGTGTGTTCCTTTCATCTGGGGTTCTTTGCTTTGATTGTAGGGGAATGTGTTGTTTTGACTGTCCCTTTTATAGGACAGGAAAACCTGATAGCATCGATATTGTGTTGCGAGGGATGCTGGTTCGCGTTCCTTGTGAATCCTGCTTGGGTATTGAGGGGGCGTTGCTGAATGGCACACAACAGCAAATCTAAGATCAAGATCCTGTATGTTTTGAAGATCCTCCAGGAAGAAACTGATGCCGAGCAAGGTCTCTCCATGGCGCAGATCATAGAGCGGTTGGCTGAATATGGGATCACTGCTGAGCGAAAGAGCATCTACGATGACATCAAAACATTGCGTGAGTTCGATATTGACGTGAGAACTTATCAGCGCAGCCCAGTTGAATACGGCATAGATCGTCGCGATTTTTCATTGGGTGAGCTCATGCTGATGATCGATGCCATTCAATCGTGCAAGGCGATAACGGATCATCAGGCGAAGCTTTTGATTACGAACATCAAGCAGCTTGCCAATAACCGCGAGCAGGTTATGCTGGATCGGCGCATACATGTTGCTGGGCGTATTAAAGCGAAGAGCGAAAGTGTTTTCAGCGTCGTCGACGTAGTGCATGATGCGATCCGCATGCGATGCAAGTTGGAATTCGCATATCGCAAGATCGGCATTGATGGGAAGCCGTACGAAACACGCCAGGGCAAAAAGCACGTGGTCACGCCAGTCGGCATTGCGTACGAAGATGGTTTCTACTACATGAGCGCTTGGGATGAGCAGCATGGCGATATGACAGAGTATCGTCTTGATCGCATGGTGAAGGTGCGCGTGCTGCCGGAAGAGCATGCGACGTGCAATGATCAAATAACCCATTATGCTTACGACGAGAGCAAGGCCGTTATGTTCGGTCGCTTCAAGGGTGAAGAGGCCTTGGTTACGCTTGCTATAGACCCGGGTAAAGTGGGGATCGTCGTTGATCGATTCGGTAAAGCCGCTACGTTCTTGCCTAATGACGGCTCCGAGGCGCGAGCACAGGTGAGGGTCTGTAAATCTGACCAGTTCTTTGGTTGGGTGGCGAGCATGGGTAGGGCGGTAAGGATCGCCGCACCGGAAAGCCTGGTGAAGGAATATAAAGACTACCTGCGGTTCCTTCTGGATGATTGCTGAGTGTTCGTGGTGTGATGGGGTGGTATCGTCTGCGCGAACTCAACGAAAACCTTCCTAGGTGCGGGTTCGTTATGCTTCATTTCAAATAGTGCGATTTACTCGAGGATCTAGACATGGGGTTGATCTTGCCTTTAAGCTGAAGTTGTAGCAAAGCGAGGCGCAGATGAATAACCAGATAATCGAATGCGGAATCAATTTCCTTTCTTTTGATCGAGTAAAACAGCTCGTTCCCCCTGAGTATTTACATGGATATGAGTGGTTTCTTGCTCATGAGGGAGAAACTTTTAGCTGCCTTCCTATGGGGAAGCATGCTCCGCATTTGGACGTTCCGATTAAGCTTGCGAGGCAGTCGGGAATCCATACGCCTTCATATTCAGAACTGCCTTCTAAGGGTGCAGGTAAAGAACGCTACGTTTTGTCGATCCATTCCGAGGGCTCTTCGGCTAATCCAGACTCTCCTTATCCGGATATGGATGTAGTTAGAAGAGAGGATGGGACGTGGACTTTTGACTATTGTGCGCATCGCATGGGCAAGGATTCTCGTACTTCACAAAGCTACAACGAAGATATGCTAAATAACCTTCGTGACGGCGTGCCTGTTGCAGTGTATGTGCGCTATCCGAAGATCGGTTATATCAACTATGGGCTTGCTTATGTTGAGCGATATGATCCCCTGACTGATATGTTCACTTTGCATGGTCCGGTTTCGGCGGAAAAGAACGATGTTGATTTTTGTTCAATAGTTCCGTTTGACCAATTGACTTCGGAAGAGCAAGAGCTGTTTAGGTGCGCTGACGATGGTGACGAAAGAAAAAAGCAAGTAGCTGAGCGCGTGGTTAGGGAAAAGCAGGATGCGTTCCGTAAAGCGTTGCTGGAAGCGTATGACGGTCGTTGTGCTGTGACGGGCGTTGATGTCCCAGCAGTCCTTCAGGCTGCGCACATCGATCCTTATCGAGGCAGACATTCCCAAGTGGTTACAAATGGGGTTCTTTTGCGAAGTGACTTTCATTTGCTTTATGATTCGCATCTGCTGACGGTGACGCCAGAAACGAACACTGTAGTTACTAGTAAGCGTCTCTAAAATTCTTTTTATGCCCAGTTCGATGGTCAAAAAATCAGTACTCCAAGAGATCCAAAGCTCAAGCCTAATGATGCTCGTCTGGATATTCATATGCGTGAGTACTATTCGATCGAACGCAGATACGCCTAGTTTATAGGTGTGGGATGAAGGGCGTTTGGTGGCATATTTGGAAAGAAAAACAATTGTGGGTTGGGTGGTATATTGGTTTCTGACTGATCTTCAGTTTTTTGAGGGTAGCTGCAATCCTTAGAATGCGTTTTCTTTCTTCAACCATCACACTTTAGAACACATCACTGCAATGCGAACGGAAGTATGGTGAGTTATAGAAAAGCAAAATCCTTTGGCTAATTGCAGAATAAATGAACAAGAAAAAGTGTCCTAGATATTGAAGACTATTGCTTTTTTCTCCATTCATTGAAATGCGTTCTGCATTCTTGTGCAGTAATCCTATAGGTATCACCGGGGTCTTTATGGCTACTGGAATAAAGTAATATAACCTTTTCAAGTATCGAGTCCGGAATAGTATTCGGTATCCCGTTGCTTTTTAATAATCTAACAACCTGAATGATTTTCTCTTTCGGCATCACTTTTTCCATTGTGTTTTCGTTGAAATCCCAGCCATAGGCTTCCCCTGAAGTCCATTTTCCTGCACAAGAATTGATCAGATAGCAAGTATTCAAAGGATCATCTTGAATCAAGTTGTTCCAAAAAACCCGATAGTCATTCTCGTCGAGATGAGCCCACAGATACATCATCAAATATAAATGATCGTGTTGCAGAAAACCTGCTTTCGTTTTTAATTCAGAAAGACGATTTAGGAATAACTCTTCGGTCTTTTTGAGACCCGTTTTACTCAAATGCTGTTTTGCCTCATTCGGTGAATCTGCTAATAGTTGCCCATGAGCTGATTCTTCACTGTTTAGAAATACGGCAAAGGCTGCTAGGCCAGAAGCGTTTAAAGCGGGCACTTCCTCTTGTATCATGACAGCTGCTTCATCCGAGCCGATTCTTTCAAAAATTATCTTAATAATGTACTCGATTTTGTCATCTGGTCTAATGGGAAAAACAGACCCTGTGACTCTTCTGCGGACTTCCCCCAACAGTAGAAAAGCATCTTCCCCAGTAAGTACAACTCCTGTGTGCTGTATGCATCAAGCCGACATCTGATTTCTTCGAGAAAGAAGAGGAAGTTCTTTTCCTCTATGCTTTTGTTAGCGAGTTTTCGTAAACCAGTAAAGTCTTTTAAATAGACGGCATTGGCAACATTTCTTGTTGATAGCCAATCATCTTTTAAACGTCCCGCAAAGTAACCATCAAATATCTCCTTATGGCACACTCTTCGATCACGCCAATAAGATTTATTGTTAAGGTATTTTCCGTTGTTTATTGAGGGAAATAAAACGCTTAATGTTTCTATTGCGTCATTAGTGCGGCTTCCGATAAGTCCAATTGATTCAAATGAAACACGTAAGTGCTCTTTATGCTTCGCTTGTTTTGAAGTATAGATTTCGCCTAAGACCAAACTTTTGTTCTCTCTGATCCATTGGTAGAGAGCGGGGTCAAAAGCCATTAAAGATGAAAGCGCAAATAGATCAAGGCAATTGAGGTTTTCGGAAAAAAGTCTCATTTGAAACAGAAAGACGTTTTGAAGCCTCCTGACATCTCTGGGTGTTTTCATGTAAGGGGTAATGTACTTTTCGATGATTTCGAACATTCTAGACTCACTATAATCTTCTCTAGCTTCGTCCAGCAATGAGCCAATCTCACTATTCAGGAGAGCAAGCAATGAGTTTGGTGATGGGTCAGGCAAGTAAAGCGGTATTTGAATAATCTTGCTTAAATATGCTGAGCCATTTATACCCTGTATGTCGGATAATGCTGTAGCGACAATCCCATGGTCGAAAGGAAGGAGGTAGGTGACGTTTGGGAAATCCGCAATTACGTTAACGAATTGAAATACATGCCTTATCTGCTCATTTGATAGCCGATCTATATCGTCTATCACCACAATAAGTCTCTTTTTTTGCCCCTTAAGTGTTTTAGCGATTTGGCTTTTTAGTTCGGGTAAAGTTCTCTCTTTTCTTTTCTTGATTAGGTTTAGCATTTTTCCAATAGCGCTTTCGGCGGGAGGGCAAATCCCGGATACACATGCGCTGTATTCCAGAAGGTTTTCCAGTAGCTTTTTAAATGCTGTTTTAGTTTTAGATGACTTACTTACTTCTTTGTTTAATGAATCTATGAACATTGCGAAAACATCCGACACGGAAGTGGATCCCCAACTGCTGAACGATAAAACTATTGGATCATGATCGCTGGTCGGTGCGAGTGGTTCAATTTGTTCTTTTATCAGATTGATAGTTGATGTTTTCCCTGATCCCCATTTGCCATAAAGGCCAATTACGTGAGATTCTGTAGCGTTTTGTTCCAACAATATCTGGGCAACTGTGTTGGCGAATTGGCTTCGTCCCAAGCGGTCTTCTTCTTGTGTTGTGATTGGTTTATCTGTGTCAAATACTGGCATTTTTCTGCTTTCAGCTATGGTGGAGTTCATTGATTGCTGCTTTTTGTTTCGAGGGGTGTCTCTTGCGGGAGTGACCGAAGGAACAGAGAGCCTAAAGCGGAGTTTATTTTACTTTTTTTCGGCACTGTTTTGTTGCTGGTGTAACAGTTTTAGGAATGGTGTCTGCGGCGCTATTGTCTGGCTTGTCTCTTTTCGGCTATTTATATGGGAGTTAGGGATGATTAGTCCGTGTGGTTTGTCCCCTTGGGCAGTTCCTATATTTGTAGGTCATTGTCGTATCGCATGAATTACCCGAGGAACAGGTTTGTTAATCACTGATCTGAAGGGGCGACAGTCTTTTCGAGCTGTTTTGTTTTCCTCCTTTGGCCACCTAATGATTCTTCGCTAGAGGCGCACAGGGGACTGAATTTGCAAAATACCTCGTGATGGCGAAGACCTCTTTGCGCGCGTAGGGTGACAGCATGTTTTTGGCTTCCGGACGCAATAATCCTTTGAGGCTTTCCATCCAAATCGCCTTCCGTAAAATGCAGTGTTACAAAATCTTAAAACGTGATACGATGTTGCATAACTCATATTACGAATCAATAAAACGTAACACCAATGTTAGGAGCGGAAAGTATGGATACGGAAAGATGGGAGCAGGTCGCAGCGTTTCATGGACATAAGTGCCCCGGTTTAGCGATAGGTTTTCGTGCCGTGGAGGCTGCGGAGCGCGAACTGGGAATCGGGCGTTCCGGCGACGAAGAAGTGGTTTGCGTCACCGAAAACGATGCATGTGGCGTAGATGCTGTGCAAGTGCTGCTCAGCTGCACTGCGGGGAAGGGCAACCTGATCTTCAAGCCAACAGGCAAGATGGCGTTCTCGTTCTTCGAGCGAGGAAGCGGAAAGTCCGTTCGCGTCTACTTGAAAGCGCAAAACGATGCGGGTGCATCGCGGGAAGAGTGGCAGCATGCGCTGCTTACCATGCCGCTTGATGAGGTATTCGCGTTCTCTGACCCTGGTTTCGATGTGCCGGAACAGGCGCGCCTATTTGCGTCGGTCACCTGCGCGGAATGCGGCGAAATGGTTCCCGAGCATCGGGCACGCATGCAGAACGAAAAACTGGTCTGCCTAGATTGTTTCAATGATTACGACAGGGGATGGTTCAAATGAGAAAGAGCATCTTTGAAAGAACGAAGGCGCTACAGATCACTGCAGTCGTTGCGGCGATCACTATGCTTTCCTGCTTGGCGATCGCGCTGGCAGGTTGTTCGGTCAGTGTGCCGTCAAATGCATCATCTACGCGCACGGTGACCGACGCCATCGGGCGCACGGTAGAACTTCCTGAAACGGTGAAGAGCGCCGCGATCGATGGTTATGCCACGCGAATGGTGGTTTACGCTGGCGCGGCGGACAAACTGGTGGGCGTATCCGACATGGACAAGAAGGATGCCGTGGGTATGCCGTATCAATACGCGAACAAGGAAGCGTTCAGTAAGCTGCCCAGTACGAGTGCGGGCGGGTCGAAGAACATCGCGTATGAAGAGGAGATCGCCAAGCTTTCGCCTGATGTGATCGTCTCTACGGAGACCGATGCCGGCACGAATGATGAATTGCAGGAAAAGACCGGTGTGCCCGTTATCGTCATTTCGCAAAACGATGTGTTCGGCGAGGACACCTACCAGTCCCTTTCGATGCTCGGCGAAGTGTTCGGAACCAAAGACCATACCGACAAAGTGGTTTCGGCCATGAAGGAATGGCAGAAGGATCTGAATGACCGAACCAAGGATATCCCCGATAGTTCGAAGCCCACTTGCTATTCCGGTGCGGTTAGCTTTAAGGGACCTCATGGCTTCGAGGGAACTTATGCGAAATACATGCCCTTCGTTGCGGTGAACGCTAAGAACGTGGTGGACGAGACCGAACAGGCTGGCGCTATGATCATCGATCTGGAGAAGGTCGCGGCGTGGAACCCTGACTACATTTTCCTCAACCCGCAGAACATGCAGTTGGTAAATCAGGGTTATGAGTTCAATCCTGACTTCTATAACAACCTGAAGGCCGTTCAGAATGGGAACGTCTATTCACAGCCTTCGTATAACTATAACGGGACGAATCTTGAATTGGCCGTAGCCGATGCCTATTACGCAGGTAAGGTGATCTATCCCGATCAGTTCACCGATGTGGATATGGATGAGCAGGCGGATAAGATCTTTCAGACCCTGCTAGGAGCTTCATACCTGCAGACCCTCAAAGATGCAGGTCTTGGCTTCAATAAGCTGACCATCGGGGCGTAGGGCCATATGGGCGAAGTCGATACGGAACTGGCGAGGCATTCGAGTGATGCCTCGCCTCGGTGGAACGAGTACAAAGGCTATATTCGCCACAAGAACCTTGTGCTTGCGATAGAAGTGCTGGCTGTAGCGATCATTGCGCTCATTGCCATATGCTCGGGGTCGTCGGGCGTGTCGTTGGATACAGCGGTGGCCGCCCTTCTTGGTCAGGGGGACCCTCAGGTCCAGAACATCGTATGGAAGCTGCGGATGCCCCGCATTCTTACGGCTCTTCTGGGCGGGATCGGGCTGGCCGTTGCGGGATGCGCGTTCCAGAGCGTGCTGCGCAACCCCCTTGGCGCTCCGTCGACGTTGGGCGTTTCGCAGGGTGCAGCGTTCGGTGCGTCGGTCGCCATTATCTTGTTCGGCGCCGGATCGACTGTTTCAAGCAACGTGGCCGATGCGGTTAACATTTCTAATCCCTATCTGGTAAGCGGTATGGCCTTCGCCGGATCAATGCTCTCTACTGCGGTGATATTGGGGCTCTCGCGTTTTCGGCAGATCACGCCTGAGGGAATGATATTGTGCGGTGTTGCTCTTTCGGCATTGTTCTCGGGAGGCACCACTCTTATCCAGTACTTCGCGAGCGACGTGCAGGTAGCGGCCGTCGTGTTCTGGACGTTCGGCGATCTGGGTCGTACGTCGTATCGAGAAGTAGGGATCATCGCTGTGTTCACAGCAGTGGCTTTGGTGTTCTTCCTGCTTAATAGGTGGAACTACAATGCCATGGAAAGCGGCGAGACTTCGGCCATGGGTCTGGGCGTCAATGCTAATCGCGTTCGTCTGGCCAGCATGATCGTCGGATCGCTCGTGACATCGACCGTTGTTTCGTTCGTGGGCATTGTGAACTTCATCGGCCTGATTGCGCCGCATATCATGAGACGGTTCGTGGGAAGTGACTATCGCTACCTGCTGCCCACGTCCGCCCTTATGGGCGCTATCTTGTTGCTGTTGGGGGATTTGTTCGCCCGCACGGTCATTGCGCCGGTCATTCTGCCTATTGGCGCTATCACTTCGTTCCTTGGCGCGCCTTTGTTCCTCTACCTGCTGTTCAAAGGGGTGTCGAGGCGATGATCGAGGCGCATGATATCGAGTTTCGCTATAAGGAGGACCGCGCTATTTTGCAAGAGGTGAGCGCATGCGTCAGAGCTGGCGAATTCATGGCCATTTTGGGGAACAATGGCGTTGGTAAATCGACGTTCCTGTATTGCCTGAACCGGATCCTGAAGCCAAAAAGCGGCGTGGTCGTTGTGGGCGGTGAAGAAGAAGGCGCTGAAAGGCGCAATATCTATGAGTTGAAGCGAAACGAACTGGCTCGCGAAATAGCGCTGGTCGCCCAGCATAGTCATGCCGGACAGCTGACGGTGTTCGATTCTGTCTTGCTTGGGCGCAAGCCCTATATCAATATGGCGCCGACCGAACACGATCTTGCTATCGTTCAGAACGTGCTCGAGCGTTTGAAGCTGGCCGGGTTGGCTCTGCGCTATGTTGATGAGCTTTCGGGTGGCGAATACCAGAAGGTCGTTCTTGCAAGGGCGCTAGCTCAGCAGACCGATGTGCTGTTGTTGGATGAGCCGACGAACAACCTTGATCCGGCCAATCAGCTGGAAGTAATGCGCAACGTTAGGGAAGTGGTGGACGCGGATCGCATCGCAGCCGTTGCCGTCATGCATGATCTGAACCTTTCGGTTCGCTATTGCGATACGTTCGTTTTCATGAAGGAAGGCAGAGTGTACGCGCATGGGGGCCCTGAGATCGTGGATGCGCGGACCATTTTCGAGGTCTATGGCATGGATGCCGATGTGCTTGATCATAAGGGGCGCAAGGTGATCGTGCCGAAGTGAGGGGCGCGAGGGATGTAAAGCCACGAGGGGCGCGAAGGACGAATGGCGCGAAGGGGAAAAAGGGAAGCCGCGAGGGGCGCGAACGGTGCGAAGGGGATGAAGGGGAGGCCACGAACGGTGCGAGAAGCGCGAAGGACTCGAAAGGCGCCGAGGTTATCGTTCTAGGGCTTTCGTGCGGCCGGCATGTTGCGTTCTGTATTCGGAAGGCGTGCATCCTGCTTCTTGTTTGAATGCGTCAGTGAACGATCCTTGGTTCTTGTATCCCGTGCGGTGGGCAATTTCGCGAATGCTGGTATCCACGCTGTCGATCAGTAGCGCTTGCGCGTAGGACACCCTGCGTTTTCGAACGTAGGCCTGAGGGGTGGTTCCCTCTATCGTTTTAAAAGCATTGATGAGCTTTCCTTCACTTACGTGAAGTACGTCGGCGAGCTTCTTCGTTGAAAGATCGGCGGCTAGGTTCTCTTCGATATAAGAGCGCCCAATGTGCACGGCATGTTCGTCGACTTCGCTGGGGGTGTTGCTGTGGTCGTTTCTTTCGAGACCATCAAGTAAAAGCACCAGGGCTTCTGTGACTTTGGATCGATAATATCTTTCCGCATATTTTGATCCGGGCCTTGCGGCTGCTATTGTCCTCAGGGCGGCAGGTAGGCCGATTATGTTCCTTCTTCCTTTCAGAAGGCTTACTGCACGATTTATGTCTAGTGGGCAACATCCAAGTTCGCGCGCATAGATCGAAACGGCTTTCGGGGTGAAGGTCAAGGATGTTGAAGCAAGGGGATCGAAGGCCTTGATTCTTATTCCGGGCGGCCTGAACCTTAGGCTGTAGCCCAGCAATCCTTCGTTGCGCATTGCTTTTGCTGAAGTGTAATAGGCGAACATGTTCTTTGCGTATAGCCCGAAGCAAATGAAGTTCATTGTAGTGGAGGGTATGAACACGTCGTTGAAGAGCGTCATTTTCATTGAGGCGATCGCCGCGCCTTCCTCAAGTATGTAATACCAGTAAGATCCAGTTCCGTAGCGCGGGTTGATGAACCAGGTCTCACCTATGTTGCGCATTTCTGAGCGTCGTGCGAATCCAAGTTCATGTGCTTTTTCTGCTCTGACGGCGGGTATGCCTCTTATCTGGGTTTCGAACAATTCTTCAAGCGCTCGGGATGAAGCGGAGGGAATGAGGGTGTTTTCGGAGAGATTCACCGATGATTCGGAACGATTTGACAATAGCTCGTTTTCCTTCATGATCCAGAACCCCCTCTCTTAGAATCCAAAAGTTAGATTTAGCTAACAATTATATATCATTTCAGATCGGAGTTACTAAATTGTCGGAACGCATAGCCCAGGCAAGGGCAAAGGTGAACCATCGGGAGGATCGAGCCAGCTCGATTACAAAAGGTTCGTTAGGAGTCAGGCGCCTTGACCCTCGGGTCTCTCTCTTTGTGCTGGTTCTAATGAATATACAGATGGCTTTTTCCTCTTCGATCTGGCTCGAACTTACTTTAGTGGCTCTTTCCGTTGTCTGCTACATCTATTGTGGGCGCTTCGTGCCGCTTTGCCGCTGGGGAGGGTTCTACGTGGCGTTCGCACTCATTGGGTATGCGCTCATGCTTTCCGATAATTCGTTGCTTTCGCCTTTTGCGGCGTCGTTCTTGGTGTATCGCCACGTGTTGCCGTTGTTCATGTTCGCGGCCAATATGATCGCTACGACGCGCGCGGGAGAACTTGCCTGCGCACTGCAGCGGCTCCGTTTGCCTTCAAGGCTCATTGTGGCCCTTGTTGTGGCTATCAGGTTCTTTCCCACGATCGGTCGAGAATTCAAGGCGGTAAGCGAAGCCATGAAGACGCGCGGTATCGGCCTGAGTGTTGCATCTGTAGTAAGGCACCCTATCCGAACGGTGGAGCGCCTACTGGTGCCTGTGATCGCAAGGCTGGGTACGGTGGCTGATGAGCTGGGGAACGCGGTAGTTGTTCGTGGTGTGGAAACGGATCGTAAGCGCTCCTCGTACTACTCCCTTAAGCTGAGTGCTTTCGATGGTGTGGTGGCGGGCCTGGCGATCGTGTTCTTTGCCTGCGCTGTTGCTTTTAAGGTAGGTGCGTTCCCGTGGGTTTGAAGAACACTACAGTGGATGAAGTTGTCCGTTTCGATGATGTGAGCTTCACGTACAGCGGCGCGCAAACGCCTGCGATCGCGCATATCGATCTAAAGATCGATCGGGGATCGTGTGTTGTTCTGACGGGCAGATCGGGATGCGGTAAGACCACCTTGACTAGGATGATGAACGGTCTTATTCCCGTTGTGTACGACGGTAGTTCCGAGGGGACGGTCTGCCTGTTGGGCAGGGATATCCGAGATTGGCGGATGGATGAGGTCGCATCTTGTATTGGGTCCGTGTTCCAGAACCCGCGCAGCCAATTCGTGAACATGGATACGACATCCGAGATCGCGTTCGGATGCGAGAGCCTTGGCCTTGCTCAGCCAGAGATCATGAATCGGGTCCATGGCGCTGTTCGTTCATTGAACATCGAGCATCTTCTAGACAGGCGGGTCAAGGCGTTGTCGGGTGGTCAGAGGCAAACGGTCATTTTGGCATCGGTCCATGCCACTCATCCCGAAATTTACGTCCTGGATGAACCGACCGCTTCGCTTGACGTGAAAGCTATGAAGCGTTTGGCGAAGGCACTTGCCGATCTTAAGGCTCAGGGAAAGACGATCGTCGTATCTGAGCACCGACTGTGGTGGCTCAATGGTGTGGCCGATCGCGTCGTGTTGATGGATAAGGGGAAGATCGCGGGCGATTGGAGCAGTGACGAATTTGCTGCCATTCCGCTTGAGGAACGATCCTCCTTCGGGCTGCGCGCTTGGAAGATCAGCGAAGCGCAAGGCGGCGAGGTGTCGCGTGGTGCTGAAAGGTCCGAATGCGAACAGGCGGGCGTTGAAGCTAAGGGCGTTCGCGCGGGATACCGTGGCGCTCCCGGTGTGTTGGATGACCTTTCACTGAGCTTGCGCCCTGGCAGGGCGGTTGCCCTGGTGGGCAAGAACGGGGCGGGTAAGACCACGCTCGCGCGCTGTTTTGCGGGGCTTTCGAAAGAAAGCGCAGGGCAGATCATGCTTGAGGGGCGAAGCGTTCCGTGGCGCAAGAGAGCGGGGAGGATCTATTTGGTGATGCAGGAGCCTGGATATCAGCTATTCGGCACGACGGCGTTAGGCGAAATGGAGGAATCGGTTGAACGGTCGGCGCGGTCTTACCCAGAAGGAGCGGCTCAACGCATGTTGGACACCTTGGGTTTGGGTGGGCTCGAGAACCGTCATCCGCTTTCTTTGTCGGGTGGGGAACGACAGCGTTTATCTATCGGCGCAGGATTGCTGTTCGGCGCTGGGGCGATGATCTTCGATGAGCCTACGAGCGGCCTTGATTACGCCAACATGATGAAGGTGGCCCAGCAGGTGAATCGGATGAAGGAAAAAGGCGTGAGCATCTGCATCATCACTCATGATTACGAGTTCCTTCGTGCCGTTTGCGATGATGTGGCTCTTCTTGAAGATGGTCGCATTGCGCAGGTTCGCCCGATCAATGAGAAGACCCTTTCGTGGGTCGAAGAGCAATTAGGTTTCTAGATATCAAGTGTCCGCTTCGGGCTCTTGGATATGCGACGGCATCAAATGATGCGGAAAGAAGGTTATTAAATGGCTTCGAAAAATATTGGAGAGGAGTCCCGGGCGGTTTCCAAGGGGCTCAATGCTAAGGACTTCGTGTTCATTGCAGTGTTCGGCGTGTTGCTGTTCCTTGTGTTCATGGTGTTTTCCATTGTATTTAGCATGAACGCGAGCTCCAGCTGGTTCACTCATTCAGTAGGAGCGATACCCGCAGGTATTGTGTGGATGTATTTGCTGTATCGTGTGCCCAAGCGCGGCGCAATTGCCATCATGGGCGTGATCGTGGCGATCGTCGGTCTTCTTATGGGCATGTTCTGGTCGGGTCCTGTGGGTATAGTTGTGGGCGCCTTCATTGCTGAACTGGTGCTGGGTGATCCGAAGAAGAGAAGCACCCTGAAGATGTGCATCGCCTTCGCTGTTTTCGTGTTCAGCTTCTGGCTCGGTCAAATTTCGCTGATTATCGTGGGCAGCCAGGCTTATGTTGAGATGTGCATGTCCGTGGGATTGAGCGCGGAATACGGTCAGACGCTCGTGGACTTCATCTATTCTCCTATGGCTATCGTGTGCGGGATCACCACTATCATCGGTGCTCTTCTTGGCGGGTTCCTTGGTTCGAAGGTATTCGCAAAGCATTTCGCGAAGCTGAACATGTAGCGCTCGTTAGATACAAGTAGACGCTGGGTGCATCAACGGTTGATGATGCACCCAGTTTTGTTTGAGGGCCTATTCCAAAATGCGGCCATCAACTGAAATGCAAATGGCTCGATACGGAATCTGCTTTCCGCTCTTTTCAAGGGCGTTTTGAACGGCATTCTGAAGGCCTGAGCAGCACGGCACTTCCATGCGTGCGACGGAAACGCTTTGAATGGTGTTGGATCGGATGATCTGAGCGAGCTTTTCGGTGTAGTCGGCGTGATCCAGCTTTGGGCACCCGATAAGCGTGATGGAGTTCTTCATGAAGTCTTCGTGTATGCCAGCATAGGCGAAAGCGGTGCAGTCGGCGGCAATAAGCAGATGCGCGTTGTTAAAGTAGGGCGCGTTTACGGGTACGAGCTGTATTTGGCAAGGCCATTGCATTAGCTGTGATTGCGCGTTCGTGCGAGGCTGCGATGCATTTTGAGTCGCGGTTGGTTCGTGGTGCAGCTTATGTGCGCGTGTCCCCGGACAGCCGGCATGGGTGTGCGGTGCGTTCTCGGTCTGAGCGAGTTCTTCGCGTAACTGGCGAACTTGCGACCCCGGACAGCCAACATGGGTGTGTGGCGTGCTTGCTGCAGCTGCCTTCAGGTTCGCTTGAACAGCTTGCTCGTCGTATTCGGCTGCTTTGCGCACGACGAAGGTGATGGCTTTGGTGGGGCAGGCGGGAAGGCAATCGCCCAATCCGTCGCAATAGTCCTAGCGAACAAGTACGGCTTTGCCATTGACCATCGCGATGGCCCCTTCGTGACACGCGGTTACGCAGGCGCCGCATCCGTTGCACTTTTCCTGGTCTATCTGGATGATCTTTCGAATCATGGGGGCTCCTTTATTTCGTTGATGAGGGCATTATCTGCAGAATGCGACCAGAAGTATGTTTGTTTTCAAACGAAGTGGGAATAATCGCAACAATTCACTAGGTTATTCATGAGAGCTATGACTTTCTGCGTTGGATGGAGGGTGTTTTGGAGGATCACTTTGACATCATGGAGCGAAGCATCCTGTTCGATGGAATGACCAGGGAAGAGATCGCGGGTGTGCTGCATTGCCTTGATCCGCGAAAACTTGAATACGTAAAGAGCGATTACATCTTGCGCGCGGGTCAGACGACAGATTCTATAGGGCTGTTGCTTAGGGGATCGGTGCTTGTTGTGCAAGAGGATATTTGGGGTAGACGGAGCATCGTTGATAAGGTTGCCCCGAGCGAGTTCTTCGCGGTGCCTTTCGCTGCTTCGCCGGGAAGCGTGTTGAACGTAAGCGTTGTGGCAGACGATGCGTGTACGGTCATGATGCTGGATATGAACAAGGTTCTATCTGCGTGCTCCAATGCGTGCGTGTATCATGTGCGTATCGTGCGAAATCTTCTGTCGGCGCTCGCGAGTAAAACGCTGCGGCTGAACGGAAAGATGACGCACATGAGTAAGCGCACGACGAAGGAAAAGCTCTTGTCGTTCCTATCTTCCGAGGCGCTGCATAGTGGCAGCCTGTCGTTTTCCATTTCCTATAGCAGGCAGCAGTTGGCGGATTATCTGTGCGTAGACCGCGCAGCAATGTCGGTCGCGTTGTCCGACATGCAGAAGGAGGGCCTGATAACCTACCACAAGAACGAATTCGTTCTGCATGTGGAGGGGGAAGATCTGGTTTAGTGTTCGTACCCTGACCTTAGTCGCGCTCGTCTACGTCCTCGTCGTGGTCGATGCCGAAGAGCTTAAGCGAGGTGTTCAGCCAATCGCTGTCGGGGCGGCAGATCAAACGCGCGTTGGTTTATGCCATGGACATGGTCAGGATGGTCTGACCAAGGTAGGCGCCAGACGCGGCAAGTTCTACTACCAGCGCTATGTCGGGTCGGTCGTCTTCGGTTAGGTCCAGTGGGAGCAGAAGGCACATGACATCGCGGGTGGGGTACCAGGCGGGTACAGCGGTGCGGAAGTTCCATTCGGCGCGCTTGCAGGCCAGTTCGATGGCATCGTCTAAGCGGTTCTTCAGCCGGCGGCGGATCTTTATGTCGCTTTCGACCAGGTCGCTCAGCTTGTCGAATGCCACTTCATGGTCTTCGGCGGATCCTTCGCCGAAGGCTTGCTCAACGAGCTTCATTGCTTCTTCGTTGCCTACGAGTTCTTCTTCCAGGAACTCATGGGGGAGTCGGTCAATGTTGTCGAGCAGAATATGGTCGACATCGGGTGTGAGTGGGCTATCGGTATCGAAGATCAGATCTTCTTTGCGGCTAATATAGCTTGCGCGTGCGGGCAGGGGATTGAATGTGCTGACGAGCTTCTTTCCCCAGCCGCGGCTTCCGGCCTTGCAGAAGGCTTCGAACCTCCATTCCAAACCCGTATCGCAATGGGAAAAACACGCATAGATATCTTCATAGGTGCTGTCGACCAGCCCTGTGTTGAACGCGGCTATGCCTGCTGTTTTGTCCATGAGTACCTTTTCGTCTGCTTGCAGGCGGCGGAAGGTGTAGTTCAGGTAGTTGCGAAGAATGGCGTAGCGCGGCTTTTCGTCGGCGGATTCCACGAAGTCCCAAGGCTCGGGCAGTGCCATTGCTGCAAGGCTCTCCAACATTTCGTTGATGTTGCCTAGCCAGGCCCATTCGCGCAATGCGGTCTTCGGATTCGGACGTGTTCTTACGTAGTCTTCAACATAGGTCACGACCCAGGGGCACATGCCTTCTTCGGGCTGGTCATTCGTGCGTTTGTTCTGCCTGATCGAGACCTCTACGGGGGTGGTATGGTCGTCGCGGAGCACGCTTACAGGGAAGATGACCTTGTCTTCGTAGAAGCGCGTGCAGCCGTTTTGCTGTGCGAAAGCCCATTCGCGGTTGAGGAATTCCTCGACGTTCATATCTAGCCCGCTTAGCTCGCGCAATGTTTCGCGCCAGCGGCCAGAGATCCAGACGAAATCGCTGAAGCTGCCTTCGTAGCTGGCAAGGAGCGCTGCAATATCGCTGGGGACAGCGCCACTGGTGTATTCCGCATTATGCCCCATGGCTAAGACGGCGTCTTTCAGAGGAGCTGGAATGGAGTCAGCGGATTCGCTTGTTTTGGGTGCTTCTGCAGCCGGGGCGGTGCTGGTGCTTGTTTCTTCGCGGCGGATGGAAAGGCGCAAAGGGTCGGGTGCGTAGCTCATGTACCACGGCTTGCCATCTCGGGCGTTGCGGCGAATGCTGGCTTCTAGCGGAGTGCCGTTCATGAGCTCAACGCTCAGCGCGAAGCTGACGGTGTCTTGACCGTAGAGCTTTATCGCACCAGCTTCGAAGCTGTCCGCCCAGTCCTGGGAGACGGCGGCCATGATGTCGGTTCCTGCGGGGTAGAGGCCTATGAGGTTGTTTTTCGCGAGGTAGGGGATGGAGGCGAAGTCCAGTAGGTTGCCGGAGAACTCTTCGAGTATTTCTGCGGGCACGGGATTGTTGGTGAAGCTTTCGCTTGCAGCTGCCCTGGCGATGATTTCGTTCGGCATGTGCGCTCCTTCGCGTTCGTCCTGCTTTGCTTATTCTACGCTTTTACTGGAGCGGGCGTTCGTGTTGCGGGGCTTGATTTCGTGTTAGGGTAGCTGCAAGGCGCTTATGTGCTTGGGGAGAAATATTCGAATTGTGCGGAATTTCGTCTATTGGGCGATCGATATTTCGTCGCCTTCAGTAAGGGTGCCGCCTTCCAGCACTTTGCAGAAGACGCCTTCGCGAGGCATTATACAGTCGCCCATTTGGTGGTAGATGGCGCAATGCGTGTGGCATTCTTTGCCGATCTGCGTGAGTTCGAGCAGTACGTTGCCGGAACGCAGGCGCGTGCCTATGGGGAGCGATTTCAGATCGAACCCTTCTACGATCAGATTTTCGCCGAACGCCCCGTTTTCAACGTTGACTCCTGCGGCTTTGAAGCCTTCAATGCGTTCGTAGGAAAGGAGGCTGACCTGCCGATGCCAGTTTCCGGCGTGCGCATCGCCTTCGATTCCCCAATCGGGGCGCAGTTCGACCTGGGGCTGCTGTGTCTTTTGGGTTCCTTTGGAATGGCTTGTGCAAACGGCTTTTATCGTACCCATGATGTTCGCACCTTTCTCGTAGTCGACATGCCGTGCACCACTTTCGGCATGCCCGGTGCAAACGAACGGTCCGCGTAAGCGCTGCACTACGTCAAACGCGGGAATCTTGGTGCGGTTTTGATTGTACATGAAGGGGGGAGGTGGTTCAGGCAGTTAATACCACATCTCAGTTCCGATATCTTCGATGTGTTCGTTTGCGTTCTGCTGTTCCAAAGAGTTTAAAAGCTTTGCTCCATACCTCTTTTGGCGGAAAGTCGGATTCTCGTTAGATAGGCGACTTGTGCTCGATGCCTTGCCGAATGAAACATGTCCAATGTCCGGGTCATTTCCCTTGATTGAGAACTTATATTCAGCAATGCCATTTGATTCGGTCGCGCTGCCGCGATGATAATGAGAGCTGCACGCAGTGCGGCAGACACCTGGGCTGAGAGGGGGAACTGCCGTAAGCACTGTGGTTCAAAAGTTGCGCACAGAGCATAAGATGTCTCACAATTGGTATCTGCAAGTTGAAATTAAAAAAGCTTCGGTTGGAATTTGAGTTTGAAAAATTCTTAATCTGGTTCGCCATTAGATTCAAGAAATAAACTCAAAGCCTCGCTCCGAAAGGGGCGGGGCACCACCGAAACTTTAATGACTTGATTGTAGCGGGTAATGAAGGAGATAGAAGCAATGGCAACGAGTGATGCACAGAAGCGTGCGAGCGCGAAATACCATAAGGAAAAACTTGTTCAGCGGGTGATACGTTTCTCCCCGAACGAGCGCGACTTACTGGAACAGCTTGATGCGCAGCCTAACAAGGCGGGGTACCTCAAGGCGCTTATTCGTGCCGATATGGAGGGGCGCGTTAATTGGGAATAGCTTTGCGACGAGCGGGGCATAATCGAATACGAGCCGAAAAGATACGTAACATGAGGTATCGGAGCTTTGCGATTATGACGAAGCTAGATTCTATGGGTTGATAGAGAGCATCCAGGACGAAGAGCTTAAGGGTATGCTGCGATTAAGGGCTGCTTGGTTCTGTGATTTTGACTTCGCGAAGATAGCGGATTGCTACGCATATCAGGCAACGCCAGAGGTACAGCGTGTATTCGAGGCATTGGGGCTTGTCTTGTTTGACCGCGACTAGTTCCTCGAGAACGGTTTCGCGGACATCGTCGTGAGACTGGGGGCTGAGTAATGAACCCAAATGAATCCCTACCTGCTTCAAGCGTGAATACGATTTACATAATCAGCAAGGGACGATCGCAGGAGTCCCAGTAATAGGCCGGGGGCTTACGGACATGTGCAAGGCCGAGGGGACGGTACGGAAGAACGCGCCCTTTCTTGATTGCTCTGTCGGCCACAAAGCTGATAGTGCGCTTCGGCAGGTATCACCATAAGGCCGATTGGGGCAAATTGGTTCCGAAATTGTTGCGTGAGGATTGGGTAAGATGATTTGCCTGCGGTAAGTATTTGTATATGATAATATATATTTATCATTACCGTATGCTTAGGGGGTGCACATGGCTACGCCTGCTCAAATCAGCGCGACGAACAAGTACATCAAGAATCACATGAGGCGATTCGTGCTTCAATGCAACAAGGAGACGGATGCGGATATTATCGAGTTCTTGGAGTGTTCGGGGAACTACAACAAGGTTTTGAAAGAGATCATAAGGAAAGAAATAGCGAACAAATGTTCGTAAAGCGATAGAACGCCTGAAAGATATGTATTACAATATACCTTGTAAGAAGGCAACCGAAAGGAGGTCCTTATGGAGGAACAGGAATTTGAGGAAATGACCGGTAAAGAGATTGCCAGATTTATTCAGCTTCAAGCAGAAGAGGGCAAAACGGCAGAGGAAGCTATTGCAGCATTGATGATGGTCGTTGGTGGCGATATGCCAGAATTCAAGAAAGAACAATAAACAACAGCGGGCGGGAATAAAATTCCGCCCAAGCAAAAACAGCAAAAATAGTATAAAGCAGAAGACGCCCTTCGGGGTGGCTTCTTTTGTGATCCCCCAACACACAATAGAGGCGTTAGGGGGTTTGCATGGCCAAGAAGAAGCAAGTCGCGAGACCATCTACGAGAAAGCGAGTAAACGCGTTGATGTTTACGGAAAAGCGCATCTAGACGGAGTGGCGTTAAAGGCATTCCGATTAAACTTAAGATAGCGTGAAGCGCCGCAGAGCTGCAATTTTTTAAAAAACATTCAAGTTAATTCTGACATTGTGTGTAAAGCTTATAAGTAAGTGCTCATTAACAAGTACCGGCTGATGATTGGGCTGAATATCGAGGGAAAGCCTGGAAACAGATAGAGCGGATGATGGCCAGTGGCAACCTGATTGAAGAAACCTATAATGCGTGGTATTAGAGGAGTCACCGACTGGGTACTTCACGATTCATTACGGTAAGAACGATGTTCATATCGTTCTTGCTAAAGACGAAGGGGCGTTGCTTTACTGATGAGTTTTGAGGAAGTCATAAAGAGCTACTACGGAAAGAGTGTTCGGATCGTCGATGTTGACGGCGAAGAGTTCGTTGGATTGTTCAGTCAGTATGGGTATTCGACTGATGACCCAGACGAGCAAGACATCATCGCAATTGCCGTTGATGGCTATTACATCGAATTTCCTTTCGATGAGGTCGAATCGATTGAAGAAGCGGAAGACATGAATGGCTAGCGGTAACTAGGAGGGGCGGCATTTTACCGGTTCCTATCATCGCGTTTGATAGCTAGGAGTCCGTTTGTAATGGCTATGTGATGCTTTAAGGGGACTCAGTTGTGCGCTTATGGAAGGCAGAAAAAGCATGAGACGCAGGAGCATTTGCTCTCCGGCTATCGAAGCTGTAAAACTGCAGTTGGTGTGACTGGTACAATTGCGTTGTTTACCTGCCGTATTTGGCTTTTGAGAGAGGTACTGGTTTTGAAGAGCATCGAGGTTGTTGCCGCAATTATTCATGATGGAAAACGCGTGTTCGCGACACAGAGAAGCTATGGTGAATTTGCTGGGGGATGGGAATTCCCTGGGGGAAAAATTGAGCCAGGTGAAACCGCTGAGCAGGCCCTTATCCGTGAAATACATGAAGAGCTCGATACAAATATTGGTGTTGAGCGTCTAGTTTGCACAATTGAACACGATTACGAAACGTTTCATCTTGTTATGCACTGTTTTTTGAGTGTGCTTGATGGAAGTGCTCCAAAACTATTGGAACATAGTGATGCAAAATGGGTGGATCATTCGGATATCAACAGCATCGATTGGCTCCCTGCAGACATCAAGGTAATTGATGTGCTGAGGCGGGAGGGGATCGTTTAGATGGTGTCGAAAAGGGCGGGCGAAGATTTATGCCTGCGTGACCTCGTTCTGGAAGCGGCAGATTCTGCCTACATTGATTCTGCTGTGAATTCTTCTTTGGCGGTGAGGCCTCAATTTCTTTCCAACAACCATCGTCAGGGACGTAAGGTTCTTTCTGCTATCGAGGCGGAACTCCGCCAATGTTCTTCATTCATCTTCAGTGTTGCTTTTATTTCTATGTCTGGCGTTGTTCCGCTGCTTCAGACCCTGAAGGAGCTGGAGCAAAAGGGTGTTCCGGGCAGGATTCTGGCTACAAATTACCTTTCATTCAGTGAGCCCGCTGCTTTGCGAAAGCTTGCAGATCTGAGTAACGTCGAGCTCAGGTTGTTCGATTCTCAGGGAGCGAAGGCTCCGGGTTTTCACACAAAGGGCTATCTGTTTGAATACGAGAATGGTTCTTGTCGAGCGATTGTTGGCAGTTCCAATATGACCGGAGCAGCTCTTTCCCTTAACAAAGAATGGAATATCCGTATCGTTGGCTTGCCTAGTGGTGAAGTTTTTGGCGATATCCGTGATGAATTTGAGAGTATGTGGGACGCGGCTTCGTCTTTGGATGATGTAATCGATGCATACGAAGTTCTTTATCGTGAAAAACAGCAACTTCTCAAGACGCAGCAGATTATTACGTTTAATCAGGCCAAGCTGGAGCCAAACGCAATGCAGTTGCGTTTTATCGCAGGACTGCAGGATATCCTTGATTCTCATGAAAAGCGTGCACTTTTGATCTCTGCCACGGGTACGGGTAAAACATATGCTGCAGCATTCGCTTTACGTCATATGGCCCCGAAAAGAGTTTTATTTCTCGCTCACAGAGAGCAGCTTCTCAGGCGCTCGATGGAGAGCTTTAGGGATGTGCTTGGGGATAAAAGGACGCTTGGTTTACTTTCCGGGAATTCGCGTGACTTTGATACGGATTATCTGTTTGCGACGATGCAGACGATGTCGCAAGAACGTGTGTTGAAGATGTTTGACCCGCACACATTTGATGTCATTGTTATCGATGAAGTTCATCGTGCGGGTGCGCAAAGCTATCAAAATATACTTGGGTATTTCGAGGCGTCTTTCTGTCTTGGTATGACGGCAAGTCCCGATAGGCCTGATGGTTTCGATATTTACGGTCTTTTTGATAATAATATTGCCTACGAGATTCGTCTTCAAAACGCGCTTGAAGAAAACTTGCTTTGTCCGTTCCATTATTTCGGAATTACGGAAATGACGGTTAACGGTCGGCTTATCGATGACGATTTCAGCGAGTTTTCGTACCTGATCAGCGACGAGCGTGTTGATCGAATCATCGAGCAGGCAGAGTATTATGGCTATTCTGGTGGCAGGGTGAAAGGTCTTGTGTTCTGTCGTACGAATAGCGAATCCGCGATGTTGGCGGAGAAATTCTGCCAGCGTGGAATCCGTGCCCTTGCCCTTTCAGGGAAGGACTCGCAGGATCAGCGCGAGGCGGCGGTTCGCAGGCTTGCCGCTAACGAAGGTGATGCGGACTACGCGAACAGGCTTGAGTATATTTTCACCGTGGATATTTTTAACGAAGGCGTGGATATTCCTTCGGTTAATCAGGTTATTATGCTTCGTCCCACCGAGTCACCCATCGTTTTTATTCAGCAGCTTGGACGAGGCTTGCGAAAGGCTGATGGTAAAGAATACGTTGTCATTCTCGATTTTATTGGCAACTACTCCAATAATTACATGATTCCTTTGGCTCTTTCTGGTGACAGAAGCTACAACAAGGATTCTATTCGTAAGTACGTAATGGAAGGCTCGCGCGTTATTCCGGGAATTTCGACGGTGCATTTTGATGAAATGTCCCGAGAAATGATTTTTCGCTCAATTGACAGTAGCAGCGTGACGTTGAGGTTGTTGAAAGAAAAATATGTCAATCTTAGACATAAGCTTGGCAGGGTTCCGCTTCTGCAAGATTTTCTTGATCATGCGGAAATCGATCCGATCCTTCTTGCTGAGCGTAAAGGCTCTTATCAGCAGTTCTTGATGGAAGTAATTCATGAAGAAGGGATCTCATTCTCTTCGGATGAGCTGCTTGCTCTGCGGTATTTGTCCGCATATGTGATGAAGGGCATGCGTCCGTATGAACTGCTGATGTTAAAACACCTTCTCCTTGATGGTGGATTCGATAAGGAAACACTATCTTCGGATATGAATGAGTATTATTCACTGGAGTTGAATGACAAGGAATACGAATCCGCCAAGCGCGTGTTAGGCATGGGTTTTGCTGTTTCTCAAAATGCAAAAAAGAAATATGGCCAGCTTCATATTATTGATACGGCAACAGGGGATGATGTCGCTTCTGCCGCTGCGTTTGCAGTTTTGTTGAAACGAATGGAGTTTCGCGGGGCTATTGAGGATTTGGTGGCCTTTGGTCTTAGGCGCTACAACGAATTGTACGCAGGCTCTGACGGTCCGCTGGCTTTGTATGAGAAGTATACCCGTCGCGATGCGTGTCAATTGCTTGGATGGGAACATGACGATAGCTCGACGATTTATGGGTACCGTACGAAATTCGGCACTTGTCCTATTTTCGTAACCTATGAGAAGAGTGCGGGTATTTCTATGAGTACTCAGTACGATGACAAGTTCGTTGACAATCGTTTTTTTAATTGGATGACAAGGTCTAATTTGACACTTGAGAGCAACGAAGTAAGGGAAATCGTACGTGCGGATAAGCTGGGAATAGACATTCACTTGTTCATCAAGAAGCATGACAGCGAGGGATCAGATTTCTACTATATGGGCAAGGTTCATCCGCGCGGTTGGTATCAGGACAAGCAGCGCAATGACGACGGGAGAGAGCTTCCGATTGTCCGCTTTAGGATGGAGCTTGAGCATCCTGTTCGCATGATTTGTACGAGTATCTAACAAGCTAGATTCAGCTTGTTAGGCGCGTTGCCGTAGGGGCTGGCGCTGTCGGTCATTATTTGAACTCGATTCTTTTTCCCGTGAAGTCATGAGTGCCGTGTATGGCTATGCATTTCTCTCCAGCGTCCATTACTGGAAGTGGGTCGTAGGCTATCCCGTCTATCAGTAGCTTATTCCAATTTGATAGGGGTCTTTTTTCGGATAGCAATAGAATGGTTATGCCTCTTATTTCGTGACAATCGACAATCCTCATCGCAATCCTTCACCTCCAATTTGTCCAGATGGTATTCAGGCACCTCTTTCGCCTGCTCGATTTCTATCTCGGGTATATCGTATCTCCTTGTAGTGTTCGGAGGGCATAAAAGTACTGGGTACTGAATAAGATGAACGATGATGAACGGTGCGGGGCATCTATCGTGTGCTAGAAAAGATAGTTAAGACAAGGGGCACGAGTTGTCTTTGTTAAGCGATAGCCGCTGGCTAATGAGCGCATCTGTTGTGCGGTGATAGAATTACGCTGTATTGCAACTTGCAACCTATGGAAGAGGAAAAGCCGTGGGTTATGTAGACCTCATCAAAAACAATGCCTCCGCAACTGACATACAGGCCTATTTGGTGGACGGTGAGCAGACGGCGATAACAATTCGTATTCCGAAGAACCTACGAGACTCGGTCAAGGATGCTGCTGTGCTTAGGGGTACAACACTTAGCGCTTTGGTCAGGGAGTGTCTTATCAAAGAGCTCAGTAAGGAGACTGTGCGACATGATTGACTTCGAGGCAATAACGATGTAGGTCATTGACGTGGTGTCGGATAATATCGAGTTTTAGTCTCAGTGCTACTACGGTGTTTGTGCTGAGCGGAAACTAGAATGATTGAACAAAACGCAAAACGACAAAGGGGTAGACACTGTGTAGTGTCTACGGTGAAATCGGGAGTGATAGATGAATAAACAGCAGCTTGCGTCGCGTATTTGGGCATCGGCTAACAAGATGCGCTCCAAGATCGAGGCTAACGAGTATAAGGACTACATCCTGGGCTTTATTTTCTACAAGTTCCTCTCCGAAAAGGAAGAGAACTTTCTGAGAAGCCAGGGTATGAGCGATGAGGATATGGCATTCGTTACCGAAGATGATATTGAGACCGTCGAGTTTCTTCAGCATAACATTGGTTACTTCATCGCCTACGAAGATCTGTTTTCGACGTGGCTTGCGAAGGGCAAGGATTTCGACGTATCTGACGTTCGTGACGCACTTTCAGCTTTTTCCCGTCTTATAAGCCCCACCCACAAGAAAGTTTTTGAAGGTATCTTCCGTACGTTAGAGACCGGCCTTTCAAAATTAGGCGAGAACGCTACCGCCCAGACTAAGGCTATTCAGGGGCTTATCGAACTCATCCGTGATATCCCTATGGACGGCAAGCAAGACTACGATGTGCTCGGTTTTATTTATGAGTACCTCATTGAGAAGTTTGCAGCTAACGCAGGCAAGAAGGCTGGCGAGTTCTACACGCCCCATGAGGTTTCCAAGCTCATGAGTGAAATCGTCGCCGATCATTTACAGGGTAAGCCTGAAATCAAGATTTACGACCCGACCTCTGGCTCCGGTTCGCTCCTTATTAATATTGGATCGGCTGTTTCTAGGCGCTTAGGTAACGGTGATTCTATTAAGTACTACGCTCAGGAACTCAAGGAGAATACCTATAACTTAACTCGTATGAACCTGATTATGCGAGGCATTTCCCCGGATAACATTGTGGCTCGAAATGGCGATACTCTGGCAGAGGATTGGCCGCTGTTTGACGACACTGATCCTGCAGGTACCTACGAACATCTCCGCGTTGATGCGGTGGTTTCCAATCCGCCCTACTCCCAAAATTGGGATCCCGACACTTCCGTCGTCGACCCTCGCTTTGACGACTACGGTTGGGCGCCCAAGTCGAAGGCAGACTACGCTTTTCTGCTTCATGACCTATATCATCTGCGCCCCGATGGCATCATGTGTATTATCTTGCCCCATGGTGTGTTATTTCGCGGCGGCGAGGAGGGTCAGATCCGTCGTGCATTGGTGGAGCGCGATCATATTCAGGCCATCATCGGCCTGCCTGCAAACATTTTTTTTGGCACTGGCATTCCGACTATCGTCATGGTGCTGCGTCAGGAGCGCAAGGATAACGGAATCCTCGTGGTTGATGCTTCCAAGGGATTTGAGAAGGTGGGCAAGAACAATAGGCTGCGCGCATCCGACATCAAGCGCATCGTGGATGTTGTTAAAGACAACCTTGACATCGAAAAGTTCAGTCGTTTGGTGAGCAAGCAGGAGGTGCGCGATAACGACTACAACTTGAACATTCCACGTTATGTGGATTCGAGCGAACCTGCGGAGCGCTGGGACGTCTATTCCAGCATGCTCGGTGGTATCCCGACTGTTGAAGTTGATGCTTTGGCTAAATGGTGGGCCGCGTTTCCGGGTTTGAGAGAATCTCTCTTTGAGGATATGAGTGATGGCACTTCCAGGATTATCCCTGAAGATATTCGTGCTTCGATCGAAGGGCACGCATCTGTTGAGGCCTTTCTTGCCAAATTCAATGCTGCCTTTGGCGATTTCAGCATGTGGCTTTACGACGAACTTGTGGAGGATATGGGCTCAGTCCACGTGTCCTCTGAGGAACAAGTGCTTACCGACAACGTCTTTGCGCGTTTGGAAGGCCTGCCTTTGGTAGATAAGTACGCTGCCTATCAGTTTATCGACGATGCATGGTCTATGGTGGCGGAGGATTTGGAGGTAATCCAAAGTGAGGGTTCGACTGCCATACGTCAGGTGGATCCAAATATGGTTACCAAGAAGAAGAACGGCAAAGATGTCGAGGTCCAAGACGGTTGGACTGGCCACGTGATTCCGTTTGAGCTAGCGCAGTCTTATCTGCTAGCAGGCGAACTCGAGTCACTTAAATCAAAAGAAGGCGAGCTGACATCTGTCGGTTCGGAGCTTTCGGATATCGTCGAATCTGCCACTGAAGAAGAGAAGGCAACCGACGCCTTTAACGATGCGGGCGACGCTCTTGTTGCTGCCGCTGTGGTAAAGATGGCGAAGAGTAAGGAGCTTGATCCCGAGTTCCATTCGAAGATTGTTCACATTAAGTCTCTCATGGATAAGGAGAAGGCTCTCAAGAAGGAAATCAAGGCCGATTCGGCGAAGCTGGAGGAGCTGACCAAGAAAGCTATCGAGAACCTCTCAAATGAGGATGCGTTTGCTTTGCTTGACGCAAAGTGGTGTGAGCCATTGGCTGCTAGCTTGAGTGAGCTTCCGCGCGATCGAATCTCTGCACTTGTTGGTGCAGTGTCGGACCTTGCTTCAAAGTACGACACAACTCTCGCGGAGATTTATGGGCAAATTGATGAGGTACAGACCTTGTTGGTCGACATGCTTGGAGAGCTTACTGGTAGCGATCGCGATATGGCTGGTCTTGCAGAGTTTGCAAGGCTTTTAGGTGGTGAGCTGTAATGGCTGCTAATGTACCTCAAATACGTTTCACCGGATTCACTGGCCCTTGGGAACAGCGTAAGCTGGGAGAGCTGATGGATGTTACCTCTGTTCGGAGGGTGCGTCAGGAAGACTGGACGGACGAGGGTGTTCGCTTCCTACGGGCTCGCGATTTGGTTGCCTTCGCAAAGAATGAGGCTATCGACGATCCTCTATTCATATCGGATGAGATGTACCGTGAATACTCTGCGCAGTCAGGTAAGGTCGTAGTCGGTGACCTGCTTGTGACGGGTGTTGGCACAATAGGCGTTCCATGGCTTGTGACCAGCGAAAACCCAGTCTACTTCAAAGATGGAAACATCATTTGGTTTAAGAATCAGAATGCGGTTGATGGAGAGTTCTTCTATCACAGCTTCACCGCTCATGCCATTCAGAGATACATTAAAGAGTCTGCCGGCATTGGGACGGTCGGAACCTACACGATTGAGACCGGGAAAAAGACCCCGATCTGGCTTCCATCGGAGCGAGAGCAACGCCAAATCGCCGCGTTCATGACGTCTCTCGATACCCTCATCACCCTTCATCAGCGTAAGCTTGAGTTATTGAGAAATACTAAGAAATCGCTGTTGGATAGGATGTTTGTTTAATAGCCATCATGAGTTGATTCTAATTTCGAGTCTCAAAACCGCCGATTTCGCTATATCGAAT
>JAXKCR010000010.1:0-103455 GCA_036552405.1 Eggerthellaceae bacterium | reverse complement strand
GTTCTCTCTGACTACCTTTGTTGTAGTCACGCGCTCGACTTCGTCGCTCGCGCAAGGAGATAATTTACTCTCCTTACCAGGCTCTGTCAACAACTTTTTTTAAAAAGTTTTGATTTCAGGGGAAGTTCTTCGCTTGCGAAGAGGGTCTTATGGAGAGGTTCGAAGCGTTTTCCCAGGTGAGAGCGGAGGTCATCGTGCTTTGGGGCGAGAAGGGGTTGAGGGGGAAATATCCGGAGGAGCTGGAGTGCGGGGGTTCGTGAGGTTAGAATGCGCATCCGCAAGGCGAGAGCATAAGTTCACGAGGATCCCATGGACCTGTAAGACGAACACAGGTCCATAGAGCGCAGACGAAGAAAGAACCTGCGTTCAAAAGACACCCTCATACAAAAAAGCGCCCCTCGAGGAGCGCCCAATGTTGCGGTTTATAGTACGCGTTCGATTATGGCGTACGCCAAGATCATGACAACGAAAGCCGATCCCACAATAAGGAAGAAACCTGCGGTCTTATCCTTTTCCTGTTTGAGTTCTTCTTTCTTCTTTTTAGACATACCCTCTCCCCTTCTGTTCATACCCTATATATAAGCTCGAACACTTGCTTGCATGCACCTTGGTCGCATTCACACCATTACTGCGCGCGACCACATGGCCTCTCTTGCATACAAGCACCATTAAACGCAATTATACGTTTCTATGCAATGCCCGCTTTTCTTGGGCAATATCAAGAAGCACTTCATTCAAAAGCCGATAGACATCTTTCGTAGAACCATCCAAGCATGCAAGGTGCTTATCTATAGTGGCGTAATCACCCCGTTCGGCCGGTCCCGTCAAAGCCTCCACGACCCCATCATGTGCAATATGCTGCGCATTTCCCAAGAACAACGGAGCCATAGCCTGTTCAGCATCCGCATCGGAAAAGCCACAACGCATCAGTTCATTGCAAGCAATGCGATACAGCGCTACAACATGATTCGAGGCAAGCGCTGCAGCAGCATGATAACGCGTCTTATCGGATGCCTGAACAACCTGGAACGAATTACCTAATCCATTAATAAAAGCCGACACCTCATCAAGACGCTCAGGCGATCCCTCAATAGTGAAGAACGCTTTTGATAGCTCTTCAATGGGCACGGTTCTCGACGAAACCGCGAACAGAGGATGGACAGAATAGGCGCTCACGCCATGTTGCGCAGCATCTTCGAACACCGTCGACGGCATAGCACCGCTACAATGAGCGACCATTTTCCCTTGGAGAACATCCGCCGATGCGTTTGAAGAAAAATCGAGCCACGCTTGTTCGATCGCTCCATCAGGAACAGTGAAGAAGATCATGTCACAGTTTCGAGCGAGCTCCAGCACGCTGCGAAATGCATGAGAACCGGTAAGCTGCGCCGCTTCATCTGCAGAACAGCTGCTCTTGCTCGCGTAGCCAACGATCGTATGTTGCTGAGCGAAATACGAACCCAGAGAACAACCGACTTTTCCGGCACCAACGAACCCTATACGCATGACGAACCCCTCACTTTTCAAACACACGCAAGCGATCACGCCACACAGAACATCACAGTGGGTCGTTCTTCATGTGTTCCACTAGCGCATGTAAGCCTACTGATTAGCCACTGGCGTAAGTTCGCCGGTAGTTGAGTCGATGATAAACCCTTTGACTTCAACATGAGCCGGAAGAAGCGGGTGATGGGCGATCGTTTCGGTTGTTGCCCGTACGCTTTCCTCTCCGTCACCGAAACCAGCGAGCCATGATTCGAAATCGACTCCGCAATAGTCCATCATGGCAATGTGATCCTGGGAAATACCCGCATCAAGCATATGCCCGATCATTTCCTGGGCATTCATATGCTGCGCGCCGCAATTAGAGTGACCCACGACCATAATGGTCTCCACACCGAGCTCGAACACCGCTACCAAGAGGCTTCGTATAACACTGCCGAAAGGATGCGAAATAACACCGCCCGCGTTCTTGATGATCTTCGCATCGCCGTTTTTCAGACCAAGCGCGGCGGGCAGCAATTCGGTAAGGCGCGTATCCATACAGCTCACGATGGCGAGCTTTTTGTCGGGATATTTGTCTGTCGCATATTGCTCGTAGCGCTTTTCTTCCACAAAACGCTCGTTGAACGCGAGAATATCTTCGATCGTACTCATTTCTGCCCCTTTGGAGTAGTCAGCCTCTTCACAATATGACGAACAGCCATAAAAGGATGATGAAAGATCATGCGTGGCCCGCTATAGGCCATAATAGATCGGATATCTTGACGCATCTGGGGACTGTAGCACTGGATGGTGCAGTTCTCGCAAAGCCCCTTGTGCTGATGCGGACACCGGCGGGTTCGTTCGGCTGCATACGCGACCACTTCGGCGCAATGATCGCAAAGGCCGTTCTCGCCCGATAAACCACGGTGGTGGTCATGGCAATATAAACGTGCCATGGCCACCACCGTTTTATTATCGCGCTCAAGCCTTCGCTTCTCGCGCGCTGGAATATCTTGACGCGTATCCCGCAATCACATACCTAGCCGTAAATACGCTTAAGCTCTGCGTATGCCGCATCCGCTTCGTCCATGACGTCGGTGATGATCTTCGAAACCGGCTTGACTTCCTTGACCAAGCCCGCGATCATACCAGCGGAAAACGCACCATGTTCGATATTGCCATTGCTTGCATCCGCCACCGAACCACGGCAGAACTGGTCGAGCTCTTCGCTGCTTGCACCAGAATCATACAGATCCCAATATGCTTTGGTGAAGGGGCTCTTTATGCAGCGTACCTGCTTCTTGCCATATTCGCCTGTCAGGACGGTATCGCAATCAGCAGCGTCGATGATCATCTGCTTATATACGGAGCTTACCGGGCATTCGTCAGACGCCAAGAACGCCGTGCCCATCTGAACGCCGGTCGCACCCAAAGCGAGTGCTGCCAAGAAGCCCTTGCCATCAGCAATACCACCTGCGGCGATGACGGGAATATCCACCGCTTCAACGACCTGACGCACCATAGGATAGGTGCACATACGGCCAATGTGGCCGCCGCCTTCCATGCCTTCAGCGACAACGGCGGTAGCGCCCAGATCCTGCATCTTCTTCGCCGCACGAGCATGCGGAATAAGGCAAATGGTCTTTACGCCGCCTTCGACCAGAATAGGAACGATAGCCGCAGGATTGCCAGCGCTAATGGTGCAGACCGGCACCTTTAACTCAACGCACATACGCGCGCATTCTTCAACGAGGTCGCTTTCCATGATCAGATTCACTGCGAAAGGCTTATCAGTAAGGGAACGGGCGATCTCGACCTGTTCTTTTACCCACTGGGCGTCATGAAGCGTCGAGGCGATAACGCCTAGACCACCTGCGTTGCTGACACTTGCAGCAAACTTGCCATCGGTAATGTGCGCCATCGCACCCTGAATGATGGGATATTCGATTCCCAGCAGATCGCAAAGTTCCGTCTTCATATACTCTTCCCTTCATGGTTTGAGTACTCCCCAGTACCCTCTTTCGCCTAACACGCACTATGAATACCGAACACCATCGGTAAATGCGCTATGAAGCAGCATAGCATTTTGTGCGTTCGAACGTTTCGCTAATCAGCCCACTTAAGCAAAAGAACCCTCAAGTACACCCGCGCGATCGCGCATTGGTGTACTTGAGGGCCGCATATTATTGTATTGGATGTCGCTTACTTTTCTTTCTGAGAGCTACCATCCGTCTGATCGAGCATCTCATCGCTTGACTCAGAAGATCCATCACTCGAGGTCACCGAGGGATCCTTTGGTTCATCGGCTGACTCCGAAGATTCTTTCGGTTCTTCGCCAGGCTCCGACAGCACAACTTCGCATTGCGCTTCTTCGACCTGCTCATCCTGGGGCTGATCCACAACCACAACCCGAGCATCGATAGGCGAAGCGTCAGTAGTCTCAGGAGGTTCTACCTCGATCACGGGTGGCTGCTCGGACCCATCCGCCATGGCTGTCGGCTGGTTGCCCATGAAGCCTTCGCCGACAGACGTCGACTTCGTCGATGAAGAGGCTCCCTGGCTTTCAGAACCCGCGATCGGAGCAGTTGCCTGACCTCCAGCACCCATGACCGGAGTAGCCGACGAGGGCATTATGACTTCACCGGGCTGCGTTGGCTGCATCGGATCGGAGATGGGCCGATATGGCTGAGGCGCCTGCTGCGAATAAGCCTGCGGAGCCTGCTGGACCGGATAAGCTACCGGCTGGGACGTCGGGGCAGCTTGGTATGGCGCTTGCTGTTGCGGCTGCTGATATGGTACCTGACCAGGCTGAGTGGATGGTGCCTGCCAGGCGGGCTGGCCCTGAGAAGCGTTAGGTGCCTGATAGGGATTCGCATAGGTGCTGAACTGTTCTTGCCGTTGCTGCGCATATTCGCGCTCGAAGGGCAGCGGATCTTCTTGACCGCCCCACAGATTAACCTGGAACTGACGCGTCCAATATCCTAATGCACGAGCAATAAGCGCCTCGACGAACACGGTGACGAACATGCAAACCAGCACGAACACGACCAAGAGAACCAGGATCGAAAGAACCGCGAGCACCACTACCGCATCGCTGTTCGCCATCAGAACAGTGACGATCCCAATAACAAAGGCAAGAATAACGCCGATCAAAGTGATCGAAATAATGAACACTGTCATACAGAGGAGATACATGCCGAAAATGCGCAAAAGACCCGTAAAGTCATAGCGCAGCATGGACCAGATCTTCCCGATCTGGAACCCTGATGAAAGCGTTCCATACAAGGCGGTACGCATGGAGCCGACCCAGATGAAGAGCAGCACTGCGAACGAAAGCACCAAGCTGATCAGGGAGAAGATCATCCCCATGAAAAGAGAGCCGAACGCGGAGGCAGAATACATTTCATACCCGTACAGAAGGCCCAAGAACGAGAAGCTCGTTGCCGTGCCCGTAATGGCGCTGAAAATACCGGGGATCAACCCGAACACGAACGCAATGATCAGGATAAAGAACCCACGTTTATACAGGTTTCCATCTTCGTTGCCAAAGATACGATCCGGCAGAGGCCTATGAACGTTCCAGGCAATATCACGCGCCCATCCATAAAGATACCCGTACAGGACGATAATGCCGAAGATCGGCACAAGACAAAGAAGGCCCAAACGAAGCACCTTCGAGAACCATCCAGGAGATCGAGTAATATCACTCAAAGCCGCTGAGAAATATCCTTTCTCCATACCAACCTTCTTCCTTGCGCCACACGCGCTTCCGATCGAACACGAATATGTTCATTGGCCTACATTGATCAAAGAACCAGAAACGTCCACTTAGGCAGAACGTCTCTTTCGCCCCTATCACGTGGGGCTTTTATCACTATATACAAAAAGAAGGGAAGCTCACGCTTCCCTTCTACAGGTGTTAACAATATGAAAGAATCACGTTGTTAGAACTGACCTAAAGCAACAGTTGAGTTACTTCAAGGTTACAGCAGCACCAGCTTCCTCGAGCTGAGACTTCATTTCCTCAGCCTTGTCCTTAGCAACGCCTTCCTGGATAGGAGCAGGTGCGGACTCAACGAGTTCCTTTGCTTCCTTCAGGCCGAGACCAGAGATCTCACGAACAGCCTTGATAACAGCGATCTTGTTGTCGCCGAAGCCTTCGAGAACAACGTCGAACTCGGTCTTCTCAGCAGCAGCAGCTTCGCCAGCAGCAGGTGCAGCAGCAACAGCAACAGGTGCAGCAGCGGAAACGCCGAATACGTCCTCAAGTTCCTTTACGAGTTCGGAAAGCTCGAGAGCGGGCATTTCCTTCAAAGCTTCGATGATCTCTTCACGAGTTACAGCCATGGTATGACTCCTTTTCTTTTTTCAGTGCACCACATCCGGTGCTAGTAATTCATGTTATGCAGCATTTACGCTGCAAGTGATACCCGAAGGTATCGTGCAGCACTTACGCTGCATCCTTCTGATCCGCAATAGCGCTGACGCAGCGAGCAAATGCCTCCATAGGACCATTGAGCACGCGAACCGTCTTGACCATTGGGTTCTGAAGGGTGCCGAGAAGCTTGGCGATGAGTTCTTCGCGAGAAGGCAGAGCAGCGATCTTCTCAACCGCTTCAGCATCAACGAACGCGCCGTCCATGATGCCGCCCTTGATCACCAGGTTCTCGTTGCCCTTTGCAAAGTCCTTCAAGGCCTTTGCGGAAGCAACGGGATCACCTTCAGCAAATACAAATGCGGAAGGACCGGAAAGAACTTCGTCAAGGCTAGGCATGTCGAGTTCCTTCAAAGCAAGGCGAACGAGCGTGTTCTTGTGAACCTTCATGATCGCGCCTGCTTCACGGATGTTGTTACGCAACTGCTCAGATTCCTTTACGGTGAGACCGCGGTAGTCAACGACCCAGACTGCCTGAACGTCAGCAAGGTCGGACTTGATGACCTCGAGCCTTTCAGTATTCTGTACGCTTGGCATGTAGTAGTGCACCTCCTTTTCAAAGCATCGTGTTCCGCACCTCATACGGGTGGGCCGAGCTCAGAAAAGAAAACGACCCCCTGTTGCTCATGACAGCAGGGGGTCAGATCGATCTAATCATATCTATTGACCACCTCGGCGGGCCGCTTTCACGATTAAACCTTACGGTACCGGCTGTCTTGGGCAGCGGAACTTGTATCCGTTTGCACTGCTTATTGCAGCCCGATAATGATTACAGAACATGCATGCCTCGTCAAGATATCTTTTCGATATAGTCCATAAAGTGCCCACGACCGCGCCTTTTACGCCGCTTTTCCCTTAATTCCTACCACTCACAGCCCCACGTTTAGCGCCTGCGAAACCTTCCTTGAATTTTTGTAAAAAAACCCTGAAGCTTTATCCGTCTAACGAGAAAGGACCCCTTATGAAAGTCGCGTTCTTCCCGGGTTGCATGGTCGATATGTTCTATCCGGAAGTCGGAATTGCTGCAGTGAACGTGCTTGAGCGACTCGGGTGCGAAGTCATGCTCCCCGATGACCAGGTATGTTGCGGTCAGCCCTTCTCAAACTCCGGCTATGTCGAAGAGGCAAAGCCCATGATGAGAAAAGTGATCGACACTTACAGCAAATACGACACCATTGTTTCCTTAACTGGTTCGTGCGCATGGGCGATCAAGGCCGAATATCCGCACTTCTTCGAAGATGATGCGGAATACCGCCAAAAGATCGAAGAGCTCGCGCCTCGCATTTATGAATTCACTCAGTTCATCGTCGACGTATTAGGCGTTACCGACCTTGGAGCCCACCTTGATGGTACGGTCACCTATCACGCAAGCTGCCACTTGACCCGCATGCTCGGCGTCAAAGAACAGCCTTTGACTCTACTCAAGAACGTCGAAGGTCTCGAGTACATCGAAATGCCCGAAATGGACCGCTGCTGCGGCTTTGGTGGCACCTTCAGCGTTAAAGAGCCGGAAGTATCAGGCCACATGGTTCAGGAAAAGGTCGCGTTCGCGCTGGCAACCGGCGCAGACTATCTGTGCGGTGCCGACCAAGCATGCCTCATGAATATCAAGGGGGCGCTCGACCGCCTCATCGAAGAAGGCACGGTATCAAGCAATATGAAGGTCCTTCACATTGCCCAGATCCTCGACTCACGATTGGAGGCATAGCATGTCTTCCATTATTTACGATGATGCACCTCTAGAGGATCGAATCCACCGATCCCTTTCCGATACCTTCAAGCATCGCGCGATCGAAACCGCCCAGGATGTCATCACCGGTAAGCGCGATGCCCTTGTCGCCGAAGTGGACAACTGGGAGGATTTCCGCACGCATGCAGCCGATATTCGCGACCACGTTCTGAAGAACCTTGACTATTACGTGAAGACCTTCGCTCAAAACGCGGAAAAGAACGGTGCGCACGTGCATTTTGCACCCACCGATACCGATGCGCTTGATTGCATCCTCGACATCTTCGAGGAAGTGAACGCGACCTCATGCGTAAAATCGAAGAGCATGATGACCGAAGAGATCGGCCTGAATAAGTTCCTCGAAGCACACGGCATCACCGCCATCGAAACGGACTGCGCAGAGCACATCATCCAAACCGCCGGCAATGCACCTTCGCATATCGTCGTTCCCGCACTGCACTTCGACCGCACGTCCATTCGCGACCTGTATCAGGAGCGCAAGGGCTACACCGGAACGAACGACCCCGAAGAGATCACGCGTTTCTTGCGTAAGATCCTGCGTCCTGAATTCATGAACGCGCCCGTTGGCGTTACCGGATGCAACTTCGGCGTTGCCGAAACCGGGTCATGTACGCTCGTTTCGAACGAAGGTAACGCGCGCATGGCATCGAGCATCCCCGAGACCCAGATCATCGTCATGGGCGCTGAACGCCTTGTGCCCGATCTGCGCTCCCTTGACGTCATGATGAAGCTCTTAGTACGCAGCGCCGTAGGCGCGAAGATCTCGGGATCGTTCTCCGTCAATACCGGTCCTCGCCGCGAAGGCGAAGCCGATGGCCCCAAGAACGTCCACATCATCATGGTGAATAACGGACGTACCGATATCCTGGCAAGCGAGTTCCGTCCCATGCTTCGCTGCATTCGTTGCGGCGCCTGCATGAATTCGTGCCCCGTATATCGCCACATCACCGGTCACGGATACGGCTCCATCTACCCCGGCCCAATGGGCATTGTCCTTACTCCATTGCTGGTCGGATACGAACAAGCGGCAAAGCTCCCCTATGCGTGCAGCCTTTGCGGCTCATGCGCCGATGTATGTCCGGTTCGCATTCCGCTGCCTGCCCTTATCGCGCAGCATCGTCGCACTATCGTTGCGCAAGGATACGTATCTCCCGTCGAGAAGGCCGTATTCAGCACTGCAGCTGCAACGTTCTCGAATCGTACGCTATACGGCATGATCACCACCGTGGCGTCTCCTGCCATGAAGCTCTTGACCGGCAACACCAACCAAATAGACAAGAGCAGCACGATCATCCCCGTGCTGAACGGCTGGACCGCATCTCGTAATCTCGATCCCATGAGCAATAAGAAATTCAGAACGTGGTTCGCCGAGCACAAGAAGGAAGCTGCGCAGAAGCAGCGCTTCGAAACGGCTAAAGCAGTATCGGCAGCTTGCCGCAATGCCTCTAAGAGAGGGGAAGAATAATGAGTACGGTAAGTTTGGAAGAATTCTTAAAACCCATTTCGCAAGCACTTGGCCGCACCACTGTTCCAGACCAAGTGGAACCCTGCGCCGCGACCAAGGCCCCCCTTGCAAGCGATTATCGCGAGTACACCACTGAAGAGCTTTCCAGCTGGTTCATTCGCGAAGCCGAGAAAATGGGCACTATCGTAAAAGAAGTAAAGCCCGAGGATGTTGCATCGTGCGTGCTTTCCCTCATCGACGAATTCGGCGATGGCGGACATATCGTGTATGCCGATGTTCCCGAGATCGATGCGTACGGCATCCCCCAAGCACTCACTCAGACATCTCTCGAAGCGGTTCGCTGGAACCCCGAGAGCCGCGAAAAGAGCGTTGGACGCGCCGAGAACGCCGATATCGGCATCACGTTCGCATCGGCCGGCATCGCTGAGACCTCAACGGTTATCCAACGCTGCAGCGAAAAGTCCGGTCGTTCCATCTGCCTGCTCCCCATCGGGCATATCGCCCTTCTGCGCAAGAGCGATATCTTCCCTTACATGACGCAGCTCATGGATGACTGGGAGGAAAAGGTCGCCGCTGGAGAAGAAATGCCCTCGAACTACACGTTCATTACCGGCCCCTCCAACACGGCCGACATTGAACTGGTACGCGTCGTCGGTGTTCATGGCCCTATTCATGCGAGCGTCATCCTCATCGAAGAATAACCACGCACCATCGTCTATACGCAAAAAGGCACGTTCACGGACGTGCCTTTTTATTTTTAAAAGAACATCTACACACCCGCTCTCGCTCGCACCCACATGATAAGGATGCGACCCGAAGGCGAAAGCGCGCCTATCTGCCTAGTGCGAACTGATTCACACAACAAATGGGAACAGAACGTATCTGCCTAGTGCGAACTGACTCATACAACGAACGACAGCAGAACGTAAAAAGGGTGCTGATGCTATGCACCAACACCCTTTCATGCATGTTGCACGTTGAACGCGCGTACTGCCCGCAGGTAAGACTAAGCCGCTGCCTGATCTGCCTGGTCAGTCGTTGACGTCTGTGCCGATTGAACCGAGTCGACTACAACGACCGATCCACCGCCGGCAGAGAAGTTCAGTGTAACGCTGTCCCCTTCCTTATAGCGCACGATGTCCACCACTGAAGTTACTGGGCAATCGTAGAGCGTACCATCTCCCGAAAGCATGATGTAGTAATGTGAGTCACCACCGATGACCACTGGAGACAGAACAGAGATCGTACCCGTTGCCGAGCCATCAGTTATCGTGGCCTGGTCGCCGCTCTCTTCGGTCAACACGCCATTGTTGCGCAGAAGCTGCTTGTAGGCCTTCTCCGTTTCCTCCAACGTGTCGCCAACCGCAACGTTCTGGTAGCGCTGAATATCGATCATTGCGAACATCTTTACCAGACCCGCATTATCCTTCAACGCCATGAAGTAAGTAGGCTGACCAGACACATTGATCAACAAGGGGAACGTTGAGACATATCTCAAGTTCTGAACCTGTCCCTCTGCTGAACTCATAGCCGATTCTTCAGTTGCGCCCGCCACTGCGTAGAACTTCGATTCCGCCGTACGTTGATTGATCAGCACGAAACCGATGATCGAATTGTCGGACGTCGCAGAAGTAACACCGCTGTATACCCATACGTCATCGTCGATCGCAATGTAGTTGTAGCCCAAATTGCCATCGGTGCCAGGGGTGGTCTGCTTCACGCCGCTCTGGCCGAGCCAAGAGTTGATCCAGCCATCAGACAGCGCACCGCTCCAGTTGTACTGCTCGATCAGCAAGTCAGCAGGATATGCGCGGTCGACCCACTGCGGTACTTCGTCGATAGGGATCTCCTGGCATTCACCCGTGCTTGCATCGCACATGATGACTCCGGATACCGTTTCACCGCCGAACAAGCCAACCGTGTAGTCCAGGATAGGATAGATCCAGTATGGCTTGCCCTCATCGTCGATCTCGAATGACTTCTCGTCCAAGATGTAGAAGGGGTACTTCAGCTGAACGTGACGATCAACATTGTTGAAGAACGGATCGGAATCCGAATAGTAGATCGGATTTTCCAAACGTACGATCTGAGTATCCTGCGTGCTCATGTTAACAATGACATATGCAGGAATACCCGAATCATGATTCGACCACCACTTGAAAATGTCAGCGTAATTCAAGGGGCTTACACGAACCGGTGCGTTCTGATAGTTGATCTGCGAATACAGATCGGAAATGACGAACTGGCTTACGTAGTCAGCCATAGTACCCATGGTACGGTTACCCAACAGCACCGCAGAATCGCGGTCGATGAAGGGGATCGTAGAATAATCCGCCTCTTCCATGCTTTGAGCGAAATCCGCATCCTCAGTATTCAGGATGGTCGAATACTTTTCCGCGTTACCCGGGAACAACGTCAGCGACAACAGCGCGCCAAGAACACCCACGATCGCAATAGCCACCGGAACGCCCATCAAGATCTTGTAACGCTTTGCCTTCTTCTCGCTTTTTTCACGCTTACCCATTCCCTTGGAATAGATCTGACGGAACGTGAAAAAGATCAAAAATGCTGGCAGCAGAATAAAGATCGCCAACGCGAACCAAAGATCAACGCTATGGATGTTGATAGGCGGATGGAACCACCAGTAACAAAATGCCAGTACCAATACAACGATCACCGCGACAACGATCATCGCGCGCTTGCTCATTTGAGAAAGCGTCTCGCGGAAAGCACTGAACTCTGCCCCAGCTGGGTTCTGACCACGGGTCGGACGTTCGCCGCCTACTCCGGCGCCATCACCACCAACACCGCCACCTTGTGCGTTAGCACCAAACTGCTTCAGCAAATCGGCCCAATTGACGGGTCCTTGCTGATTTGGATCTGCCATAAGGCTCCTCCCTCTTGCTTATATAGCTTTCTATTGTATCTAAACATGACTCCGAACGCTTAGCAAATACAGCTGAACTTGCGCTGGATATAAAACAAGGTGCGAGTCACCCCGCACCTTGCCGATTAATATTTGCTGCAGTGGCCGACCTCGCCGACCATACATATCGCTTCTTTGCTTTTCCCTACGCAAGCGAACGCAGTACGTACTGCAGAATGCCGCCGTTGAAGTAGTAATCACCTTCAGTCGGCGTATCGATGCGCACAGTCGCATTGAAAGCGATCTTCGCTCCATCAGGTTTGACCGCCTGCACTTCCACAACGGACGGACGAGGCAGACCCTGCGAAAAATCGATCTCGCCGATCGTAATGGTCTCCGACCCATCAAGGCCAAGGCTCTCAACGCTCTGGCCCTCTTCGAACTGCAGAGGAAGAACGCCCATGCCGATCAGATTAGAACGATGAATGCGTTCGAAGCTTTCCGCGAATGCTGCGCGTACACCTTGAAGCATCGGACCCTTTGCGGCCCAGTCACGAGAAGATCCACTACCGTACATCTTACCTGCCAGAACAACCAAAGGCGTTCCTTCTTGCTGGTAATGTTCGGCTGCATCATACACTGCCTTGACCTCCCCATCGAGGAAGTCCTTTGTCCAGCCACCCTTCTTGCCCTCGGCGAGCTTATTGGTGAGCTTCACGTTCGCGAACGCTCCGCGCATCATCACTTCGTGATTTCCGCGACGCGCACCGTATGTATTGAAGTCAGCGGACGCGACCCCGTGATCCTCCAGATAGCGCGCTGCGGGAGAGTTCTCGGCGATCGACCCAGCAGGAGAAATATGATCCGTCGTAATGAAATCGCCCACATTAAGCAGTACACGTGCACCCTTGATGCCCTCAGGAGCCTGAGCTTCACGCGTCATGCCATCGAAATACGGTGCCCGACGAACATAGGTGGAACCGGTGTTCCACGAGAACACATCGCTCGCCTCTTTACCGAGCGCCTGCCACTTTTCATCGCCAGCGAAGAGGTCCTTCCCCGCACGATCGAACACCTCCTTGGTGCAATGCTGATCGAGCAGCGAATTCACTTCAGCGGTGCTGGGCCAAATATCGCGCAAGAAGATCTCTTGCCCATCAGCATCGATCCCCAAAGGCTGCGTTTCGAAGTCGAAATCCATCGTGCCGACCAATGAATAGGCGATAACAAGCGCAGGTGCGCACAGGTAGTTCTGCGACACATCGGGCGAAATGCGGCCTTCGAAATTTCGATTGCCCGACAAGATGCTCGCGAGCTCGATATCGTTCGCCACTTCATGCAATTCGGGAAGAACAGGACCGGAGTTACCAATACAGCTCATGCATCCAAAGCCGCAGGTATAGAATCCCAGATCACGTAATGATGGTATGAGCCCCGCCGCATCTAGGATATCTTCCGTAGCACGACTGCCAGGAGCAAGGATCGTCTTCACCCATGGCTTAGGATGCAAACCTGCCTTGGAGGCATTGCGCGCCAGCACGCCTGCTGCCAGCATCATGCTCGCATCCGTTGCAGTAGTGCAGCTAGTAACCGCCGCAATAGCCAGAGCGCCATGAGTCAGTTCGTGCGTTTGTCCAAGCAGCTCCACGGAAACGCGCTTATCGCCGTCAAGACCGCGATCGGAACAAATGCGATCGAATGCCTGCTTAGCAGAAGCCACATCGATACGATCATGTGGGCGTGACGGGCCGGCAATGCTTGACTGAATCGTGGATAAGTCAAGGGTGAGAACCTTCGCATACGTACGAGGCTGTGCAGCCGGATCGTTCCAGAAGCCCTGCGCTTTAGCATATGCTTCTACCAACGCGACCTGCTCTTCACTGCGTCCCGTCAAAGTAAGATACTCAAGGGTCTTATCATCAACGGGGAACAAGGTGCATGTAGAACCGTATTCCGGCGTCATATTGGAGATACACGCGCGCTGCGTTGCGCTCAGGCTGCTTACCCCTTCGCCAAAGCACTCGACGAAGCACCCGACGACCCCTTCGGCACGCAACATCTGCGCAAAGGTAAGCGAAACATCCATCGCGCTTACCCCTTCGGGAAGGCTTCCAACCAGCTTCACACCGATAACGCGAGGTACCAGCGTTGTGATGGGCTGACCCAAAGCAGCGGCCTCGGCTTCAATGCCGCCAACACCCCAACCCAGAACACCAATGCCATTCGCGGTCGGGGTATGAGAATCGGTGCCTACCAACGTATCGAAGTACGCAACGGGGCCCTGCTCATCTTCACGCGTCATAACGACCGACGCAAAGCGCTCAATGTTGAGCTGATGGCAAATGCCCGCTCCCGGGGGAACGATGCGCACGTTCTCGAACGATTCCTGAGCCCACTTCAGAAAGTCGTAGCGCTCTTGATTGCGCTCGAACTCGAGAGCCATGTTCTGCTCAAGTGCGCCGGCGCATCCCGCTACATCAGCGATGACCGAATGATCGATGACCAGATCGCAAGGTACCTGCGGATTGATGTTCTTCGGGTCGCCGCCCAGTTCCATACATGCTTCACGCATGACCGCAAAATCGACAAATACCGGTACGCCCGTGAAATCCTGGAACAGAACACGTGCTGGGCTGAATTCGATCTCACTTCCGACCGTTCCGGCGAGACCTGCCTCGACAAGACGATGGGAAAGCTCTTCGGCTCGCGCATCGTCAGGAGCTAAACGTAAGATGTTCTCTAGCAAAACCGTAAGCGAATAAGGTAACTTATCGTATCCCGCCACCGTATTGACTGGATAGTAGGTATACGACGCGTCTCCTACTTTCAAAATCGCTGATCGGTCAGTCATGGGCTCCTTCTTTCCCGAGGCACTCCTCGTATAGCGGTTACTACATCACACAAAGTTAAACGAAATGCGCCCTGCATACAGAGCGCATAGCGATCGTTATCGTTCCAATACCGCGATCAATTCATCGGTGAAGCGAGAGCACGTAGCTGGCTCGACCGAAGACCCTGTAGCCTTGCAGATATCAGCCGTCAGTACCGTGCCTTGCGCATACACTTCACGCACCGCGTTGCGAATATTGGCTGCGATCTCCAGTTCCCCTAGATGATCGAGCATCATGGCAGCAGACAGGATCTCCGCCGTGGGATTGCATATATCCTTGCCAGCAATATCAGGCGCAGAGCCATGCACTGCTTCGAAAATCGCATATTCAGGACCTATGTTGGCTCCCGGCGCGATGCCGAGACCGCCGACCAGGCCCGCACACAGATCACTTGCGATATCGCCATACAAGTTAGGGAAGACGATAACGTCGAACTGCGATGGGTCCATGACGATGTTCATGCAGAACGCATCGATGATATTGTCGTTGAATTCAACGCGGCCTTCATATTCCTTCGCCACTTCTCGGGCGGTACGCAGGAACAATCCATCAGAATGCTTCATGATGTTCGCCTTGTGGGCCGCCGTTACCTTCTTACGGCCATGCTTGAGCGCATAGTCGAAAGCGTATCGGACTATGTTCTGCGTCGCCGTTACCGAAATGGGCTTGATGGATATACCCGAATCAGGGCGGATAGTACCTGCGCCTTGCTCTGCGCAGAACGAAATCAGGTCCTGGGCACCTTGGCTACCCTCTTCGAATTCGATGCCTGCATACAGGTCTTCCGAATTCTCACGCACGATGACCAGATCGACATCTGAATAACGTCCCCCCGCACCAGGGATCGACATGACCGGGCGAAGACATACATTAAGATCGAGTGTTTTACGAAGCGCAACATTGACACTGCGGAACCCCGTTCCCACTGGAGTGGTAATAGGACCTTTGATGGCCACCTTATTGCGTCGAACCGCCTCTATCGTGCTTTCAGGGAGCGGCGTACCGCAGGACTCCATCATGTGAGCACCCGCTTCGGCAACCTCCCATTCAATATCAGCACCTGCAGCCTTTACCACCCGCTGCATAGCAGCAGTGGTTTCCGTTCCAATGCCATCACCAGGGATGAGGGTCACGGTATGTTTCGCCATTCATTCGCTCCTTGAAAAACTCCGCAACGCCCTATCCGATACGTAAAATATCGACGTTGCAACTACTAGTGAACCGAGGGTCTAAGAAAGATTATCTATGATCTGCTGGCTGCGACGCTGCAAAGCGCCTTTGCCATGTTCAGCATCGAAAGCCACTCGCTCAGAGAGACCTTGCTTTACCTCCGGGGCAAGTTTGCCCGAAGAGAACCCGATCAATGCATGAAGCATGTCTTGATATTCATAATCGCCGTGATAGCACTGAATGGCCTCATCCAAAAGCGGCCAGACCTTTTGCGAACGATTCTCCGTCGTGGCGCCCAAAGTACACAGGAAGCGCAGGGCCGCAAGGCGCACCAACCCGTTATCTTCGTCAAAAAGCGCGATCTCTGCTCCCGAAATAGCCTTATCGCAGGAACGCGACTCAAAGGCAACAAGCTCCGCCAGAACATCAAGGGATTCCCAGCGCGTTTGCGCTTCCGGGCGATTAAGGGCATCAATGAATTCATCAACATAGGGAACGAGCGCTTCAGGTTCGATCTTCGCCACTTGAGCTAGAACTGAAGCGGCGTTTTGACGATTACGACGCGTTGGGCCGGCGAGGGCGGCAACGATTTCTCCGATAAGGTCCTTTGACTCAAGAATCCGTGCTGCAAGATCTTTCACGCTTTGCGTTTTTTCGCTCATATAGCTCCTCCGATCGGCGTTCGAACAACGCCTTGGTGCGCATCACCACTTACTTCGTGGCTGCACATCTAGTTATCCAAATTCATTATACGTCTTTGGAAATTCAAAGCGCCAAGCAAGTAGCGGAAGGCCTTTTGAACACGTTGAAAGGAGGTGTTGGGTCGTGAACGTGTTAAGTTATGTCCTTAAGCGATCGCGCGTTCCCGCAAATCAACCAGGTGTATTTTCACTGCAGCGTTCGCGATAGTACTCTATCAAGAACTGCTTGAGCGCTTCGACCTTAGGCGACGTACTTGCATTTTCCGGAACACGCAAATATAGATAGCGCGTACGGCGAACGTCAGAGATCCGCACTGGCACGACATTCGATATGCTGTCATTGAACCAGGTTATAGACGGCGCAAGCGTTACACCTACCCCACGAGATATCAGTTCCATGATCTGGACATACGACTGGTTCTCCATATACAAATGAGGCGTTATGCCCGCCTCCTGGAACATCCCATCAATGATATTGCGTAGCGATCCCACTGGATTGAGGATGAACGATTCGTCTGCGACATCCCGCAACGAAACCGACGCTTCGTTCGCATAAGGCGAATTGCGCGGAACGGCCAAAACGATCTCCTCCTGGCCGAGCAGAGTGTATCCCGCTTCTTGGTGATACTTCGGCGAGGCGAAGAAGATCAGATGAGGGACCTCTTCGGTGTATTCGGTCTTTTTCGAATCGCTTATCCTCAACAGGACCTGAGGATGCTGTTCTTTGAACTGCATCAGGATCGTTTCATTGCAGCCCATAGGAACCGGCGCGTACAGCGTTACCACCTGTTCCTTCTTCTGCTGATAGAGAGCTACTTCAAGCGATACCCTATCGAGCGCATTCAATGCCGTATTCGCACAACGTAGTGCGATCTTTCCGGCATCATTAAGGGCGAGCGTGCGCCCCTTCCTGTCAAACAGACGAACGCCCGTCTCTTCCTCCATCTGCCGCAAAGCACGCGAAAGGGACGGCTGGGAAATATGCAGCTTTTGAGCCGCTTCGCTCATGGTCTTCGATTCTGCAATAGCCTTAAAATAAAGCAGTTGATGAAAATCCATCCCAGCCCCCTTTTCGGCGACAGGCGCCCACCTGGTGATTTTGGGGCGCCGGAGGGCGCTGGCTTGCAGCGCCCTATCCGTTCATTATTCAGCGAACAATTCGTCAAGGATCTCCTGAGTAGGCATTTCGACGTCATACCAGATCTCTTCACCCGTTGCGGCCTGCTCTATCATCATGCCAATACCGCCAACAATGGTGCATCCCTTCGCTTCTGCATCGGTCAACAGCTTGGTCATGCGTGGATGATATACCGCATCCGCCACCACGATTTCAGGGGTGATGAATTCAGCAGGGACAGGCGATTCGAGGGATTCCGCACCCATGCCTACCGGAGTTGCGTTCACAAGCACATCCGACTCAGCAATGGCTTGCTTCATGGCCTCTTTGTCTTCGAATGCATGCAGGATCAGTTCGCATCCGGTTTTTTCAGCCACGCGAGGAAGCAGCGTGGTCGAGCGCGTATAGGAAGGACCGCCTTCGCGAGCGAACACATGGACCTTCTTCGCACCATCCAGCGCCGCCTGAACAACGATGGCGGAACCTGCACCACCAGGGCCGATGAGCGTCATGGTTTCGCCCGATGTGTTGACTCCATGCTTGCGCAGGTTATTCATGAAGCCGATACCATCGCTATTGTGTCCGATGATCTTGCCGTCTTCCTTTTTAAGCACATTGACCGCACCCATCAGCTCTGCACTTTCAGACAAACCATCAAGCAGCGGAATGATCGCCTGCTTGCACGGCATGGTAACGTTACTGCCATCCCAGCCGTCCATGTGCTTCATAGCTTGAACGATCTGCGGCAGATCGGACTCAGTTACGTCGAACACTACGTATACCGAATCGACACCGAGCTTTTCAAAGGAGAGGTTATGCGTGGCAGGCGACATCGAATGACGAATGGGGCTGCCTAAAAGACTGATGATGTGAGTATGACCGCTAATTGCGCTGCGTTGAGACATGTGATTCCTCTTTCACTGTTATGATCTGATCGCCGATCGAGCGAAGATTTACGAAAATACCTCGTGCAATTCATCCATGATGCGAATTGCCTGCTTAACATCAACTTGACCGGGGGCCGATGCCTTCTCGAGAGAACAGAAGGTAAGCGCTGAACCGAACAGTTCTCCCGCCAAACGAGAGATGCTTCCCTCTCGACCCATCGCCATAGTCAGAAGCGGCTTACCCCAATGAATACGGGACATTTCCTCGGTAGCCGCAAGAAGACGCAGAGTGCTTTGCGCATCTTCTGCCATGGTGGCGATCTTGGGAATATCCGCACCCAGATCGGCCATATGAGTAAGCAAGTTAACCATCCAATCAACGGATGGGGTGCCTGCGAAGTTGTGATACGAGATCACCGCGGCAACATTGTGCGCATGCGCACATTCAACGAGTTCGGTAACACGCGCATCGCCGATCCATGATTCGATATCCACCATATCGATCGCGCCCGCTTCGATGATCGCTTTATTAAGCGCCACGTATTCATCGACCGGGATGGTCAATTGTCCGCCCTGGCTGGTTGAGCGGAACGTGAATAGAAGCGGATGCTGAGGCAGGGCCTTATCCAGCTCAATCGACTGAGCCGCCATGGCTTGCGGATCATGAAGCTGAGCAGCGAAATCACCACGCCATTCGAAGCAATCAACACCTGCGGCAATTCCTTCATTGATCGTGTTCAAACATCCCTCAAGGTCATTATCCATAACGGAGATAATCACTTTCGGGCGCCCCGAGCCGATCGCGGTGCCCTTAATGGTAAGTGGCTGGACCATAACTTCCTCCCCTGTTTAATCTATCAACAATTCGTATCTTACTCTGTAATCGATCAGTTTGTTATATAGCTTTCGAATCCGTATATAGCAAATTTGATATAGATCACGTCTCCTGTTTCACAAGACTGATATTTTTCGCGCAGAATACAGACCGCACAACGCAAAAAGGCACCCCATTCGGGGTGCCTTTCGTGTCAAACGGTAAGCGAATGATTTATTCAGCGGTGGTGTACTCACGATTAACAGAGCTGTCAACCGAAACGCCAGGGCCCATGGTGGAAGTTACCGTAATGGACTTAACGTAACGACCCTTTGCAGCTGCGGGCTTCATACGAAGAATCTCGTCGTATACTGCGCCGTAGTTCTCTGCGAGCTGCTCTGCGGTGAAGGAGCACTTACCAATAACAACATGGCAGATACCATAGCGGTCAGCACGATACTCAACACGGCCGCCCTTGAGTTCTTTAACAGCCTTAGCAACATCAGGAGTAACGGTACCGAGCTTAGGGTTAGGCATAAGGCCACGAGGACCAAGAACCTTACCCAAACGACCGACCTTAGCCATCTGGTCGGGGGTAGCTACCGTTGCATCAAAATCGATGTTGCCAGCCTGGATGCTTGCGAGCAATTCGTCAGAACCAACGATGTCTGCGCCTGCTTCTTCAGCAGCACGAGCAGCATCGCCTTCGGCGAAAACAGCAACGCGAACGGTCTTGCCGGAGCCATTGGGAAGGCTTACGGTGCCACGGAGCTGCTGGTCAGCCTGGCGGGTGTCAATACCCAAGCGGAAGTGGACCTCAACGGTTTCGTCGAAGTTCGCAGTTGCGACTTCCTTGACCAGGTTAAGAGCCGAAAGAGGAGCATAGTTCTTCGACTTGTCGATCTTTGCGACTGCCTCGTTGTACTTTTTAGACATGTCTAAAATCCTTTCGTGGTATTTGCGAGCTAAAGCTCTTCCACTTGTTAACCCTCGATCGAAACCGAGGAAACAAAACTAATACTTATTCGACGTTTTCACCCTGGAGCAGAGCAGCAAGACGACGAGTGACCTTGTATTCCTTCTTAGGAGCACGGCCCTCGATCGTAACGCCCATGGAGCGAGCAGTACCTGCAACGATCTCCATAGCTGCTTCGATGGTGTTAGCGTTGAGGTCGGGCATCTTGATCTCAGCGATCTCGCGAAGCTGATCCTCGGTCAGTTCGCCGACCTTCTTGAGCTGAGGAATACCAGAACCGCCCTTAAGGCCGATCTTTTCCTTGATCAAGAAAGCCGCAGGAGGGGTCTTGCAAACGAAGCTAAAGGTCTTATCTTCGTAAACCGTGATCTCAACAGGGATGATGGTGCCTGCTTTGTCCTGCGTAGCGGCATTAAATGCCTGGCAGAACTGCATAATATTAACGCCCTGCGCACCAAGAGCAGGACCAACAGGAGGTGCAGGATTTGCAGCGCCTGCAGGAATTTGCAGCTTAACGAAACCGCTTACGTTCTTCTCAGCCATTTCAGTTGCTTCCTTTCGACTGAAATAATTTGCTTACCGATTTATGACAAGCGTATCCATGAGAAGCCCCGTCCACATACGGGCACGAAACACGCATTGCTCTCAAAATTAAATGTTTGCCACCTGATCGAAGGAAAGTTCGACCGGAGTTTCACGTCCGAAGATCGAAACCATAACCTTTACCTTACCCGCCTCAGGGGAAACCTCAGCGACAACGCCGTCGAATTCAGCCAAAGGACCGGAAACGACCTTAACGCTCTGGCCCACTTCAAGACTCGTCGAAGTCTTCTTGGGAGCCTCACGCGACGTGCGCTTCATGATCTTGTTGTACTCTTCGCGAGTAAGAGGAGCGGGATTGCCCTGACTACCCACGAAGCCCGTAACACCAGGAGTGTTACGAACCGCAGCCCAGCTGCGATCATCAAGTTCCATGCGGACGAGCACATATCCAGGAAATACCTTTTTATCGCTCTCCACACGACGTCCGCCTTCTTTGATTTCCGTTACCGTTTCGGTCGGAATCTCAATAGCGAACACATTGTTCTCGAGACCCATCGTTTCAATACGCGTCTCAAGATTCTTCTTCACCTTGTTTTCGTACCCAGAGTACGTGTGAAGCACATACCATTTCTTCGTCATGGATTACGCCCCCAAGCTAGAGATCGCAAAAAGAATCGGGGTGACTACCCAGTTGTCAAAAATGGCGACGAATACACCAAAGAACAATAACGCGACGATAACTACGCCCGTCCACTGCAGAACATCCTGCTTGGTGGGCCACGTTACACGACGCATCTCAGAGCGGACATCGGAGAGAAAGCCGAAACGCTTTTTCTTTGGCTTCTCTGCAGGCTTCTTAGCCTTCGCTGCCGGCTGAGAAGGTTTCTGGGTATTAACCTTAGCGGGAGAAGACTTCTTGAAGCCGAAACGCTTCTTCGGTGCCTCTTCTACTACGGGAGTGACTTCTGCGTCTTTAACGCGCTGCTCTTTCTTTGCAGCACGATTAGCAGATGCCTTAGCCCTTTGTGTTTTAGACTTCTTTGCCATACAACTTTCCTGCTCTGGAAATTACTACTCTATACGCCAAATAAGCAGCCAATGAGCTGCTCATTAACAAGCTGGCAGGCCAGGAGGGACTCGAACCCCCAACATGCGGTTTTGGAGACCGCCGCTCTACCAATTGGAGCTACTGGCCTATTCTGTTCCTAATCTTAGCGAGTTTCCTTGTGCATAGTGTGATGACCACACCATTTACAATACTTCTTGAACTCGATACGATCGGGATTATTCTGCTTGTTCTTCTTGGTCGTATAGTTTCGACGCTTGCATTCAGTGCATGCAAGGGTGACCAAAGTACGCATCAATACTCCTTAAATTACTTAGTAGCATTCTTGCTATTGCATCATGACCAATCAAGAGGGAGTACGCCGAAGCGGACTCCCTCCATAATTCAAACTAGCTGAGCCGTTGTTACTTGATGATCTTGGTAACACGACCGGAGCCAACGGTGCGGCCACCTTCGCGGATAGCGAAGCGGAGGCCTTCCTCCATAGCGATGGGGTGGATGAGCTCGCCCTTGAGCTCAACGTTGTCGCCAGGCATAACCATTTCGGTGCCCTCGGGGAGGTGTGCAACACCAGTAACGTCGGTGGTGCGGAAGTAGAACTGAGGACGATAACCATCGAAGAACGGGGTATGACGGCCGCCTTCTTCCTTGGTAAGGATGTAGACCTGACCCTCGAACTCAGTGTGAGGGGTAACAGAACCAGGCTTGCAGAGAACCTGACCGCGAACGATGTCTTCGCGCTTCACGCCACGGAGCAAGCAACCAATGTTGTCGCCAGCCTGAGCCTCGTCGAGGAGCTTGCGGAACATTTCGATACCGGTGCAAACGGTCTTCTCGGTGTCCTTGATACCGACGATTTCGAGTTCGTCGTTAACATGGAGAACGCCACGCTCAACACGACCAGTAGCAACGGTGCCACGGCCGGTGATGGTCATGGTGTCTTCAACAGCCATCAGGAAGGGCTTGTCAACCATGCGCTCGGGAGTGGGGATGTATTCGTCTACAGCATCCATGAGCTCCCAGATCTTGTCCTGCCATTCAGCTTCGCCTTCGAGAGCCTTAAGAGCAGAACCGCGGATAACAGGGGTGTCGTCGCCGGGGAACTCGTAGCTGGAGAGCAGCTCACGAACTTCCATTTCAACGAGCTCGAGGAGCTCTTCGTCGTCGACCATGTCGCACTTGTTGAGGAATACAACAATGTAAGGTACGCCGACCTGACGAGCGAGCAGGATGTGCTCACGAGTCTGAGCCATAGGGCCGTCGGTTGCAGCGATAACGAGGATAGCGCCGTCCATCTGAGCAGCACCGGTAATCATGTTCTTGACGTAGTCAGCATGGCCGGGGCAGTCAACGTGTGCATAGTGACGCGTATCGGTTTCGTATTCGATGTGAGAAATGGAGATGGTAATACCACGCTCGCGCTCTTCAGGAGCCTTGTCGATGTCGGCAAACTCGGTGAAGTCAGCGGTAGCGGTACCGTGAGAACCATCGTTGGAAGACAGAGTCTTGGAAATTGCTGCGGTAAGCGTGGTCTTACCGTGGTCAACATGGCCAATAGTACCAATGTTAACATGCGGCTTAGTACGCTCGAACTTTTCCTTAGCCATTTTTCCTCCTTGTAGTAGAAAGGGGTGCTTTCATTAGAGTATAAAAGCAATAACAATAAAAAAGTATAAGCTTACCGTTAGTAAGCGGAATAAGTGGTAGCGGTGACTGGATTCGAACCAGTGACGCCACGGGTATGAACCGTGTGCTCTAACCAACTGAGCTACACCGCCGTAGAAAAATGGTGCCCACAAGCAGACTCGAACTGCTGACCTCTTCGTTACCAACGAAGTGCTCTACCGGCTGAGCTATGTGGGCGAGATGGTGGGAGTGCAAGGATTCGAACCTTGGAAGGCTGAGCCAACGGATTTACAGTCCGTCCCATTTGACCGCTCTGGAACACTCCCATTTTTCGCTTGTGATCATGTGCAATTTTCAAGCTGCTGCCTGCTAAAAAGTGCCGAAGCACTTCAAGCGAGCAAGGGAATAATACGCTAGTAATTCCGCCCTGTCAACGCTTTACACGCCCCCGGGCATATCCATTTCACATTACCTTCATTACCCTCTTGCGTAGATACCATAATACCAGGTGATTGCCTGTTTTTACATACTCTTAAAAAGAAAAGTCGACCAAAACTCATACGTTTTAGTCGACTTTTTTCCAAAATTTATTTCGGAAATTTTCCGGTGTGCGGATCTTTTTTAGCAGTCCGCCTCGAGATACGAATCGAATTCGTCGGTAATTTCCTTGCTGGGCTCTTCAGTAATGAGCGATACGACCACGATAGAGACGAGACTCAGCACGAATGCAGGCAGCAATTCATACACCGCGAAGAAGCCACCGAGCGGAGCCACAAAGCTATGCCAAACCAGCACCGATACTGCACCGACAATCATTCCCGCCAGAGCGCCCTGCATATTAGTGCGTCTCCAATACAGGCTCATTATCATCAACGGACCGAACGAGGCGCCGAAGCCCGCCCATGCATACGACACTACCTGGAAGATAGACGAGTTCTCGTCAAGTGCGATGATAATGCCGAACACCAGAATAACCACCAGGGTAAGGCGCGCCACGATCATGACCTGAGCGTCGGTCGCATCTTTCTTAATAAGTCCACGGTAGATGTTCTCTGCGACCGCCGAACCCGAAATAAGCAGATATGAAGACGACGACGACATGGATGCCGCGAAAATACCCGACACCACCAAGCCGCACATAAAGGATGGCAGCAGCAGGTTAGATAACACGATGAAGATGTTCTCTGCGCTTGCCTGCGTCAAGAACTCGACCGGCAGCACTGCCCTACCAATAAGACCGATGCATACCGCAGAAGCCAAAGAAATAATGACCCACACGGTCGCAATGCGACGAGATTTAGTCAGTTCATGCGAATGGGTAGCGCTCATGAAGCGGACCAATACCTGAGGCATACCGAAGTAGCCCAAGCCCCATGCGATACCGGAAACAATGGTGACCATACCATAATCACCAGCAGCACCGAAGATCGGCAGCCCGTTCTCGACCATCTGCCTGCCGTTCTCATCCATGATCGGCGTCGCGATCTGCGTTCCCGAAAGGAACCCGGGGATGGACTGCAGGAAGGCCACGGTGTTATCAACGCCGCCCGCTGCGGTGATCGATCCCACGAACACGATCACCAGTGCGCATACCATGAGCATGCCCTGGATAAGGTCGGTCGTACATACCGAAAGGTAGCCGCCCACGAAGGTGTACAGGAACACGATAAGGGCGCCCAAGATCATCATGGTCGCATAGTCGAGCCCGAACAAAGTCGAGAACAACTTACCGCAGGTAACGAAGCAGCTGCCTACATAGATACTGAAGAACAGCAGGATGATGAGCGCCGCGATGGTCATCAAAATGTTCTTAGAATCGTGGAAGCGATTCGAGAAGTAGTCAGGCAACGTGATCGAATTATTCGCGACCTGAGAGTACTTACGCAAACGCTTCGACACGAACAGCCAGTTCAAATAGGTGCCGATAACCAAACCAATCGCCGTCCACATTGCATCCGATGCACCCGTGAAATAGGCAACGCCGGGCAAACCCATCAAAAGCCAACCCGACATATCGGACGCTTCAGCGGAAAGCGCCGTAAGCCACGGACCTAAGCGACGTCCACCCAAAAAGTAGTTTTCAGTAGATTGATTGGACTTCTTCGCGTAAATAAAGCCAATGACCACTACCACAATGAAATAGATGAGCATTGCGAGCAATACCCAAAAATCGTGAGATACCATACCGCTTACTTTCTTCTCTCCTGTGTTGATCTTGCTCTTCCAGTGACCTCACGCGCACATAACACAGCACTGATACACCGCGAAAGGGTGTCCCCGCACCGTATTATGTATCCTCGATCGTGAAGCCCTGCCAGACGAAGGGTACACAGGTCCGCTTTCAGCTCGTGATAACCAATGCCACCGGCGAACCTTAAAGCACTTTAGTCTGGCAAAGTGTATGCATTATAGAACATAGTTACGCGTCGCATCGGCAGTATTGGCGCAAGGCTCACTCGGTCGGGTTGAACGGAGTTCACTATAAGGCCACGCTTCAAGACCTACGCGTTCCTGGCTGCCGCCAAGACGCTCGCGACGGGCACGGATCCGCATAGAGCCACGCGCCCGATCGGCACTGCTTAGAACGAGCCCTTAGTCGACAGACCACGCGCCGCAAAGCCATTTTCGGCTCAAAAGTCAGACCATCAAATTTTAGATTTCGGGTAGGAAAAACCTCTGCCATTCTCGTAACTTTACGATTTTCAAACGAACAGCCCCTTCGTAAAATCACATCGCTTTGCGTCCTTCGCGACCTGATTTATTTATGAAATACGCCCTTCGGTTGAAAGCGTGTTCCGCGAACAAGCCGACTCGCTCTAGCCGAAGGACACGCACCTTGATAGATCAATCGTGAAGGAGATCAGAACTTGAACGAACGCCTTTGGGCCGTTCGTTCAGCACAGTAGCGCTTCACCGTATCAACAAAAAGCGCTGTCGTATGCGATTGGCGCACATGTTGCAAAGAGCACAGATACAGCTGATGAAAATCATCTGGCGCTTCTTTGATATCTATGAGCTTGACCTCGTTCGTATACGAATCAAGAAGCCACGAACGACATGCGATCGCTATCAGATCGGGGTTTCCCGCGACAAGAGAAGCGAGCGTGATCTCGTCGGAATACAGGTAATCGATCAGAAGGTCGTATCCCTTGACCAGATCAGTAAGCTCCGAAGCAAGCGGACCGGTCAGGTTATAAGAAATAAGATACTGATTCTGCAGTTCGGTAAGAGAAAGTTCCGTACGCTTAGCTAAGGGGTGACGACGATTCACCACCAACGCCGCACGCTGGGTCCAGATGGGATCGAATACGATCTCGAAATCGTCGCCCATGGTTCCGCAGAACGCCACATCGACAACACCGTTCTTCATATCCTCCAGGAGAGCAGGGGTCGTTGATTGTTTGACGTTAATGCGCACTTCACCGTGGGTACGCTCTCGGAACTGGCTGGTGATGTTCGACCAGTCGTTATCCTGCACCGAGAAAACGGTTCCTATCGTTATCTCACCTTGGGGACTTCCCCCGTGACGTTCTTGGAGGATATTCACTCCCCTATCGATAAAACGCAAGGCAGTTGCGATGTATTCATAGAACGCCTGGCCATCAGTAGTCAGATCCACTGATTTGCGCTTCTTGTCGATAAGAGTGACGTTCAGTTCTCGCTCGAGCTTCGAAATAGCCAACGACAATGTTGAGGGAGTAACAGCGAGCTTACTAGCTGCTTCGGTGCGACTGTTGGTTTCGACCAAGGTTTTGAAGTAATAGAGATGATCGAGATTCATTCGCGCCTCCCCAGAACAGACACACTCGCAAGCAAAGCTTTCGTAAACGTTCAGAACAAATAACCACAAATTCCAGCACGCATCCGAAACGCACCAATAAAACCACAATCTCTTTTCCCCTTCACCATCGATCGATCAAAACGCATCAGGAGCCATCGCGCATGGATCGCCTGCACATGAAAGATCCGTCGAGCGGAACTCAATACTGCTTGACGCTACGAAGGAGGAACCACATGAAGGGACTCGAAGGAATAAAGGTCGTTGAGCTTACGAGCTATGTTGCCGCACCCGCCTGCCCGCGCATTTTGGGCGAAATGGGCGCAACGGTATACAAGATCGAACCCGCATCAGGAGACGAATACCGCACCAACGGTCCAGGATTCGGTATGGAAAAGACCGACATCGATGACCCGGCATTCGACTACGCCTCCATGAATAAGACCTTCGTGAGCATCAATCTGAAAAGCGAAGAAGGCACTGCCCTTCTGGACAAAATGCTCGCCGAAGCGGACATCATGGTCACCAGCTTCCGCGACAAAGCACTAGTGAAGCTCGGCCTTGATTGGGAGAGCATCCACGCCCGCCATCCCCATCTAGTATGGGGGCAGATGCGCGGTTACGGCGAATTCGGTCCCGACAAGAACACCAAAGGGTTCGACGCGACCGCCTATGCCGCACGTGGCGGATGGTTCGCCTGCCTTCCCCAGTCGGGCGAAGGATACCAGCCCATCAACTGGCCCGCTGCTATGGGCGATTGGAACGCTTCGCTCGCGCTGACCGCCGGCCTCCTTGCAGCACTTGCCCGCAAGGACCGTACCGGTGAGGGTGACAAGGTGACGGTCACCCTGCATCACTGTTCGCTCTGGCCCATGCAGATGATGCTGGGCGGGACCCAATTCGGCGATTCGTGGCCGAAATCGCGCTACAACGTCACCTGTCCCACCAATAATACTTACCGCACCAAAGATGGCGTGTGGTTCATCATCTGCTATGGCAGTTACGACATCTTCTTCGACCACACCATGCGTACTATCGGACTTGATGACCTCGTGGGCGACGAGCGCTACAACAAAGCCGCCGAAATCAATAACGGATCCGGCAAGAACGCCGAAGTGGTGCACATTCTGGAAGATCAGTTCCTTACCAAGACCTGGGAAGAATGGGAGCCCATCTTCAAAGCGAACGAGATCCCTTACGAAAAGCTCTATCTTCCCCAGGACATCCTGAATGACGAAGAGGTGTACGCAAGCGACATCCTGCGCACGCTTCACTACGACGCATTCGGCGAAAAGGTCATTCCTACATCTCCCATTCGCTTAGACAGCATGGGCGATCCCGTTCTACATAAGAGCCGCCCTGTTGGTTACGACACCGCAGAGGTCATGCGCTCCTTCGGATACTCGAACGAAGACATCGAGCGCATGGATGGCAACGCGGTGACGTGCTACCACGGGCCCGAACTTCCCGATTCCGTTTTCGAGCCGAGCTACGGTCCGCGCTCAAAGCGTGATTAGATCCGCTTGCGTTCCGTGCACCCGAACACGGAACGCGCCCACCCCATAGGTCATGTCGGCTAGTGAGCAGTAATGGGGGAAGTCCTTTTACGGGACTGCTGCTCATTAGCCGTTTGACAATACATTTTTCACAAGGAGGAGGAAATCATGTCAGCACAGAAAATTGCGCGACAAGGTCTTACATGGAGGCATGTTGGCGTCGTGATCACGATGTGCCTAACTCTATTCACGGCCGTTGGGATCATCTTTACCGCTGCAGGTCTATGCTACCGCCCGGTTTCGGAGCATTTCGGCGTTCAGACCTCTCAGGTATCGCTCTACATTACCTTCGTATATTTAGGTCAATGTATCGGTGCAGCGCCTATGGCGAAGTTCTTCGATAAGTTCAGCGCGAAATCCGTTTGCGTGGTCGCGGCTCTCATGGTCGCCGTCCCCTATATGGGCTTCTGCGTATACCCCGCCATTTGGTGCTATTGGGTAGCGGGCTTCATCATCGGTCTCGGCCTGGTATGCATCGAGTTCACGATGACCGCAGGTATTCTGAGTCGCTGGTTCCATACCAACTACGGTACCGTAACGGGCATCTGCTTCGCTTTTACTGGTATCGGTGGCATGGTCTGGAACATTGTCGGCCAGTTCGTTCTCGGTCCCGACCTGCTCGGATGGCGTACCCTTTATATGATCTTCGGCATCGCCATCTGCATTGGCACTATTCCCTTCATTGCCTTCTTCGTCAAGCGCACTCCTCAGGAATGCGGCACGCTCCCCTACGGCATGCCCCTCGATGCGGCAGCCATGAAAGAAGAGCTCGCTGAACAGGAAGAACAGAAAGCGGTCGTCGAGCCTGGTTGGCTGGGCAGGGAGATCATTCGCAAGCCCTTCTTCTGGACACTGCTTTTGGGAGCCGGCTTACTGAACACCCTCACCACCATGACTCAGCTATTCGCGACCTATGTTCAGTTCCTCGGTCATGACGGTTGGGGTGGTCAGGCGCTCGTTGGCCTGTTGCTCTTATCCGGCACGCTTGAAGCATTCGTAAGTGGCGGACAGGCTGGCGGCAAGGTCATCATCGGATTCATCGAATCGCGCACCCTTATCGGCGCACAGCTTCTGGGCTACGTCGGCGGCGTGATCGGTTTGCTCATGATGTGGTGGCTGCCTCAGTTGATGGGCGAAGCGGGTATCTGGCCCATGTTCTTCGGCGGCTTGTTCTTCGGCTTGACCTACGCATGTTCGACAGCAATGCTCCCGTTCCTATGTCGTCAGATCGCCGGTGGTCGCGAATTCGACAAGATCTACTCCTGGATGATCATGGTCTTCAACGGCATTGGCGCTATCGGGGCAACTGGCTGGGCGATCGTATCCGAGCAACTTGGATGGACCGGCTTCTTCATCGGCGGCCTCATCGTCCTGACCGTCACCTTCGCTCTGCTCATCTACACCTGGCTCGCCGGCGACAAGGCTCGTAGAGCTGCATGGTTCAAGAGCGACGAAGAGCTTGCCAGGGAGGCCGCAGAAGCTCACATTCACGCAAGCGCGTAACCACCTATTGCGAGCGATCGCAATGCATCCCCTATTCATTGCCGCAACAAAAAGCTCCTCCCGCTGCATGCGGGAGGAGCGGACAGGATGAACATCATGGGCGACAAGATTGATTTTTCCCTTTTGGCAACCATCTTAAGTGCAGGGATCTTCGTGATACTTGCAGGAGGTCTACTACTCAGTTACAACACCGCGCAGCTTATCGTTATTGGCGTTGTTGGCTACACCATGGTCTTCTTATTCCGCCGCATTGGCAAAAAGCAGAACGACCAACAGCGCAAATAACACCGCCTGCATATGAACATGAACCACGTAGAACACCACAGACGACCACGACGCGAAACACCATCGCATCGCTTCCGTAAATACCGCGATCCGTAACGTTCTACCTTAGGCTCGCTTTCGCGAGCATCTATCAATACGTCGTGATCCCACGCCTGAGCACTTCCTTTTAAAACACCAAAGCAACGGTGCCTTAGGTTCGTACGCCCATTTTTCGAAAAAAAAGGAGCATCCCATGCATAAACCATTTGAGAACTTAGTCGTCGTAGATCTTTCCCGTTACCTCTTGGGAGCCTACGCAAGTCTGTATTTCGCCGACCTAGGGGCCCGCGTCATCAAAGTGGAGGACACCAGAACTGGCGATCTGGTTCGCGGAGAAGAACCGAAACTGGATGGTGAGAGCTATTATCACTACGCCCTCAATCGTAATAAGGAAAGCATTTCGCTCAACCTGAAAGACCCAGAGGTCCTAGGGTGCTTCTACGACCTTATCAAGAAAGCCGATGTGCTCATTGAGAACTATCGTCCCGGAGTGACAAAACGCCTGGGAATCGATTTCGAGACCCTTCACGACATCAATCCCGATCTGGTATATGTGTCGTTTTCCGCATATGGCCAAGATGACCCCCGTAGCCTTGATGCTCTTCACGACATCAATATCGTTGCGAAAACGGGATATTACGACCTGACGCAAGGAGCCGTCGCACTGCTGCAGCCCGCTGATCTATCCGCCGCCATGGTCGGCATTCAGGGCGCGCTGACCGGACTTTTGATCCGCGGCGAGAACGGCGGTAGCCATATTGATGTATCGATGTATGATTCCACGGTATGGTGGAACGCCATGCTGGATAGCCGCTGGTTCTTCTACGGAAAGAACCTCACCTCGAACATGCGAGAATATCCTTCTGTGGGCTACAACATCTACCGAACCAAAGACGGACGCATGATCTCCTTTGGACTATACGAGCACAACTTCTGGAACGACTTCTGCGACGACATCGATCGTCCTGATCTATACAACATGCTCAAGGACACCCCCGAGCAGAACCCGATCGCTTACCAGGCGATCGTCGATTTTGCCGCATCGATGACCTACGCCGAATGGGAGACATGGCTCGAAGATAAACCTTACGCTATCGCTCCCTGCCTCACGAAAACCGAAGCGATCGAACTCGCCATGCAAACCGATCCCCACATGATCAATTACGTCGACTTCCCTCGATTCGGCACAGCATTGCAGACCAACACTCCTCACGTCATCGGCGAAATGCGAGCTCATCTAGAAGACGCGCGCGAACCCGCAGAATTAGGCGCCTCGACCCGCAGCGTTCTTTCGTGGCTCGGCTCGAGCGATGAGTCCATTGATGCCATGCTCGAGCGTGGAGCGATCAAGTGCACACCTGAAGCCGACGAAATACAACCCGCGATCGCGATCGCCTGCTAGCACGATACAAGCAGATCCGACTCGCAGGATCCCACCCGACCTCCAGCTCTATTCTTCAGCCGCTCTCCTTCGGCTGGTTTCTCTACAAAGGAACACGTCGCTTTCTCCTATCTCTCTCCTACAAAGCGGCGTGTTTCCTTTTGCTCCGTATTAGCGCAACAACTATACTGCTAAGGTATACATAAATAAGAAGCGCGATACGTCCTTCTTAATACGTAAAACGAAAGGAAGCACAATGCCCACGTATGCGGAAATGGGAAAAGAAGAGCTCACCACGCTCAAAGCTGCACTGACCGAAGAGTACGAAACTTATCGTGCGCAAGGCCTTTCACTCAATATGGCACGCGGCAAGCCGGGGTCCGATCAGCTCGACCTGAGCATGTCCATGCTCGACATCCTTTCTGCTGACGATGCTTGCAAAGCAGCCGACGGTACCGACATTCGCAACTACGGCGTAGTCGACGGCCTTCCCGAAGCTAAGGAGCTCATGGCTTCCATGCTCGACGACAAGCCAGAGAACACCATCGTTTTCGGTAATTCAAGCCTCAACATCATGTACGACACCGTAATGCGCTGCTGGGTATTCGGCACGCTCGGCGCTGCTCCCTGGAGCACCCTCGAAACCGTCAAGTTCGTTTGCCCCGTACCTGGCTACGATCGCCACTTCGGCGTAACCGAGGCATTCGGCATCGAAATGGTCACGGTCCCCATGACTGAAGATGGCCCCGATATGGATGCGGTCGAAGAACTGGTCGCGAACGACTCCTCCTTTAAGGGCATGTGGTGTGTACCTAAGTACTCCAACCCCGGCGGTGTTACCTATTCCGACGAGGTCGTTCGTCGCCTGGCTTCCATGAAGTGCGCCGCTGAGGACTTCCGCATTTTCTGGGACAACGCCTATACCGTACATCACCTCTATGACGACGCAAATAAGCAAGACCAGCTGCTCGACATCACAGATGCATGCGCCGAGGCGGGCAACCCCGATCGTTACTTCAAGTTCGCATCCACTTCCAAGGTCACTTTCCCTGGTGCCGGCATTGCCGCAATGTCCGCAAGCTCAGAGAACATCGCTGACATCAAGAAGCGTATGGGCGCTCAGACCATCGGTCACGACAAGCTCAACCAGATCCGTCACGTTCGCTTCCTGAACGACTTTGAAGGCATCGCTGCTCATATGGCAAAGCATGCTGCCATCATTCGTCCTAAGTTCGAACTCGTACTGAAGATGCTCGGCGAAGGGCTGGAGGGCACCGGTTGTGGTGCTTGGAGCAACCCCCGTGGCGGCTACTTCATCTCCTTCGACGGCCCTGAAGGTACCGCGAAGCGCATCGTTTCTTTGGCGAAGGAAGCTGGTGTTACCATGACCGGCGCAGGTGCGACCTATCCCTACAAGAACGATCCCACCGATTCGAACATCCGCATCGCACCCACTCTTCCTCCTCTGAACGAGCTGGAAGCTGCGATGAAGGTCTTCGTTTGCTGCGTGAAGTTGGCTACCGTCGAAAAGCTGACTGCCTAGCTTTAGCGAAGCGTCCTGCCTGACTGAAATCACCGGCCTTCGCCGCTGTCGAACCGCCTGTTAACCAGGGTCTCTTTCGACTGAAGGGCGCAGGCACAGTTCGCATTCTAAGGATCGCATTTTAATCAACGGTCGCATGGATATAGTTCATGCGACCGTTTTTTCATGCAGAGCATTCGCGCATGGGCCATTTTGCGCGCAAGACAGAAGGAGAGCTGCGTGCTTAACTGATCTTGAACCCGTATTGTCGCGCACGATCAAAGCAATGCTGTGCCCTCTGAATATTCGGCCTACGACCGATGCCCTTTTCATACACCACACCCAAGCGAAACCATATCTCTCCCGACAGAAAAGCAGAATCACCTTGCACGCACTGCTCCAGCAATTCTGCGCACAGTATTTGGTCGCTCCGGGACGCACTATGCCACTGGATCTTAGCCCAAAGCACTTGGGCGTAATAGGTATTCAGCTCAGGATCGGAAGGTAACCGGACGAAAGAACCTCGCTCATTGATGCATGGGCTAGAACCGTAGGATCGTCGAGATGCAGCATTGAGGCACTTCTCTGCTTGAAATAGGAACTGCTCATTATCCATTTCCTCATACGCCAAATAGCACCAAATGCCGAGCTCTTTCAGGACGAGCCGTGCGAATTGATCGCTTTCATCTTCGGTGCGAGCACGAACGCTCACAATAACATCGGAAAGAAAGATGATCTGTCGCAGCATCGTTACATAATCGGGTGCGCACAGGCGCAATTCACGCGATCGCGTAATCGCTTTTGCCAATACCTTTGACTGACTCCAGTCAGTTCGTGCATCTTCCTTCATAGCGATACCCGTTTTTCTGGTAATGGAAGGTAAGAATCACGGCTTTAGATCGCACAAAGCCGACCAAACCACATCGCGAGACTCCTCGTTGAATAAGATCATGAGCGCCCGCACTTCATCTAAAGTAAGCATGCCAGGATTGTTTTCCCTGCACAAATAGGAGTTTTCACTTTGGCACAACGCACAGGCACATTCAGAAACAGTGAGTCCCGACTGAATGCGGGCTCGTTGTAGCCAACTTTGCATAGAAAACCTCCGATATACGTTTTACCAGTTTAACTGGTATTTCGATACTGTCAATTTGCCTCATAACTTCCTTTGGTAGAATTTCTTGCAGAGGTATAGCATGCATAATTTCATCGGGAACAATATCAAAGCGCTTAGGGTGCATAAGGGGTTGTCGCAAGAGCAGTTCGCCGAAATTGCCGACGTGAGTCAAACCGCTGTGTCGGCATGGGAATGCGACGCGAGCAACCCGCGCCCTTCGAGCGTGCAGCGCATCGTTGACGCCATTCCCGGTATCACCTTCGACGACATCATGGGAGAAGAGAACGGTTTTGCACGCAAAGTGCTCGCTGCTCCCCGTCCGAAAAATACGGCCCTCGTCGAAGTCCCGCTCTTCGGCTCGATCTCAGCAGGAAAACCCATCGAAATGCTCGATATTGAAGACACCTTCCCCATTCCGGATTCCGTTCATGAAAAACATCCGCGCGCATTCATGCTCAAGGTGCAGGGCGAATCGATGAACCGCGTCATCCCTAATGGCAGCTACGCGCTTGTTGATCCTGCCTATTCAGAAGCGCAAGACGGCAAGGTGTACGCAGTATGCATCGATAATTCATCCGCTACCATAAAGCGCATTCATAAACTCAACAACGGCGTTGAGCTGCGACCGGATTCCACCGACCCGACCTTTAAGCCGGTCGTATTCGACTACGACGATAACGATGCGCGGACCCTCACCATCTTCGGACAGGTGGTCTGGTTCAGCGTTCCTTACGGTTTCGAGATCTAAGCGCTATTTAGAATGGTCGCGTCTACGGCGATGACAGCGCAACAGCATTAGCGGATCACTCCACATCAGCCAGGATGCCCTGATCAACCACCCCGGACATCGATCGAACACATCAATCGAGTGCGTCAAACGGACACATCAACCCAATGCGTCATCGCTCCCGCATTACGACGAAAGCACCGCCAGCGCTTCCTTCACCGCATCTGGGATCTCGGATGCAGCGTGCGCCCAGGCATCAACACGATCCAATTCGCCCTCACGCCCAAAACCGAACGCGCAACCGACAAAGGGAATACCCGCCTGCTGAGCAACTTCTTGATCATGGAAGCGATCACCCACCATCACATGAGGCCCTGGATGACGCGATGCGACCTGCTGATATATCTGCCATTTTGGAATATCATCGAACGCTTCTGCACAGTAGTAGGCGCTGAACCACCGATCGAGCCCGAACATATCCCGGTGAACATTACAGTAATCGATACGACAATTACTTAAGAACGCCAGTTCGTAGCCGCTTTCCTTAAGCTGAGACAGGGCCTCGGGTACTCCAGGGAACAAACGAGCGCATCCCTCGGCAGTACGTCGATCCATCTCCTCGCCAACCAGCCCCGCCGCCTGACGCCACACTTCTTCGGAAAGATCGGGGGCGAACGTGGTCCACATATCTTCGACCGTGAATCCCAGCCATTGGCTTATCCATTCATCACTGAATTCACGTGGTTCTTTATAGCCCTCATCAACAAGCCATGCATACGCCCGCCTGAACGCGGGGCCATAGATAGCCATGCTGTCGTGAAGCGTCCCGTCAAAATCGAAAAAGACACTGCCTTTCAAAATCGCTCCTTGCCTGCACGCATGATCGTGCGCTACTTTATTCCCAATTCTTCGAATGCTCGTTTCGCCCAAGCCGAATCCTTAAGCACCGATCTACCTACGCCTACCAGATCCGCCTTTCCTTCTTCAAGTAATCGCTCGGCCGCCGCGCCCGTACGCACACCACCCGTAACGATAACAGGCACCGAAACCGCTGCGCGAACCGCCTGAGAATCAGCGCCAAAGTAGCCTTCTTCCTTCGAGCCTGAACCGCGGTATCCGCACAGACCGCCCGAAATATCAAGCAGATCAACGCCCGCCTGCTCGAAGATCCGACAAGCAGCGACCGCATCTTCGATGACCGAACCGCCTTCCTGGTAATCGCAAGCACCCAAACGAAGCGCGACCAGGTAGTCATCGCCTACCGCTTCGCGAACCGCAGCAATGACCTGACAATGCAGGCGCGTGCGTCCTTCGATCGTAGTGCCTTCGTACTCATCGGTGCGCTTATTGGAAAGCGGCGAATAGAACTGGTTAAGCAGGTATCCATGGGCAGAGTGGATCTCCACGCCATCGAATCCGGCCTCTTTTACTCGACGAGCTGCTGCTGCAAAATCCGCAATGACCTGGTTTATCTCTTCTTGCGTCATCGTGCGCGCTTCGACCGCCTCACCACGAGTGGTAACGTATGGCATACCAGTGGGAGCGGGTGCCGGACGGCCACCATCAAGGGCGGAAATAGCCTTTCCTCCCGCATGATTGATCTGAGCGATGACCTTCGATCCATTATTGCGAATGACCTCGACCAAACGCTTCAGACCCTCAATGTCATCATCGCTCGCAAGCGACACTTGGCCAACGCTCGCCTGGCCTTCCTTGTTGATATAGCTATGCTCGGCGATCACCAAACCGAAATAACCTCCCGCGGTTTTTTCGTCGTAGTAGTCGCACAGAGCTTGGCTCACCCTACCTTCTCCAATCGATTTCTCCGTCGCCATCGGAGGCATTACCAAGCGATCATGAAGCGTGAGCGTTCCCACACGCAGGGGCTGATCTAGTACCATACCAAGCTCCTTAATTAGGTTTACCTCTGCATGATATCGCAGAAGAGCCTGCGCACCCATACGGCACGCAGGCTCGATTCAAGAAGCACATGCTCTGCGAAGACGCACCTGTGAAGGCTCAGCTTCATTATCAGCAGAACAATGCGCGATCAGGCATGAATGATTACGCCTGGATACAACGAATAAGGTTCACCATTTCAATGGCGCTGGTAGCACAGTCATAACCCTTGTTGCCCGCCTTCGTACCCGCACGCTCAATGGCCTGCTCGATAGTGTCGGTGGTCACTACGCCGAACAGCACCGGCTTTCCGGTCTTCAGGCCGACCTGAGCAACGCCCTTAGCTGCTTCGTTGCATACCAGATCATAATGCGAGGTGGCACCGCGAATGACCGCGCCCAAGCAAATAACTGCATCATATTTATCGGACTCGGCCATCTTCTGCGCGATCAGCGGGATCTCGAACGCACCCGGTACCCAAGCCACGTCAACATCATCTTCTTTAACATCATGACGCAACAGGCCATCCATGGCACCCGAAAGAAGCTTCGAGGTGATGAACTCGTTGAAACGAGCAGCCACAATGCCTACCTTAATATCACGGGAAACGAGCTTACCTTCTAATGTGTTCATGTGATTTCCTTTCGCTTTCAAGCGCAATACCTGCGCATGTTCCTTGTTCTATGTAGTCGCACGCCACTCAAGCTATAAGACGACGTGCTGTATTTCTCCTTCGAGAACTACGCCTCAACATCCAGCAAGTGGCCCATCTTTTCCTGTTTCGTTTGCAGGTAGAAGCGATCGAAATCGGTCGCAGGCATCTGGATAGGTACTCGCTCGACGATCTCCATGCCGAATTCGGAAAGCTGATACACCTTGTCGGGATTATTCGTCAACAGACGCATGGTCTTAATGCCAAGATCACGCAATATCTGGGCACCAATAAAGTATTCGCGCATATCGCCTTCGAAGCCCAGTGCAAGATTCGCCTCCAGCGTATCCATGCCTTGATCCTGCAGTTCATACGCACGCAACTTATTCACCAAGCCGATGCCGCGCCCTTCTTGACGCATATACAGCACCACTCCGCGGCCTTCCTCATTGACTGCATGCATAGCCGAAGCGAACTGATCGCCACAATCGCAGCGCAACGACCCGAACGCATCGCCGGTCAAGCATTCAGAATGAACGCGCACGAGCAGGTTCTCACCATCGTCGATATCGCCCTTCACCAGTGCAACGTGATGCTCGCCATTGAGCTTATTGACGTACGCATATGCTTTGAACTCGCCGTACTTGGTGGGCATATTGGTCACCGCCACGCGCTCGACCAGATCATCGTGCTTTTTGCGATATTCCTGCAACGCCTTGATGGAAATGAAGCTCAAGTTCCACTCTTTTGCCAACTCGATCAATTCAGGCGTACGCATCATGGTTCCATCATCGCGCATGATCTCGCAGCACAGACCACATTCCTTCAGACCAGCCAAACGCATCAGGTCGACCGTCGCCTCCGTGTGACCGTTGCGCTCCAAAACACCGTTGGGCTTCGCCATGAGAGGGAACATGTGTCCCGGGCGACGGAAATCCTCGGGGCGCGCGTCATCAGCAACACATGCGCGTGCAGTCAGGCCACGCTCTTCAGCAGAAATGCCCGTGGTGGTATCCACATGGTCGACCGACACCGTGAATGCCGTTTCGTGATTATCGGTATTGGTGGTCACCATCTGAGGGAACATGAGCTTATGGCACAGATCGCCACTCATAGGCATGCAAATGAGACCCTTGCCGTACTTCGCCATGAAGTTCACGTTCTCCGTCGTGGCGAATTGTGCCGCGCAGATGAAATCACCTTCGTTCTCGCGGTCGGGATCATCGGTGCAAAGAATTATCTTTCCTTGGCGCAGGTCTTCAAGCGCCTGTTCGACTGTACTGAATTCAAACATTCTTTCTCCTATACCTTTCAAGGTCTGCCGCAGCTTCCTTCGATCCATTCGAAGCAGGATCGAGGCGCACCACAACGAACCCATTCGATCAAAATCCGTTTAGAACCCGTTCCGCATCAGAAAGTCCATCGTGATGCCGTTCGAATTCGAAGATGGGGCACCTTTTTTAGAAGTCGCACCCGAAATAGTGCCTTCACCCAGGGAACCAGCAGATCCAGCCGGCACCGTGAGCAAACGCTCGACATATTTGCCTATCACGTCGTTTTCCAGATTCACCACATCCCCCACGCGCTTTGACGCCAGATTGGTCTGCGCGCGCGTATGCGGAATAATAGAAACGCTGAAATTTGTTGCCTCGACCTGTGCGACCGTAAGGCTAATGCCATCGATGGTGATCGAGCCCTTTTCGACGATCAAGCGCACGATCTCTGGTGCGCATTCGATCGAGTACCACACCGCGTTGTCGTCTTCTCTGATAGAGCGGATAGTACCCACCCCGTCGATATGACCCGAAACGATGTGCCCACCGAAACGGCCGTTCGCTGCCATAGCGCGCTCAAGATTCACCGGGCTTCCCACACGAAGCCTTCCCAGCGAAGAACGGTTCAACGTCTCATGCATGACATCAGCCGAGAAACCACTTTTCGTGAAACTCGTAACGGTCAGGCACACTCCATTAGTTGCAATACTGTCACCTAGATGCACGTCTTCGAGAACCGTTTTCGCGTTAACGGTAAGCACGCACGAATGGGCGCCTTTACGCAAAGATGCGACCGTTCCCACCTCTTCAATAATGCCGGTGAACATTTATTTCACCTCGCATTCCAGAAGCAGATCGTCGCCTAAGGCCGTTACCGTTGGCGCAGAGAACCGCATTGCCTCATCCGGCATTTCGACTCCCATACCAGCCACTGGCGACGGAGCTGCGCCTCCCCCGAAGATCTTGGGTGCGGCGTAGACCTGAGCGCAAGAGACCAACCCCGCCGAAAGCATGGACCAGTTAAGCGTGGCGCCACCTTCGACGATCACGCTATCGATACCACGGGACCCGAGCTCATCCATCAGCGCTTTTAAATCAACATGCCCTTCCACTTCGGGAAGCACCAGCACCACGCACCCGTTATCAAGATACGGTTGGTGCTTACTAGGATCTTGCTCCGATGTTGCCAGATACGTTGGGACCTCATGCGCCGTGCGCACTATACAGGCATTGATCGGCGTACGCAGGTGAGTGTCGCACACAATACGAGCAGGGTGGCTGCATGAGCCTTCGGGCAAATCAAGACGACAGGTAAGCTGCGGATCATCTTTGATGATCGTATTCACGCCTACCATGATGGCGGCATAGCGTTGGCGATCTTCATGAACGCGCTTTCGCGCCACTTCGCCCGTGATCCATCGAGAAGCGCCCGTATGGGTCGCGATCTTCCCATCGAGCGTCATGGCGTATTTCAAGATGACATACGGTCTTCCTGTTTGGATGAAATGAAAAAACGGCTTATTGATCGCGCGGCACTCGTCGACCAGCACACCCCGGATCACTTCGATACCGGCCGCCTCGAGCTGAGCCACGCCGCCACCCGCTACTTTAGGGTTGGGATCAGGTGCGCCCATTACGACTCGTGCGATTCCCGAATCAATGATCGCTTCCGTGCACGGTGGCGTTTTGCCTGTATGGCAGCACGGCTCAAGTGTGACGTACAGCGTTGCACCACGTGGATCCTCTGCGCAATTCGCCAACGCATGGCGCTCCGCATGCGGCTCGCCGAATGCGGTATGCCAACCTTCGCCGATAATGCGCCCATCGCGCACAATGACCGCCCCGACGAGCGGATTGGGATTAACCTTGCCTGAACCACGCAATGCCAGCTCAAGGGCACGATGCATATAGATTTCGAACGATTCATTCATCATTGCTTTCGATCCTCCTTTCTTTGTTCGTCGCGTGCGAATACCATCTCGAAGGTGTTGCGACGAACAGGAGGCATCAAAAAAGCCCTGGAACGAAATTCGTACCAGGGCCTTGCAATGCACCACAAGCAGACCGAGCGTCCACTTCCGATTCATCATCTTCTTCCATCCGGACTATGACCGTTGGCTCTGGTTTTTCACCAGATCAGCCTTGAAGCACTTAAGAAAGCACCTCAAGGGTCGCGGGCTTCGAATACGTACTAGGCGCTGCGCTTCTTAGAAAGAAGACCGGCATGCGTGCTACCACTATTCGTTACCGCCAGTGAGGAATTTCACCTCGCCCTGAAGACCGTATTCTGTTTTTCGGGTACTAACTATAGCGCACTAAAGCGCTTCGTCAAGAGGTCGCTCCGACGAACGACGACCGGAAATGCTCTCAATCCCCCCCCATAATGCAAAAAGCACCCGCATATGCGGGTGCTTTTTAACCTGAAACAGAATATCTGCTTTATTCAGCAGCAGCCTCGGTTGCTTCTTCGGTAGCCTCAACAGCAACTTCTTCAGCCTGAGCCTCTGCAGCTTCTTCAGTTGCAGCCTCTGCAGCCTTAGCAGCTTCGGCTTCTGCCTTCTTCGAATATTCAGCAGCACGAGCAGCCTTAGCAGCGGCCTTAGCCTCACGCTCAGCCTTGCGAGCAGCCTCTGCAGCCTCTGCAGCAGCAGCGCGCTCTGCCTTGCGAGCTGCCTCGCGAGCAGCAACGGTTTCCGTAGCAGAACCGAACTTGTTAGCAAAGCGCTGTACGCGTCCGCCGGAGTCGATCAGCTTCTGGGTACCCGTGAAGAAGGGATGGCATGCGTTGCAGATGTCAACGCGGATCTCTGCCTTCGTGGAGCGGGTCTGGAAGGTGTTGCCGCAGGTGCAAGTGACCGTGCAATCAACGTATTCAGGATGGATATCTTTTTTCATGGATTCTCCTCACTATGCCTTGGTTTCCGACCAAGGCGAGACAAGCTTTGCTAGTGTATCACAGCGTTTTCGCACCCGCAACCATTACGCCACCAAGACACAAGCTCTCTCCATAGCGAATGATCACAAGGCGAGAGGACCCGAAGGCCCTCTCGAAATCGCATATTGCTTTTTGGGCACAGCCCTATTTCTTCGCTTTCACCTGCGATGGGTGGAACTTGAAGAAGTCAGTGCGAGGCGGCAGATCGCGCACACGGTGACGCTTTTCGTCCAACTCGACCGCGTTGCATAGTTCCTCCATGCTGTCGAAGTCGTAGTTCCAGCTGAAGAACTCATCGAATTCGAAGTTGAGATAATCGCAAATACGCTCGGTGCCGCGTGGCACTACCGGATGCATCAACAAGGTGGCGATACGCAGCAAGTAGAACGAATCCACGAGAACCTGACGACGCAGATCATTGTTCTCTTCCTGTTCCGCGCTGCGAATGCCGCTCGACCAGTACTTATTGGCATAGCGGATGAACTCATCCATCAAAGCCATCACCGAATGCAGATCAACACGATACATGCAGTCCTCATAAGAGAGCATGGTCTTCTTCACGCGCGACAGCACCTCTGCGCTCACCGCACCCAAAGGCATATATCCGTCGAAGTTATTGTTCGCCTCATACAGGCAGCTTCGCGCCAGACGGTTGAACACCTTGGTCAGCAATGCGCCCTCTTTAAGCGCCGGGTCCGCCACTCGGGGATCATCGCGCTTTTCAGGATCGGCCTCGAACACCTTCGGTTTGAACCCGACCGAGCGCTGATCGAGCGCCAGCGCCAAAAAGTGAGCACGCAGCTGCTCGGCCGTGTAGTGATTTAGCAATTCATCTGCCGTAGGAGGCTTGATAGCGCCTGAAGACGATGCTTTCTTGTCTCCGAACAGAATATGATGGTTGGCGATCAGTTTCGTCTGCTGCAGATCTCCCTGAGGCGCGGCGGCCTGCACCGATCCGCCCTCCTGCATGGCAGCGAATAACGCCGGCTGCGCAACGCCATAGAAATACAGATTATCCTGACCGATGAACTGATACACGCAGGCATCTTCATCACACCAGTACGAACGCCACAACATGCGCGACAGACCCTGCGCATCATTGCGCGCCATCGTAAAGGAAATAGGCGCCCACAGGCTTTCCGGCCAGCACCAGGCCGTCAGACCCGATACGCCTTCGATTTCGGGAAGAGGTACTCCCCAATCCACGTTACCTGAAATACGGAAAGGAACCAGGGCCTTACCGGTACGGAAACGAATGCCCGCATCGGTCAGAACGTTGCGTGCGGCATCGCGATCCTGAATGTTCCTAAATTCGATCTCGAAGCTCTGCTTACCCTTTTCCGCATCACGATACACATGCTCCGGCAGCTTATCTGCGATCTGCGCATACTCATCATGCAGTTCCACTTTGATGTAAATGATGGGAGGAGCCAGGAACTCCTTGATGGTCTTGGTGACAACCGGACGGATCTGCGGATCGTCCCCCATCATGCCCACGTAATCGCGCACTACCTCTGCGAACCGCGGCAGATCGAAATACCAGTTCTTTACCTCACGCATCTCGGGTACCGTACCCGAAACAGACGAAATAGGATTGATCAGGTCGACCGGATCATACTGATGCCCTAGATCGCATTCATCCGCGTACGCCTTTTCGCTCTTGCAGCCCTGGACCGGGCAATGACCCATGACCTGGCGGCCATTAAGGAACATTTCTTCCTTGGCGTCATAGAACTGCAACGTGCTCTCAAGATGCAGGTAGCCTTTTTCATGCAAACGACGAACGAATTCCTCCGTCACGCTCGCATGCACTTCCCCACAATGACCAAGACCGCTTCCTTCGTAAACATCAAGGCTGACGTCATAGGAATCCAGAGTCGCTTTTTGCAGGTCATGATTACGGCGCACGTAATCTTCGATACTTCCCGCAAAAGTACCCGCCTCTACTTCTTTGCGATATCCCTCTTCAATGGGAGAGCCATAGCAGTCGGTGCCCGACACGAAGCATACGTTCTCTTTACCGATGCGGTCGCGCAAAAAACGCGCATAGCAGTCCGCCGGAACGAACACACCTCCCACATGACCGAAGTGGAGCGCCTTGTTCCCGTACGGCATACCCGCCGTCACCACAGCGCGCTTTGGCCATGCAATAGAGCTATTGTTTGATGGAACCATCGCCATCCAACTCCTTCAGTGCTGAAGCAAGATCATCAGCAGAAATAGTCCCTTTACTTTCAGACATAAGATCGAGCAACATATCCAGATCGCTCATGGAAGATTCTTCCAGGGAAACCGTCGTATACGACCAGCATCCTGCCAATTCAGCGGCTTTTTCAATCGCATCTTCTTGGGTTCCCACTTCATCGGCGAGGCCATTTTCAATAGCATCCGAACCGGTGAACGTCATGCCCGTTGCCAGCGCACGCACCTCATCGGTGGACATATCGCGCCCTTGGGCAACGTTATCAATGAAGATCTCGTTTATCTGATTGATCTGGTCCTGATAATACGCACGCTCTTCATCGGTCAGGCTACGCGTACCATACGTGGAATCCTTACTGGAAGAAGATGTGATGTCTTCGGTGGTGATACCCAGCATTTCCATCAGGCCCGAATAATCCATGAACTGCATAGCCGTACCGATAGCGCCTATAGCCGTGGACTTCACCACATAAATATAGTCGGCCTGGCTTGATAGTTCATAGGCAGCACTTGCATTGGTCGCTGCACTCGAGACCACTACCGGCTTGTGGCTGGTTTCCTTGAATTCACGAAGATAGGTGGTCATTTCCTCGCCCGCAGCGGCAATGCCGCCACCCGAGTTAACACGCAACACGACCGCTTTGATATGAGTATTGTTCGCCGCTGTATCAAGCTGCTGTTTCAGTCCCTCGGGACTGCAAGCGGTTCCATCGTATTGGATAGTACCGTCGATATTGATAATGGCGACCGCATCACCTGTAAGCAGATCGGCATCGGTGCCTGAGCCCGACGTACCCACGAACGCATTTGAGCAAGACCACATTCCGAAGATCAATACGGCGCACAACGCGATCACGCTTACCAGCGCGACGATCCACGCGCGGCCCTTCTTGCGTGGCGGATTCGGCTGCGCATAATATCCCGCACCATCCGACCATTCATATCCGCCGCCGTTCGGCGAAGCATATCCGCCCCCTTGCTGGCTATATGCGAACCCACTTTGCGGGCCATACCCAGCAGGAGGTTCAGGGGTATGTGGTGTTTGGGGGCCGTTCATTTGCGACATGTTCCCTCCCTCGATACCATCGAACGCTCAAAGCTGACACGAAACCCCGCCCGAAGGCGAGGTTTCAGAATTATCACTATGCATTATAGGCAAATAATCATCATCGATTCGCAACACCATGGTTACAGCTGGCCGCATGGCCGGCATCCACACATGAAACTCACGGTTCGAAAGCCATCTGGTTGCGATCCGCGTACCGTAGCTAGAACTCGATAACGCCTTCTTCGAAGTGACGCCCCTGGGCCTTCTTCGCAGCACGCAGTAAGAACTCTTGGTTATCCTTCGTCTGCTGAAGCGACTTAATGAGCGAATCGGTCGCACGTTCGATATTGTTGCGATTAGCCAGAACGCGACGAACCGCCCAAATAAGGGGAGCTTCCTGTGGGTCGAGCAGAAGATCCTCACGACGAGTACCCGAAGCGACCGGATCGATGGCGGGGAAGATCCTGCGATCGGCCAACTGGCGATCGAGCTTCACTTCCATGTTGCCGGTACCCTTGAATTCTTCGAAGATGACCTCGTCCATCTTAGAACCGGTCTCAATGAGAGCCGATGCCAGGATGGTCAAGCTACCGCCGCCTTCGATGTTACGGGCCGCGCCCAAGAACTTCTTCGGCGGATACAACGCCGTCGAATCAACACCGCCGGACAGGATGCGTCCCGAAGCGGGCTGCGCCAAGTTGTACGCACGTGCAAGACGCGTAAGCGAGTCGAGCAAGATAACGACATCCTTGCCGTTTTCCACCAAGCGCTTTGCGCGCTCGATGACCATTTCAGAAACGGCGACATGATTTTCGCTTGGCATATCGAACGTAGAGGAAATAACTTCGCCATGGATAGAACGTTCCATATCGGTCACTTCTTCGGGACGTTCGTCGACGAGCAAGCACATCAGGTGAACTTCAGGATTATTGACCGCGATCGATGCCGCGATGTCCTTCAAAATTGTGGTCTTACCCGCTTTAGGAGGCGATACGATCAGACCGCGCTGGCCCTTGCCGATAGGCGCGCAGAGGTCAATGACGCGAGCCGTAATAGTGGAACGCCCATGTTCAAGAACCAGACGCTCATCAGGGAACACGGGAGTAAGATCAGCGAAGCGAACGCGTTTGCCCAGCTCTTCGAGCGGGATACCGTTCACTGTATCGATGCGCTGCAGCGCCGCATACTTTTCGTTAGGACGAGCCGGACGCGTTTGGCCGGTAATGTAGTCGCCCTTGCGCAGGTTATTGCGGCGAATGGTCGCCATGCCCACATATACATCGTTCTCACTGGGCAGGTATCCATGCGTACGAAGAAACCCATATCCGTCGGAGAGCACATCCAGAACGCCGGCGGTCTCAATGAAGCCTTCTGCCTTAACGCTCGCAGCGAAAACCGCTTCGACCAATTCAGCCTTCTTCAAGCCCTTGTGGTCGACTCCGAGCTCTTCAGCGCGAGTGCGCAACTCAACGACCTTGAGCTTGGTCAGATCCTCTTTAGACGTCTGAGGGACCACCGGTTCACGCCTGTTCTGCTGCTGGTGCTGACGGCGCGAACGATAATGTCCACCCTTCTGCGAAGAATAGCCACCTTTTTGGTGATCGTTCTTAGTGTGATTACGAGACTTGCTGCTACGCTGGTTCTTACGAGAGGCCTGATGCGCGCGATCGTCATAGCGCTCTTGCGAATCCTGATCCGCAGAAGCGCTCTCGCTTTGCTTGCCGGCGCCATCGCTCGACTTTACCTCGGATGATTCGCTTTGCGCATCATCGTGTGCTTCGGCACTGGCAGGTTTTTCCGCCCCCGGCGAAGCCGTTTCCTTGTCAGATGTACCCTTATCCGAAGCAGAAGTTCTCTTAGGCGCAGTACGCCTCGTTCTTTTTGGTGCCTGACCTCCCATTTCCTGGGAATCATCTGAAGAGGTGGCCGCTTCATCTGCCTGTGATCCATCCGCCTTTTCGGAAGCTTTTGGAGCAGCCTTCCTTGTGCGCGTGGCTCTTTTGACAGGTTTTTTTGACTCGGCTTGCGCAGCCGAATCCTCAGAAGTTCGCTCCGAAGAAGCACCCTCGGGAGCTGTTGCTTCTGCCGATACCGCTCTAGTGGTACGACGACGTGTCGTACGCTTCGGTTTCGCTTCTTCGGTTTCTTGCAATTCTTCTACTACAGCATCACTCATGCGTTCTGAACTTTCTCCCAGTCCTTGAGGAATGCATCAAGACCACGATCGGTCAATGGATGTTCGACGCACTTCTTCAGTACATTAAATGGAACCGTTGCGATATCAGCGCCCATCAATGCTGCCTGGGCAACATGGTTCGCGCTGCGAATGGAAGCAGCGATGACTTCGATCTGCTCACCATTGACGGTGTTTTCCGTGAAGTCGAAGTTACCCAGTGCCGTAACGATGTTGGCGACCTGGTCGAGGCCATCTTCGGAAATGTCATCAAAGCGACCAATGAAGGGGCTTACATAACGAGCACCCGCGCGAGCAGCCATGATGGCCTGAGGCACCGTGAAGCAAAGGGTCATGTTGACGGGGATACCCTCGGAAGCGAGTACCTTCGTAGCAGCGAGACCCTCGATCATGGTAGGGACTTTAACAACGACATTAGGAGCGATCGCAGCTAAGGCACGACCGTCAGCGATGATCTCGTCGCGCGTCATAGCAACGGATTCAGCGGAAACGGGGCCGTCTACGATTTCGCAAATACGCTCAATGTGGTTGTGAAAATCAGCCAGTTTACCCCCGATGCGAGAATAAAGCGTTGGATTGGTAGTTACGCCCGCAAGAGCGCCCCAACTTGCTGCCTCTTTGATCTCATCAAGATCGGCAGTATCGAGAAAGAATTTCACAGGAGTCCTCCTTGTTCAAAGCTCCAACAGATAACTCGCCCAAAAACTACGCACGAGTGGGCAGAGCGACCATTCATCTGTTAAGAAGGGGGGATGGAATAAGACGTTTTCATGGTACTCAATCAGATTCAGTTTCGCAAGCGCGGAAAAAGGCTATCTCCTCTGCGTACCCAGGCAATTCGTTGGGCGTTTCCAAGATGCAGGGCAACCCATATAGCACAGGATGCATGACCACGCGAACCAGGGCATCAGCGCCAATGCACCCCTCGCCAATACGCGCATGACGGTCCTTGTGCGCACCACGCACATTGAGCGAATCATTGATGTGCAGCGCCTTCAAGCGATCAAGTCCGATCACTGCATCGAACTCTTCAAGCACTCCGTCAAGATCGTTCGCGATATCGTATCCCGCATCCCAAACATGGCACGTATCGAGACAGACCCCCACATGATCAGCTAGCTCCACCTGATCGATAATGGCAGCCAGTTCAGCGAACGTCGAGCCGACCTCGCTCCCCTTGCCCGCCATGGTCTCCAATAATAACGTGGTGGTTTGGTCCTTTGAAAGCACCGCATTCAGCACTTCGGCGATCTGGGCGATCCCGGCCTCGACCCCTTGCCCCACATGAGAGCCAGGATGCATATTGAACAGCTGATGGGGCGTATGCTCCATGCGCAACAGGTCTTCCGCCAACGCCTGGAACGCGAAGGCGCGCACCTGCTCCTTGGAAGAGCAAGGGTTCACCGTATAGGCACCGTGGGCCACCATGCGATGGATGCCCGCTTTTTTCGCGATCGCTTCGAACTGGGCGATATCCTGAGGGTCGATCGCCTTCGCCTTTCCGCCACGCGGATTGCGCGTGAAGAACGCGAACGTATTGGCATCGATCGATTCTGCCATCTGCGCCATGGCGGCATAACCCTGCGCCGAAGAAAGATGACACCCCATTACCAACCGTTGCTCTTTTTCGTCGACCACCTAGCGCCCTTTCCTTTCCACGAGCAGCTCGTAAGCATGAGCGCGCGAGACATCGTTGACCTCGCCTGAAAGCATGCGGGCTATCTCATCCACGCGCTCTTCTTGAGACAGCTCCACCAACATCGTTTCAGGATGGGCGCCACCCGTTTTCCTTACAACATAATGAGCATCGCCACATACGGCGACCTGGGGAAGATGCGTGACCACGATGACCTGATGTGTGCGAGACAGATCGACCAGCACTTCAGCAAGGGAACGCGCCGTCGAGCCGCCCACCCCAGCATCGATCTCATCGAACACCAGTGTATCCACCGCATCGCACGACCCAAGCACCACCTTGAGCGCCAGCATGATACGGCTCATTTCGCCACCCGATGCCACCTTGTTCAAGCGCTGCGGTCGAATGGACTCTCCCGCTGTATACAAGAACTCGCAAGTATGCGGGCCCCACGCATCCCATTCTTCACGAGGAAGGTCGACAAGATCGACCACCACACGAGCCGAACCCATCTCGAGTCGCCCAAGTTCACTCTGCACTGCTCCAATGAACTGCGGCAGTGCCTGAGCACGTGCCTGCTTCAGCGCTTCTGCCGCATCCGCCAAGCATCCTTCAGCCTGGGCGCGAATACTGCGTGCTTGGGCGATCAATTCATCACGGCTCTCATATTCGCTGAGCTTTTCCTGAGACAGCCTCTGTAACTCGAACACATCTTCCATACGCGGACCGAATCCACGCATGAGGCCCTGTAACGCAGACAAACGGTCTTGCATCTCTTCGAGCTCTTCGGCAGAAAAGTCAATGCTATCGCGATAGGTAGCCAACCCACGCGCCACTTCTTCGAGCGAATAATACGCTTCGCGCACCGCATTAGTATGTTCGGATACCCGCAAATCAACCGCTTCGATGCGCTCGAGACTTGCAAGAGCCGTCTCTATACCTTCGAGCGCACCGTGCTGCCCATGCAGCGAATCCCGCGCTCTTGCTGATTCATGTATGAGCATTTCAGCATGTTCAAGGCGCGGCATCTGCTCGAGCAGCGATTCATATTCCTCTGGTTGGGGATCCACCGCGGCGATCTGCTCGAGGGCGAACCGCGCACGATCGAGTTCCACCCCATCAGCTGATTCAAGTTCTTCTAAGCGCTCCAGTTCCGCCTGAGCTGCCGCTACCGCCGCGAAACGCTCCTGGTATTCCGCGTGAGCCCGCGCTACCGCATCCCCCGCCCACGCATCGAATATCGAACGCTGATATGCCGGGGAAAGCAGCTGCTGGTGCTCATGCTGGCCGCACAGATCGACGCCATGGCCTACGCACTGCGCAAGTTCCTTCATGGAAGCAAGCGCTCCATCGATATTCGCACGGGAGCGGCCCTGCGCATTCACGCGACGAGATACCACGACTCCCTCTTCGTGCCCCTCGAAGAAGAAGCGTCCCTCTACCGCAAGTTCGGATTCCCCTTCACGTACCAGACCAGCGCCAGAACGTTCGCCCACTAAAAGCTTGATGGCATTCAGAAGGGCCGTCTTTCCCGCGCCAGTTTCGCCCGTTATCACGGTCAGCGAATCACACGGCGCGAAGCGAGCTTCATGGATAAGCGCGACATCGCGAATATGGATTTCATCAATCATGGAAACTCCCTGCCACGCAGGCGATCGATTTCGTGTTCTCGCCTTGATTCTACGCTAGGAACCTGAAATAAATCTCAACTATCTCCCAAATGCAGTGCATACGCACATGCGACCTTGTTCTATACTGTAGGTTCACGCGAGGGGAAAGGGGGACGTCACGATGTCTTTCGATCGATTCGAACATATCACCAGCACCGACGCTCATCCTTCTCTGTCGAGCCTCCCCTCTTCGGCCACTGCCCTCATTTCCCTTTTGGAAGAGGCCGGTTTCGAAGCATGGCTCGTTGGCGGATTCGTTCGCGATGCTATACGCGGCGTTGCGTCCCATGACATTGACATTGCCACGAACGCTCATTGGAGCGACGTTAAAGCACTTGCCGAGCAACGTGGACTCACCACTTTCGAAACAGGGGTGCTTCATGGCACCATCACCGTGCGCTGCGACCATGAGTCCATCGAGGTGACCACGTTTCGTGCCGAAACAGGCTACCAGGACCACCGCCACCCCGATTCGGTCGCGTTCGTTTCTTCCATCACCGAAGATCTTGCACGACGCGATTTCACCATCAACGCCATGGCATTCAACCCTAGTCAGGGCCTCGTCGATCCCTTCGGAGGACAACAGGATCTAGAGCAAGGGGTCATTCGCTGCGTTGGCGATTCCGTCGAGCGTTTTCGGGAAGATGCACTACGCATCATACGCGGAGTACGCTTTGCGGCTCAATTGGGCTTTCGCATGGATGCCGATACCGAACGGGCGGCATTCGATCAATCGCACACCCTCGCCCATGTTGCCGGAGAGCGCCTTGCGGTCGAGATCGAAGGCATACTGTGCGGATCTTATGTTCGTCCTGCCCTGATGCGCTATAGCGATATCCTGTCGGTCATCCTGCCTGGATTGCAAGCCATGAAAGGGTTCGACCAGCACAACCGCTGGCATATTTACGACGTTCTAGAGCACACCGCCTACGTTATTGAGAACACCCCAGCCGAACCTCTCGTTCGTTGGGCTGCGCTGTTCCACGATATGGGAAAACCCGACACGTTCTTCCGCGACAAGAACGGCGTAGGCCACATGCCTGGTCATCCCCTGGTGAGCGTCGAACATATGCGAGCCTCCGCCAAGCAGCTGCACTTCAGCCGCAAACGCATCCACGAGCTCGAGCTCCTAGTGCGCTATCACGATGAACTTCCCTCGCCCGATCGCCCGAGCGTTCGAGAACTATATGCAAAACTCGAAGAAAACGATGAGCTGTTCCATACCATGTGCGACCTTATGCGTGCCGACGCCCTGAGCAAGGCCCCGTTCAGCCACAAACGCACCAAGATCATCACGCAAGCCGAGAACATCTTCAATGAGATGAAGGCGAATCACGAGTGCCTATCGGTGCGCGATCTACCCATAACAGGTGCCGACCTTATCGCACTCGGTGTTGCTGAAGGCCCTCAGATCGGATTGCTGCTCAGCGAAGTGTTCGCTGCCGTGGCAAAGGAAACGCTTGCGCCCGAGCGCGAAGTGCTCCTTGATTACGCAAGGCAGCTTCTCTCGAAAACGCACGAATCCCCACGCACGCAGATCAACTAAGCGGATTCGCCACGCCCTGCCACATGTGATTGACCGGGCCATACCCGCTCCCCAATTTCAGATCATGCATCAAGGCCCCCGTTAGGTACTGCTTTGCCGCGCGTACCGCCTCTTCAAGAGGAAGATCCTTCGCGCAATATGCCGCGATGGCCGACGACAGCGTACATCCCGTGCCGTGAGTGTTGACCGTCTCAACACGAGGAGCGCTCAGCCACAGCGGAGCGCAACTCTGTTCCAACAGCACATCATCGGCGGATTCGCCCAGATGTCCACCTTTGATCAGAACCGTCTTCGCGCCCTGCTCGCATATAACGTAGGCCGCAGCTTCCATATCCGCCTTTGAAGCGATCGGCCTATTCGTCAGAACCTCAGCTTCAGGAACATTAGGGGTGACCACCTCCGCCAAGGGCATCAGCTGCTCCACCATTGCGCGTACCGCAGCATCCTCCGATAAGGCAGCGCCACTCGTTGCCACCATCACCGGATCGAGCACTATCCGGTGCGCCTTCCATTTACGCAGAGAACCAGCCACGGCGGCGACCACCGCATCGTTCGGCAGCATGCCTATTTTCACCGCATGAGGGCGAATATCCGAGAACACGCTGTCCATCTGCGCCGTTACAAACTCAGGGCTCGTGGCCACGACCCCCTGCACGCCCTGAGTGTTCTGCGCGGTGAGCGCAGTAATGACCGTTTCGGCATACACCCCAAGGGCGGTCATCGTTTTGATATCGGCCTGAATACCCGCACCGCCGCTCGAATCGGAGCCCGCGATGCTCACCGCGCAGGGAATCATCGCTGCTCTTCCATTTCGTCGCCCAGGTCGATGACCAGGCCATCCATGATGGTGTTAACCGTACGGACCGCGCACATCTTGCCGCACATGGTGCATGTACCATCGTTCGAGGGCGGAGCGCTCTCGAAATACTTACGTGGCTTAACAGGGTCGACGGCCAACGAGAACATCTCTTCCCAATCGACCCGACGGCGCGCATCGCTCATGCGGTTATCAACATCACGCGCATGAGGGATCCCCTTTGCGATATCCGCCGCATGCGCCGCGATCTTGGTAGCTACCAGTCCCTCGCGAACGTCATCGGCATCGGGCAAACGCAGATGCTCAGCAGGCGTAACGTAGCACAGGAAGTCGGCTCCGCTTGATGCCGCGACCGCACCACCGATAGCCGCTGTAATGTGATCGTATCCAGGAGCAATGTCCGTTACCAGAGGACCCAGCACATAGAACGGTGCATTGTGGCACAAACGCTTCTCCAGCTTCATGTTGGCAGCGATCTCATCAAGCGCCATATGGCCAGGACCCTCGATCATCACCTGTACGCCCGCATCCCACGCACGCTTGGTAAGTTTGCCCAGTTCGATCAGTTCGGCGATCTGGGACGCATCGGACGCATCATAGGTGCACCCCGGACGCATCGCATCGCCCAAGCTGATGGTCACATCGTACTCATGCAGGATCTCGAGCACTTCATCATAGTGCTCGTAGAAGGGATTTTCATTACCCGTCGCTTCCATCCATGCGAAGATGAGCGAACCGCCACGGCTCACAATATTCATCAAGCGGCCGGTTTCCTTGAACGATTCGATCACACGGCGATTAATACCCGCATGGATCGTTACGAAGTCGACGCCATCTTCGGCATGAGCACGAACAACATCTAGGAAGTCCTGTGCCGTAATGCCGATCAAGGGCTTTTCCAAGTACCCAATAGCATCATACATAGGTACGGTGCCTATCATGGCAGGCGCCATGCCGATGAGCTTCTTGCGGAACTCGCGCGTTTTACCATGATTGCTCAGGTCCATGATGCCTTCCGCGCCAAGCTCGAGCGCAATACGCACCTTTTCGAATTCCATTTCCTCATCCATTAGGTCGCCCGAAATACCCAAGTTCACATTGACCTTGGTGCGCAACCCTTCGCCCACGCCTTCGGGGCTGATGTTCTTATGATTGATATTCGCGGGAATGGCAATACGTCCCACTGCCACCCCTGCACGGATCTCTTCTGCGCTGCGGTATTCCTTGGCGGCAACCGCTTCCATTTCCGGCGTGATGATACCGGCACGTGCCGCATCGATCTGCGTCATGATTCTCCCTTCGCTGGCATTATCCATTTCAGGTTCCGTGGGTCGAAGCCGCGCTTCCTCTCAGCCTTGTCGCACTGCGCGACGAAGCTCCCCATTATTTCTTCAAATTCGTACCCCACTGCCAAAATGCAATGGGTAAGTGTTCATTGTAATGCCCCCGTCGCACACGTCCACACCTTTTATGCAGGCGGATACCCTAGTCCTTCCAGTTCCACCATTTCAGCTTCTCCGGGTCATGAATATCGCCCTGCGCGTAGGCGACCGACGAGCTTATTCGAGGGTCGTGGATTTCGCTTTATCCAAAGATGACAAGCTTATTCAGCCTGGTCGAAATACGCTCGAGGCAGTTCTTTGAGCGGGAACAGCACCCAAAGCGACCCTTCATCAAGGCTGATGCGCGCAGGATCGCCGATAAGCTCATTCGACACGCCCCACAACGCACGATTCACGCAGATTGCGTCATCGAGCGAGTATTCCAGCCCTTCTTCGCACACCCCTCGCGCTACATCGCTATGCGAGATCACTGAACAGGTACCCCATGCGCCTTCAGAGAACGATAGCGAAGAGAACGGTCCCGGCGCGACCAGTGGCGCGATCGCTTCATCTTCTTCGATGCCCCACACCCGAACACCGCGCGATGCCGCCTGAACGAGCAGCTGCAAATTGCCCAACGTATGGTCCAACCGACCCACGAACGCATTGCAAATGACCAATTCAGCGAAGCCTAACTGTACGGCATGATTGATGGCCCAATCCATGTCAGTGAAGTCCTTGTGGGTATCGAATTCGAACACCGTCGGGTGCTTGGGCGCATCACCCAGCGAATCAAAATCACCGAACACCGCATCAGGAACAATGCCGCGCTTCTCAAGTTCCGCATAGCCCCCATCAACGGCGTATATCGCGTCGAACTGTTGCGTTTCTAGAATATACTCAAGACCCGCACTATCAGCAGGAGCGGCACCTACCAGTAAACAACGTTTCATGGATCCCCTTCGATAACGGTCATCAGATCGTATGTTCCGCCAGCATCCAGGCCAATTAACGCTCCGCGAACGCACTTTGTCGTTTTGCAGGACCTATGGTTTACGGCTGCCGACGCCTTGTTCGTCTGCTAGAATACCACACGAGTGGGTCGGGCAACCGCGTGCATAGCATGAGGAAAGTCCGGGCTTCAAAAGGCAAGATGCCAGCTAACGGCTGGGCGGGGCGACCCGACGGATAGTGCCACAGAAAAGAAAACTCCCCCGCCAAAGCGTGGCTCGCCCACGTCGCAAACGGGAGAAAAGCTGAAACGGTGCGGCAAGAGCGCACCAGTGCGCTGGTAACAGCGTAGCTTGGTAAACCCCATCTGAAGCAAGCGCAAATAGGAACGCCATACGGCCGCCTTTCCGTGCGTTCGGGTTGCGTGCTTGAGTTACGCGGTGACGCGTAATCGAGATAAATGGTTGCCGATTACAGAACCCGGCTTATAGACCCACTCTTTTTCATTCAGTGAGCCATCCCTACAAGTCGACCCAATCCACTACGACAAAGCGTCCGACCGGATCGGTTCTTTGGAATTCAACGCAGAAAATAACGATCTTGCTCTCTTTTTCATCCTTAAAGTAAAACAGCGTAAAGGGAGTGTCTGAAACAGGAATGAACCGGCAAGGAAATGGAGGGACAGCCGCTGCATATTCGGGCTGATAATTTCTACCTAGATCAGGGTTCTCTGCAAGAAGCTCTCTATACCGAAATATTTTTTGAGCGACCTTCTTGCTGGTGACCCGTCGAGATATAAAATCGATCGCACTTCGCGAATAAAGCACCACCCAAGGGGTGTTCTCGGATTCCATCACCATCCCTTCTCCTCCATAATGGCCTTTTCTGCTTCGGAAGCCTCAACAACATCTCCCTCGAGGTAGTCAGCGTATCCCTTCATGAGGCTGTTATATATCCGCATCTCATTTTCCTGCATACTTGCACGAAACGACATTGCACGATCGAACGCTTCCGCATCCATAACCACGATGGACGCTGAACCATTACGGGTAAGGTACATAGGCTGCTGGGTTTCCTTTAATTCAGAAATAACCGCACTTTGATTCCGGTTAAATTCCGACAGCGGCTTAACAGTGGGCACGATGTCTCCTTTTCTCGAAAGATCCAAACATCGTTACAATTGTACTATCAATACAAGTAATTTACCGTAAATTTACAGTGAATTGCATGTATAAGAATATTACTACGGGTAGCAACTCCATTGAATCCTGGATAAGACACACCCATAACCACAAGCTCGCCCCGCTATCAACCCGCCTAGAACACAAAATACCCCGCGTCGCAACGAATGCGACGCGGGGTATATACTGCTTTGAATATTTATTCGGACTTAGTCCATGTCGTCGAACGAGAAGGAATCGTCAGCATCACCGTAGCCGGAAAAATCCTTCGATGCCGCAGAGGGCTTCGGCGTTGCAGGAGCGCTTACTACCGGGGTAACCGTCGGCGTCGTATACGTTGCCACCGAAGAACCTGCCTCCCACTTAGAAGAGGCTGGCTTACTTGCAGCCGGAGCCGGTGCAGCAGCATTTTCGCTCAGGTTGACCTCCAGCAGCTCTGCAGGAAGCTCGATACCAGCCGTTACCTCGCCACCGATTTCAGACAGGCGCTGAGTAGCAGAACCGATGAATTCCTTCAGCATGTCCTGATACTGCTCACGTACCTGCTCGCGGCTCGAGGAAAGCTCGTTGATATGATCGATAACGCGCTGCTTTTCGCCATTCGCCTTATCAAGAATGCGCTTGCCCTCTTCTTCAGCATTGATGCGGGTCTGCTCCGCTTCTGCCTTTGCCTTAGAGATGATTTCATCAGCGGTGCGCTGAGCAACGATGAGGGCCTGAGCAATAGCGCTGTCATCGCTCTTGCGATCGCGCAGACGAGCTTCCAGTTCAGCGATCCTCGCATCCCTTTCAGCAAGTTCGGCCTGATCAACGCCGGCAGCAGGTTCGGAAATAGCTTCCGTACGAGCTGCTGAAGCTTCAGCAGCCTGAAGGCGCAGACGAGCTACTTCGTCATTGAGGTCATCGATTTCCGCAGCAACGCGCTCTAGAAATACATCTACTTCATCAACGTCATAGCCACGACGCTCGATTTTAAAACTCTGGTTCTGAATATCAGTGGACGTGATCGCCATGAAATACCCCTAACGTATAAACCTATCCGCCTTGAACTGCTCCTACAGCAGCGCAACTATTAACCGTACACCGAACTGTAACACAAGCAACGCAACGATTGGGCTTATGTCCACCATTCCTCCAATCGGGGGAATGAAACGTCTGAATATATCCAGATACGGGTCACAGATCTTTCCCAATACGCTGCGAAGGTCACCGATGATACCCGAATTGCTGGGAATCCAGGACATCATGACATACACGAAGATAACCAGACAATACGTATCAGCAAGTGTAACGAGAATGTAGGAGATCATAAGAATTCCGCTCTAATCGATTTCCGCCACTACAGGATGCCCTGCTTCTGAAGACGATGGCGTTCCTCCAAGGAAAGATCCGCCCCCTGCAAGATAACAAAGGTCTTATCCGCCACGCAATCAACACGCGCATCAAGCGCCGAAGCAACACCGAACGAGAAGTCGAGAACGCGCTTGGACAGCGCCGCATCAGTAGAGCGCAGCGAAAGCACGACGATATCGCCCTTGCGAACCGAACGAGCGACCGTTGCCACGTCTTCATACGTAAGGGGCTGCAGCAAAACGACCTCGCGAGAAGTGCTTGCAGGCGTTGCGGATGACGCACTCGCCGCCTCTATTGATGAGGTCGCCACTGAAGCCGCACCGACCGTAGCGCTCGAATCCGACGTCGAGGGCGTGAACAACGAATCAAACCCCTGCGACGAGTGACTTACAGTACTAGTGCTCTGACGAGCGTGGCTCTGATATGGCGAAACGAAATCGCCGTAGGACGTTGCCGGAACATCGAACTGCTCCGTCGAAGCACCTGCATCGATCGACGACGAAGTCGTCCTTAACGCAGATGACCCCACCGAGGAAGAATACGAGGATCCTGCAGCATACGAAGAAGATGATGCGACCGCATCCGATACGCCATAGGCGCTGGTCGTTGCACGGATATCGTCCGTGCTCACCAATCGAGGAGAGGTGATCTGCGATGAACGGCGGGATGAGCCCTGGCCCGGAGCCGAACGGGTCGTATACTCAAGTCGATCATAGGGATCGGCCTGCGTATTCGCCTGATACGCAGGCGCATCATCGTAATAGCCCTCATCAGGAGCATACTCGTCATATTCGTCATAATACGGATCGTCATCGTATTGGCGGCGATTATTGCCACCACCGAATCCGAACCTGTCCTTCAGATCGCCGATCAAATTACTCGGTGACACGGAGGGACGTGGAAAATCCATATTGCTATACCCTTCTGATTAGGCAACAGAGTCATTCATTATAAAGGTGAACGCCCGGGTTCTGACCAGACGCTTCATTAAAACCCTACGCGAACGCTTCGTCGAAGATCGCTCGTCCAATGCGCACTATGGTAGTGCCAAAACGCAGAGCTTCGCACCAGTCTTCGCTCATACCCATAGAAAGAGCAGACAAACGCGCTCTTCCACCACGGGAAAGTTCCCCATCCAGGTCGGCTTTCAGCTGTTGTAGGCCTGAAAACGTAGCAACGATCGCTTCGTCATCGCCCTGAGGGGCCATGGTCATGAGCCCTTCAATGGCAACATGCTGCAAGCCCCGAGCTCGATCGATAACCCCCTGCACCTCTTCTGGCGCAAAGCCGCTCTTGCTTTCTTCACCCGATACGTTGACCTCCAACAATACCCGTTGCGTCTTGCCTATAGCGGCCGCAGCGGCATCTATCTTCGCCAAATGAGGTTCTTTGCACACTGAGTGGATCAACGTCGCAGCAGAAACAATGTCGGCGATACGACGCGACTGAATATTGCCGATAAAATGCCATTCAGCATTGGGAAACGCCTTTTGCTTTCGCAAAAGCTCATCAGGCCTGTTCTCGCCGAACGCATACGCGCCTGCCTGCATGGCAATTTCGATCTTATCGACATCAACCGTTTTAGAAACCGCCAGAAGCAACACCTCTTTCGGGTCGCGCCCCACGCGTGCACATTCGGCATCCAGTTCTGTACGTACTTGTTCATACTGCGTTGCAGCGCTCATTGCATATCCTCCTCTTATCAACGGATTCGAACCGTTGGGCGTAATAGGCCCGCCTGCGAAAATGTCTTCGCCGCACCTTGGCCTTCCAAACGGGGCTCGCAGCTATGCTGAAGCGACTTTCACCGCAAAGGCACCGTGACGACCCGCCGTACCCTGCTGCGCTCGGTATGAGAAGAACTCGTCAGGGTGACACACCGTACAGATATCCACATCGCAGATACGCTCAGGTGCGATTCCCCCTTCCACGAGCTGCACCCGAAGCGCTTGGGAAAGATCGATATGGCGATGACCCGCATCGCATGTCCGCCCAAATGTTTCGACGAACTGATCGTGTATTTCGACGCTCGTTTCAAAGCACTCGCGATGAATATGGGGGCCAATGTAGACATTATAGTCCTCGGCGTGCACGGTTTCCTGGAGCGCATCGCGCTCCAACATCATACGGAGCGCTTTCGCAGAGATCGCATTCATGACTCCGCGCCATCCGGCATGCACCACCGCAAAACGCCCTGTAGGCGACACGATGATGACCGGCACGCAATCAGCAAAGCACAGAAGCGCCGCCACTGAATGAGCACCTACGATCAGACCATCCGCTCCTTGTGCGGCCGCTTCTCGTACTTCATCGGCGTGCTCAATAGCATCAATGCACAGCACCGTATCTTCGTGCACTTGATTCGGCACCAGAAGCTCGGTCCCATCGCCCGCGAAGGCGCGCACCAAGCGATCACGGTTCTCCTGCACTGCCTCTGGGTCATCATTCACATGCGACCCCAGATTCAAAGACGCGAACGGTCCTTCGCTCACGCCCCCGCTGCGTCCCGTAAAGGCAATGCGCACCCCGACCGCTTCGAACAATGCGTCGTCGGTGTACGCCTCTATAGACGCAAAACGACCCCTGGATAATACCGGCAAAGGCAAACCAAGGGCCGTCATATGCTCAGATCCTTACGCTACGTAAACGAGTCGTTTACTGGCGCTTCAGGAAATCAGGAATGTAATCTTCATCAGCAAAGCGAGGCTCGGACGTATAGAGCGGACGCTGCGCTGGAGCCTGCTTTGCCTGAGCAGGCTGTGCCGTAGTGGAAGCGAACATGTTGTCACGACGGGAGAAATCCATCGCTGCCTGATTGTTCGCCGCCTTGAAGCCCGTTGCGATAACGGTGATGCGGATCGTGTCACCCAGGTCCGGGTCAACGATCTGACCATAAATGATATTAGCGTTCTCGTCCGCAACCGCTTCAACAACGCGTGCTGCCTCATCAACTTCGGACAGCGCCAATTCAGGACCGCCGGCAATAGAGAACAGGATGCGAGAAGCGCCCGCGATCGACGTTTCAAGCAAGCTCGAATTGATGGCCTGCTCTGCCGCCTCCAGTGCACGGGAATCGCCCGAAGCGATGCCGATGCCCATCATAGCCGTGCCCGCATCCTTCATGACGGTGCGGATGTCGGCGAAGTCGAGGTTGATCAAGCCAGGAATGGTGATCAGGTCGGTAACGCCCTGGATGCCCTGACGAAGCGTATCGTCAGCGATGCGGAACGCATCGAGCATGCTGGTCTTCTTCTCAACGATCTCGAGCAAGCGATCGTTAGGAATGACGATGAGCGTGTCTACCTTCTGAGAAAGGAAATCGATGCCCTGCTCTGCCTGATTGCGACGCAAACGGCCTTCGAAGCTGAACGGTTTGGTAACGATACCGACCGTCAATGCACCGATCTCTTCACGAGCGATCTCTGCAACAACGGGAGCTGCACCCGTACCGGTGCCACCGCCTTCACCTGCCGTAACGAAGACCATATCGGCATCGGCAAGAGCCTCGCGGATCTCCGAACGGGATTCTTCGGCAGCCTGACAGCCTACCTCGGGGTTAGCGCCAGCACCCAAGCCGCGCGTGATCTCTTCACCAATATGGATGGTCTTATCCGCATCGGAAAGCATTAATGCCTGACGATCCGTATTAACTGCGATAAACTCGACACCTTTGATGCCAGCCTCAACCATGCGATTGACCGCATTGGTGCCACCGCCACCAACACCGACGACTTTAATTACTGCGAGGTTGTCAGAGCCCATAATCTGTTGCATATCTGCTCGCTTTCAGTTTCATTTCAGCGCTATCCTACACAAAAAGGCAAGCCTCTTTAGGATACCCGACCATTTTACACAATGGCTTGGTGATTGCAAAACTCACCCTGCAATATCAGGGTTTATAGCGACCGCCAAACCGGTTTATTCACAACACGCACATTGATATAGGATATTTTCCCTTCATGCTGCTTCAAAAGCTCCAGGCATACGCGTTCCTTATCGCGAATATCCTTTGCTTCGCCGAAGGCTATTTCCACCCCATTATCCAAGGTGAGTGTTGTTGAGTTGCTGCTTGCCGCGGCAACGCTCTTGATCTGATCGGATAGTTCCGTCGTCATACCATCGATGATGGAAAGCGCGTTCTCCACGTTCGCATTGCTGCAGTATTTACCTGCTTCCGGAGATGAACCATACGGGATATCAGTGATCTCGAGCGCGTTGGCTGCGTCTTCGTAGATCTGCGTTGATAACGCCTTGCCCTCTTCGCTGTTCTGGTCGGGCAATTTAGTCAGCCACATGCCATCGGGCGAAAGAGCCCAGCGCTCGATCGTATTCGATTCATCGACCGTAACCGACACGACCGCGGAAATACTGCGTTCGGTCACCTTGAGGTTTATCTTGTCGGGGAACACTCGCTCCACTGTCACGCTCTGCACCCAAGGATTAGAGGTCAGACGGCTCGTGATACCCGAATCATCAACGTTCAGCAGCGTGGTTCCTTCAGGCACCGCCGCAAGTTCGGTCATTTCCTCGGCGGTAATATGGCTCACGCCCGAGACACTCACTTCTTTTACCGCGAAGGTTCCGGTATTGGCTAGCACGAACCCCGTAATACCCAGGACGCCGACCACGATGGCGAGCACCAGCAACACGACCATGAAACGCCGCGATGAACGACGAGCGCTTCTGTAACGTGCCGCATTGCGCACCTCGGAAACACTGACTGAGCGCAGCGGTTCGGACTGAGAAGCACGACTCTGCGAATATTCACGCCGGCTCGAGGCGCCTGCACGCACGGACGACGAAGATCCATAGCCTCGCATCGGTGCCGCAGAACTTCTCCGAGGAGAGCGCCCTTGACTCGGACGTCCCTTCACGGTCGTCGGGCGTGCGGTCGCTCTACCCCTTGAAGAGGTCGTCCTTGAAACCGAGGAAGCGGACCTCCGTCTCGAGTTCGATGCCATAACGCCCCCTTACCTCATCCCGAGCGAGCTTGATAAGCGACAGAACATCCTGTGCAGTCGCGTTGCCAGTGTTCACAATGAAATTAGCATGCTTTTCCGAAATACAGGCTCCGCCGCAGCAGGTACCCTTCAGTCCCGCCTCTTCGATCAAAGCCCCCACCGAAGCGTTCTCCGGGTTACGGAAGATGCTTCCACAAGAAGGATATTCGAGCGGCTGGCTTTCTTTCCGGCGCGTCAATAGCGTCGTCATGCGTTCGTGAATATTGCCCGAGAAAGCACGCTCGAGCTTCAATTCGCATTCAACGATGATCTCCCGAGGCGAAAAGGATGAGGTTCGATATCCCCATGCCAGATCACAATCGGCATAGCGCTTAAGACCGCCCTTTTCATCGTAGGTCGTTACCGAAACGACCCGTGACCCGATCCAATCCTTACGCGTACCCGCGTTCTGAACCAAAGCACCACCGACCGTACCGGGGGTCCCCACCGCGAATTCCAACCCGGAATATCCTCGATGGAACACCTCTTGGACCAAGCGCGACAAAATAGTGCCCGCGCCCACCACGACGCGCTGCGCCTCATCATCAAAATGCCATGAGCGGAACTCACCTGCAAGCACGATGACAACGCCATCGAAACCTTCGTCGCACACGAGCAGGTTCGAGCCCTTGCCTGCAACATACCAGGGAATCTGCTCGTTCGCGCACACCTTCAGCACCGCGCCTAATGCGGCAATGGAGTTAACCTCAGCGAACGCACGCACAGGCCCGCCGATACGATACGTCGTATGGCGCGCCATCGGCTCGTTCAGCCTGATCGTCCCATCGAAAGCGTCATCGAAGCGCATCAGCTCCAATTCCGAAGCATGACGTGCCGCCATTAGATACGTCCTTTATGCATTTCCTCAAGCGCCGCCAGAAGTTCAGGGCCGACGCCCGTCACGTCGCCTGCGCCCATAGTAATGATCAGATCGCCTGGCTGCAGATGTTCCACCAGATACGGCACTACTTCCATACGACGCTCGACATACGTCAGATCCTCTGGGTGATCCGGATTGTCGAGAACCGGTTGCATGAAGGTAGCACCCGTTACTCCTGGAACGGGCGTTTCGCCCGCAGAATATACGTCCATGAACAGCACGAAATCGGCCTGATCGAACGCGTGCGCGAATTCATCGTGAAGCACCTCGGTGAATAATCCCACTCGAGAATAACGATGGGGCTGGAACACCACGCATACGCGCTTGAAGTCCAAGCTCTTCGCTGCCGCGATCGTAGCCGAGATCTCGGTAGGATGATGAGCATAATCATCAAGGATCGTGATGTCGTTCACTTCGCCCACCAGATCGAAACGACGACGCACGCCTGAAAAATCAGACAGCGCTTGCGCCGCGCGCTCTACATCGAAGCCCTGCTTCATCAGAAGCGTCAGAACGCCTGCAGCATTCAGGGCATTGTGCGTGCCGGGGTTCTGTTTCAGACGACACGCTACGGACGCTCCATTAGGAAGCGTTACCGTAAAGGAAGTGGACACTCCCTGTACCTCATAATGGGAAATTACCGTATCGCATGACTCGCTGAAGCCATACGTCAACACGGTACGACCGGTCTTGCGTGCCGCTTCGACGAGCGCCGCGTCTTCGCCGCAGACCACGCAGCATCCATCATCATGCACCGACGACATAAAGTCGCCGAACAATCGATATATTTCCTCTAGGTCGGCATAGTGATCAAGATGATCCGCCTCGATATTGGTGACCAACACCGATTCCGGATCAAGATACGTGAACGACTTATCGCTCTCATCGGCTTCCACAACGTAATAGTCGCCCTTGCCGCAATGCGCGTTCGAGTTATAAGCGCGCACGATACCGCCGATCAAAAAGGTGGGATCATCACCCATGCCGTCGATAACCGATGCGAGCATAGAAGAGGTCGTCGTCTTGCCGTGCGTACCCGCAACCGCCAACGTGCGATGATCGCGGCCCAGCTCTGCGAGCATCTTGGCGCGATGCCAAATAGGAATACCACGGCGCTGCGCTTCTTGCAGTTCTGGGTTCGTTTCCAAAATAGCAGTCGAAACGACCACTACATCGGGATCTTCCGAACCGATGTTATCGGCCGTCTGGCCAATGAAAATAGTCACTCCGACATCACGAAGCTGCTGCGTATAACGGCTTTCACGGAGGTCGGAACCCGACACCTTCATTCCCTGCTCGTGGGCAACACGAGCAATACCGCTCATACCTACGCCGCCAATACCTATGAAGTGCACCTTTTTAATGCGATTTTCCGTCACGGACATCCTCCTCGAGATCGTCCTTCATTGTATAGAAGCCCCCGGCCATGCATACTGCGAAGTCACAGCTTCTACGAAATAACGCATGGCTATTCGCAGCTTCTCTATTTCTTTGCCACAAGTTCTACAACATCAGCCAAGTGAGCTGCCGCATCTTGCGTCTCGAACGTCGCCGCCGCTTCCTTCATGGCCTCGCGCATCTCTTCATCCTGAAGCAACGCGAGCACGATCTCGGAGAAGCTGGTGTTTTCCACCTTGTCATCAGAAATGAGGACCGCTGCTCCGCGCTCCACGTATTCCGTCGCGTTCGCCGTCTGATGATCGGCCGTTGCGTAAGGGAACGGAATCAGGACGGCCGGGATGCAGCGAGCCGATATTTCAGCAAGCGACGATGCCCCCGCACGAGAGACGACCAGATCGGTCGCGGCGAGCGTTTCTCCCATGTGATCCTGATAGCCCATGACCTGGTAACGCTTCTTTTCCTCGTCGGTAAGCGCAAGCGCTTCTTCCACCGTTTCCAGTTCCTTCGGGCCGGTGATATGAACGACATACACCTTATCAAGCGCAAGCAGATCGTTCTTCATTTTGACAAGGGCGGTGTTGATGTGGCGTGCACCCAAGCTGCCACCGAAAACCAACAGCACCGTAGCATCTTCGGGGATGCCCAGATATGCACGGCCCTCTTCGCGGGTCGCCTTCAACACTGAAGAACGTACCGGGTTGCCCGTCAGAATGACCTTCGATTGATCGGCTACGCTCTTACCAGCCGATGCATACGTGAGCGCCACTGCTGCAGCGTTCTTGGACAGATAGTCATTCGCCATGCCCATGACCGAGTTCTGTTCGTGCACGATAACCGGAACGCGCATCGGCTTTGCCGCTCGACCAACTGGCAAGCACGCATAACCGCCGAAGCACACCACGGCACCGGGCTTTATTTCTCGGAACCACTTCGCTGCCGCATCCGCCGAACGAGATACTTTGCGCAGGCCCTTCATCAATGAAAGCGGATGGCTTCGATCGAACCCTGCCGCTTCGAACCCCTTGAACGGAATGCCTTCCGCCTGGACCAATACCGCTTCGACTCCATCGGGAGTACCCGCGAAAAACACTTCATGACCGCGTTCCTGCAGAACCTCGGCCAATGCGAGCGCAGGATTGATATGCCCTGCCGTTCCTCCACCTGACAAAACAACACGCATGCTGCTCTACCTCCTTGTCACCCTCATAGCACGGGACTCCATCGCAAGCGAAGACCCTCTCCTGTCCCCACTTCCATATATCACCTTCAATGGCATCGCACCACGAACAAGTTCCGGTTCCTGCATTCGGCGAGACGCGCCGCCGCGAACCGTAGAACCTTGGCGCTGCGGACCAGTATACGATGACACCACATGTAAATTGTCGCGTCGTTGACGATACTCTCCTTCATTATGCGAATCAAAGGAAATTGCCAATATCACCCCAACGATCATAAGCGATGAGATCATCGACGATCCACCCGACGAAATGAACGGCAGCGGCTTACCCGTTGTGGGGAACAGACCCACAACGCAGGCAATATTCAGGAAGGCCTGGAACACCAGCATGACCGTAAGGCCCGCGGCAACCAACCCTCCGAACGATGAGTTCGATTGGCTTGCGATAGAAAAGCCTCCGCGCAAGAACACCAAGAACGCCGCGATAACGAGGATGGCGCCGAACAAGCCCAGCTCTTCACCGATGATAGCGAAGATGAAGTCCGTCTCCGCTTCGGGAAGATACTGCAGCTTCTCATACGAATTGCCGATGCCTACACCGAAAAGCCCACCGGCCGCAAGGGCCTTGAACGAGTGCACTAACTGATAGCCGCTCCCCTGCTCATCGGCCCAGGGATCGAGAAAGCTACCCAGACGATCGGCGCGATAGCTCGAAAGCACGATCGCGAGCAGCGCGAAGATCACGCCGACACCCAGAATGACAAGAAGCGCCCGATTGGAAAGGCCAGAAAGCCACATGACCACGATGAGCCCTACGCAACAAATAAGGGTCGTTCCCAAGTCGGACTGCGTTACGAACAGAAAGCCCAGCGGCGCAATAACATAGATCGCCGCCTGCTTGAGCGCCTGGGCTATATCGATATCACCCGAGCGATAATCTTCAGCGATGCGCGCAGCCATCAATATGAAGGCGATCTTAGCGAACTCCGAGATCTGGATGCCAATAGGACCAAGGTAGAGCCAGCGCTTCGCGCCCAGACCCACCGTTCCCATAAGGAACGTGAGCACGAGCAGCACCATACATATACCCCAGAAGATCAGGGCACCTGCACCGCGCATAAAATCCTGCTTGATGAATAGAACCAGCACTACCGCAGCAACTACTCCGATCACTACGAAGACGCACTGCTTTATTGCCTCACCGACCGAATCGCCCGCTTCAACATATGCGGTGATCGACGACGATGAATACACCATTACCAAGCCGAGAACTACCAATCCCAGCGCCGACAGTCCGACCATCAGACGAGGTGCCATGATTTGCGCGGGAGCGCTCTTGAAAAAGGATCGTGAGGGCGTTCTGGTTCGTTTAGAGTCTGTGTTTTTCGCCCGGGCCATAAAGAACTACGCACCCCTTTCCCGACTGCGTTGAGCAACAAGGTCCTTGAACACATTGCCGCGCTCAGGATACCCGCTGAATTCATCGAACGATGCACAAGCAGGAGAAAGCACAATGATATCCCCCGGAGCCGTACAAGAAAGCGCCGCATCGAAGGCGTCTTTCATGCGCTGCGCTTCATATACCGGGATCGAAGCCGCCTTGAACGCTTGCAGGAAACGCGGCTCCGCCGCACCGAAGCATACTACGGCCTTGCAGTGATGGTCCGCCTGCTCCACTAATTCGGTCAGATCGGTTCCCTTATCGTCTCCGCCCAATAGCACGACGGGCTTATCGTCGCCGAACGCCGCGAGGGCCTTGAGCGTCGCATCAACGTTAGTGGCCTTCGAATCGTTATAGCACGCAACGCCCGCCACACTTCCGCATGGCTCGATACGATGCGCAATGGGCTCAAAGGAAACAAGTCCCCGGATGATACCCTCATCAGCACAACCGAGCGCCACTACGCCGGCTGCCGCCGCCAAAGCGTTCGAAGCATTGTGCTCGCCCTTTATTTGCAGATCGGCCGCTGCGCACAGTTCATGATGTGCGCCCTTAAAATCGACGCATAGCACGCCGTCCGCGTTAAGGTACGCCGCATTTTCAGAACCGCAGGCATCGCACATGTTCCCGGAAATGCCTTGAGCAGTACCCATGGGAACGTAGGCATATTCGCGCGATCCATCAACGCGCATTGCTTTCACGAACTCGCGCACCACATCATTGGTCGCATCCAATACGACCGTGCACGAAGAATCGCAATTGGCATATATCTTCTGCTTCGCCTGAGCATACGCCTCGAAGCTACCATGCCACTTCAGATGATCGGGCGTGATATTGAGCAGCACCGCCACATCAGGCTTGAAGCGCTTCGTTGAAGCGAGCTGATAGGAGGAGACCTCCGCGACATAGCAGGCGGTGTTCCCATTCGCGACCGCTTCCAGACAAGTATCGCCAATATTGCCCACTGCGCTGGCGTTCTTGCCGCATGTTTGCAATATATGAGCGGCGAGCGCGGTCGTCGTCGTCTTGCCATTAGTGCCGGTAATTGCGAGCCACACCGATCCAGCATCGCTTTCGCGCCACGCGAACTCCACTTCGCTTATCACTTCAGTAGAGCACGAAACCGCAGCCTGATAGAACGCGGAGTTCTCCGAGATCCCCGGACTCGCGATACATACGTCGTATGAGCCTTCGACCTGCTCGGTATCGAACAGCACCGTTGCGCCCTGATCACGCAAGTCGCAAGCGAACGATTCGTTAGCCTCGTTGGCCGCACCCGCATAAACGGTACACGAATCAACGCGGGACCCGATAAGCGCCGCGCAATACGTGCTTGCCGCTTTGCCCGACTTCCCGAGACCCAGGATCAGGACCGAACCCAGTGAATCAGGAGCGTACTTTTTCGTCGTATCGAATCCTGTAGCCATATCACTATCCCATCAAAGATTGAGCAAAATAAAGGCAAAAGCCCACTGCTGCAAGAGCAGCCGAAATGATCCAGAAGCGAATTACCACCTTGACTTCGCTCCAGCCCTTCTTTTCGAAGTGATGATGCAGCGGAGCCATCAAGAACAAGCGCTTGCGCGTGCGCTTGAAATAGAACACCTGAATGATCACCGACAGAGCCTCAACAACGAACAGACCACCGATGATCAAAGACAGTACTTCTGATTTCGATACGATCGCCAGACAGCCCAAAGCGGTGCCCAACGCAAGAGAACCCGTATCTCCCATGAAAATATCGGCCGGATATGAATTGAACCACAGAAAACCAATGCAGCAACCAGCCAGCGCAGCAGCGATGAGCGCACTGTCGAGCAGGCCCGCACGGAACGCAATGGCCGCCATGACGACCATGACTACCATGATGGTGCCGCCAAGAAGACCATCAAGACCATCGGTCAGGTTGGTCGCGTTACTCAATCCCGCGAGCAGGATATCGGCGAAGATCACGTACAGCCACGGAATACTGAAATCACCACCCGCTGGCACTTCAATGGGAAGCGTTGTAGTAAGCACCCCTAAGTCAACCGAGCAAATGAAGGGAATATCCACCACGGGAGAGATCCCCAACCAGTTCACCGCGGCAAGAACGAATGCCGTTGCGATCAAGAACTGACCGACCAGCTTCGCTTTCGGAGTAAGGCCCAACGAACGCTCGTGAGCGACCTTCGACGCATCATCGAAGAGGCCCAGCGCGCCTGTCGCCAATACCGCACCCATGACCAGCCACGTTTCAGGAACCGGCTCCGCCAAAATGGCGACCACGATAGTGGCGGCGATAAGCATGACCACGCCGCCCATGGTCGGGGTCCCTTGCTTGACCAAATGGCTTTCGGGTCCATCAGCGCGCACCTGCTGGCCGATCAAATGTGAACGAAGGAACTTGATGAACCACGGCATCAAGGCGATCGTTATGATGACTCCAAGAAAAAGAGCGAGAAACACGACGAATGTTGGATATTCAAAAAAAGAAACCATAGCTAGTTCAACAACCCCTTGGCTACCTGGTCAAGTTCCATGAAGTGAGATGCTTTCACCAATACCGCATCTCCAGAAGCAAGCTGCTCTTTCGCATAAGCGAGCGCTTCCATGCCCGTATCAACGCAGACGATCTGCTCTTCGGGATATCCCGCGTCCTGGGCGGCTTGCGCGATGAAACGGGCCAGCTCCCCGACGCAGATCAAGCGATCGAGTTGCGCCTTGGCGGCATACGCGCCCACTGACTTGTGGCAATCAGGAGCATGATCGCCCAGTTCGCCCATATCGCCTAATATCGCGAATCGGCGCCCCTTGACGGACAGCGCCGAAAAGAGCGCCAATGATGCGCGCATTGAATCAGGGTTGGCATTATAGGCGTCATTCACGACCATGACCCCCGATGAAGCATGAAGCACTTCTTGGCGACCGCTTTCAGGCTGCGATGAGGCCAAAGCCGTCGCGATAGATCCGATCGTCATTCCCGCCATGCGCCCGACCGCCGCGGCGGCACACGCATTCGACACATTATGAAGTCCGCGCAGGGAAAGAGCGCAGGACGCTTCTTCGACAGAGTCATCTTCTGCAAAACCGCAGCAGCACAGGGTAAAAGTCGGGTACCCCTGACTATCGAGATGAATATCCTTTGCCCATACGCGCTTTACGTTATCAGCGCTATTCGGATCATTCGCGCATGATCCGTTATCACCAGACGCAGAACCCGACCCATCGTATATGACGAGAGCAGCCGACGTCTCATCGCAGCGCACCTGATCGCAAATGAACCCGGTCATATCATCGGCGCCATTAAGGAACGCAACACCCGAAGTAGGCAATGCAGCGATCAATTCACCTTTAGCGCACGCGATGTTCTCGCGGCTTCCGAGAAGTTCGATATGGCTTTCGCCCACGTTGGTAATAAGACCCCATTCGGGTTTTACGAATTCGCACAACTCAGTGATCTGCCCAAGTCCGCGCATGCCCATTTCAACGACGACCATTTCAGTGTCGGGGTCGGCGTTCAGCACCGTGCGGGGCACGCCCAACTCATTGTTCTGGTTCGCCTTAGTGGCGACCGTTCTAAAAGCGCTCGAGAGCACATCGCGCACCAGGTTCTTCGTCGTGGTCTTTCCCGTAGAACCGGTCAGGCCGATAACGCGCGCCGACAAACAGGTACGCCAGCCACGCGCAAGGTCAGTAAAGGCCCGATGGGTGGAATCGACCTTGAGATAGACCTTCCCCTGGTCGCACGCATGCGAGACCGCCTCTTGCGAAGGATCCTCCATAACGAGCGCCGCACAAGCGCCCGCAGCAAAGGCCGCCGGCACAAAATCATGCCCGTTCACTCGCTCACCTGGCAAGGCAACATACACGAACCCTGGCTCGACCTCACGCGAATCCCAAGTGATACCGCAGGCCTCACAAGCCAGCCGGCTCGTATCACCAAGAACGTCCGCGCCCGTGAACGCGGCGATCTGTCCTAAGCTCAATAGCATAAAACTTATCCGAACACCTTCTCCAGCACTTCTGCTGCCACTTCACGATCATCAAAATGATGCTTTTCGGTACCGATGATCTGATAATCTTCGTGGCCCTTACCCGCGATCAGGATCGCATCGCCGGGCTTTGCCAACTCGATCGCACGTGCAATAGCGTCATGGCGATCGGGAACCACTTCGTAGTGATCCTTTCCTTCGCTCATGCCATCGACGATATCGTCAATGATGACGCGAGGATCTTCCGTACGCGGATTATCAGATGTGACCACGGCGAAATCGGCCGCCAACGCCGCACGACCCATGATGGGGCGCTTGCCCGCATCGCGATCGCCACCGCATCCGAACACTACGATCGTGCGCCCTTCTTCCACGAGAGCAGACACCGAAGCGATCGCCTTTTCCAGCGCATCGGGCGTATGGGCGTAATCTACGTACACCGAAACGCCGCCATCATGCGCCGTCGAAACACGCTGCAAGCGACCCGGAATAGCCGGAGAATCCTTCAATGCTTCAACGATCGCACTTGCCGGATAACCCAAATGTAGCGCAATACCGAAAGCCGTCATGATGTTCTCGACATTGAAGCGTCCGACAAGCGGATAGGAAACGTCATAGTGCGTTCCGCGCACTGAAAGGACCGCATCCGTATGCGACGCACCATAACGCACCTCAACTGGGTGGATCTGGGCCGACGGATCGAATCCGGTCGTAATAATGGCATCCTCATTGGCTGACGCGCGCTTGAGCAGCTCGCACCCCCACGTACCATCGATATTAATAACGCGCTTTGCGGGGTAATCCTTGGAGAACAGGCGCGCCTTCGCTGCAAAGTACGATTCGAACGTCTTGTGATAATCAAGATGATCTTGAGTCAAGTTAGTGAATGCCGTGACGGCGAACGTCGTGGCCCACGTGCGTTCCAAGTCGAGTGCATGAGAGCTCACTTCCATCGACACGACCCCGCAGCCCTCATCGCGCATCTGGGAGAACAGTTCCTGCAGGTCAGGTGATTCGGGAGTGGTATGCGAAGAAGGACGGTGCTCGCCGCCTATTTCAATACCGACCGTGCCGATCAAACCGGTTCTATTGCCCAATGATTGAGCGATGTGATCGACCAAATAGGTGGTCGTGGTCTTGCCATTGGTGCCCGTAATGCCGACCAGAGAGAACTCATGAGAAGGTTCATCATAGAAGCGCGATGCCAAACGAGCCATCGCCTTGCGCGAATCCTTCACCACCACTTCGGTCACATCGGTAGCATCGGCCAAGTACACCTTGCGCTCCACAATGAGAACGCGCGCTCCCCGATCGATCGCATCCTGCGCAAAAGAATGCCCGTCGACCTTCAATCCCACAATGCAGCAGAAAGCATCTCCAGGACGCACCGCATCGCTGCGATATGCAATGCCGGTGATAGGTTCGTCGGGATTCCCGATGATCGTGCAGTCAATTCCTGCGAACAATTCTCCGCATGTTTTATTCATCATGGAAACCTCAATCCTGAGTAATATTATAGCGATCGATCGCAAAGGCCATTATATCCCGAAACGCGCTTACCGTTTGCCTTTCGCCGGGAACATCGTAAGCGCCCACGAAGCACACAAGATTCGTCGACGAGTCGGGCAGGTACCCCACGAAGGAGATATTGTATACCCCTGATTTGTAGCCACCCTTTTCAGAAGCGATCTCCGCAGTACCGGTCTTGCCCACAACGCGATATCCGTCGATCTGAGCATCAGTACCCGTACCCCGCTCTACGGTGGCCTCCATCATGGATTCCAAATTGGTGATGGCGTCCTGATTATCGGTGATCTGATTGGTCGCATAGGTGCGATCCTCTGTTTCAGTAGGAACATCAAGTAAGAAATGAGGCTGCGTGGCCGTGCCATTGTTGGCCAATGCGCAGTAGAAACGCACCATTCCTATAGGAGTGGTGGTCAGACCCTGACCGAAGCTGATGTTGTACCCCTGAACCTCCGACCACTGATCACGAGCAGCGACCATGCCTTGTGCTTCACCGGGGTAATCCACGCCCGTGAGCTCGGTCAACTGGTAGCGTTGAATGTATTCGTAGAGCTTTTCAAATCCGAGATCTTTCGCAATAAGGGAAACGCCCACATTGGACGACTCGGCGATGATGGTCGTCGCGCTCATGGTCTCGTCACCGCGCTCGTGCGAGTCAGTAATGGTGTACTCATCGACTTTCAGGGCAGCAGGACAGTAGTATGAAGAATCCGGAGATACCTTGCCCTCTTCGAGCGCCGCTAGCATGGTCGCTGCCTTCATGGTCGAACCCGGCTCATACGCCGACGAAATAGAGGAAAGGTTCGTCGCACCTTCTTCGACCTTTGACAGATCGGTAATATCGAAAGTCGGCGATGACGAGCACGCGTAGATCTCACCTGTTGCCGAATCGACCACCATCGCCGATCCGCCCGAACCCTGCACTTCCTCCACGCGAACAGCCAGAGCCTCCTCCAGCTTCTGCTGCACATCGACGTCAATAGACAACACGATGTCCTTACCGTTCACCACTTCGGCCGTTACTTTTTCCGAACCGGGAACCGGCACGCCTTCTTTGCTGTACTGAATGGTCTTTTCGCCCTTGGTACCACCGAGAATGTCGTTGTAATACAGTTCGAGACCCGTGATGGCTTCGCCGTCAGTATTCAAAATGCCGATGATCTGGCTTGCCGTCGAACCGCACGGATACACGCGTTTCGAGGTCTTTTCGTAATCAACGCCTTCGATCTGAAGGTCCTTGATCTTATTCAGGCTCTCTTCGTCAGCACCCTTGAACAGATAGACGAAGTTGGTATCGGAGAGGATCTTGTTCTTGTAGTCTTCCGCCTTGCCGCCGAATGCATTGACCAGCGCTTGGGTCAGCTGATCGACCTTGTCGTTCGACACTACATGGGGATGACAGAAAATGTTGTACGCGTCGACCGTCGTTGCCAAGATCGTGCCGTTGCGGTCGTAGATCGTGCCACGACGTGGTTGGGTTTCCAAAGTCACTTCACGTGCGCCGATACCACGGTCCAGATTGTTCTGCGCATCAAAGACCTGCAGCCACACCAAACGGGCCACCAAAATGATAGCGAACACGCAGAGAGCGCCCATGACGAAGAGCAGTCGATTGCTGAATTGCGAGGGATCTATGCCATTTGTGCGAGAGTATCCGCCCGCCGCGCCACGATACGGCCTGCTTGAGCGAGAAGACGAAGAAGGCATACGGCCACCTTCCCGCTGCGATGATGAGCGTCGCGAAGAGGGACGATCTTCCATGAGGTATTACCCCTGAGACGTAATGCGAGATACGCTTCCCGCAAACGAAAGGTTTCCTGCTGAATCGACCGCGACCGGATCCACGGAAAGAGTGATGGTCTCGCTACTCGTCCCTGCGGTCATCTTCAGTTTTTCTTCCGCCTGAGCGCGAATATTACTCGGGCTCGACAGAAGGCTTTCCTGAACCGCAAGAGATTCTCCCGTAGTACGAGCATCGGCGATATTGGCGCGCAGGTCGCTTGCTTCGGATGCAGTGCTATACGCTGCAGAAGCAAGGCCAACGCGAATGAACCCTACAAGAAGAAGCGCGATCAAGCACCCGATGAGCACCTTGATCCCCGCTATAGCGAAGTCGGACAGTACCGGATTTGCGGTGTGCTTCCTACCGGGAACAACACGAACAGATGGAGCAGGTTGGCGATAGGGCTGGGCCACTTCGCGATCGTATCGATATGCGGGTGCACCTGCCATCTGCTCACCTCCCTGTTATGTTTTAGCTGTATTGGAGCGTGCAGTTATGCGTTCTATTCAAGACGTTGCGCGACGCGGAGCTTGGCACTACGCGAACGCGGATTGCGCTGTATTTCTTCCGACGAAGGAAGTATCGGTTTGCGCGTGACGGTTCTGAGTATCGGCTCGTTCCCACAAACACATACGGGTAGATCGGGAGGACACGTACATCCTTGCGACATGCGACGGAACACGTCCTTCACAATGCGATCCTCGAGCGAGTGATAACTGATCACCGCGATGCGCCCACCTGGCGCAAGCCAGCGAATAGCCGCCTCAAGACCACTGCGCAATACATCCAACTCACCGTTCACTTCAATGCGAAGCGCCTGAAATGTTCGCTTTGCCGGATGACCCCCTGCGCGCCGAGCTGATGCCGGCACGGCTGCCTTGATGACGTCTACCAACTGTTCGCTCTGAGAAAAGGGGGTCTCTTTGCGCGCCTGGACGATGAAGTCCGCAATGCGCGTTGCCCACTTTTCATCTGAGTACTGACGGATGACCCGAGCGAGATCTGCTGCGTTATAAGTGTTGATGATCTCAGCTGCGGTTAAAGTTTGGTTACCCGGATCCATCCGCATATCAAGAGGGCCAGTTTCCTTAAAGGAAAAGCCACGAGCTGGTGTGTCTATCTGTACCGACGAAACTCCTAGATCGAATAAGATCGCATCGATCGAAGGAACTTCCGCCGCCACTAGAAGCGAATCAAGGTCCCCGAAATTGCCTGCTACCACATCTATCTCAGGACGAATGTCTTCAGGTAGCGCCTCAAGACGTTCGCGCGCCGCTTTGCGTGCGACCTCGTCTTGGTCGATGCCGATCAAGTGCCCTGTTCTGCCGATGCGTTTCGCAACTTCGAGAGAATGCCCTGCCCCGCCGAGCGTTGCATCAACATAGGTCTTACCTTCGGAAAGGTTCAGACCCTCGATGCACTCAGCAAGCAGGACGGGAATATGCCGATATTCGTTTGTCATCGTTCACGCGCCCAGACTAGTCCACCAAAGAAGCCACGTCGGTTTCTTCTTTGAAGCCGTTCCAGCGCCCTTCGTCCCAGATCTCGATGTGATCCATATCGCCCACGACAACAACATCTTTGTCCAGAGCGGCGATACCGCGCTGGTCCGGCGTTAGATGAATGCGACCCGAGTTATCTATTTCGCATTTCTGAGAACGCGCATTCAGCACCTTGCGCTGAGCAACCATTTTTCGGTTACCCGGATTGAAACCGCCATTTTTTTCAAAAAGGCTATCCACCCAAGCGCTGAACGCCTCAGTCTCGAACACCAGAAGACACTGATCCAGGGGATCTGGAGTGATCCTAAGACCTTCGGAAAGAACCTTGCGGAAATCTGCAGGAAGCGACAAGCGTCCCTTGGCATCAAGCTTACGGCCATATTCGCCAAGCAGTTCGCTCACGCGCCACCCTCCTTTCCGAGGTTCCCTCGTGGAAGTTATTCTAGGTCACGCTTTCCCACTTTGCAACACTTTATCCCACCCGCTCCCCCTTTAATCCCCCCACAAATTGGTCCGATTGGGCTATCTATCCTTGTTTTATCTATATATAGGGTGCAAGCGTATAACTTGCACTAGATATCGCAGGGAAAAAGGTGGGGGAATGTGGGTCAACTTGTGGTGGAAGCATGAATATGATTGCTCTGGTAAGGCGTTTTTGGCCCATTTTGTGGCGTCGGTGGCACGTTCTCCCATAAAAGTGGGAGGCCCGTGGGAAAAGGTGGAAATAAGTGGTGGCCCATCATGGGCCACCATAAACGAGGTATTGGTCTAGGTCGGAAAAAGACACTAGAGCTTCGTCAGCACTGCACCGATCAAGATCATCAGATCACGTCCGCCAGCGTCCATGGCAGCGCGATCGCTAATTGCGTATTCATTGTCACACGAAAGCCAGTCGTTCCATACTTGATCGAAGCACTCCATGGCGAACATATCGTCGATACTCACCGTAGTCACCTTTTCCCAAAGACTTCGCCATTGGTCGATCGACCAGATGAGTTCCATGTCTTCGCGGCTCCACGACAGACCAAGCACTTCCATCATGGCGTCATCGAGAGAACGAACAAAGCCCGGAAAACAAAGTAAGATCTTCCCGCCTGGCTTGACCATGCGCGCATAGCGATCGAGATCGCCTTCCCCGTGGGCAAAATAGTGATACGAATCAACACTCACTAAAGCATCGAAGTGCTCTTCCGGAAAGGCCGTCTCCGTTGCGTCAGCTTTAAACGCACGCACTTTATCCCCATAGCCCAATCGATTGAATTCCGCCTGGTTCTCTTCCACGTCGACCCACAAATCGCATGCCCACACTTCGGCACCCGTCCGATCTGCAAGCAGCAAAGACGTCAACCCTTTGCCGCATCCCAGATCGCAGATAAGAGAAAGCCCTTGCCTTCGCAAGCCCAGCGTCTCCAACGATTCTCGTTCACACGGACCCGACGACCCAAATGATCTTCGCTCGCACAGACCCGATACCTCCAGCAGCTCTTGCAGCATCAAAGCGGCATTTGGCCCCATTAAATGATCTTTAATGTAGGTATCATCTATATGGATCACGAAATACCCCCTCTATAATCGACTTCAAGGCAGCGCACCTAGAGTCCGAAAAGCATCCGACCCCGTTCATTATGGAGCGTATTATGACAAAGTCCATTGCGATCTATCTTGGGATCTACGCACTTTCGTTAGGGGTCTTCTGGCTTCTGCCTACTATAGACGCTCTGGGCTATAGCCTTGTTTTCCTGTGGCTCATTCAGCCACTGGTTATTTTTACCATTTCGCTCCATATCGTGCGCATTGAACACACGGTGCATTTCGTATGGGCATTGCCGCTCTTTTTCGGAATCGCGTTCTGTCTTCTGCCTTACCTCACCTTTGACCTGGCGAACACGCTGCACTTTGGCGTCCTGCACGCTCCTTCGATCAGCTCTTTTATTGTCGGTGCACTGATTTCAGGCGCCGGTTCCGCGTTGGGTCTTTTGCTCGCGAACAAACGCTCGCGCAGATAAACTGACAAAACAGTCCCGAACACCTACCGCAGAAGGGAGCGCTCATGGAAGCCGATCTCAATGAACAGCTCGCCCGCCTTGCCGCTTACGAGCGCATGCATGCCGATGTTGCGCGTCAGTATGGAAAATATGCCGCTCAAGTTGAAGAGCGCAAGGCAGCGGGAACCATGCGCGGGGCCACGGGAAATCAACTGCTCGCGCAAAAAATGACCTACAAGAACATGCTTACTATGTATGCCCTCTACGATATACCCGAACCGGAGCCGAGCGAATAGCGCCTATTCGCTCCTCTGACTGCGAGGATGCGCCGCCAGATATTCTTCTCGCAGCATACTCGCCTGAACGTGCGTGTAGATCTGCGTCGTCGCGATGTCAGAATGCCCTAGCATTTCCTGGATCGATCGCAGATCAGCTCCGCCCTCGAGCAAGTGCGTTGCGAACGAATGGCGCAGCGTATGCGGATGGAGGTTCTTCACCCCTATGAGCATGCCCGCCTTTTCTACAACAGAATGAACGCTCTGCCTGGTCAAACGCCCTCCGCGTGCGTTCAAGAACACAGCCGATGACGGCTGTGCCTTACTGCAAGTAAGCATGGGGCGCGCTTCTTCAAGATACATTTGCATTCGCTGTTGAGCCATGCCCGAAAAAGGAACCAGTCGCTCTTTCGACCCTTTGCCCAATACACGTAAGGTGCCTTCATCGAAACGAACCCGATCCAGATCGAGCCCGACCAATTCGCTCACGCGCAATCCGCACCCATAGAGCACTTCCAAAATAGCCGCATCGCGAATTTCACGTGGAGACGACACCGACGTCGCATCAAGCATGCGACACACCTGATCAATGCTCAGCACATCAGGCAAACGCTCTGGTTTTTGCGGGATACCCACTGTCTGCGAGGGGTCCTTGCCCAATAAGCCCTCGCGCATAAGAAAACGATGATAACCCTTTATGGTCGACGTACGGCGGGCGATGGTAGAAGAAGCAAGGCCGCGCTCGTAAAGGGCCTTTTGAAATGCAAGGATATCATCGCGAGTTATATCATCCGCCGTGGCGATCTTTCGCTCTGATCTCAGGAACGCCCCGTAGTCATCCAGATCGTCTCGGTAGGCTTGCACGGTCGCCTGCGAAGCACCGCGCTCTGCCACCATGTAGCCCAGATAATCCTGAACGTAGAACATGCACCCTCCTTCGCCATTTGCACGCAACCAGCCATTGCAGAAACCATACCACGTGCAAGTACGCCGCGAACACACACCACAGGGGAATCGTTCCGCCGAAATCACCTAAAGTAGCTCCGCGAACGGGCGTATACGCCACAGGTAGCTGGGGCCATGAACGGGCCTGCACGTATACACCACGGACAATTGGAACCGCGAATGGGCCCGCACGTATACACCACGGACAATTTGAACCGCGAATGGGCCCGCACGTATACACCACGAACGGCCGAAACCATGAACGGGCCTGCCTGAAATCAACTCTAATTCGACGGCTAAAGAATTTGCGTAAAAAATCGAGAGCGTTTTGGCAATTTTTTTCGTTTTTCGACGACTGAAGCACTCGGAGTAAATCAAAAGAGTCGAATTACACCCCATTATGATTGATTTTGGGTAATAACTACTCCCGCTTTTACGAATACAGCCTGACTATTCGTCAAAAAACGAAAAAAATTGCCACACGAAGGCCAAAATCATGCGCAAAGGGATCTTGCGCTGATTCTCACCGTCAAAACAACATGCACCAGCGCGAACAACGACAACCTACATCGATACGCGTCACCGCGAAGCGCGCGGGGCGGATCGCCGACAGGCTCGAACCTTTCGGCGCTCGCTACGCGTTCTCCCCTTCACGCTTCATCGCCGCTTCGACAAGTCCGACGAAAAGCGGATGAGGCCTGGTGGGGCGGCTCTTGAATTCCGGGTGCCCCTGGCTTGCAACGAACCACGGATGATCAGGCAACTCGACCATTTCCGTCAAACGACCATCGGGCGAAAGCCCCGAGAAACGCAGACCCGCTTCGCCCAGAACACCTCGATACGCATTGTTCACTTCATAGCGATGACGATGACGTTCGTATATCACCTCTTCGCCATACGTCTCATATGCCAAAGAGCCCTTCTCTAGCTTGCACGGATATGCGCCAAGACGCATGGTTCCGCCCTTGTCCTCAACATCTTCTTGTTCGGGCATCAGGTCAATGACAGGATAAGTGGCCGACTCATCGAATTCCGCCGATGTCGCCCCCTCGAGATGGGCTACATTACGCGCAAATTCGCACACCGCAGCCTGTAACCCCAGGCAGATCCCCAAATACGGAACACCGTTCTCACGGGCAAAACGAGCCGCTTCGATCTTTCCTTCGAACGCGCGCTGTCCGAATCCACCCGGCACCAAGATGCCATCCATAGAACCCAGCGTCTCCTCAACATTGCGATCATTGAGCTCTTCGCCATCAATCAAATGAACCTCGACGTGGACCCCGCTCGCAACACCCGCGTGACCCAACGCCTCGATCACTGACAGATACGCATCGGGCAAGCTGACATATTTACCAACGATCGCTATATCGACCGCATCCCTGCAGGCGTGCGACGCATCAACGAAGCGTTTCAGAGGAGCAAGGTCTATCTCGCCCACTGGCAGACCCAGGCGATTCAGGACCTGCACGTCAAAATCCTGACCGAACAGCACCAGAGGCACTTCATAGATCGATGGCGCATCAACGCATGAAAGAACCTCTTCACAGGCCACATCGCAGAACAGCGCGATCTTCTCGCGTACCGCATCGGTTATTTCATGATCGGATCGACAGACGATGAAATCAGGTTGCACGCCCAGTGATCGCAGCTCTTTCACGCTGTGTTGAGTAGGTTTCGTCTTCACCTCATGAGCCGCGGCAATATAAGGGACCAGCGTTACATGAATGAAGCACACATCTTCTGCAGGGCGCTCCTTCTTGAACTGGCGCGCCGCCTCAATGAACGGCAACGATTCAATATCGCCGATCGTGCCGCCTATTTCGGAAATAACGATATCGGCGCTCGTTTGATCGGCAATGCGGCGAAGGCGGTCTTTTATCGCTTCCGTCACATGAGGGATCACCTGCACGGTGCCACCCAGGAAGTCTCCTCGACGCTCGCGGGCAATAAGGCTCTTGTAGATGGAGCCCTGCGTGAAATTCGATTCGCGCGTCAGGTTCTCATCGATGAAACGTTCATAATGTCCCAGGTCAAGGTCGCCTTCATGGCCATCTTCAGTCACGAACACTTCCCCATGCTGGAACGGAGACATCGTTCCCGGATCAACGTTCAGATATGGATCCATTTTCTGCATGGTCGCGGTATATCCACGCGCCTTGAGCAGATGTCCCAGTGAAGCGGCAGTGATACCCTTCCCCAACGATGAAACGACGCCGCCCGTGACGAAAATATGCTTAGCCATAACGCTCCCTTGCCCAACTGATCATTCCGTCTGTATTGTAATGAGATAGCGAAGCAGTGCCGCACGCACCACAAGGTTTTACACGTCAGAAACAAGCCATTTTTTCCCAGGCTATCATCGGGGTGCTATATACTGTTTTGGTTCAAATTATTTTGCATTTCATGAGAGGACGTCTCCATGCGTATTGGGTTCGATAACGACAAATACATCTCTCTCCAGGCCGAGCACATCCGCAACCGCATCAACCAATTCGGTGGCAAGCTATACCTGGAGTTCGGTGGAAAGCTGTTTGACGACTTCCATGCATCCCGCGTGCTCCCCGGATTCGAACCCGATAGCAAGATCCGCATGCTCAAGCAGCTGATCGATGACGTCGAGATCATCGTTGCCATCAATGCGAACGACATCGAAAAATCTAAAGTTCGCGGCGATCTGGGCATCACCTACGACGAAGACGTCCTTCGCCTTCTGGACATCTTCCGCTCCATGGGCTTCGCCACTGCAGGCGTCGTCATCACTCGCTACGAGAACCAACCTTCGGCAATGGCGTTCCGTCATCGCCTCGAGAACCTGGGCATCAAGAGCTATTTACACTATCCTATCGAAGGCTATCCGTACGATACGTCGAGCATCGTAAGCGAAGAAGGCTACGGCCACAACGAATTCGTCGAAACATCCCACTCGCTCGTGGTCGTGACCGGCCCTGGCCCCGGCAGCGGCAAGATGGCAACATGCCTGTCGCAGCTCTACCACGAACACGAGCGCGGTATCGAAGCGGGTTACGCGAAATACGAGACCTTCCCCATTTGGAACCTGCCGCTCAAGCATCCCGTCAATATCGCATACGAAGCTGCCACCGTTGACTTGAATGACGCCAATACCATCGACCCGTTCCACCTGGAAGCATATGGCGAAACCACCGTCAACTACAACCGTGACGTAGAGATCTTCCCGGTCCTCAAGGCCATGATGGAGCGTATCCTGGGCACAAGCCCCTATCAATCTCCTACCGATATGGGGGTCAATATGGCAGGTAAGGCCATCATCGATGACGACGCCGTACGCGACGCCGCGAAGATGGAGATCCTGCGCCGCTACTTCCAGGCAGCCGTCGACGCACGCCGCACTGGCTCTGACAATGAATACGTTGAGCGCCTTGAGCTACTCATGAACCAGGCCGGCATCGATGTGAGCTATTCCTCTGCACGCACTGCTGCGCTACTCAAAGAAGAGACCACGGGCGCTCCTTCCGGTGCCATGGAACTACCTGATGGCTCGGTGGTCACCGGTAAGACCTCCGACCTACTGGGAGCCGCATCTTCACTTCTCATGAATGCGCTCAAGGGTGTTGCGGGTGTCGACGATGATATCGATGTTCTGAGCGATGAAGTCATCGAGCCGATCTGCCAGCTCAAGACAGGCACTCTGAACTCAAAGAACCCCCGTCTTCATTCCGACGAAACGCTCCTGGCGTTATCGGTGAGCAGCGCAACTGATCCGCTCGCAAAGCAGCTGATCGACCACGCAGGCGATCTTCGCGGATGCGATGCGTTCTTCAGCGTCATCATCTCTCCCACCGACGAAAAACTCTACCGCACTCTGGGCATCAACGTCTGCTGCGAGCCGAAGTATGAGCAGCGCAGCTATTATCATCGCTAAGAGGTGCGCGAAAGGCGAAGTAAGCCTCGCCACAAAACGCATCCGCCTCCCTATGCTATAGTGACTCGGATGCGTTTAAAGTCTTCTAGGGTTCCGCTGATCGTATTCAGGCTGGTCCAAGAGAAGACGGCTTTATCGAAAAAGCTACCACGGCGGGATAAAAGCCCGGGAGCAGCACATTAGTTGCTCCCGGGCTTTATTTATTCGAAAGGACCTACAATGGACACCCATCAACGCACTCTTGCCTGGGTCTTCCTCGTGCTCTGCGGTGCGTTCGAGGTAGTGTGGGCATACGCAATGAAACTTTCCCACGGCTTCACCGACCCGTTCTACACGCTCGTCACGATCGTGTTCCTCGCTATCAATCTGTTCCTTTTAGAAAAGCCTGTGAGCATACTGGGCATCGGTGTTTCGTATGGCGTTTTCACTGGATTAGGCATCGTCGGCACGACCATTGCAGGAATCATCGGATTGGGTGAATCGATAGACCCCATCAAGATCATCTCTATCGTCATCCTCATGACGGGAGTCATAGGACTCAAGTACTGCGACGCACACGAAGCGGCGCAAAAAGCATCCCAGGTCCTCAACCAATACCGCAAAACACTCGCGCCCGAAACCCCCGAAGGCCCCCAGGGTGACGCCACCCGCGAAGAAGGTGATGCACGATGATGTGGATCGTCTTGTTCATCTCGTCGTTCTTCGAACTGGGGTTCACGGTGTTCCTCAAGCTATCCGAAGGATTCAAGAAGAAAAAGTATACGTGCCTCACGATTCTTTCTACTATCGGATCGATCGGACTGCTTTCCATCGCTACGACCCAATTGCCCCTTGGCATTGCCTACGCCATTTGGACAGGACTCGGCACTGTGCTTATCACCCTGTTCGGCATAGCAGTATTCAAAGAAAGCAAGGACCCGCTAAAGCTCTTCTTTCTTGCAATGGTCCTCGTCGGCGTCATCGGATTGCGCCTCAGCGGCATAAGCCACTAGGGTATCTTACGAGAAGAACACGCGGGAAGTGCGCGTATAGAACGTTTCAGCTTTGTAGCGAAGCAGCGTAGTAGGCTCATCGCCGGCGCGCACTACAACACGACGGATCGGGCGTTTCATCTCGATCATTTCACCGTCAATGAACATGGTGGCCTCGCGATTAGCGCTCGATGGATCCATGAACACCTCCACCACATCGGAAGGACCCGTGACCAATGCACGCGAATGAAGCGAATGAGGAGCAATGGGCACTACCACTAAGCCGCTATAACCCGGTGCGACAAGCGGGCCGCCGGCGGAAAGCGCATACGCAGTAGACCCCGTCGCGGTGGCTACGACAATACCATCACCCTTAACATCGGCGACCATTTCCCCCGCGACCGCATAACGACAGTCGATGACGCGACCCTGCGCGCCACGCGCGAGCACAAGTTCGTTCAACGCGAAGAACTGCTCGGAAGACCCCTCAGTGGGCGACGCATCAGGATCGGGATCGACGTTATCGTCCCCTTCGCAGAACACATCGACCCGAAGATTGGTACGCTGCTCCACGGTCAGTTCGCCCGCAAGAGCAGCAGCCACTACCGGAATGATGCCGTCCTCGTTCGAATTGCACATGAAACCAAGGTGCCCGAAGTTAATGCCTAGAATGGGAATACGACGGTACTTGATCTGAGAAGCCGTACGCAGGATGGTTCCGTCACCGCCCAGCACGACCGCCAAGTCGAAATCATCGATGTTCTCGACCTTTTCAGGCTCGCTCATCGATAATGAAGAACGTAAGTCATCTGTATCGAAAGCGCAGCATTCTATTCCCTGAGAAGCCAAATAGACCTCAAGCAGAAGAGCTGATTCCAATGCTTTTGGATTGTAATTATTGCGAACTATGAGGATACGCATGACTTTTTCCTTAGTATTATTTCGTTGAATCCAGTCAATTATAGACGTAACGCGAGGACACATGGCCAACGACTCAAGCGATAGCATAATTAAAAATACCGGTCTTATCACTCTATGCACCTTAGGATCACGAGTGACCGGCCTTCTGCGCACATGGGCAATGGCGTTCGCGCTGGGCAACACCCTGCTCACTTCCGCCTATCAGATAGCCTACAACATGCCCGCCATGATCTACGAGCTGGCGGCTTCGGGCGTGCTCGCCACCGCGTTCTTGCCCCTCTACCTTCTACAAAAGGAAAAGCACGGCGATTCAGAGGCTCACAACTTCGCCTCCAATATCCTCTCGATGACCATTGTCATCTTGGGGCTTCTTGCTCTGGCGTGTTCTGTCTTCTCTCCCGCTGTCATAGAAACGCAGACCTTCACCATCAGCGATGGTGATTCAAAGACCCTGGCCATCTTCTTCTTCCGCATTTTCGCCGTCCAGATCCTGCTCTACGGCGTCGGCGCGGTCATCACGGGCATCCTCAATGCCGAGCGCACCTACCTCATGCCTTCCCTGGCGCCGGTCATCAACAATATCGTCGTGACCATCGTCATGTTCGCCTTCGTTCCGCTTTCTGCCTGGAACCAAGAATTCGCGCTGTGGTGGCTCGCCATCGGGACCTCTGTGGGCGTGCTGTTCCAATTCGGCATCCAACTGCCCGCGCTCGTAAAGCAAGGGTTCCACTACCGCCCTCATATCAACCTGCGCGATCCCATGATCACTGAAGCGCTCAAGGTAGCCGCGCCTATGTTCCTCTATATCGCAGGCACCATGATCACCTTCAGCTGCCGCAATGCGTTCTCGCTCGAAGCAGCTCCCAACGGCCCCTCGACCCTGAACTACGCATGGACCTGGTATCAATTGCCCTATGGCGTGATCGCGGTATCCCTTTCCACTACGCTCTTGACCGAACTATCCGACTGCGCCGCACGCGAGGACTGGAAGGGTTTTCGGGGCTTCATCCGTTCAGGCCTAAGATCGACTTTCTTCTTGATCATCCCGCTGGCACTGCTCGTTGGCGCCCTCGCACAACCCCTCATGCAGCTCTTCCAGGCGGGCGCATTCACGGCCGACGAGGTGAATAACGTCGGGAGCATCCTTGCTCTCTGGGTAATAAGCCTGCCCTTCTATGCGGGATATATGTACATGTATCGCGTATTCGCCGCACTACGCAGCTTCATGAAGTTCGCCCTTATCGACTTCGTCGTACGTTTGGCGCAAGTTGCCGGGTACTGGTATCTCTGCCAGCCAGGAGTACTCGGACTTGCCGGCATCCCCATTGCCGATCTTGCGTTCTATGTGATCATGTTCGTGGTCTGCAGTTTCATTATTCGGGGCAAAGTGGGAAGCTATGGCAACCGTGGCATCGTAGGCATGTTCATCAAGACGACCATAGCGGGCGGCGCCGGCGCAGTTGCCGCTGGCGTTGTTGCACTTGGCATCACCAACGCCTTCGACGCTTTCGCACTGAATGCCATTCTCGAAGCGATCATCGTTCTCATTTTCGCCGGCGTCATAGGGCTCGTTGTTTCGTTCGGCCTTTGCAAACTGCTTCGCGTTAAAGAATTCGAGCTTCTTGCGCGCATTGGCCGCAAGATATTCGGTCGCTTCCTCCCCAAACGAGGTAAGCACGCCCGCTAACCAGCGAAGCTACGCGCCCATGCAGGCACGCGCCCATGCAGGCAACACGATGAACAAAAGCCCCTCGCACGACTTGTGAACCGTCTCCCGTTTCTTGGACATGAAATGAGAGACGGTTCACTTGCTTGCGAGGGGCTTTTGCGTGTTCGAAGTCGTTCTCTAGTTGACCGGACGCTCGAATCCTGGCTCGGTCGTAAGAACACGAGGGCCATCTTCGGTAATGGCGATGGTCTTCTCGAAGTGCGCCGATGGCTTGCCATCACGCGTCACAACCAGCCAGCCATCATCCATCAGTTTGGTCTTATAGGTGCCCATATTGATCATGGGCTCGATCGCAATGACCATTCCCGCCTCGAGCTTGATGCCATGATGCTTGCGGCCATAGTTGGGGACATTAGGGTCCTCATGCATATTGCGACCCACGCCATGACCTACGTATTCGCGAACCACGCCATAACCTGCCGCTTCTGCGATTTCCTGAATAGCATGGCCGATATCGCCAAGATGGTTTCCAGGACGCGCCGCATTGATGCCGGCCCACATGCATTTTTCGGTGACCTCGAGCAAGCGCTGCTTTTCGGGAGAGATCTTTCCTACCGGGAACGTCCACGCGTTATCGCCGACCCAACCGCCAACGATCGCACCGGTATCGACCGAAAGGATATCGCCTTCCTGCAAAATAACGCTCTTGGACGGAATGCCATGAACGATCTGCTCGTTCACCGAAGCGCAAATAGAACCAGGGAACCCGCCATAGCCCTTGAATGCGGGAATGCCGCCTTCCATACGAATGAGCATTTCTGCAAGACGATCGAGCTCCTCCGTCGAAACACCCGGCTTTACCCGAGCGCCCACCTCGCGAAGGACCTTAGCGGACAACCGCCCCGCTTCTGCCATTTCCTCAATTTGCTGAGGGGTTTTCTTGATAATCATGCCGTTTACCTCTTTCTTTCTATCGAGGCCAGAATACACCCATATACCCGTCTATGAAAGCGAAATTCCTGAACCCCCTTTTGGTACCATAAGTCCATACTGAAAACACAAGGGAGAATCATGGACGATCGCAATACGCACCACCGCCGCCCCGATTCAAGGCAGCGAACTAATAATCGCGATTATATCGACGGTAGGCCTTCGTCATACCGAACGAGACCCGATCGCCAACCGGGCACCACACCGGAAGCGCAACGGCCCCCACGAGGACGGGCACGCAGCGCGTCGCCCTCGACGCGTCCCTCGACGCGCACCCCAGGGCGCGAGTCATCGTATGACCGAACACGCCGCCCCGCGTCTCCCGATCAGGCACGTCACCCACGCACTGCCAGACGCACTGGCGCCAGCGAGCACTTCGCGCAGCATACTGACGCTCCGCAACAACGAGCGGCTAGATCGCATCGTGACGCCCGTCAGTCCCCACAAGCAAATCAACCTTCATGGTACGACCCCGAACGCGCACGAGGATCGCGTACTCCTCGTGCCACTTTGGATACCAGTCTGGATAACCCTCGTTGGTATTCCAACGGTGCAAATGATGTATATGTTGGAAGACATCGCCAACAAAGACAGCGCTCGAAACTGCCGTTCTTCATCGGTGGTGGCATCATTGCGCTCATCCTCCTCATCTTCATCATCTCCTCGATCGTCAATGCGCTCGCCGCACCCCCTCAGCCCCAGGAAGACCCCCTCGAGGTCACCGACACCGTACAGACCTCGACTTCTTTCACGATCAGCTTTGCGGGAGACTGCACGCTCGGCACCGATTCGAGCTTTGATCAATCCACGAGCTTTGACGCGAAGTACGACGCAGTGGGCGATCCCTCCTACTTCATGGCGAACGTAGCTGATATCTTCGCGGCGGATGACTACACCGTGGTGAACATGGAAGGAACCCTCACTGAATCGAATGAGCGTCAAGATAAAACGTTCGCCTTTAAAGGCCCCGCTGAATATACCAACGTTCTGACTTCAGGCAATATCGAAGCCGCATCCCTCGCGAACAACCATTCCCACGACTATGGAGACCAGAGCTACAACGACACTATCGCTGCGCTGGATAGCGCCGGAATAGCCAACTTCGGCTATGACCGCATCGCTTATGCTGATGTCAAGGGAGTCAAAGTGGCGCTTATCGGCACCTATGAACTTGCCGAAGGAATCGGCATCAAGGACGAAATGATCTCCAATATCAATACCGTCCGAGACCAAGGCGCGCAAGTCGTCATCGTATTCACTCATTGGGGCAACGAAAAGGAAACCGTTCCCGATTCCACACAGGTCGAGCTCGGGCATGCCGCCATCGATGCCGGCGCCGATCTGGTCGTCGGGTCGCATCCCCATGTCATCCAGGGATATGAAAAATACAACGGACGCTATATCGTATATAGCCTGGGTAATTTCTGCTTCGGCGGAAACAAGAACCCCTCGGACAAGGACTGCATGATCTTCCAACAGACCTTTACGGTAACGGGAAATGAAGTAGCATCCGATGATGCCATCAACGTTATCCCTTGCTCCATCTCTTCCGTTTCAAGCAGCAACAACTACCAACCAACTCCAGCCGAGGGTGATGAAAAAGACCGCATCTTGGCAAAAATAAAAGAGAGCAACACAGGAATAGCGAGCGTTTCGGCAGAGGTATCCGGCAACGCTCGCTCCAACAGTTCAAGCAACGATCAAGAAGCATAGGCCCATGGGACTCGAAGCACTTCCTCGCACCATTGAGCTTTCCCCTAGCGGAGCATGCGTGCACATCGTAGATCAAAGCGCACTACCCTATGATCTTACAACGAAGACCCTCGCTTCATGGGAGGACATGGTGCACGCAATACAGCGCCTCGAGATCCGTGGAGCGCCCGCCCTCGGGGTGGCCGGCGCGTGCGCGCTCTGTCTGTTCGCCCACAATCAAGACCATAGCACCACGAGCGAAGAGCTCCTCACCGCACTCGATACCATTGGTGTATCTATCGCTTCAACCCGCCCGACCGCCGTCAATTTATCATGGGGCGTTAACAGAGCCCAGCAAGCAGCGCGCAGCTGCTACGAACAAGGTGGCTCCCCCGCGGACATAAAGAGCGCGATCCTCGCAGAAGCGCAAGCGATTCTCGCCGAAGACGAGGCTCTTTGCCGCGCCATCGGAGCTCAAGGCGCAGCGCTCATTTCACCCCATGCGCACATCCTCACTCACTGTAACGCCGGCTCGCTTGCGACCGCCTATTACGGCACAGCACTGGGTGTCATATACGCCGCCTACGAGCAAGGAAAAATCGAGCGAGTCTACGCCGACGAAACACGTCCCGTCGGACAGGGATGGCGTCTTACCGCCTGGGAGCTCGCTCAGGTCGGCGTTCCCGTTACTCTCCTGTGCGACAATATGGCGGCGAGCCTTATGCTTCAGAACACCATTGATGCAGTGATCGTAGGCGCTGACCGCATTTGCAGAAACGGAGACACGGCGAACAAGATCGGCACCTATGGCCTTGCCGTGCTCGCCCGACACCACAATGTGCCCTTCTACGTTGCCGCCCCCTACTCGACCTTCGACTGGACACTCTCAGATGGAAGCTCCATCGAAATAGAGCAGCGCCCTGTCCAAGAAGTACTCGAGCACTCCATTCCAGGAGTTGATGTGCATAATCCCGCTTTCGACGTCACCCCCGGTTCGCTCATCAGCGCGTTTATCACCGAAAAAGGGATATTCAGCCCGAATGAGCTACCGTGCTTATACGACCTTCGAACAAGTCGATCACCACGAACCCACTCAGAAAGGAACCTCAATGAATGATCCCGTATGGCTTATCACCGGAGCGAGCCGTGGCTTCGGCCGCGAATTCGCCCGCGCCGCGCTTTCCCATGGCTGCCGAGTTGCCGCCACCGCCCGCAAGCCCGAAGCGGTCACCGAAGCGCTTGGCACCCACGAGAACCTCTTGCCAGTAGCGCTCGATGTTACCGATTCCGAACAGATCGCCGAGGCCATTAAAACGATCATCGATACTTTCGGTCGCATTGACGTCCTGGTGAACAATGCGGGATATGGCATTTTCGGCGCCCTTGAAGAAACCACGGATGCCGAGACCCGCGCCATCTTCAACACCAACGTATTCGGCATGATGAACGCGACCCGCGCAGTGCTGCCTCACATGCGCGCCCAGCAATCGGGGCGAATCGTGAACATCGGCTCCATGGCCAGCTTCGCCTGCGACCCTGGTGGATCGCTCTACGATTCTACGAAGTTCGCCGTTGCTTCCGTAAGCGAAGTACTTTCACTCGAAATGAAACCGTTCGGCATTGAGAGCATGGTGGTCGAGCCTGGTATGTTCCGAACGAACTTCTTCGACGGATCATCCATTCGCACCCCGGAGCATCCGCTAAGCGCTTACGATAGTACCCCTGCTCGTGGCGCCGAAGAATTCTGCCTTGGCAATAATTATCAACAGCACGGTGACCCCGCGAAGGCGGCCGAATTCGTGTACCAAGTCGTCAGCTCGCCTGAACCACTGCCCTTCTGGCTGCCAGTCGGCAAAGATGCTGTGAAAAAATTCGAGAAAAAGCTCACCAAGATGATCGAGTCCATACAGCCCTACAAAGAGGCGGCATCCGATCTGTTCATCGACGAGAACTAGCAACTCATTGCGATCGAGACCAAATCGAGCAGCATCTAGACTCATTGCAAGCTAATTGAACCGGGCCCGCCAACAAAACGCGGGCCCGGTTGAGATCTAGCGTTCCTCGGCCTGAGACGACACTTCCTCTACAGGCATATCATCTATTTTGATGCGCAGTTTTTCAGTGGTCCCTTCCAGATGATCGAAACGTTCCCGTTTGATATCGGAATTCAGGAACACTACCGCGTGAGCCGCGTCCATGGCGAAATGGAAATTCGCGTCCATCAGACGTCCCAGCTCTCCTGCCATATCCTTATCTACCTGATTCTGCAGGCCATTCAGTATGAATGCATTCATGTGCAGGTAATACAGCAACTGAAGCGTGCGGTCGTTGACCGCCGCACCGCGATCGATATCTCTTCTGATAGCGGACAATAGCCGTTCGTCTACGCGATCCATTTCCTGGAGCTTGTGCGAGATCGTCAGATTTCGACGAGCCTGCAAGAACATGTATATGATCGAAATGACCACTAAGGTGCCGCACAGCACGAACAAGAGCCTAACGAGCAGTGTATCCCCGAGCGACATAGTGGAATACAACGCCGTCAAAGCGAGCTGAGTACCGGCAGCCATCGAAACCGCAGGGCCGATGTTGAGCAAAATAACGCTATGGCCACCAACGAGCACGCACAGCAAGCGGATCTGCTCGGGAATGAAATGAACCACGCAGACGAACACCACAATACCAACGAGCATGCCCAGGGTCTGCTTCCTCATCATCCTCATGGTCTCATCGCGATACGTATGCATCATCAAGAACGAAGTAAGCGGGATCCACACGCCGAACCGCGTACTCAAATACGCGCCCATGATCTCCGAAATGAAGAACGCCACACCAATAATGACCGAAAGCTGGATCGCAAAGCGCACTTGCGGGTTCTTGTGCGAAAAGTTCTCTTTCACGAAACGCACGCGATACCTGATGCCCTTCCAAAACGGAGTCGAATTATCACGCGATGTTTCGCTTTGACGCAAGGTTCGCACGAGCGCTTCAAGGGTCGCCCGCCACGCCGTATCACGCTCAAGATTGTCGAGTTTATGCGTCTCCAAAAACCCTTCGAGCGCATCGATCATGGCACGGACCTGCAGAATACGCCCTTTTCCAAAAGCCAAGAACACTTCAGAAAGATCAAGCAGATACGTCTGCTCGCGGTCATCCATCGTCACTGAATTACGCGAAGCGGCATTGATCATATCGGCGACCTGTTCGGCGCATACAAGAAGCGAGAAGGTATAGCGCTGTCGCCCACTCAGGATGCCCCCTTGGCGGAACGTATTGCCATATTCCGTATTGCAATAATCCTGCGCGATGCGATACACCCGCTGCGAGTCGATATCAGTCGTGTTGCCATGCGAAAGATCGATCAGCTGGAAACCAATATCATCGAAAGCTCGCATAACAAAACGACGATCGCGCAATATCTCGTTATCCTTTTTGACGGCCTTCATGCCATAAATGAAAAGCGTGGTGCATACCATAGCGAACACCGTCGCCCCCAGACGGATGGGAATTTGTTCTACCCCAATGGGATAGATCTCTAAAAGCAAGAACCCCATACCCAGCATGAAGAAGTTGCGCGGTAAGTAGCTGTCCGAATTAAGCAGCGTGATAGCGAACATATACACCGCGCTGCCAATCACCAGCAAAGCCGGATGAAGACCCGCGATAGAGGCGCACAAGCTCATCAAGAAGAACAAGAACGCATGCTTTACGTAATTAACGAACGAAAGGCCCACGTTCTCGACCATCGTACGCGCGAACGACTGAAAAACGATGCCCAACAGTGCATCTTCGACCCCGAAAAGAGTGTTCTCAACGAAAAAGAGCGCAACGAGAAAGATGACGTACGGAACTATTTCCGCGATCCTTTTCCCCATTACGCCCCCTTATCTTTTACGCTTATTCTTCTACAAGAAATGCCTTATCAACATAGCTCTGCACGCCATCCCATTCCATATGTTCCGCAAGTGCGATCATGTTCTCTACCGCTCGGGTCTTGTGGGCATTTTTGCGATAAGCCAAATATACCTGATGAGCCCCACGGCCAGCATTGTTTTCAAACGGAACCCGTTTTAACTGCGGAAAAGGAGACAAACCGAGCGTATCAAGAGAAAGCCCCAGCAAATCAGGATTGACCGCCACTTCTCCTCCAAGAGTGATCTCGTCGTCACACCACTGCTTGATATCAAGATCCAAGTCCGAAGTAAGATTTCGGACCTCGCTTCCGATAGAGGTCTCAGGGCGATAGGTCACGATCTTCGTCTTCCCCAGATCATCAAGGGAAATGTACTCCTGCTGAGCCAAGGGATTATCCTCATGCAGCACTGCGACCAGGTCTTGGGTCAGCACTGGAATGAATTCAATATCGGGACAATTATCAGCATACGCACAGATCGCCACATCATACGTACCATCTTCGAGCTTTTCTAGAAGCCCCTGCGTAAGTCCTTGATACAGGCGAACATCAACTTGCGTTCCGTAAATACCCCGATAGGTACGCAATAGCGCAGGCAGATAATCCGACTGCACCGTAAAAATCGTACCAATATCGATCGTGCCCGAAAGACTGTTCGCATGCTCCTGAGCGATCTGAATGCCCTTGTCGATAACATCAAGGCCCTCGGACACATACTCGTTGAATTCCCGACCGTACTTCGTCAAGCGAACGTTACGTCCATACTGCTCGAACAGCGGAACGCCCAGCTCGTTCTCCAATTGCTTGATCGAATTCGACAAAGCGGGCTGCGTGATATAGAGCCGCTCCGCCGCGCGAGTAAAATGCTGGACTTCAGCAAGTTTTCGAAAATACCGTAATTGAGATAGATTCATGGCGCCCCTCGATCCATGATACAAAAATGAGTCTCCGTCCAGTTTATAGGACGAAGACCCATTAGCATGCAAAGATTTGCAAAAGTTCGAGGTAAGTGCCTTTTTACTTTGCAGACAGATACTCGATGCGACCGCCATGCTTTTCGCACTCGCGAGCGATGGTGATGCGCTGAACGGTAGGAGCACCTTCCTCGAGCCACATAGCGCGGCAGTCGCGATACAGGCGCTCGGTAGGACCATAAGGAGAATCCTCGAAGTAACCGTCGCCACCGAAGATCTCGAGCATTTCGTCGGATACGAGACGAACCGTATCGATGGAGAAGAGCTTAGCGATAGCAGCCTTCTCGTCGATGAAGTCATTGTGCTCGTCAACGTCGAAGTCCTGAGCGAAATCGTAAACCAAGCAGCGAAGAGCATGAATCATCATCTGCATGTTAGCGATCTTCATCTTGATAGCCTGGCGCTTGATGATCGGCTTGCCGAAGGTTACACGGTCTGCAGCACGCTTGAGGGAGATCTCGAGCATACGCTGTGCCATACCGAGGTTAGAGCAAGCGATGTGTACACGAGAAACGCTCAAGGAGTGGATAGCTACTTCCATGCCCTGACCTTCTTCGCCGAGCAGGTAGATAGGATCAAGCTCAAGGTCGGTGAACTTGAGGCCTGCGTGACCAGCACCCTTGCAGCCCATCATGTGAGGCATAGGGATGATCTCGAAACCAGGAGCATCGTTAGGTACGAGGAATGCGGACAGACGAGAATCCTTGTCGCTTTCCTGGTCGGTAACTGCAATAACATAGGTGTAGTCAGAGCAGTCGGTGTGAGAAATGAGCCACTTCTCACCGTTCAGAACGTAGTTACCCTTTTCGTTCTTGATAGCGGTGGTGTGAAGGTCAGCGCCCGTGCCGCCGGTCTTCTCAGTGATAGCGAAGTTGCAGTAGACGGTCTTGTCCTGGAACTTGTCCATGAGCTGAGCCTTGAGCTCAGGCTTGCCGTAATCTTCAAGGATACGCCAGTTCATGTCAGCAGCGTGATGGAGATGCATGCGCATTCCGCCAGGGCCACGAGAGAACTCTTCCTGAACCTTGAGGATCTCAAGTTCGTTGAGGTTCCATCCACCGTACTCTGCAGGCAGATAGTAACGATAGAGGTCGTTCTCCTTAGAGAGTTCATAGAACTGCTCTGGGAACGTGTTGGTTACCTCAATTTCCTTCTGCATTTCCTCGAACGGGCCTTCAGCCAATTCGCGAATCTGCTTGAGGTAAGCCTCAAACTGCTCATCCGTAATGGTTGCGTTAGGATTCATTGGTCCCCCTTCTTTCAGTTTGCTCAAGCATGACGCTTTTGCTTACAAGTCCATTTTGACGGTGAACGGCGTCTAAATCAAATTATTTAGGCACTTTACTTTCTTGGAAACCTATACATTTTGCGAATGGTTTATATGCAAACGACCAGAACAGACGATCTTTTTCCCTAATAAACCAATTCACTGCGCAAACCTTTAGAACGCGTTCGCCCCACCTGCGTGAATCGAATGCGATCAGCCACTCAAAATACCCTTGCAAAAAACGAGGGGCACCTTACGGTACCCCTCTTATCAGTCCCCTCACACTTTCGCAAGAACACAAAAGCGCTTGATATGTTTTATAGAGCCTTACTTACGCAAGTGGCTTAACTGGAGCGCGATCCTCTTCGGGTTCGATGTCGTCACCCAAGCGGATAGAGCCCTTCTCCTTCAAACGTGCGATGGTCTCATCGTCTGCGCCGACCTTCTTAAGGTACTCCGTCGTATCAGCGCCCAAAGGAGATGCTTCCTCGAAATCGGCGATGTTGACCGGCACGGTGGACAGATGGTGAGGCAAGCCGGTCTGAAGAACGCGACCAACACGAGGGAAGTCGACCCATGCCAAAGCTTCAGGGTTCTCGCGAGTGATCTGCTCAACAGCTTCGGTCTTGGTGTTCACCTTAGCGATGCAGAAGTCCTTATCCTCGAGCCACTCGAGCCATTCGTCGGTGGTCTTGGTCTTGATGGTCTCTTCAACCACCTTGAAGGACTCAGGAGCTTCCCAGCGGCGCTTCAAACCATCAGGCTTGATCTCGGGATGACCGATCGCGTCACAGAAAGGTTCCCAGAACTTGGATTCAACCATACCCAGAGCGAGCTGGCCGCCATCCTTGGTTTCGTACACGTTGTAAGCCGTCGAAGGATATTCGAGGTCTTCGCGGTCGCACTGGCCGCCGTTGAAGCACCAGCGAGAATCGAGCAAGGAGTTCCACCATACGAAGCAGTCGAACATGGACGTATCGATGTAGGTACCCTTACCGGTCTGCTCGCGAGCATACAGAGCTGCCAGGATCGCCTGACCAGCAACCATACCAGAGGACAGATCGCACAGATGCAAAGGTGAAGTACCACCATGGTTCACAGACAGATAACCGCTCGTTGCCTGCATGTTCAGGTCATGCTGAGCCTTCTTGGAGCGAGGGTCGTCTGCGCCGTAACCGGAAATGGAGCAGTAGATGATGCCAGGGTTTACCGCATTAACTGCATCGTAATCAATGCCGAGCTTCTTGGTTACGCCAGGACGGAAGCTCTCAACGATAACGTCGGCTTCTTTCGCCATCTTCAAGAACCAATCAACCACTTCCTGATCTTTGAGGTTCAGGGAAACGGACTTCTTGTTGCGGCCCAAAGCGGTGATGTAGTAAGAAATACCGCCGCCCATGGTGGGATAGTCATGACGCATGAAGTCGCCGAGACCAGTATCTTCGACCTTGATTACCGTAGCGCCCAAGTCTGCCAATACCTGAGTGGCATAGCCACCTGGGAGGTAACGGGAGAAGTCAAGGACGGTCAGCCCAGAAAAGGGTGTATTAGCACGTGCCATCTGTTGTCTCCTTCTTAGTTCTTCTTTTTGGAATTAGGACCGTAGCTTGGCTTCAGAACAGCCTCAGGCAGCGGATCGCCGGTATATTCCATTACGGCACCAGCCTCAACCAACTGGTCGATAGTAGCGTCGTCATAGCCATACTCCTTCAGGATCCTACGGGTGTCATAGCCGGTAGGACGCGAACGATAGAGCACGGGATCGCCAATGCTGTCCAGGCGGAACGGCATCGTCGTGATAACGTAGTCGCTCTCTTTGCCATAGGGACTCGAAGGACCCTGATCGTCATAGGTCACATAGCGAAGCTGGTCGTTAGCGAATGCCTCTTCGTCAGCCAGAACGTCAGTAACGGTCTGGATCTTCTCGAACGGAATATCGTTCTCGCGGAAACGCTTTTCAAGTTCTGCGAAGGTGAACTGCTTGCATGCCTTGTGCATTGCCGCAACAACGTCAACGTACTTGCCGTTCTCAGCCATGATCTCGAGCGTGGAGTACTCAGGATCGGTGTACCAAACTTCATCCATTTCGAGCGTCTTGAAAACAAGCTCGTGATACTTGTTGTAGTGACCGAAGCACATGAGGAACCAAACGCCGTCGCTCGAAACATAAGAGTTATTGGTGGGGCACTTTGCCTCCATGCGGTCCTTCGGATAGTCGCAACCCTGCTGCTGAGCAATAAGAGCAGAAGTCATGCCCCAAGTGCCTACGTGGTACAGGGAGCCCGTTACCTTGTCGCCAACACCCGTGCGTAGAGCGCCTGCATATGCGCCGAGGATGCCTGCGGTCAAAGCGCAACCGGTGTTCCAGTCGCCGAATGCGATAGGCGAATTACCGGGCTCATAATGCTCATTAGCCTGAGGAATCGCGCTTACGAAACCAGAACGTGCAGCGAATGCCGTAGCGTCGAAGCCCTTAGCATCCTTCAAAGGACCATGCTCACCATAGCCGCGGTTCTGAGCCCAGACCAGGCGAGGGAACTTCTCGTGCAGGGTCTCATAATCAAGACCAAGACGCTTCAGTGCGCCAGAGCGCAGAGAGGTCAGGAAGATGTCTGCCGTTTCAAGCAGCTTGTACATTACTTCCAGGCCTTCGGGGTTCTTTGCATTGATGGCGGTCCATTCCTTATTAAAGGAACCGCAGTCATATGCAACGTCATCGAATTCCGTACGGAAACGCATACCCCATGCCAGGCCCTGAGTGCGCTGTTCGTCGCCAGTGAAAGGCTCGACCTTAATGACCGTTGCGCCCATTTCGGCAAGAGCACGACCCGCAGCAGGTCCTGCCGCATACTGGGTAAGATCGATAACCTTAACTCCTTCTAATCCTGCCATGTGTATCTCCTAACTTAGTGATAATCGATGCAGTGCGCGCATCATTGACAGATAAAAGGGGCACCGGCACCGATGGTGTCAGCACCCCTCTCGAAAATACTTATCCCATTTGCAACGTACTAACGTTCAGCCAATGCGATAAGGAAGAGTCGCATCTTACGGCTCGAGGATGACGCGGAGACCTTCGCCTGCGTCGATAAGCTCCATGCCCTTTTCGAATTCCTTCAAAGGAAGAACGTGGCTTGCGATCGGATCGATGTTGAGGCCGTTAGCAAGAAGTGCCAGGCCCTGGCGCCAATGCTTACGCTCGTAAGCACGAGAACCAACGATGGTGATCTGACGCATAGCGATCGGGTTCATGTGAATGCTGGAAGCCTGTGCAGGAAGACCTGTGATGCCGATCTTGCCGTTCTTGGCGATCATTTCCACAGCCTGCTCAGCAACCGTGTAGTGGCCAGCAGCGTCCAGGATGATCTCGGGGCCCTTACCGTTGGTAAGTTCCTTTACCTTTTCAACAACGTTCACTTCAGAACCGTTGATGGTGATAGCGCCAAGCTGCTCAGCAACAGCGAGACGCTTGGTGTCGCTTGCCAGACCAGAGCAGATGACCTTCTGGATGCCGTAAGCCTGCTTCAAAGCAGCGACCATGAGCAGACCGATAGGACCAGGGCCCATAACCAAAGCGGTGTCGCCAGCTTCAGGATGAACGCGCTCGACAGCATTCAGTGCAACTCCCAGAGGCTCGAGCAGAGCGCCCTGCACGAAGGAAACCTCGTCAGGAATAGGAATAACGTTGGTAGCACGCATCGACATGTACTTTGCGAAGCCGCCGGGAAGGTCGGTGCCATAGAACGGACGATTGTCGCAAATGTTGACCATACCCTTGTCGCAGTAGGAGCAGGTGTTGTCGAAAAGAACCGGGTTAGCGGTAACACGCATGCCTACCTTGAGGTTAGCAGGAGCGTTCTTACCAACTTCAGCGATAACGCCAGCGAATTCGTGACCGAAGATCGCAGGGAACGTGATGTCATAGGAGTTGAACAGAGCTTCCTGGCCCCTGTGCAGAGAGTGGTCGGTGCCGCAAATACCGCAAGCCTTGATCTCCAAAAGTACTTCGTCATCCTTGATCTGAGGAATCGGAGCGTCTTCTACGTATTGCCAAGGTTCGGTACGACCTACGCAATGAATTGCATTCATTACACCTTCCATGTTTACCCCTTTCTAGGTAAGTAAGGAAAAGAAGTTTCGATCATGCAGCCGTGCCAAGCACGGCTGCACATTGGTATTTACTGAATGGACCAGCCACCGTCGAGCGTAATGGTCTGACCAGTGGTGTACTCGTTGACGGGAAGCAGGAAGAACATGATCGCTTCTGCCATTTCGTCAAGGGAGCCCATGTAAATGTGATCAGAGAGCGGGGTGCGGCTCTTTACGTAAGCTTCCTGAGCAGGGTTGTCGGCAAATACCTTCTCAACCATAGGAGTCATAACGTAACCAGGAGCGATACCGTTGACCTTAATGTCGTACTTAGCCAGGTCGACTGCCAGAGCGCGAACCATACCCATAACAGCAGACTTAGTGGTGCAGTAAGGAGCGATGTTCTCCATAGCACGATCGCCACGGCCAGAGGATACGAGAACGATCTTGCCGCCCTTGTCCTTCATGTACTTAGCAGCAGAGGTAGCGATGAACCAGTTCGCCTTTACGTTTACCGCGAAGATCTTCTCCCACATCTCTTCGGTAACCTCAAGAGCGTTGGTGCGAGGCAGAGAAATACCAGCAGTGGAAACAACCATGTCTACGCCGCCGAATTCAGCTACGGTCTTCTCAAGCATGGCGTCGATATCGCTCTGCTTGGTGCCGTCGCAGAACATGCCAATTGCATTGGCGCCTTCTGCCTTCAGTTCCTCAGCGGTATCAAGGCAGATCTGCTCAGGAACGCCGCAGATCATAAGGTTAGCGCCAGCAGCAGCAAGAGCCTGTGCGGTTGCCTTGCCGATGCCAGAACCACCACCCATTACAACAGCGGTTTTGCCAGCGAGCTGTTCCTTTGGAGCAGTAGCAAACCAATTAGCCATATAAAACCCTCCTTTTTCATTTAAGAAAGCTCCCTTGTGCTTTCTCGAATTACTTAAATCATGTGGCCGTTCGGCCTGTATCTATGTTCGTTCAGAAAAAGGGTCGGGTCTAATTGCCTCGCGATGATTACCTATAGCGAAGGAAAATATTATGCAGTCGGAACTATCGGTTTGAACCTATTACTAATGCACTATGTATCAATTGGGCCAAAATCGGCTATTTTCGGGAGATATCAATAGTTTCAAGCTATCGACCCATTCACTTCCGATGATTTTTGCCCTTTACAGGTCCTTTTTTACTTTCGAACTTTAACCAATTGAATAAATAATTCTTAAGCAAAGACCTATCGATTCATCAAGACAAGACCTTGTGATCGAACATCGGCGCACTGACTTATACCTGCAACAAAAAAACGAGTCGAAGGTATAACCTTCGACTCGTTCGTTGAGCTTATATATTAGTAGGAGCATCTACAACGTCTCACCGGGAAACATATCCACATTCATGGTCTCAGAGCCCCTATTCGGGTTCTGCTTAAGATAGCTCTCCTCTAGAGGCACAACACCTGCCGGGAACTTAATGTGACGCTGAGTGAACTTAATGAACTCCTCCACCAAATGGGAATGGAAGGACTTCTTGTTATAGCCCAAATAGATAATATGGAACGGCTCACGTAATTCAGCGACCGGAATGGTAACGAAGTTCTCCAAAGAAAGATCATCAAGCGTCTCAAGGATAACAGCGACACGGCTCCTGTCGGAAGCAACCAAAGAAGCGGCGGTGATCTCGTCGTCGAAGCCTTGCTCGATCTCAAGGCCATACGCACGGAACAAGCCTTCGAATATCGTATGAGCATACGAGTGCGCGCGATATGAGATGAGTTTCACATCTTTAAGCTCTCGTAAGGATATTACTTCGCGCTTTGCGAAAGGATGATTCGAGTTAACTGCAAGGACAACATTTTGCGAGAACTGCGGAACAAATTGAATATCTTCGCTCGCATCATCCATTTTGCCGCAAAACACAACGTCGTATTTGCCATCAGCAAGCCCCTTGAGACACTCGTAGGTAGTACCTTGATAGATATCGAAGATAACATCATCACCAAAAGCACCCTTGAAAGTGCTCAACAGACGCGGTAGATAGTTTCGCTGGATGCTGATTACGACACCAATACGTATCCGGCCGCTCAAGCCAGAATTATAGGCGCGCATGATCTCAACAGCTTTATCTATTTCATCAAGCGCAAGGCAAATATGCTTATTGAATTCTTCACCGTATTCAGTGAGACGAACATTGCGACCAACCCTCTCGAAAAAGGGAACGCCGATCTCCTTTTCAAGATTCTTAATCGAATTTGAGAGAGACGGCTGCGTGATATAGAGACTTTCGGCCGCCTTTCCATAATGCTCATACTGAGCCAAGGTGCGAAAGTAGTACAACTGCGCAAGGTTCACGGATTAAACTCACCTCTCAGGAAAGCAATTTGACCAAAAAATGTATCAAATTGAGAAACACCCTCTGTCGCAAAGCATCACTGCTTCTAAGCAACTTAGAAGATATTAGCAGAACTAAATCTAAAAGAAATGGGGTGACATTACGAGCCAAAGCACGACAGCTGGAGGAAAACAGCTATCAAACGGCCAGTTCAAGGGCATTAAATCGCCAAACACTATGCCGCATAACAAAGCTCTGAACCTATCACAAATTATCATTACTCTTATTCTGTCATGATATAAGCACTTAAGTTCCACAGAGCGTCACTTCCAAACGCCCCCTAAAAACAAAAGTGCCCTGCATGAGCGGAACGACCTATCCTCCCACGGACTACACCGCAGTACTTTCGGCGATGGGAAGCTTAACTACCGAGTTCGGAATGGGATCGGGTGATCCTTCCCTCCATGGTTCCGCTC
>JAXKCR010000009.1:0-227498 GCA_036552405.1 Eggerthellaceae bacterium | reverse complement strand
GTTCTCTCTGACTACCTTTGTTGTAGTCACGCGCTCGACTTCGTCGCTCGCGCAAGGAGATAATTTACTCTCCTTACCAGGCTCTGTCAACAACTTTTTTTAAAAAGTTTTGATTTCAGGGGAAGTTCTTCGCTTGCGAAGGGGGTCTTATGGGGATATTCAAAGCGTTTTCCCAGGTGAGAGCGGTGTTGTCGTGTTCAGGGGCGATAAGGGGCGGGATCGGGAAATATTTGAGGGAGCTGGAACATGGGAAGGTTCGGGTTCGCGGAACAGGTGCGGATGGGAGGACGCGAGCGGATGCGTGGATCCGTACGGGTATAGGCCTGCAGAATACGAGCCCATAAACCAATGCAGGGTGCGGATATATATGCCGCACCCTGCATCCCCTACGATTTTGATATAAACAGAGAGACTACGCCCTCTGAGCGCGCTTTGCCATCAGGCGAGCGCGAAGAGCAGCGGGACCCTTCGGTTCCTCGCCTTCCTTATGATTAGGCTTCAGTATAGAAAGCAAACAAAGCGCTACGCCTGTGGCGCCCATTCCAGCGAACACCGCAGACACCCCGTTCCAGGCTCCTTGACCCATAAATAAGATAGAACGCAAGCCCTCACCGAAGAAACGCTGTGGCGCCCAGGGATACACCCATTCCTGCCAGAACGTGGGAAGCGCCTCGTAGGGAAGCACGCCTAACATCATGCCGAATGGGATAGCACAGATCACGGCGAGAACACCAAGGGGAAATGCGATACTACCCAACCCCATGATGAGCGAAACCAACCCGAAGCTCGCAAGCCACATAAATAGGATGCTCTCCATTTCCGGCGCAGGCACATTCGCAATACCCGTCAACATGGCGAACGAAGTCAAAGAAGCCAGCAGAGAAAAGATCGCCGCATACAGAAGCTGCTTGCCTACGCGACTCGCCTTTGCCTTAGTCGTCTCTTCGGAACTCGCCCTGAAGATACGGCACAACAACAGCCCGACTATTGACGAAATGATGATAATAGGAATGATGGCGATCTGCTGGGACATCATGGTGGACATCGGGCTGGAAGTCGCCGCATCGTCGGAATCGCCCGCCATGACCCCTTCATTCACCATAACGATATCAGCCGAAAAACCTGCTTCGGCGAAGATGGACTTCATGGTCGTCTGAAGCGTATTGGCAATCATGGGACTTTTACCCATATTCAGATAGACCGTTATGGCTGCCGCCGAAGAATCGTTCTCTTCTTCGGCCGAACCCGATTCAAGGCTATCGGCAGCGGAAACGAACGCTTTCGCGGCCACCGTTTCGCTCATACCGGAAAATCGATCAGTGAGCGACGAAGCATTCAAGGATCCCAAAGCGGTCTTGAGATTCGAAACAGCATTGCTCAGCATGCTTGCCTGAGCAGCGAGCATAGAGCTCGCCGTAGCGGTCTTCTGAACACCCACTGCATTCACCATAGCGGTCTTCGCATTATTCTGGGCGTTAGACATGTTCGTCTGAGCGTTTTCCGCGTTCTTGGTCGCGGTCTCTATATCAGATTGCAAGGATTCGAGTTCGCTCTTGGTTTCCTCTACTATCTTTTCGGTTTCAGGGATAGTGATCGCGAGTTCCTCGAGTTCCTTTTTCTCTTCTTCCGTAAGAGCTTCGCCCTTATTGCTCAGCTCATCTTGACGGGCCTTTGCTGTCTCGAGTTTAGATTCGGTGTCAGTCAGCGTCTGCTGCACGCCTTGATACTGCTGCTGCAGTTCCACCACTTTTGCTTGCGCATCCTTGAACGCTTGCGCGCTCGTAGCCGCACTCGCCGTAACACCCTGAGCATTTTGCTGCGCTGCCGCAATCGCAGCCTGAGCCTCGCTCGAAAACGATGGCGTTGCGCTTGAAGCACCCAAAGAAGAAAGCGACGACAAGCCACTTGCAGGCGTTGCTCCCGACATCATATCGGACATGCTGCCCTGCATGTTATCTATCTGCTCCTGCATGGTTTCAACGAGCTGATCGTATTGACTTTGGGAGAAATCAGCAGGCACCACGATAGCGCCGTAAAGCTCATTGTTCGCAAGAGCCTGGTCGAGAGCTTCCTGGCTATCGTAGCTCTTCCAAACAAGGGGCATTTCCTGCCCATCTTCGCCCGTCGCCTGAGTAATGTTATCCGCAACAAGACTGCCAATATTCACATCCCCCTCAGATGTTTCCACTCCTTCATCGAGGGAAACCATCGCGAACGGAAGATCTTTGAGTTCCATATGCGCCATCGGGTAGAACATCAGCGAAAAGAAACATGCCATAAGAAGCAGTATCGCGAACGGAACGACATACTTCCTTTTCCCTAGTTTTTCGAACATGATCGCCTTCCCCTCAAGAATCATTTGCTCCGATTCATAGTGAATCCCATTTTGGTTAAAACACTATCAATACTCTTCAAATGAAAAAAGAGAGAAAACTATCATGAATGTCTAGTTTTCTTTAAAATCAAATAGGTCGATTGCGCTATGACCCCACACAGCACGAGCAATTCATACGCATAAGACGAAGTGGCCTAAAAAGCCCGAGAAGCACTCGTGAAGGAGAAGAAATGGCACGACCCAAAAAGGAAGATTCCGGGCAAGCGGCCATCCGCATCAAAGATGCGTTTTGGAGCATGCTCGCCGAAATGCCCTACGATCACATAACCGTACATGGCTTATCGCGCCGCGCTAATGTGAACCACAATACGTTCTACTATCATTTTGAGAACATCGACGATCTTGCCCAAAAAGCGCTCGAGTGCAATATGATCCCCGAGATCCCCTCCCTTATCTTGCATGGCCTGCAAAAGGGATCTTTCGATCAGCTCGTTTCTCTTATCGATGAAAGAAAACGGATCAACTTTGAACGAGCCTGTCTTGCCATTCGGAGCAATTCACCCTATCTGCAGTCGCTCATCAAGGATAGGTTCAAGAACCTTTGGCTCAACCAACTCGATATACGCGAGGAAGATCTGGCTCTTGAAGATGAGATAGAGCTTTCGTTCATTCTTAACGGACTCGTTGCAACCGTCGGATCCTACTTCCGTGAGGTCAGCACCGAAACAATAGCTCGTGTATTCGAACGCCCTCTTTACCAGGCTGCTATCACAAGCCTCATATCCCTAAGAGAACGTCATTGCAAAAATGACTCGGATCAAATAATAAGCACCGAATAACAGCGTGGCCGAGAGCTGTCTCGGCCACGCATGCAGGAAAGACCTAAATGATCAGCGCGCGCTCCCTCTTGAGCGCACCAGTCATCAACGAACGATCAGAGCATCCTTCTTGCCTCGATGGCACGACCGAGCGTCACCTCGTCGGCGAATTCAAGATCGCCCCCTACGGGCAGACCACTTGCCAGACGCGACACAGTAACCCCTAGGGGCTTGATAAGCCGCGCAAGATAGCTCGCCGTGGTTTCCCCTTCAATGTTGGGATTCGTAGCGAGGATGACCTCGGAAATAGCAGGATCTTGCAAGCGCGCCAGCAACTCGGCAATACGCAGATCATCCGGACCAATACCCTCTAGGGGTGACAACGCGCCACCCAGCACGTGATACACACCCGAGAACGAGCCCGTCCGCTCAATGGGAGGAATATCGCGCGGTTCAGAAACAACGCAGATGGTATTTTGATCGCGCTTTGCCGAAGCGCAGATATCACATAGATCATCTTGGGCATAGTTGAAGCACCGCGAGCAAAAATGAACCGTATCCTTCACTTCGATGATAGCCTGCGCAAGACGCAGCGCATCGGCATGGTCTTGATTCAAGATCCAATACGCAATGCGCTGTGCAGATTTGGGGCCTATTCCTGGAAGGCGCTCCAATTCATCAAGAAGCTTCTGGATAGCAGAAGATGCATTCACGAGAACGATTACCTCATGCCGGGAATATTCATGCCGCCCGTAACAGCCGACATGCGTGCATTGCTGATTTCGTTAATGCCACGGATCGCATCATTGACCGCAGCGCACACCATATCCTGAAGCATTTCCACGTCTTCGGGATCTACTGCCTCGGGATCGATCGTTATCGATGAAATGCTCATATCGCCCTGAGCAACAGCGGTTACCATGCCGCCGCCTGCAGAACCCTCGTAGGTCATAGTGGCGACTTCTTCCTGGGCCTTTGCCAGTTCTTTTTGCATTTTCTGCGCCTGACGCATCATTTGCTGCATATTCATTGAACTACTCTCCTTGAACAGAGTTACCTATTTATCCACTTCGCGCCTTCATCACGCGCTTTTAGCATTGTAGCGAATCGCCCTCATTAATCGGAAAGCTCTTCGAACTTTATACCCTCGCCGAACGTATTCGACAGTATTTCGACGATCTGCCCCGATTCGTCTGTCCCTTGAGACTGAGGCCTCGAAGCCTGGTCGGGTGCGACCGGCGCTTGCCCTGCCGACTCAGATCGAGGCGGCAACGGTTGCGTTGGAAACGATGTCGGCTGAGGCTGAGGGGCCATCGGCTGAGACCGAGTCGAAGGGTCCACGGTTCGAGGTACGAAACGCGCAGGAGCAGGCGATGGATCGGATTCCGCCTCGTCGTATTCATCTGCGGGAGCCATGCTATCGTACACATCCAATGGCACCTGATCATCTTCGAGCGCCGATGGAGTTACCGCCGGCGCATTCGTCTGCGTTCGCGCTGGCATTGGAGTCGATGGCTGAACCGTTGTTTTCACCGATGGCGCGAACGATTCCGAAGATGCTGCTGGCGACATCGGTGCTTCCTGCATTGTTGCAGGTACGGGCTGCGCAACCGCAGGTGCCGACTGATCAGGCGTCTCTTGCGCTATTACGCGAGAGACCGCAGGTCGCGTTGGCGTCGACTGGGACGTCGGTACCGCCGAGGCGCCGGTACCGCTATCGCCTGCTATAACCAAGCGATACGATACTGTCTCCCCTGCGATAGACTGCATCGTTTGTGAAAGAAGCTGATGGACCTCGGGCTTCTGGGCGGCAGTATAGGCGAAGCTGTTATCTTTGGAGAACTCAATAGCCAACCCAGATCCATCAGGCTGCGCCGACACCTTCGCATTCATGAACAGCACGCCTCGAGCGGGGTTCGTCTTGCGCAAGGACGAGGTAACCGAATGCCAGAATCGCTGAATTGCAGCAGGATTAGATAGGTCCACTGCCGTACTGCGTGTAGCATTAGATGCCGTAGTAGCAGTTGGCGCCGCGGGCTGAGCTGAAGCCGCGGGCTGAGCTGGCGCCGCGGGTTGAGTCGGAACCCCATGCTGAACTGCAGCCTGAGCTGGAACGGCGGACGGAGCCGCGGCCCGCGCAGGAGACTGCACTTGAGGTCGGGCCGAAGGCTGGACCACGGATTCCTTATAGGGGGAAACCGCCGGCTCCGACTGAACTGAAGCCGAAGCCTGAGGCGCTGCAACTTGCCCCGCCTCCCCGAACTGCGACGGTACGACCGGCGTTGCCGCTGCGCTCGAACGAGACACAGCCCCACCAGCAGTGCCTTCAGTAGCGAACACCTCCACCGTTCGCTCCAATTGCTCGATACGCTCCGCTAAAGCCTCGAGCGTCATGTCAGACTCCGGCCTGACCATACGCGTAAGCGCGATCTCGAAACTCAAGCGCGGATTGCTCGAGGAACGCAGCTCCTGCGACAAATCGCCCAGCACGGAAAGCAGACGTGCCAGACGGTCCTGCCCGAACAAAGACAGCTGATCGACCATCGATCTGCGCGTGACTTCGCTTACAGGAACCTCTACTTCCACGCCGGCCATGGAAAGCAGGTACATATTGCGGATATGCTCAGCTAGATCCCGAACGAATTGCGCAAGATCGGCGCCCGTTTCCACATAACGGGCCACCCAGTTGAAACACGCCGCTGTATCACGCTTACCAATAGCGACCACGATCTCAGAAAGATCGGATTCGTCAAGCGACCCCAACATGTTCTGGGCGCCTTCGAGCGTGACGTGCCCTCCCCCGAACGCCATGAGCTGTTCAAGTGAAGTAAGCGCATTACGCATGCCGCCATCAGAACGGTACGCGATCAGATCAAGAGCCTCGCCTTCAAAATCCACGCCTTCTTTCACACAGATCGCGCCGAGGCGGGAAACGATGGATTCCGCCGAAATGCGATGAAAATCGAAGCGCTGACAACGCGACTGAATAGTTTCGGGGACTTTTTGCGGATCGGTGGTACAGAGAATGAAAACGACGTGAGCGGGAGGTTCTTCCAATGTTTTCAGCAGCGCATTGAAAGCCGCTGGAGAAAGCATATGGACCTCGTCGATGATGTATACCTTCCACGTGCCTTGCGTTGGAGCATAGTTGACACGCGAGATGATCTCTTCACGAACGTTATCAACGCCAGTGCGACTTGCAGCGTCCAATTCGTATACATCAGGATGAGTTCCCTGAGCGATAGCCTGACATTCAGGACACGTTCCATCGGGTTCGGCCGTGGGTCCCTGCTCACACAAAAGCGCCTTCGAAAGAATGCGCGCCATGGTGGTCTTGCCCGTACCACGCGGGCCGCAGAACAAATAGGCATGCGAGACCTTTGCTTGCTCGATGGCGTTCTTAAGGGTTCGCTCGATATGCTCTTGTCCCACCACATCCGAGAACGTAGAAGGACGATACTTTCGGTACAACGCTTCCATTGCGCATCCTCCTTGCGGAACGCTCCGCATTAAGAAGTGTTTCTTTATAGGTTAGTCGTTCTTGCTGGCATGCTTTGCACGAGCAAGACGCTCGGCCTCTGCTGCCGCCTCGACCTCAAAATCACGAGCACCGCTCTTGCGCGCCGAAATCGCCGCTTTGATAGCGCCGATGACCGCCGGAGCAACAGAAACGCCCACGATACCTAAAATAATGACTTCGAAATGTTCCTGAATGAATGGGATCCCTCCGAAGAAGTAGCCCACCAGAACGAAGAGCGACACCCACGCGATACCGCCAACGCAGTTGAAGAACGTGAACTTCGCAAAATTCATATGTCCCGTACCCGCAATAAACGGAGCGAACGTACGGAAGAACGGCATGAAGCGCGTAATAATGATAGTGAGACCACCGTACTTTTCGAAAAAGTGATCGAGTTTCGCCATGCGCTCAGGAGTGAGCGCCTTCACCTTACCTGAATCGATGATGCGCGATCCGAACAAACGAGCGATCCAATAGTTAGAAGTATTGCCGAGGATCGCTGCAGCATAGAACACGATCAGCGTTGCCATCAGCGTAAGTCCACCACCGTCAGCAGAGAACACACCCGCCGCGAACAAAAGCGAATCTCCTGGCAAGAAGGGGAAGAACACCAGGCCGGTTTCAATGAAAACAATAAGGAACAAGGGGGTATATACCCAAATGGGCCCCAAAGCAACGATCCAGCCCGCAATGGCACTACGGGGATCCTGAAGGAGGTTAATGATAAAGTCGATGAATTCCATAGACACCTTCGCTCTTGGTTTTACAGAGTCATATACGACAACATAGCCTAAAAGAAATTTCGCCGATCAAGATGACCGGCGAAACGTAAGTATCCCGAAAAGGCCTGGGCGCTCGTCAGCGGTCCCTTATGGCTGCTTCCTCCCGGACCTGACCAGGTTCGAAACATGGCGCCGCCCAAACCCATTCGAGATACTCCTACATCGGATGACAGTATAAACTAAGTCCCTCCTCGAAGCGAGATGATGCGATGATGTGAAGAAATCTCCTAGAGGCATCCACAAACGCGAGCCGCTGCGTGACCACGGGATCCATCTCGCGCTTCATACGGTGGAGCTATTTAGAGCGCTACAACAAGCCCTCTGCGGAAAGCGCCTCTTTTACCAATGCGATGCCATACAGGCTTCCGCAGAAACACACCACGTCATGCTCGTTCGCGAGGGCGTTCACCTTCGCAACTGCCTCTGCTGCAGACGCCGCCGATTCCACCAAGCATCCATGGTCGGCTTCGCCCGGTTCCTGTTGAGCCAGCACTGCGCACACCTGCGCCGCCAGCTTTTTCGCGGGCAACGCACGATCGAGCGGTGGTGCGTAGCACACGAACGCTTTTGCACGAGGGGCGAGCATTTCCAGCATGGAACGGTAATCCTTATCCGCCATAACCCCCATGCAGAAGACAATACGTCGCAAGGGGTAGCGATCTTCGAGCTCTTCGACCAAATGCTCGATGGCGTGCTTATTGTGAGCCCCATCGATAATGATGTCGGGCGCACAATGAACCAGCTCGAACCTACCAGGCCACTGCGCTGCAGCAAGCCCGGCGCGGATCGCTTCATCAGGAACATCCCAACCACGATCACGCAAAATAAAACATCCTTCTAGGGCAAGCGCCGCATTAAATCGCTGATAACCCGCCCGCAACGAAAGCGACAGATCTTGCACGCCTTTATATGCGAACGAATCATTCGATCCCTCAATAGCCGACGGATCGACGAAGCGAATGGAAGCATGATGGGACTTCGCTGTTTCTTCAAGAACCTGACGGGCAGCCAGCTCCTGAGGGGCACTTGCCACCGCAACGCCATCCTTGATGATACCCGCCTTCTCCGTTGCGATCTGTGCGAGCGTATCACCCAGCAATGCGCAATGGTCATACGAGATCGGTGCGATGAGCGACGCTTCGACCGTATCGATGCAATTGGTCGAATCCAAACGTCCCCCAAGGCCCACTTCAGCAACGACCACATTGCAACCCTGCTCGGCAAAGTACTCGAACGCCACCGCAGTCATAAGTTCGAATTCAGTTGGATGATCAGCCATCGCCTCAGCCACATCGCGGACCTTCAGCGTAACTGCACGCAGTTCCTCGGATGAAATAGGCACCCCATTTATGCGGATGCGTTCTTCAAAATACTCGATATACGGACTCGTGAACAAACCGGTCCTATATCCTGCCGCCTGCAAGATACTGGCCATGCAAACGCAGGTCGAACCCTTGCCGTTTGTCCCCGCAACATGCACGAAACGCAAGCGCTTTTGGGGATCACCTAGCCCGTTCAGAAGCTCGGAGATCCGATCAAGACCCAAGCTCATCGTATGCCAACGCGGTTCGTTGATATAGATGACCGCATCAAACATGGCTCGTCCAGTCCTTACCTACGACCACCTGAATATCAGTTTTGAGCGAATAATATACCCCCGCCGATACCGCGCGTCCCGTGCCAAGAGCCTGCACGATGGACTCCGCTGCGAGCTTATCTTTTTCTTCGCGATAGATCACCAGCGTTTCGTCGTATACGAACGACTCCGCGTTACCTGTTTCCTGAATGGTATAACCCGCATCGGTGAGCACTTGAGCAGCCTGCGCACTGTAGCCGTCAGTGCCGGCACCGTTAAGCACGATGATAGAGACAGAACCCCTATCAACGCCACTGGTATCGACCGTGATATCCATATCTTCGCCCGCTTTGAATTCATCGCGGATCTGAGAGAAGGTCGAAGAATTCACCGACCAGAACACGTCGTCACCTGAAATGCTCTTGCTGCCCGGAACCATCGACATATGGATCGTCGCTTCGCCGTATAAAGAGGCAATGGCGTTCAGCGTATCATAATCCATATCGGTCTTGATCTTGCCCGCAACATTATCTGCATTCATGGCGAAGCTGATGCCGCCCTTTGCCTGGATCGCATCGATCAGCGCGAAGATCACCTTGTTCTGCACGTTACTGCGTGTGCCGAACTCATCGGTGTAGTTCTTGGCGCTTACATACATGAGCGCCTGTTCGCCGGAAAGCGTTTGCTCGCCAGGATCAAGCACGATATTGCCCACCGTAGGATCATCCACATAGGTATCAACCGTTACATGCAGGCCACCAAGGGAGTCAACCAAAGAAACGAAATCCTCGTCAGAGATACGCATATAGTGATTGATGTCCTGTTCAATGAGCGCCGAGACCTTCGAAACAAGGTCCCATTCGTTCGACGCATGAGGAGCATCACGCAACATATTCGACGATTCGGACGCATCATTGTAAGACTGAGCGATACTGCTTGGAACATTCAGGAGCGAAATGGTCTTATTGGCCGCATCGATGCGCATAACCGCCACGTAGCTCGCCGTAGGCCCCTCTGGATCAGTGTTCGAAATACCCGAGAGCAGAACGTAGAACGGTTGATCATCCGCCGCGGTAACCAGCGCCCCCGACACGCTTGCATCATCAAGCGCCATAGATGAGGAAACCGAATTACGGAACGCACAAGTGCCCAGACCGAAAGCCACGGCCACCACTAGGACCACCACGCCAGCAATGACCCCGTAGCGCATGCGGTCGCGACGCTTCATGAACGTTGCCGTACGAGAGCGATCCCTTTGAGAGCGCGCTGCGGTTCGTTCGTCAACCGAACGTGACTGAAAATGAATCTGATTGATCTCGCCCGCATGGCCATCTATACGCTGCGACGGGCGACGATGCGTTGCCGCCCTGCGAGAACGGCCGGCACGCTGATCGGAGGCATGAGTGCCTACGACCGACGAGGACCAACTGCCCCTTCCTCGCGAAGAACGCCTAGTAGGACGAGCATGCAAGCTCTTCTTACGCTTACCGAACATACTTTTCCCTATAAAGAAACACGCTCAATATTGGCACCGAGCGCGCGAAGCTTACCAACATAATCCTCGTATCCGCGGTCAATATGGCGAATATCGTGCACAACGGTCTCCCCTTCAGCGGCAAGACCTGCAATAACGAGCGCCGCGCCACCACGAAGATCGGGCGAAGAAACCGGAGCGCCCTGGAGCTTTGATACTCCCTGAATAAGCGCATGATGACCTTCGATGGTGATGTTCGAGCCCATACGATTGAGTTCGGAGGCGAACATGAAGCGGTTCTCGAAGATGTTCTCCGAAATGACCGAATTGCCTTCCGCGAGCGCAGTCAGCAACATGAATTGCGCTTGCAGGTCGGTCGGGAAGCCCGGATGAGGCAGCGTCTGGATATCGACCGCCTGGAGCGGCTGTTCACGCGAAACAGTAATGGAATCTTCCGTTGTGGAAACTTCGCATCCCATCTGTTCGAACTTCATGAGAGCCATGCGCAAGAACGACGGATCGACGCCCTTCGCCGTAACGGGGCCACCCAAAAGAGCACCCGCGGTCAGGTAGGTGCCCGCTTCAATGCGGTCTCCCACGACGGTATGCTCGCACGCATGAAAATCAGAGAGCGGCACACCCTCCACCGTAATAGTAGGCGATCCAGCGCCGCTCACCTGAGCCCCCATCGCATTGAGCATGTTGGCGAGGTCGACGATCTCGGGTTCGCGCGCGGCGTTATCGATGACCGAAGTGCCCTCGACCGCCACCGCGGCCATCAGCATGTTCTCGGTCGCGCCAACACTGGGGAACTCCAGCAGAACATCGGCCGCATGGAGACCGTTCGGCGCAGAAGCGTACAGATAACCATGTTCGTTCTCGAATTCAACACCCATTGCCTGCAGGACCTTCAGATGCATATCGATCTTGCGAGCACCAAGGTTGCATCCACCGGGCATGGCGACCTTCGCACAACCGAAGCGCCCCAGCAAGGGCCCCAGCACTGAAATGCTCGCACGCATTTTAGACACGAGTTCATAAGGGGTCTCATGCCCCTCTGCGTTGGCGGTGTCGATCACGAGGGAACTACCTTCCCATTCCACCGTGGCGCCCAAGCTTCGCAATACCGCGCTCATTATCTCGGTATCGGAAATATGGGGGACATTATGAATAATGCTCTTGCCTTGCCCCAGCAAAGAGGCGGCGATGAGCTTCAGCGCAGAATTTTTCGCTCCGGAAATTTGCACGGTACCGGAAATGTTCTTCGTTTCGCGCGCAATAATAACGGTTTCAGCCATATTCACCCAATCCATGTCATACAAGCGCCGACCATACCCGGAAGGCACCTCAGCATAAGACCTCGTGCAGTTCATTCATAGCCTATTATGACAGCAAGCCCTCCCTGGCGAGGTTTTTCTCATAAAACCTCCGGGAGGGCTTGCGCCTTATATATGAGGGTTCGTTCTTATTCGCCCAGCATGAAGCGGGTGAAGGAAACGATCTCAATCGTGGTGCCAAGAGCCTTAGCAACTTCAGCGGTGTACTGGTTAACCGACTGATCAGGGTTCTTAACGTAAGCCTGCTCGGTCAAGCAGTTCTCCTTGAAGAACTTCTCCAGACGACCGGTAGCGATCTTTTCCTGGATGTTCTCGGGCTTGCCGGACTCAGCAGCCTGGGCCTTGTAGATGCCCATTTCGTGCTCAACAACAGCAGGATCAACGGATTCGCGCGTTGCAGCAACAGGGCTTGCAGCAGCAACCTGCATTGCGATGTCGCGACCATACTTCTTGAAATCGTCGTTGGTTGCGAAAGCGGTGTCGCCCAGCTTGAACTCAACCAGAACGCCGATCTTGCCGCCGCCGTGAATGTAGCTAGCAACAGCACCTTCAGGCTGATCGATCAGAGCGAAACGGGAAAGCTGGATGTTCTCGCCCAGCGTGTGGATAGCGTCGGTGACGATAGCCTCTACGGTTTCGCCTTCGATCTCGGATGCCTTGAGAGCGTCCAGATCAGCAGGCTTGTTAGCGATAACAGCCTGAGCGATCTTCTCAGCATAAGCGCGGAACTTCTCGTTCATGCCAACGAAGTCGGTCTCGCAGTTGAGCTCTACGAGAGCACCTGCCATACCGCAGTCGGAAACGAGAGCCATAACGGTACCTTCGTTGGTAGCGCGGCCAGCCTTCTTAGCAACAGCAGCGAGGCCACGAGTACGCAGAACGTCAACGGCCTTTTCGATGTCGCCTTCAGCCTCAGTGAGGGCCTTCTTGCATTCCATCATGCCGGCGCCGGTCATCTCGCGAAGTTCTTTAACGAGAGCTGCGGTGATTTCTGCCATGGTACTTCCTTTCTGTAACGATGCCCCGCAGGAAAGCGGGGCCGTGAATCATGCGTTATTTACTCTGCAGGAGCAGCTTCGACAGCTTCCTCTGCTGCCTCAGCAGGAGCAGCCGTCATATCCTCAACAGTGACAGGAGCGCCGGTGCCAGCGATAACCGCATCAGCAACGAAGTCTGCCAGCAGGCGAACGGAACGGATAGCGTCGTCGTTCGCGGGGATACCGTAATCTACGTCGTCGGGATCGCAGTTGGTGTCGAGCGTGCCAACGATCGGAATGTTCAGGCGGTGAGACTCGTGGATCGCGATCTGCTCACGGTTGGTGTCGATGACGAAGACCATATCGGGGACCTTCTTCATGTTGCGAACACCATTGAGGTTGGTCTGGAGCTTAGCGAGTTCCTTGTGAAGGAGGATCTGTTCCTTCTTAGGCAGCATCTCCATGCGACCGTCAGCTTCCATAGCCTCGAGCTCTTCCATGCGCTGAACGCGAGAGCGAATGGTAACGAAGTTGGTCAGCATACCGCCGAGCCAGCGAGCGTTAACGTAAGGCATGCCGCAGCGATTAGCAGCATTAGCGATGGATTCCTGAGCCTGCTTCTTGGTGCCGACGAACAGAACCGTGCCACCCTTTTCAGCGCAACGGGAAACTGCAGTGTAAGCAGCGTCGAGGCCGTAGAGGGTTTCCTTGAGGTCGATGATGTAGATATCGCCACGGTTGCCGAAAATGAAGGGCTTCATCTTGGGGTTCCAGCGGCGGGTCTGATGACCGAAGTGAGTGCCTGCATCGAGCAGAGTCTTGACAGTGATCTTGGACATATGTTCTCCATTCGTTGTTCCTCTGCGCGGGTTCATCCCCGTTCTGCAACCTTTCGGCCACTAGCAGAAACAAGTCCACCACGCATGCGTAATACCTATGCCGCGATTTTTGCAGCCTTTGCAGTATAGCAGCCTGGACGCCACATGCAAGATAGAAAGCGCCCCTGCATCAAAGCTTCACGTTCGGCGAAGCGATCGCAAAAAGCGTGTAACTTTCCGTACTTACCGCAGCACCGGTGAACCAAACGCAGCACTGGCCGCAACACCATGCGCAACGCTAACTGACCACAACACTGACGAACCAAACGCGACATCAACCGCAACACTAGCGAGCCAAGCACAACACTGGCCGCAACACCAGTGAGTTAAGCGCAGCGCCGACGGACCAAACACAACAGTTGCAGTAGGCATGGAAAGTCACCGGCGAACTAGCCCAACAGCTGCAGCAAACGTGGCAAGCCACCATCGCAAGATGCGAGGCGAGGTCTCATAATGGGCAATTTGACGGAAATCTGAAGGTTGCTGATCGAGTTCTGAAGGTTGCGCACGATTTTGAAGCCAATTTGGCAATTTTTTTCGGTTTTCGACGACCTCTATCGGCATATCCTTTTTTTGCAAAACTATAACCCCAGGTCAGAAGCGCGCTCCGACACAGGCTCGCGCGAGGCGACCGCAAAACAATGGAAAAATCGTCGAAAACCGCAAAAAAATGCCAAGAGGACGCGTATTTCATGCGCAAACGCATATCTACTCGCAAGCACGCCAAAATCGCACGTGGTTCAGCTTGTTGGATCGTGCGTATGCTTTAATTTGTCGGATCGTGTGGTTTAACTCATCGGATCGCGCGAGCTTAGCTTGCCGGATCGCGCGTGGTTTAGTTTGTCGCCCCATGCCAATGTAGCTGGCTCCGCCCTTATAAAAACACCGGAATCGCGCGCTTTAGCAGCGCCCGCATCCGCAGCGTACGCAGCAGGCTCGCGCTCAAAGTTTCGCGATATCCTTTAGCCTCGCCCGCATACGCACATGCGAACTTTACTGCTGGGTGCTATGGCGCGTCAGACTTCAGGCCTTTGGCAGTACCCGCATACGCACATGCGAACCGACCCACACGAAAAGAGACCCCCTTACGGGGGCCTCTTCCATGCGTTCGCTCGTATTACTAGCGGCAGCGTATCAACTCATCTGCGCCACCAGCGGCAACGTATCAATTCGTCTGCGTTACCAGTGACACCGCATCAATGGTTACACCAAGTCGTCAAGCGACGTAGCGCCGCATACCGAACCATCGGCCATAGCAGCATCGATCTGTTCGTCGGTATAACCCAGATCCTTCATGACGGCAACAGTGGAGCTGCCCAGCTTGTCGGTCGGGGTGAATACCGGCGTATCTTCGGATTCGAACTGGATAGGCACCGTCGGGATATTGCGCTGCGCCTCGGGATACTGGATCTTCACCAGGTAATCGTTATCCCATACGTTCTGATCCTCGTACACGTCCAGCGGAGTCTGGCACAGCTCGATCGGAATAGCATTGTCCTTGAACAGCTTCAATGCCTCTTCAGCGGTCATCTTAGCCAGAGCTTCGTCCATGATGCCCACGACTTCAGCATTCAGGCCAGCTTCGTTCATCTTGTTGCAGTTGACCAGGCGAGGATCATCGATCAGATCGTCGCGACCGAGAAGGCCCATGATCTTGTTGTAATCGCGATCGTACTCGGGGTCGCACATGGCAACGTACTTGCCGTCGCCCGTCATGTATACATTATTGAAGGGGCAAATGACCTCGAAGCGGCTCTTAGGATATGGATTGCCATACTGAGCAGAGATCATACCGGTCATCAAAGCATACACACCCGCATGCTGCAAAGCGCACGTGACGTAATCGCCTTCACCTGACTTTTCACGTCCAACGACCGCTGCGCAGATACCTGCAGCCAAGAACATAGCTGCCTGCAGATCGCCATATCCGTTGGTCGGGATCATCGGGGCATCGCCACGATTAACCGTAGTGCCGAAGACACCGCCACGAGCCATGTAGCACGTTACGTCAAAGCCAGGATCATCCTTTTCGGCACCCTTCTTACCATAGCCAAGGCCATGGCCCATGATGAGACGAGGATACTTCGCATGCAGCGTTTCCCAGTCAAGGCCCATCTTCTTCAAAGACTTGTTACGAGTGTTGGTAATGAAAACGTCCGCTTCGGAGAGCAGCTTATCCATGACCTCTGCACCCGTTTCGCTCTTCAGGTTAAGCGAAATGAAGCGCTTATGAAGGTTACACATATCGAACGCCAGGTTCTCGTCGTCCGACATAGGCATGTTGAATACTGCAGCCTGAGTTACACGCAGAGGATCGCCCTTTGCCGCTTCGACCTTGATAACGTCAGCTCCCCATTCACCCAATACACGACCGGTCGCAGGCGTTGCCATATACGTAGTTAGGTCTACTACCTTGATTCCCTCTAACGGCTTCATGCAATTCTCCTTCCCCTCCCAGGAATTACGCACATGCTCAATACTCAACACACATATGCATTGCCTGGAAAAATTCTTTCTTCAATTATAGGAGATTGAAACCATACGACCAGAGCCACCGCACCCTCAATAAGGCTCTTTTGCCGTGTTTTCTATGGGAAAACCCAATAGACACGCACGCTTTCAACAAGCTTTTATGGTTAATGGGGAACCCGGACGCCCTTGGGTATTTCAAGAAGCCTTCGAGCTCGACTATCGTCCGTCGCGCAGGGCCTTCAATTTTTCCAGCACTGAAGGATCCAGACGATCTGCCACCGTGTTCTTCTGCGACACCTTGAACGCGCCTTCGCTCTTGGCCTCGTCACCCAGATCATCCATCTCGAAACTGAAGCCATTAGCGCTCATGCGGTCCACCCCACCGCCGAAAACAGTATCCTGGATGGACGCATCGCTCGTGACCACCATTACTTCCATGTGGTCTTCACGCGCATCATGGGCGAGCTTTTCGATGACCTTATCGGCAGAGGACCCATAGGGCGAGAACATGACCTTCACTCCGCCGATCGATTGGGTCTTACCCGCCGATTCGCTGTTCTCTGCACCGTCGAACACGATGATCGCACGATATTCGGTACCCGCGAACGCAGCAACATCGCTGATCAGCGCTTCGCGTACCATATTGAACTTTTCGTGAGTGTAGTCCTCTTCGCGACGCATGTGCACATAGCGCGAGCCACTGCGCAACACGTTGTAGCCATCAACGATAAGGAGCTTTCTGCGCGTATAAGCCATCAGAGGTTACTTTCCGCGCGTTGCCTGACGCATCCACTCGTACATGCATGCCGTAGCAGCCTGCGCCACATTGAGCGAACCCACGCGTCCTGCCTGAGGAAGCGCCACGAGGAAATCGCATCGTTCCTGAGTGAGACGGGAGAGCCCTTCGCCCTCGCTACCCATGACCAGCGCCAAACGGCCCGCCATCGGAGCGTCCCAAATGCAATCCTTGGCCTGCTCAGATGCGCCGGCGACCCAGAAATTGTCCTTCTTTAGGCGTTCGATGGTCTGGGCGATATTGCTGACCTGAGCCACCTTGATATGCGAAATGGCCCCAGCGGAGCTTTTGTAGGTAGCTGCCGTAACACGTGCAGAACGCTTATTGGGAATGATGATACCCGCCGCACCCACGATCTCTGCCGATCGGGCGATGGCACCCAAATTGCCTGCGTCCGTGATGTGATCCAAGATAATGATGAGCGCATTGCCCTCGTGCTCTTCTGCTTGCGCCTGCGCCGCATCGACGATCTCCTGCGCATTAGCATAGGCATACGGACGCGTTTCCAGCATAAGACCCTGATGCGAACCACGCTCTGAACGGGCGTCCAGATCGCTGCGACGCACCTGCTTTACCGACACGCCCATCTTGTGACAGCGACGTACCACATCGTCGACCACTTTGTCGTCCTTGAGGCCTTCTGCCACATACAAGCACTTGACGGGCACTTTCGCCTTAAGCGCCTCAAGAACCGGTCGTTTGCCTTCTACGTATTCCGCCATTACCGCAGCCTCCTGCATACTAATAAAAAAGCGAGCCACAATGACCCGCTTTCAGCACATACCCTCAGGCTTACATCGTAACTTTCCGCAGGAAAGAAATTCGTACCTGTTACCTTTTCAAACTGGCTGGGCCAGCAGGATTCGAACCTACATAGCTGGTACCAAAAACCAGAGTCCTACCATTGGACGATGGCCCAGTCTGCTCTTCTTGTTCGCATTACAAGACCGTAAAACGAACAAGCAGTGCCAAATTATAACGGCAAGCGCCCCTAAACACAAATACCCAAATCGGCCGATCACTCGAACTTCACCGTTTCAGCATGGGCATCCCATCGCTGGCGAACGATCGCTTGCCACCATCACCAACCAGCCCCTCGGAACGGCGCCCAGAAGCGCTACCCCGAGCGCTCGATCACTAAGAGAGTGTGCGTTCAAGTACGCACTGCCCTAAACGCTCGACGTTACCGAAGACGCCGTGGAAGTCGGAACCGCCCGTACATTCAAGATCAAAGCGCCGCGCTAGTTCTTCGCAAAGCCCATGATCATCGACCGAATGATCAGGATGGAAGCATTCAATACCCCACAGACCCGCATCCACTAATTCGGGAACCGCCTCATAGCTTTTCAGCTGTCCCGGGTGAGCCAGCACGGCAGCACCGCCATCTTCGCAGATCGCACGTACGGCATCACGCATATCAACATAGGTGATGTCCCTGTTGCAGATACCCGAACCCTTAAAGAGGCTCTTGTACAGCGTTTGATATTCATCACTCGTGAACGGCGCGTCCGTGAGCGCTGCCATAAGATGCTGCTTATACAACCCGGTCGAGCGCGTCTCCAGGTGATTCAATAGCTCTTCATTAAAGGTATATCCCGCCTCCTGCAAACGTGATTTCTGCCAGGCGGTGTTCGCACTCCGACGCGCCAATAGCGAATCGCACAGGGCCGCGATCGCAGGAGAATCCTCTTCAAGGCCGAGCCCGAGAACATGCACCTTGCGTTCACGTTTTGGATCCCATGCACTTATTTCGATACCGCCCACGAAAGTCACCGAAGAGTCCTGCGCATACTGCTTCGCACTATTGATTCCCTGCGTCGTATCGTGATTGGTGATAGCAAGATGAGTGAGCGTTACTTCCTGCGCCTGGTCGATCAGCTCCTCCGAGGTGAACGACCCATCGGAGCGCGTGGAGTGGCAATGCAGATCGGCGCGCAACGGCACCGTCCCGTCCCACCCCAAAAGCTCTGCGAGGGTCATATCCGGTTTCATGCGATGGATCCCTTCTGCATGTTGAATTCGTGATCGCACAGGCCTTCCATGAATTCCAAGTCGTGGAAGATGCCCAGCATGGTCGTTCCCTGATCTTTGAGCTGCTCGATCAATTCACGGACCTTCATTTTGGAAGCCGCATCAAGCGATGCCGTCGGCTCGTCGAGCAACAACAAACGAGGTTGCTTGATCATAGCAGCGGCAATGTTCAAGCGCAGCTTTTCGCCACCGGAGAACGTGCGGGGATACAGTGGCCACAGCGATTCATTGATATCAAAATGGCGCAGCATGCGCTCCGTTTCCTCTTGAGCGCGATCGCGGTCAGTGCTGCCGAAGGTCTCGAGTGCGCTCTGCAGCACGATATCGTAGGCGCTCTGGCGAGGCAGTGCATTCAGGAACTGGGAGACATACCCCATTTCGTAGGCGCGAATGTGGATCATTTCACGTTCACCTACCGTGCACAGATCGACCTTGCCAAAGCTCGCCGAACGATACCAGATCGAACCGGATTCAGGCAGATTAGTACGATAAATACAACGCAAAATGGTCGATTTACCCGAACCGCTTCGTCCGGTGATGCCGACGAATTCGCCTTCCTGAACAGCCAGACCTATGTTCTGGCAGCCCATGATGCGGCGATCGACCATATGCATCGTAAATGATTTTGACAGGTTCTCTATATGCAACAGCGCGTCCATGGCAAGCCCCTTCCTAGCGTGCATAGCCCTGAGGCTGATCGGGATAGTGCGAACGGTACACCGAATTACCACCGACGAACGCACGCGTGATCACCGGTGTCGTCACATCAACATCGGGGCCGCAGCCGATCTCGCGCACCAGAAGGATATCAGCGCGCTTACCTACCGCGAGCGAACCCACTTCATCTTCAATGCCAACAGCACGAGCAGGGTTCGCGCTCACCAAGGCGAACGCCTGCGGAAGGGACATGCCGCATTCGCGATGAAGAACGAACACCGCATCAATGAGCGCCGCAGGATAGTAGTCGCTGCACAACATATCGATAGCTCCTTCCTGAACGCCTTCACGTGCGGAAAGGTTCCCCGAATGACTATGTCCCAGCATAACGTTCGGCGCACCCGCAAGCGTATGCATGCCACGACGCTTAGCTTCGTGCGCCGTTTCCATATCAATGGGGAATTCGGAAATGACCGCGCCGAACAAGCCCATGAAGTCGAGCTTTTCGTTCGAATCATCATCGTGCGATGCGAGCGAGATCCCCTTTTCGTGGGCAATGTTCGCCAAGCGCTCCAAAGTCTCAGGGCCTATCTTGTCGGCGTTCTGCTGAGCTTCGATGATCTGTTGAACTTCCTCTTCGGAAATACCTTCGCGATATCCTTTGATCGTGTTGCTAAATACCAGCAGATCGCGATATTGGCCCTGGCCAGGAGTATGGTCCATAAAGGAAATGAGATCGACCTTACCTTCGCTCAAATACTGCTCGATCTCGTCCACGCGATTGACCGCATCGAGCTCAACGCGTAAGTGAAGGCGATGACGAATGAGGTGATCGTGCTCTTCCCCTTCGCGGATGCTCGCGATGCTATCGACCAATTTGCTCACGTTCCCAAAATTGCGAATGGGCTTGTGATCGAAAATGCTCGCCCCATACGTAGACAGCGAATGATAGATCGTGGTCACGCCATGAGCCACCAATTCACGATCGACCTTGTACAGTGAAGTAGGCAGATCCATAACCACGCTCGGACGAGGCGACGCAACCGATTCGATATAGTCCGAATGAATATCGACCATACCGGGCACCACGTACGCACCACGCGCATCGACGACAGGCAGCCCCGTTGCGACATCGATCGCAAGTCCTGCGTTCTCCGATGTTGTTGAAGCATCAGCTTCCATCGTTCGCGCATTTGCCAACGTGGGTTTGATAGCGGCAATGGTGCCTTGTTCGATGATGATGTCATGATTGGGCAAAATGGTATCTTCGGTCACCACATTGCCGCCGCGAATAATAAGGGAATTTGCGTCCATTATGTCTCCTTGTATTGTCACGCCTACCTGCACTACGCAGATAGTGAAAGTTGTTTTACAGAGGGACCCTTCATAGAAGAGCCCCTCCCAGAGAAAAGGAAATAGTCTAGAGAAGCGAATACACCAGTTGCTGGGTATACGCATGCTGCGGATCTTCGAGGATCTGATCGGTCAGACCTGATTCGATGACCTGTCCGTTCAACATGACGAACGTGCGATCGGCAAGCATGCGGATGACGCCCAGGTCGTGGCTCACCACCAACATGCTCACGCCGAAGTCGCGCTTGATCTGCAGAATCAGGTCGAGCACGCTCGCCTGAACAGAAAGATCGAGTCCCGTCGTCACTTCGTCGAGCAGCAGAATAGGCGGGTTGTTCGAAAGCGCCTTTGCGATCTGCACGCGCTGTTGCATGCCACCGGAGAACTGCGCGGGAGGCTCACCCGCACGGCTGAGGGGAATGTTCACCTTTTCGAGCAGCTGGTTACCGCGCGCCCTCATGGCCTCCACCTGACGATTGCCCGATGCGATCATCTGCTCGGCAATGTTCGACATAGAGGAAAAGTCCATGCGCAGCCCCAGATAGGGGTTCTGGTACACCATACCCAGAACGGTATTGCGCACCTTGCGCTTATGCTGAGATGAAAGCGCCAACAGGTTCTGCTCGCCACCGTCATACGGCAGGGCGCGCACCTCTCCGTCAGTTGCCTCCTGGTCGAAATACAGGCATTGCATGAAGGTCGACTTGCCACTGCCCGATTCGCCTACGATGCCGACGATCTCGCCGGGATACAGATTCATGCTGACATCACGCACAGCATGAACGGTCTTGCAATGAGGGCAGATATTGCGCTCAAGTTGCGCGTTCGGATCAAGGCAGTAAGAACACCCATCTCCAAATCGCTTAGAAACATGCGAGATGGACAAGCAGGGATTCTGCTCCATTTCAGGAATGCTCATTAGTTACCACCCTTCTGTTCTTCGCAGCGTGCATGACAATAGGCCGTGTCGTTGCACTGGTAATACGTCTCGCCCGTTTCCTCGTCGATCAATTCATCGAGGTAGACTCCCTGGGCGCCGCACAAGCGGCAGTGCTTGCCTTCGAATCCTTCGACCGCAAAGGGATGGTCCTCGAAATCAAGGGGCTCAACGGTGGTATAAGGGGGCACCGCATAGATCTTCTTTTCGCGACCAGCGCCCAAAAGCGTCAGGTTCTTACTTTGGTGAAGCTTCATCGTGTCGAAGCGGGGAATGGGCGAAGGCGCCATGACGTAACGCCCCTCGACCAAACACGGATGATCCGCATCGGTCGTCGTGTGCCCATAGCGGATGATCTGATCGAACAACCCCAACCATGCGCCCGTATAGTCAGCTTCGGCGTGAAGGACCAGCGTTTTAGCCTCGCTCGGCTCAAAATGACGCAGCGGCTCCGGCGTTGGCACCTGCAGAACGAGGACCTGGTCTTCCGCGAGCGGCTCTTCGGGAATACGATGACGCGACTGAATAATGGTGGCATCGGGCGTGTTCTCGACCACATCGACATCCGTCGTTTCAACGATGAGCTTCTTGATGTTGACCGCGTTGACACTATCGTCGGCACCCTGGTCGATGACCTTGAGCATATCCTCACGTCCGATGAGAGCCAACGTCACCTGAAGGCCGCCAGTGCCCCAACCGCGCCCGATGGGCATTTCGCGCGATGCGAACGGGATCTGATGTCCCGGGATAGCGATACCCTTCAGGATGGCGCGACGGATCTCGCGCTTCGATGCCTCGTCGAAGAAGGCAAAATGATACAGCTGACGCATGATTACTCCTCCCCTTCTTCAACGGTGGAACGAACGCTGGAAAGCTTTGACTGGAACGTCACGTAATGAGGAAGCTTCAGGTGCGACACGAAGCCCGTAGCCTCAACGCCATCAACGTGATACAGGACGAATTCCTCATCCTGAGTGGGATAGCGCTTGTCGCCCTGATTCAGGCAGAAATCAAGCACGCTCATCGCGATGGCCTTCGTTTCCTGATGCCCCATAACCAAGCCATAACCCACCTCGAATGAAAGATGCGCTACGCCGTTCTTGGTGCTATCGACCGAAAAGACACTTTCGACCTCAGTGACGGGGACAGAGCCCAGATAGTACGCATCATCTGCATCATTGCCGCCAAGAGGGCTATCGATAAGCACTTCCACCGAACCGCTGCGCAGCTCTCCCACCGTTGGGTGCGAAGGACCGAACCCGCGGATCGCAGCGTAGCCTAGCGTGGTGACGCCCTGCGTCATGCCACGCGCCAATGTTTGCAAGCGAGCCGAACGAGGCGCAGGGAACGTAAGAGGATCCATCGTCACGTCAACGGGATCGGTATCGTCGTCTTCAAATACTTCGCTTAATCCCTGACCGCGCAGATAATCCATAACCTTCGGCAAATGATCGAGCGATGCGAGCGCTTCTTCACTTGCGCACATGCCTCGTTGCGCGAGTTCAGCTTCGAACGCATCCTGGATGCGCTTCTGATCTTCAGGAGTTTCGCCTTCGAGTGAAAAATCGATCAAGCGATGCGAATAATCGCGTGTTGAGCCAAGTAGCTGGCCGCCCGGCACATCCTTGAATGCCGCAGAAATTCGGCGCTCGACATGCATGGTTTCCGTCTCGATGACGCGGGAGACATACGGACGCTCGAGAGTCGAACGGAACGCCCTGAGCAAGAACACCGCTTCTTCGGGAGATCCCTGCGCCTGCTTGAGCGCAAGAGCGGCCAGTCGTGGCGCATATAGGGATGCCTCACCCATGACCTGCTCGATGAGACCAGACATCGTTGCCTCGATCTGATCGATGCTCGCAGCGCTTCCCTGGCTTACGCGCTCATATTCAAGAAGTTTGAGGCTCTCTTCGATGGCCAGACCGCCACCGCGCACTGCTACATATCCCATGCGACACCCTCCTTTTCGATCGCCATGATCTTCGTGGTACGAGGAACGCCGACCACGTGACCCTGTTCATCGACGAGGATCACATCGATCCCGCAGGGGTATTCATCGCCACGTTCACTTCGCGCTTCGATCCAATCAACGCGATCAACGAAGAACGTCGCGGTTCCGTCAACTCCCGGCCCTTGAACCTGAACGCGATATGTCTTATCGCCCGGAGCAACCGCAACAAGATCGTCGCCGGGGATCCGTTCCCCCGCCAAAGAACCGCATGCGATGATGATGGTCGCACCGGTTTCCGGTTCAATGAGCGTACCTGCGCATGCCTTCAGCACGCCTTCACGGCAAGCACTCGAATTAGCAACGTCGGGAACGAGGACGAAATCTGACTGAGTAAGTTCGGCAGTATGGGAATGAGTTTGGAGGGATATCCATGTATCCGCTTCTGCCGCACGTGACCCCATCACCGTGAAGGTAACCGCTTGATCAACGAGCGTGCGCACCACCATGTCAAAACAAGCAGGCAACGCCGCATCTTCACCCATGCGCGCCAGCGGCTCGATATCCCCCAGTAAACCGGGGCGAGCGCACGCGTTCATAAGATTGCGGAACGCACGCTGCAAAAGTTGTGTTTCTCTATTGTTTGCAATCATGTTCTAAGCTTCCATTGTCGAAAAATCTACTTGAGTCCTAAGCAGCGCTTCGTTGCGAAGGCGCTTCTGCGCCGCAATGCGTTCTTGCTCTTCAGCAATGCGCTCGTCATGGGCACGAAGATCGTCTGCTGGATCGCTCAGCGTATAAGCAGCGTCGACAATGGCTAGATCGAACGCCTTATCACGATCTTCACCGAGCACCATCCCGTAGCCATATGCCTCTCCAATACGAACTACGCACGAAGTCATGAGCGCTTCTCCCAAATAGAACTGGCTGCGGCGAGCGCTTTCGCGCATTTTGAGCATGACCAGTTCCTCGACAGGCTCGCGCACGACTTCCACCTCGTGAGCCTGCTCGACCTCACGCGCGATGCTACCCAGAAGATCGCGATCTCCTTCGACCAGCACCTGCGTGCGTTCTTTTCTTTTCATACTTGTTTAACTCCTAGTTCTGCACGATATAGCGCTTACGCAGCTGAGTAGCGACGACTTCAAGAACGATGGCGACCGCCAAGCAGAAGTACACGATGACGCCCACCTCATGGATGCTGTAGTAGAAGCTTCCCGCCAAGAACAGCTGATATCCCACGCCACCGGCGCCGGCGACCGCGCCCACCGCAACGGCGTTAACGAAATTGATCTCGAAGCGAATGAACGTCCATGAAAGCATTTCCGTGATCTTTTCAGGCACGATCGCCTGGAAGACCACCTGCCACCACGACGCGCCCGATGCGCGAAGCGCTTCCACGACACCCGGATCCACTTCTTCGAAGCTCTCCGAATACGCCTTGACCAGGTAGGCGATACTGTGGAACAACAGGCCCGTTACCGCCGCTTCGGGGCCTAAGCCAATAGCTACAGTGAAGATGAGCACCCACAAAATAGTCGGGACCGCGCGGAAGAACGACATGATGGCCTTGATGACGTTCGATACCGCCTTGCTCGACAGATTCATTGCAGCAAAAAGACCCAGCACGAACGCGATGACCGCGCCAATGAAGGTAGTGAGAGCCGCGAGTGCGAGCGACTCAAGCGTCCCCAGGGCAACGTCCTGCAAGGTGAAATGCCCTGCGAGCCATGGCTGAAGAAGCATCATGCCGAAATCTTCAAGAGCGCTGAATGTTGCCTGGTCAAGCGGAACCTTGCCATAATCCATGATGACGAAGGCGATGACGGTCACGAGCGCCAAAGAACCGAGTGTCACCGTCAGCACGGTGTTCGATTTATTCGCCACACGCGTTTTAATGCGCCCGGAAGCAGTTCGCTTGATACCGAGGGCTTCGTCGTCTTTGCCCTCGCCGTTCTGAATCGGACCACGAGAAAGAGCACCAGTGAACGAACTCATATGATCTGCCTCCTTACGTAATTGGAGATCGCCTCGCAGGCAATGACCACCACGACGATGCAGAGAATGATGAGCGCTGCGATGTCGTAATCGAAACTCTTGTAATAGATATTGAAGACAAAACCGATGCCCGTACCGGTCAGAATGCCTACCAATGTCGCGTCGCGGATGTTGGTTTCCACCATGTACAGAAGCCAGCTCACGACCGAAGTGATGGACAACGGAATGACCGCCTGCACGACGATCTGGGGATAGCTTGCCCCAGTGGCGCGCAGCGCTTCGACCACGCCGCCGCTGATTTCGTCAACGCTTTCCAAAAAGCACCTGGTCAGATAGCCAAAACTTCCAAGAAAGAGCGCCAAGAAACCCGTGAATTCGCTCTGATTGAACGAGAACAGCAAGATGAAGGCCCAAGCAACAACGGGGATGTTGCGGAACAGCGAAGCGATACCTCGTACCACGAGCGGGAACGGACCGCCCAGACCGACCGAGCGCGATCCCAATACTGCCAGGATGTAGGCCAACACCGCAGCGACCATGCTCGATGCGATAGCCGCCAGTACCGTCGACGCCAACGCATTCAGGATCTGAGGCATTTTCGCCAAGGATTCACTGCTGGGAACGAAGTTCGTCGCCATCCACACGAGCGCAGACGGAAAATCTACGAGCGCTGCGACCAGATCGAATTCAACGAAGGAAGCAGATATGGCATTGATCACCACAAAGCCCGCAGCCAACACGGCAATGAAAATGGTGCGCTTGCGAAAGAACGCACGACCTTCGGCGGAATCGGGATAGATGACTCGAGACTGCGCTGATGCGTCCTCTCCCGAAGGACCATCGGCCGCTAAAGACCGCTTAGCGAACGGCATCTTCATACGCGACCCGCTCATAGAGCCGCCCCCGCCAGCGATTCCTGCTTTTCATTCTCCACGATACCCGGCCTATTAGGAGCGCTACCCACCAGTTCACCTGGCTCGACGCCGTCGGCATGTTCACGCACGTAGGGGGTTCCGTAGATATAGGAGATGACCTTCGCATCAAGCTCATCAGGTGTGCCGTCGAACACCAATTTACCCTGCTTGAGGCCGATGATGCGATCGGAGAACTCGATGGCATAATCCACCTGGTGCAAATTCACCAAACAGGCGACGCCGAGTTCGTCGCATGCCCAGCGAAGCTGCTCCATGATAATGCGTGATGAACGAGGATCGAGACTTGCGATAGGTTCGTCACACAACATAAGAAGCGGGTCCTGAACCAATGCACGTGCAATACCTACGCGCTGCTTTTGTCCTCCGGAAAGCTGATCAGCGCGCTTATAGGCGAATTCCGCCAGACCGACCTTCGACAGGATATCGAATGCTTCGAGCTTTTCATCTTCACTATACAGCCCCAGCATGCCCGCTATGCTCGACTTGTAGCCCAAGCGTCCCTGCAGCACGTTCTCGATAGCGCTCGAGCGATACACCAGATTGTAGTGCTGGAAGATCATGCTGATGCGACGACGCGCATTGCGCAGTTCGCGCTTCGACATCTTCGTGATGTCTTCTCCGTCGAATACGATGCTGCCCTCACTCGGATCGATCAGGCGATTAATACAACGCAAAAACGTTGATTTGCCCGCACCTGAAGATCCGATGACGCTTACGAATTCGCCTCGATTGATCGAGACGCTCACATTGCTTAAAGCCCTGCCTTTATTGTTGTAACTCTTGGATAGGTCATCGATAACCAAAAGCTCTGATTGTGTCATGATTCCTCTTCCCGGATCCTTTGTTCAAAAAAACGCAAGTTCCGCCCCGCGCAGAGCGAGGCGGAACTGCCTTACGCCGTCTTAGCCAAGATTGCGAATGGGGTCATACCATGCGTCCTCGACAGGAAGGAAGCAGGTGTTCTCGGAATCCTTTTCAAACAGACCAGCTGCGTTGGGATCTTCAGGATCAACGAAGATGGCGCTATTGTTGGCGGTTTCTTCGGAGCAGAACGCGTCAGTGATGGCCTTCTGTTCGTCTTCGGTGAGCTTATCGGTGTTGTAAATGAAGGGAGAATTCAGAACAGGGGTAATACCGATAATGGTGAATTCTTTTCCACGGACAGAGTCGAAGGGAGCCTCAGCGTCATCCTTTACCTTGTACACAGCGCCGATGGTGTTAGCTTCACCAGACACAAGATCGAGATACATATCAACGTCTACGTCGTCGAATGCAGCAACTTCAGCATTGCCGGAAAGCAGGTTCACTGCAGAGCCCTGATGGGAATCACCGAACATAACGGAGCTGAAGAACGTGCCGTCATCGAGCAGCTGATCGGAGGAATCAAGATCGAACTTTTCCACGATGCTGCTCGAAGGAACCTTGAAGCCGGAAGTGGAGGTAGCGGAAACGAACGAGAAGCTCTTGCCCTTGATATTGTCGATGGAGTAGCTGTCGCCGCTCTTGTATTCGTCAGCGTTCTCACTCAGAACGGAAATGCGGCTGTAGTAGCAAGCCTCGTCGAGAGTGCCAGCTTCGTCACTGTTAGTGAAGGCTGCCTGAACTGCATTGTTCTTTCCGTTCGCCTGGACATAGCCCTCAGGGCCCAGCAAGCCCATATCTGCCTGACCGGAAACGAGAGCCTCGATGGCGACGTTGTAGTCAGTGGTGGTCATCAATTCAACATCGCGACCGGTTGCGTTCTTGATAACTTCCGCAACTGCCTCGCGGGAAGCCGTCATATCAGATGACGAGTTGTCGGGCAGCCATACCATAGTGATAGGATCGCTATTGGTAGCGCTATCAGAATTTGACGAACAGCCCGTCGCGAAAAGGAGCGTGCCCACAGCGAGCACTGCCGCCAGGACCATAGCGAGCGCTGCGCTCAGCATGCGCTTTGTTTTTGATACGCCTTCCATTTGTTTGTACTCTTCCTTTCTTTTTTTATGTACGTCCTTAAGACAAGACCGCACTATAGCGAAGGAAGAGGGTTGTTATGGGGAGGCGCAGGCGCTTCTTATACAGGTTTAAGAAGCTGAGCGACTACTTGAAAAATGCTTTACGTTTGTAAGAAAACACGCACCAGACCGAGGCTGCGTTTAATGAAGTTATAACGCGATCGCGCTAGTTCGCATGCGTCGGATGTGGTTGCGGAACGTGATCGCTTAGGCGAACCAGATGTGGTTGCAGGACACGGTCACTCGGCGCGATCGCACTATACACGCAGCTCCCAAAATGCCACAGCACTGGCCGCCGCAACATTGAGCGAATCGACCCCATGGGCCATAGGAATACGCACAGTGTGATCGCACGCCGCAATGGTTTCATGCGACAGGCCATCACCTTCCGTGCCGAGCACCACTGCGAGCTTTTCATACGTTTTGAGGCGAGGGTCGTCCAGACTCAACGAATCATCATTCAAAGCAAGCGCCGCCGTCTTGAATCCGAGTTCGTTCAGCAACGCCAGTCCTTTATCGGGCCACGCATCCTGCTCGGTCATGCCGATACGCGTCCACGGAACCTGGAACACCGTACCCATAGACACGCGCACCGCACGTCGATACAGGGGATCGCAGCACGCGGGCGTTACCAAGATGGCATCGATTCCCAATGCAGCAGCACTTCGGAACGCCGCGCCTACATTAGTGTGATTGGTGATGTTCTCCAAGATGGCGATACGACGCGCATCGCTCACCAATGCTTCGACCGAGAGCAAAGGCTTTCTGCGCATTGCGCACAGTACCCCTCGGGTAAGTTCGTATCCTGCCAGCTTTTCGATCTCGTGCGCGGGCGCCACGAATACGGGGATTGAGCCACCATCGCCAGCGTTAACATCCTGGTCGCACGCGCCTCCAACATCAGCAGCGCCCTGGCGACCGGCATCGTACGCCCGCACCCGATCGACCAATGCCTGCATGCGCTCAAGACGATGTTCGGGAATCAGAAGAGAAAGCGGTTCATAGCCCGCATCCAAGGCACGTTCGATGACCTTCTGCGATTCGGCGATGAAGATCCCTTTTTCAGGTTCAAGACGATTACGCAACTCAAGCTCAGTCAAGCGCGCATACACATCAAGACGAGGGTCTTCTAAAGAATCCAAATGCTCCAACATAACTTGTGCTCCCTTTATATAGTTCGCCGCGCGGCTATACGACCAGCAACGCAATGAGCGGCAGGGTGACCATTGAGAATATCGTAGTAAGGAACGTTCCACGCGCCACAGCTCGTGTGTCCCCTCTATACGCCAAGCACAGCATGGTTCCATTAGATGCAACCGGCATTGCCGCGAGCATGACCATAATGGCAAGAATGAACGCATCGTGCGTGAATAAGCGGAACACTCCAAAGACAAGAAGGGGCGCCACGATCAAGCGAACAGCAGCAGTAAGGTAGCTCCATTTATCGAAGAGCATTTCCTTTAGGGGCATCTTCGCAATGGATGAACCGATGACGAGCATCGCCGCCGGAACCGTCATACCACCTAGCAAGTCACACGTCTGACTGATAGGACCCGAATCGGTAATGCCACAAAGCGCCAGCGCCACCGCAATGTACGACGCAATAAGCGCAGGCTTAGTGAGCGTACGACCCAGTGCGCGGACATGGTCTCGCCATGAGTGCTTCTTCGGCGCAGGTTCGCTAGATCCATCGCGCCGGCTCGCCTGCCGCGCATCTGGCTTGTCTCCCGAAACCAACATGACGCCATACGAGAACACCGTGATATTGAAAACAATATTGAAGATCGCAGCATACAGCACTGCACTCGGATCAAGCACTGCAGCGAGCACCGCATAACCCAAGAACCCCGTATTGCCATAGATCATCATGAATTCATGAGCACCGCGCGTAACAGAAGGTACTCCGCGATACACTATGCGCGTAATGAGGAAGCTCACCGAACCTATAAGCAAGAAATAGAGCGCCGCATACCCCAGCGTCAACCCAATATCGTGCGCACTGGGAAGCTGCGTGCTCGAAAGCACCGAATCCAAGATGAGCGCAGGCAGCGTTACCGACATGACCAACTGCGAGAGCATGGTATCGAACGTATCGTTCATCAAGCGCTTCTTACGCGCGATGAACCCGCACACCACAATAACGGCCAGAATGGCCATCTGCACTACTGCATGCTGAAACACTTCCACGGTATGCGATGCCGTCCCTTCTCGTATCCAATACCCATATTGGGCATAACGATTCTAGCGCACAAAAAACGCTCATGGCGAACGGTCTTCGGATCAACTCAAAACCGTGACATCAATACACGACGGGAGAAATACCTTCCTGCGGCACCCGGTTCAGCAACGCAGTACTACGAGCGCTTCTTCTGGCGCGGACCAAGGATCCGCTTGAATACGCTTACAACAACGCCCGTGAAAAGCGCGGTGGCTATCGTGCCTTCACGCACGCCAACGAGCGCACTGAACGCAACGAGCGAAATAACGGCAGCGGCGAGCACGTTCGCCACGTCGAAGGCCACCTTGCATTTCGAGAAGGGAACACCTGTCACTTGCGCTATTGAGACAACGATGCCTTCGCCGGGCATGATGACCACATTGGCGCGCAATTCGAGCGCAACGCCCAAGCCCAGCAACACAATAGAAAGCGCTGTCCAGATCCACTGCCACAGATAGTCGGGCATATACAATCCCTGAAGCAGATACACATTCAGGTCCACGAACGCAGCGAAGAAGAACACCATGATCATCTGAAACCACTCAACTGGCTTTCGCCATGACTTATTAAGCACGATCTGCCCTACGACCATAAGGGCGTTGTAGAAGAACTGGAGCGTCCCAATGGTGATGGGAATAAAGATAAGGCTCAACACATTCGCCATGGAAGAAATAGGAGATGTGCCCAACCCCGCCGTGCGAGCCATAGCGATAGAAAGGGCGATAAGGTACGACGCGAACAACATGAGCGCATAACGCAATGCCTTGTTGACCCGCGGGTCGGCGATAATGGTCTTCTGCCACCCCTCTGACTGAACCATGGTCATCCCCTAACCAATTAAAACAAGATCCCCCTATACGTAATATGCAAGAATACCGTTATATTGCCTTTGTTGCACATTGCATTTGGCTATATTGTGGTTATCCACGGCATGCCGATCACGGCACGTCGCATTAGTTCCGCGGAATTATACCGGCTCCCTAGGCGCACAACAAATATAGAGATGTCATGCAAACCGATTCCCACCTGGCCTTCTTCGCAAAGAACCCTCGCAATCGAAGGCGATGCGAGGGTTCTTAGTCATTCATATGATTCGAATCGCGCAGAGGCCCTAGGCGTGACGACCTCGACCCCATTCCTTATTTAAAAACGCGCGTAAAGCCGCATAACCCACCCCGATCGCACAGACCGAGACAAGCAACGATGGCGAGATATAAAGCGGTGACTTCTTATCCATGAGACCCTCCTTTTCTGGAGTTTTTTCGGACTAGTAATTCTTGATGGGTCGGCCTTCAGCCAATGCCTTGATCACGGTCAGCATGCGCGTGGTCATCACGCCAGAGGACCAACCCCATATCATTCCGACCACAATGGCCATTTGAATCTTGTTGCACACTTCAACATAAACCGTGTTGCGACTTACGAGACGCGTGCGATTATTCGGAAGTTCTTCCAAGAAAAATCCCCAGGTCCACGCGTATTCACTGCAACCATGAGGAAGCCATGCCACCGCTCCTTGCTGTGCGGGAGGCCTGCGCGTATCGGATACGCCGACGATGCATTTATTCGGCTCGTGGATCGCGATCTCGTGGCCTACGCCCTGATCACCGTAGAACACCCAATCGCCCACCTTTGTATCTTGCCAGCGGTCCATGATCTCATAGGTGTTGTAGATACGAAAAGCTGCGAGATGCTCGAGCGTCTGAAAGCTATAGAATCCCGCTTTTTGCTGCCCTAATTGGTTCAAGTAAGGAAAGACCTTCTCGGGCGGCGCGTCGATCTCGACGGCAACGGTGGAAAGCACCACCTCGTCATCGGGCAAAAGATCGTCCCCCGGATAGGTACCCCTTGGTGGTTGATCTTCCACCACGTACCGCTTCTTGTACCGATTGAATGCGGAAATAGCCGCGATCGGCGCCCCTATCGCCGTTGCTGCTGCCAGCTTGCCATTGAGAATTAGCTTCATAGCTCCCCCTTCCCTCATGGGCTGGTAATGGATGTCTCCCGAAAGCTCATTTAGCTCCATGAGAACCATCCATTTTTCAATGGTAGCACAGCTCTGACCTGCATATGAACGTGTTCATGCGCATAATTAAGGGAACCTGCGCGATCGAAGCGCTCCGTAAACACAAAAGAAGGGGGCTCGCCTAAGCGAACCCCCTTGATACAAGCATTTAGCTCGTTAGCGTATGTAGCTCTCGGGCTTACATCATACCCATGCCAGCGCCAGCGCCTGCACCAGCGAGTGCGGACAGGTCGGGACCGTCCTGTGGGATCTCGTTGATGGTCGCCTCGGTGATGAGGATGAGAGCGGCAACAGATGCAGCGGACTGCAGTGCGGTACGGGTAACCTTAACGGGGTCGTTAACGCCCATTTCGATCATGTTACCCTGTTCACCATTTGCGAAGTTCATGCCTTCACCTGCAGCGAAATCCTTCGCCTTTTCAACCACGACGGAACCTTCGTAGCCAGCGTTAGCAGCGATCGCACGCATAGGAGCTTCCAGAGCCTTGCGGATGATATCGATACCGACCTGCTCGTCAGCATCGGCAGCCTCGAGCTTATCGAGAGCAGGAATAGCGTTGATAAGAGCAACGCCGCCGCCTGCAACGATGCCTTCTTCAACTGCAGCGCGAGTTGCCTGCAGGGCATCTTCGATGCGGGACTTCTTCTCCTTGAGCTCAGATTCGGTAGCAGCGCCGACCTTGAGAACAGCAACACCGCCGGAGAGCTTGGACAGACGCTCCTGGAGCTTTTCGCGGTCGAAGTCGCTATCGAGGCGTTCATATTCGGAGCGCATCTGAGCGATACGAGCATCGATCGCGTCCTTAGCGCCAGCGCCATCAACGATGACCGTAGCGTCCTTGGAGACCTTAACGGTCTTTGCGGTGCCCAGAGCATCGATGGTCACATCAGCCAAAGTCATGCCGAAGTCCTTGGATACGACCTTGCCGCCGGTAACGACCGCGATGTCCTCGAGGATGCGAGCACGACGATCACCGAAGCCAGGAGCCTTGATGGCGACTACGTTCAGGGTGCCGCGCAGCTTGTTCAGAAGCAAGGTGCCCAGAGCCTCACCCTCAACGTCTTCAGCAACGATGAGCAGAGCGCGGCCGGACTTCATGATCTGCTCCAGCAAAGGAACCAGGTCCTGGATGGAGGTTACCTTGAGGTCGGTGAGCAGAATGAAGGGGTCATTCAGAACAGCTTCCATGCGCTCGGAATCGGTTGCCATGTAAGGGGAAATGTAGCCACGGTCGTACTGCATACCCTGAACAATGTCGATGTCGATGCCGAAGGTCTGGCTTTCCTCAACGGAGATAGCGCCGTCCTTGCCAACTGCATCCATTGCCTCAGCGATCTTTTCGCCGATGGTAGCGTCGCCTGCGGAAATGGTACCAACGTTAGCGATCTGATCCTTGGTGGTGATCTCGGTTGCGTTCGCCTTAATGGTCTCTACGACTACCTCGGTCGCCTTTTCGATACCGCGGCGAATGCCCAGAGCGTCAGCACCAGCGGTTACGTTGCGCAGGCCTTCGCTTACGATAACGTCCGCGAGAAGAGTTGCGGTGGTGGTGCCGTCGCCAGCAACATCGTTGGTCTTTACTGCAGCTTCGCGAACGAGCTGAGCACCCATGTTCTCCACGGGATCTTCCAGTTCAACTTCGCGAGCGACCGTAACGCCATCGTTGGTTACCAATGGAGCGCCGAACGAACGCTCGAGTGCGACGTAGCGACCCTTAGGGCCAAGCGTTACCTTAACTGCATCGGCGAGCTTCTTAACGCCATCAGCCATGCCGGAACGGGCATCGGCCTCGAACTTGATTTCCTTAGCCATTTACAATTCCTTTCAAAAAAGAAGTGTTACCAAAAGGTGGTGCGGAACGGACTTCAGTGCCTTCCGCATGATCGAAGGAGCGCGGCATATTCAATGCCCTGCTACCCCTTGGGTATTTACTCCGTGAAAGCTGCGTAAATATCATCAGCGCGAAGGATCAGGACCTTCTCGCCCTCAACGTCAACCTCGGTTCCGCCATACTTGCCGTACAGAACGCGGTCGCCGACCTTCACTGGCATGGGAAGGTGCTTGCCTTCGTTGTTCACTTTGCCTTCGCCTACTGCCAAAACAACACCAGTTTGGGGCTTTTCCTTGGACTCAGCAGCGATGTACAGACCGCCTGCCGTGGTCTCCTGTGCCTCATCCTGCTTGACGACGATACGATCACCGAGCGGCTTGAGATTCATAACGTACTTCCTTTCATAGATCTGATCGCGCAAAGCACGCCGGAGCCTCCTTTGCCTGCAAGCGACCTTCGGTCCCGTCCGCCATTTATTCGACTTTCCGCCATTGAACTAACGGTATGTTCGAACTAGTAGCAGCGTCCGGCCTTCGCTTACCTTGAGCAGCCAGCACTCAGCGTTCCTTCGCGTTTATTACCTACGGTTTAGCACTCAACCCTTCTGAGTGCTAACGCCTATACATATTAGCAACTTGAGAAATGAATGCAACTGCGGACGAAGAAAATATAAGTGTATGGCACTAAGGTTTTCACATTTTGCTTACACTTCAGCGGACGAGCCATTGACCAGGTATTTTCCTGAGAACGACTCGCGAAATCGCTCTCATATGGCCCAAATACAGGCCTCAGCATGACAGAAATCCGCCTAAAAATGCAAAAGAAACGCACGTGCTGGCACAAAAAAGAAGAATTTCGTTACCGCACTGTTAGGAAATGATCAAGCGATTTGACCGACTCCGCTCTGCGTCGACCCCGCACCGACCCGATTGCGCTTCAAATGAAAGCCTACGCACCAAAACCTACACACTCGAGGCGAAAGTGTATTCCCCTATTGCCTTAGAACCATCCTTGGCCTGCAAAGAAAGCGTTGCGCCCTTCAAAGACTCAACCGCGCTGCAGACAAGATTCCGCGCTGTTCCCTCTTTTCCCTCCATTAGCCCTTTCACTTCTCCAGTCGAAGTGGGGACGCTTACCGTAAGCCAGCATTTAAAACCAGAAGCATCGCCTTCATACGTCAGTGCTTTAGCGAGGGTCTGGCCCATGATGATCCCGCTTCCCTCTTGAGCGACTTGGGAAGGTGCCGCTTCATCTGACTCCAAGAACACCTGATCGCCCTCAATGGCCAGTTTCAAAGAATCCGCAGTGTATTCCTGCGCGAATTCCTGATCGATCCCAACAGGGAACCTCACCAGAGCGCAGCCTTCGGTATTGTTTTCATCGAACGTCATTCCTGCACTGGCATCTTTAATGAAGTCAGCGCAATCAATTTCGCCCGAAGACGCCAAAACTATCTCTTGGTCGCTGACCGTTGATAGAATGGATTCACCTTTCGCGGAATCAGAAGAACAGCCCACCAAACATAAAAGGCAACCCATCGCAAGAGCAAGCAGAAGAATCGGCACGGACTATTTGGGTGCTTTTACCATATTCATAAGTGGCCTCCTTGGGCATTACTGCACCGCACTCCCAAATCTAGAACCCGTATTTCTAGGTTCAAGCTTTGGAGTACCGTACATCCTAGGAGGTGATTATATCATCAAATGGTAAAAGCGCAGGTCAGGGTGATATTATGCAATTTTGCAATATTCCATGAGCGGTTTCGTGTGGTGAGTCCATTTTAATGACAACTCGTCTGACGGCCACAAACACACCTAAAATGTATTCACTTTTTCCACTCCGGAGTGAGATTTCGCCACATTTCGCTTTAAAATGTATGTTTCTTCCTCTTCTAGGGGCTCAAAATCCCATTTCAGGGCGCATTTTTGCAGAAAAAAGATACATTTAAAAGCGAAATGTGGTAGTCAACTCCAGGTGGTGTCGCAGCAGCCAGGTCGCAGCAGCCCAGATCACGACTGACGAGGCCGCGCCTAGCGGAATCCGCCCGCCAGAAGGGAGTGCGGCGTTCAGCTCACGGCGCTCAACACTCGGTACTGTGCTCGGCTGACGACCCTCGCGCCTTACAGAGCGCGGATCTTTTCAGCCAGCCACTCCGCCCAAGCGTCCACCCCTTCGCCGGTGGTTGCCGCAATGGGGAAAACCGGCGCCGTGGGGTTCAGGTTCTTGATGTGATCGTAGAACAGATCCTTGTCGAAGCTAAATACCGGCAAGGTATCGACCTTATTCAACACGATGGCCTTCGCTGCCTGGAACACGCCAGGATACTTCAGGGGCTTATCATCGCCTTCAGGCACACTTAGGATCATGGCCTTCATGCTCTCGCCCAGATCGAAATCGGTCGGGCAAACCAGGTTGCCTACGTTCTCGATGATGATCAGATCGAGGCTATCCAGATCCAGTACGTCTACCGCACGACGGATCATGTCGCTCTCCAGATGGCAAGCACCGCCCGTGTTGATCTGAACCGCCGCAATGCCCTGCTCTTTGATCTTTTCAGAATCCACCGACGAAGCAATATCGCCTTCGATGACAGCAATGTTGAATTCGTCGCGCAGCGCTTCGATGGTCGCCAAGATGGTCGAGGTCTTACCCGATCCAGGCGATGCCAACAGGTCGAGCACGAACACTTTCTTTTCAGCGAACAGCTTGCGGTTCTCTTCGGCAAGCTTATCGTTCTTATCGAGGATGGGTTGTTTCATGTCTATCTGCATGATTGCCTCCGTTCGGTGACCTAATCTTCGTCAGGTAGGTCAACTTCAATTGAATCTATACGCAGTTCCTTACCTGTGATCAATTCAGTGAATGCGCCGCCGCATTCCGGACACAGCATATGGAAACGATCGTGAGTGAATTCATTGCCGCATTCAAGGCAGATGCTCACCGGCTCGATCATATTGATCTCGAATTCAGCGCCTTCCGACATCGTGCCTTCCGAAAGCGCCTCGAACGCGAATCGCAACGCGTCTTCGACCGCTTCGGTCATCACGCCGACAGACAAGCTGATCTTCAGGACCTTTTCCGCACCAGCATCGCGAGCAGCCTGTTCAACGGACTCCATGACACCGGTCATAATTCCCAGTTCGTGCACGATGCCTACCTCTTATCTTCCTCTTCGCCCCAAAGATGCGCTCGGAAGTCCTTCTTGAGGTTGGAAAGTTCTTCTTTCGCCTCTGCCGCCTCGCGCTCTTCGACCTTGCGAGCGGCTTCTTGGCGCTTAATACGACGACTCAAGCCAACGCGCGCCGCCAACAAACTGATTTCATAAAGCACCACCATCGCCGCGAACATGAGGCCCATGGTAACTGGCGATGCATCGGGCGTGACCATTGCGGAGAACACGAGGAGCACCACATACACTATGCGCCAGCCCGAACGCAGCTTGGCGTAAGGAATCACTCCGAACATGACCAGATAGAACACCACCAAGGGCATTTCAAAGCCGACGCCGAAGCCCAGCTCGAACTTGATGATGATATCGACCCACTGCCCCGCCTCGGGCAAAATAGTCGCGAATCCGCTGGCCTGATCGGTCAGCCACTGGAACGCGGGGTTCAGAATAACGCAATAGCAGAACACCGTTCCGCCGATGAATAGCGCAAGCGCTACAACGAACGTCGGCACGAACCATTTACGTTCGCGCGGCTTCAACGCCGGCAAGAAGAACGCCAGGATCTGCCACAAGGTAATGGGTGCCGTCGCCACAAGCGCCGTCCAAAGCGCTACGGTAATACGTACCGAGAACGCATCAAAAGCACCGAAGACGTTGATGGCCACCTGGCCCGATTCGTCTTTCGGCATGTATTCAGCAACGGGCGAGAGCAAGAACTGCACTACCGTGTCGGTCGCAAGATAGAACACGAGCGTAGCCGCGATAAGACACACGATGATACGCACAAGGCGCATACGCAATTCGCCCAAGTGATCCATGAGCGACATGCGCGCTGGTCCGATAGGCATATCTACTCACCTCCCTGCGATGACGAAGCAGCGGGGGCGTTGGACGCATCCGCAGCAGCAGACGCGGGCGCAACCGCATCCGCAACAGCAGCCGTCGCTGCGACCTTAGACGCATCTGTGGTCAACTCGGAAGCGGCCGTCGCAGATGAAGCCGCCGTTGATTTAGTCGCCGCCGATTTAGGAGCAGGTTTCGCTCCAACCGGCTTGGTGCCGAACAGTTCTTCGGGAGTAAGCGCAGGCTTGGCCTGATCGCTCACATCTTCGGCCGCCTTTCGGGCAGCATCTTCTTTCATAGCGCGACGATTCGCTTCGATTTCCTCTTGGCGTTTACGTTCAGCACGCTCTTTGTCATAGCGCGCCTTGCGCTCGGCGAAGCTTTCCTGGGTGACCGCCGGAGCAGCCTTGGTCTTGGCGCCTGCAGCCGTCTTTCCCTTATCGTTGGTCACATCAAGGACCTCGCCCTTGATGACCGATTCCATTTCTTCGCGAGCCTGATTGAATTTACGTAGGGCAGCGCCTAACGTTTTCGCCATTTCAGGCAACTTATCCGGCCCGAAAATCAAAAAGCCGAACAGCAATATAATGAACAGCTCAAAGCCGCCAATACCGAACAAGGTTGACTTCCTTCTCTCCGCAGGCGATCACATATGCGCGATCGCACCATCGAATTTTGTTCTCATGAAGCCGATCCCCAAAGCGGCGCCTCAGCCACCGATTCCCATATAGGAATCGAAGCCAGTGCTTACTCGCCTTTAGGAAGCGCCTCCCAAGAACATGAGCCCCATCGTAGGAAGGGACAAGGCGAGAATCAAAATGACACACACCGCAACGACGAAGATACGCTTGAGCAGCGCCGATCGCGCTTCACGCTCCTGCGCAAGACGCTGACGCTCGCGGGCACGTTCTTCGCGTTCCTTTAGTTGCTTTGCCGACACTTTTTGCTTACGTTTGGCCATAAACCAGAACTCTTTCTCACGTTTGTGGACACCATAACGCACTGCCCCAATAAGGAAACTCACGTTTCGACCAGAGGACGAACCGTTACGTTACGGGCGTTGACTACGAGCGAAGACGTCCGCGCACTTCGAGGACATGGGCGATGTTCTTCGTAGCGCCCTCGCCCACATGGAGCCTGCCGTCTTCGTACAGGATCTTGCCATCGACCATCGTCATGATCACGTCGCCGTTGCTTGCCGATCCCAACAGCGCAGCGATCGGGTCGGTCGTGGGCGTCTGACGCGAACCCGACAGATCGATAGCAACGATATCGGCCAGCTTGCCAACCTCAAGAGAACCGATCTTGTCTTCCATGCGCAGCACTTCAGCCGCACGAATGGTCGCCATTTCAATGAGCGTTTGCGAGTCGAGGAAGCCGCCCCTGCTAAGAGCGCGCTGAACCAGCAGTTCAAGGCGCATTTCCGAGAACAGGTCCAAATAGTCAACGGAGCCGGGAGCACCCGTACCCAAGCCAACGCGCAATCCAGAGCGGAGGAACTCGCTTACCGGAGCCACACCCATACCCAGCTGAGCGTTGAGGCTCGGACATGCCGCAACCGCAACATCATAATCCTTCAAGTGGCGAATATCATCATCGGTGACGCGCACGCCGTAGATGATCATGACGTTCTTCGCTTCGAACAATCCCCAGTTCAACACGTAGTTGACCGGCGTTACCGACGTAGGCAACCAAGGGGGAACTTCCACGAAACCGCGATGATCGAGCATGCTGTCGAGACCACCCGTAGCGCCATCCTTGACGAAGTGATATTCCTCGTCACTTCCAGCGAGCAGCATGGCAACGGGTAGATCGTTATGTTCGCCAGCGTACTTAGCCACACAGCGATACAGCTCAGGGTGGCATTCATATACCGGCGCAGGTGCGATACCAAGCGTAATGCGGTTGGTATCGATGGACTGCGACCATTTATCCAGATCGCTATCCATTTTCTTGATAGCGTAATTCACCAAGCGCTTATCAATGGCGCCCGCCTCGCGATAGAACACGCCACGCAAACCGCAATCCTGCGCAGCGAACACGCTTGCGCCCGTTTTCGTAGTATCGGCGATGGTGGTAACACCCGCGGAAAGCTCTTCCAGAGCACCCAAATAAGCGGAATCGTACGCTTCGGAATCAGAGATGCGCGCACGCAGCTCGTTAATATCCTTGCGCCATTCAACGAAAGGCAAGTCGCGAATAAGACCGCGCAGCACCGCGTCTTCAATGCGCGCATGCAGATCGATGAAGCCAGGGGTCAACGCCGCCATACCAAAGTTCTTATATTCTTCATCGGGATAGCGCAAACGCATCATTTCCGATGTTCCGATATCAGAGATCACGCCATCACGAACCAAGATAGCGCCATTTTCAATAGGCTCAGACGAAACGGGTACGACATATCGAGCGCCCAGTAGCATGTTTATCCTCCTGACGAATATATTCTTTGCCATGATAGCATTGAAGCGTTTCGATCAGAGTTAATTCACAGTACGCGGGTATACGCCGCAGGCAAAAGGGCATGCAAACACCACATGCTACAATGAGTGCCGCAATACACGAATCGAAGAAAGCATTGAACGAATGAACGAATCCCAGACACATTCCATCGATACCGCAACGGGCGAAGAGGCCCCCGCCGAGATCTCATCGAATCGTGTTAAGCAGATCTTCACTGATATCGCCTGGAAATACGAGCGATTCAACGCTCTTTCCAGCTTTGGCCGTTACCGCAGCTGGCTGCGCACGCTGATCGACAGATCACCCCTCACCCCCGAATCATCGATGCTCGACATCGCGGGAGGCACTGGCGATGTTGCGTTCACCGCATGCGCGCAAAAGCCACCGGCCCGCATCGTGCTTTCCGATTACACTCCCGCCATGCTCGATGTGGCACAAGCCCGTCTTGATGCAGGCGAAGCGTGCGGAGTGCCGGTCGAATTGGCAGTGGTTGACGGACAGGATATTCCCTACGAAGACGAATCATTCGACATTGTGACCATGTCCTATGGCATACGAAATATGCCCGAACGCGAGCGAGCACTGTCGGAAATGTATCGTGTTCTGAAGCCCGGTGGCGCGTTGTGCGTACTGGAGTTCTCTACGCCTCCCAACCCTCTGATGCGCTTAGGGTATCGTCTGTACCTGCGCTGGGGTATTCCCGCCTGGGGCAAAATCGTCACGGGTGATGCGTCGGGATTCGTGTACTTGGCGAAATCCATCAAGGCGTTCCCCGATCAAGAGGGCTTCGCCCGCATGTTGAAGAACGCAGGGTTCTCGCGCGTTGAATACACCAACGTTACGTTCGGAGTCGCCGCGGTGCATATCGCACATAAGGACTAGAGCCCCGTAACGCTGAATACGAACATCGCGATGATCAGGATCGCCGCGCATGATAGTAAGCCGACGATAGTGTTCTGCTTGTCATCCATGGCTATTTCACCGCCTTCGCGCGACGACGCTCCGGGATAAGTCCTTCCAGGAACACCAGGACAACTGAAAAGGCCAGTACGAATATCATCTTCTTCATGATTGCCCCTTTCCTGTGGCGAATGCGCATCGCATGGGGTTCGTAAACTTCGCCCGCCCCGCATTTTTGATGCGGCCGAGTATTGGCGCGGCGAGCCCATTGGCTCCATGCAATGCGTTTTCCTTGTGATTTAAAGATACCCAGGCAACCTAACAGCAACCTTACCGGTAACTTACCGTTTCCTAGAATTCTGGTCGGCCTGATTTTTCGTCTCAATATTCCTTTGCGCTTTTGCGCCCGAAAGCACTACACTTTTCCCGATGAAATGATCGCAGAGGAGCGCGTTTTAGCTCGCATACGTGAACGATTTCCGCGACCTGCGAAGCAAGCCAGCAAATGGAAAGGCAGCGAACCATGAAAGAAACTATCAATCCTCTTGAGCATGCAACTGAAATTCTGCAGGGCGTTCAGAAGGGCGTTCTCTTGACCACCAAGCAGGGAGATCGCGTTAACGCTATGACGATCAGCTGGGGAAACCTCGGCATCGAATGGGGCAAGCCCCTGTTCACCGCCTTCGTTCGCCAGCACCGCTTCACCAAAGAATTCCTGGATGCGACTCACGAATTCACCGTCAACATTCCGGTAGGCGAATTCGACAAGAACATCATTGCGGTATGCGGATCGAAATCGGGTCGCGACATGGATAAGATCGCTGACCTGGGTCTTACGCTCGAGGATCCCGAAGTCGTAGCCGCGCCTGGTATTCGCGAACTGCCGCTAACGCTCGAATGCCGCGTGCATTACATTCAGGACCAGGATCTTTCGGCGCTCGACGAAGAGGATGTCGAGAAGTGGTATCCCGCCGATGAATCAGGATTCCGTGACTATCACACCGTGTTCTGCGGAGAGATCGTTGCCGCTTACGTGATCAAATAGCGCCGCGAACGACCACATACACACAGCCAGAAGCGCCTGCCACTCAAATTTGGCAGGCGCTTCTTGTTTTTCCCATATTCCCAGTTCAGCCTCTTATGGGCTTTCTCGGTCCAAATACCAGGCACTCTTAACTTTAACCTTGTAGATTAAAGTTTAACTTGCTAGGATAAACAAAACGAGGCGCACCTGAACATACGAGCGAAAAGCGATAGCGCGCCTCGTTTGTCCCCAAAAAGCAGCACAGTAGGAAAGGAACAGGATATGAATTCATCAACAAACTTAAGCAGACGGGATTTCTTTTCGGCAGGGCGCTTGGTGTTCTCGGTATTGCAGCTAGTGCAGCAATGCCTTCGATAGCTTCCGCCCAAGAGATGCAAGCGAAAACAACTCCTGCTATTTCCGCACGCATTAGGAATGCAGAGGGTAAAGTTATCAGCGATTTCAATCCACTCTCGCGCCTAAAAATAAATGAAAACGAAAACCTTTACATCGCCAACGCCGAAAGCAACACTGTCGCAAATATTGATGGCTCCTACTCCTCGCAATGCATTACGCAAATTGGAGCGACTCCCCGTAATGCCAATCAAGCGACCTACGAAGACGAATACGCTACCGCAACCGTTACAATCAACTACTTACTTTCTCAGGGAAACATCACTGTCCAATCCGGCTCAGTAAACATCACCCGCATTGCGTCTAACGTATCAATGTACTCTCGCTACTTGATTGTTGCCCAAGGCCCATACACTGGACAAGGAGACACTATTGTAGAGGAGTTCTCCGGCAACACTCATGCCATTATCACAGGCTTCTCTTCAACAGAGTATGTTCCAAGCGGTCCAAGCCACATGAACATCTGCCGCTTCGAAAGCGGAATCCTGATAGACGGAACTGAAGACTATTTCTTTGACGTAGAAGTTACCGTTTAGCTGGGAAAACGAGCCAAAAGGCATGCTTTTTCCCAAAAGCATGCCTTTTTCTGGAATCGTATAAAAGAGATTTGATAGGGGAATGATTATGCTTTTTTATAGTAGTCAAAAAATAACCTGCGGCTGCTTTGCTGTAGGTCTCACCGGTACTGTATGCATCTCCGTTGGTGCACCAGTAAAAATCGCATCTGGACGCTCAGGTAGATGAAAAGAATGAATATGTACACCCTGGAAACAAGCAGCCTGGATCAATCCTTGCAAAGCTTACGGCAAAAAGCCGCCAAAGCAGGGAAGTCTTTTAGACTCATTGGTATAATTACTGGCGTATTAATCTGTTTTATAAATATCATCCTGTTCGGATCGCTCAATATGAGCCTAAGCGAGAACCCGCACTTCCTTGCACAAGCACTACGATTACTATCGGCAATTATTTCAGCCCTCGTGGTAACAATAGCCCTTTTCGTTATCTCCGATTTTTTTCTTAGCATCTCCCAATCGAAATCACCCATCAGAACAAAACAGGTTAAACTCTTGCGTATTGTTGGCTTCTTGCTGATTACAGCAGTAGCGATAGACATTGCCGCCCAGCTAGTTTTCCCTGACTTTACGTTAACTGCTCACACGCCTGGCCAGATTGAAGTGCAATATGCTCCTGCGCCTACCACAACATATCTAAACGTCAATTTCTCTAATCTACTCAGCGCATTATTCTGCTATTGCTTATCATATGTATTCAAATATATAGTTAGATTGCAGGAATTATCCGATGAGACGATTTAGGTAGGCAGTGGGACGCATCAAAATAACACTCGGTCAAGTTATGGAGCAGCGAGGCATCAATAATAGAACGCTCTCAGAAAGGCTTGGACTGACAGAGGTGCACATTAGTCGCTTAAAACACGGCAATATAAAAGCAATTAGACTCGACACCCTATACGCCCTCTGCGATACCTTAGATTGCGAACCAGGAGATATCCTGAAAAAAGACGAATCCTAACTACCCCCATCCGTTGGTCTCAAGAATCCAACATCGCATCAAACTTAGATTCAAGAAGCTCAAAATATCTCTTGCTTAAACCACAATACGGATCGAGCCCATTAAGGTTGCCATTCACTAAAAAAGAACGAGCCACACAACCTCCACCGCACAAGGCCCCATACTTGCACCTCCCTTTCTCGGAACATCCTTCTTCCAAAGCGTCCTGAAAACACAAGTTTTGTTCTTTCGCCAAAATAGCGCCGAGCGATTCGCTAAATAGATTCCCTAGGCAAAACTCATCATAATGCAGCATATGACACGGGAACACCCTGCCATCAGCAGCCACGCTAATAAGCCTTGATCCCGCACCACATTTTTTCTTCACCGAAAGATCGACACCAACGGGACTGTCCAAAAAATCAACCACGCTTATCTCACTCGCATGCAACACATTCTTCGCAAGCTCAATCAAGTCTTCTTCCTTAAGCAAAAGTGGCTCCATTTCGGCGTCGAGCCCACACGACAAAAGACTAAAATTGAGTGTCACTCCCAATTCGGAAGCAAGCCGAACGTAATCCTCAATATCTTTTACATTCTTGGAATGTATAGTGGGGATGATATGCGCAGAAATGCCCGCTTTTTTAATGCTCTGAACCGCGTTAACCAGCTGCCGGAAACGCTGTTCTCCTCTTATGTACGCAACGGCCTCTTCGCTGCAGCCATCAAACGAAACCGACAGTAAATCAATGATGGGAGCAAGTCTTTTTAAAACCGCTTCATCCAAGTGCGTTCCATTCGTCAATACCGCAACTGACGGTATTCCGCAATTCGTTTTCGCATAGGACACTATCTCCACCAAGTCATCTCGAAGAAATGGCTCCCCACCCGAAATTACCAGTGATTGTATTCCGAAATCAGACAGTTCTTTTATTGCCTTGCAAATTCGACCAAAAGAAGCATCGACTAGGGTATTGCGCTGATCATCGTCAGAATAGCAGCCCTTGCAGTTTAGATTGCACTTTTGCGTCACGTGGAGATACGCCACATCGAGTCCCTGAACATGTTCTGCAGGAGCGAAAAAAGAGCCTTCTTCCAAGCGCTCAAGAAACTCCACATCAACTGCCCGTATTCTTTCAGCCGGCACACTGCCGCAGAACATCTGTTGACATATTTCCACTTCGGCTTTTGTCAGCCCTATTACGCAACCTGTATCAAAGTTTCCAAGCAGTGAAATCCTGCCCATATTAAATAAAGTTACATTACTATGAAACCGCATAATCATCCTGATAAAACCGATTTATCAGGTATTTTACAGAATAACCCGCCTAGATAAAAGGCATTTCGAATAGCTCGCAAATGCCTTTACAAGAAACGCAAAGCAGCGAAAGCCCGCAGAAGTTTCCTAGCAGGAATTTCACGCAAGTCCTCTTTGGTTTTCAAGCATCACGAAAACACGCAGGCGCTTCTTAGAATGATGACCAACTACCTTAACTAGTACGCCTCATCGAGGGGTGCGTGGGCGGCGACGTCGCAATCGAGCGCGAAGAACTTACGTGCACGATATCTATCGAGCGCCACCAGTGCGATCATGGCTGCGTTGTCCGTGCATGCCGAAAGCGGGGGCATCGTAAGACGCACGCCCATTTTTTCGCACATGACCTCATACGCACGGCGCAATTCAGGATTCGCCGCTACGCCGCCGCCCAAGCAGAACTCCTTCGCGCCGGTCTGCTCAAGAGCGGTGCGCGCCTTGGCGACCTGCACATCTATAACAGCCGCCTGGAAACTTGCCGCCACGTCGTGCTGGTTTATATCCCGGCCTGCCTGCTTTTCTTTTTGCAAATACGTCATAACCGACGTCTTGAGACCCGAAAGGGAGAACTGCAGATCGCCCGAGTGCATCAACGCACGAGGGAAGCGGATCGCCTTGGGATTCCCGTCTTTCGCGAGCGCCGAAATAAGCGGCCCACCTGGGTATCCTAACCCCATTGCTTTCGCCACCTTATCGAAGGCTTCACCCACTGCATCATCAAGCGTAGAGCCCAAGGTTTCGTAATTGCCCCAATCCTTCACGTGCACCAGCATGGTGTGCCCGCCCGAAACGAGCGACACCACCATCGGTGGTTCGATATCAGGACAGGCGAGCTTATTCGCATAGAGGTGGCCCTCCAAATGATTGACCCCCACAAGCGGCACATCAAGCGCCCACGCCACGCCCTTCGCGAAGGCGAGACCAACCACGAGCGCGCCCACCAAGCCAGGCGCATAGGTAACCGAGACCGCACGCAAGTCAGCCCACGAAAGATCACTGCGACCCGTATTGCTGCGTGCCTGTTCGAGACATTCCAATACCACCCCGCCGATCGCTTCAATGTGCTTTCGGCTTGCAATTTCAGGCACTACCCCGCCAAAGCGCGAATGAAAGTCGATCTGCGACGCGACCACATCGGCCACAATGGTGCCCGATTCATCGATGAGCGCTGCCGCCGTTTCATCACAGGAGGTCTCGATCGCAAGAATAAGACCGCATCGTTCCGCTTGCGTGCTGCTGACTGCCGCGTTAATACGCAGCTCCATGCCCGCAACATCGTGCTCCGCCAGAGGAAGCGGGCCCGTATAAATAGCAGCATCTTCTTTGTCGGAGTAGTAGCGCGGACGCACACCGATTCGATCGAGTCCCAGGCGCTCATAGAACGCATGCGCGCCCGTGTTCGACACGCGGACCTCAAGGGTCATCTCGGTCGCACCTAGATCGCGAGCATCGCGCGCCACGTGAGCCAGCAGCTCCTGCGCGATCCCACGACGTCGATACGCCGGATCAGAGGCCACCTTCAGCACCTGCACCTGCCCATCGACGATCCACCCGCCCGCATAACCGACGAGCGTCGCCTGGCCCGGCTCGATGGTGCGCTTCGTTGGGTCGTCCATTTCGAATGCCGCCCACCAGGTGCGATCAGCGCGCGGCAATTCGTCGAGCACCTGCGCCGCGTTCCAGGCGTCCGATCCCATGACCTGCGCCTCGAGCGCCGCAACCGCATCGGTCCACGCCGCCTCCAAAGGTTGGTAGCGAATGACCGCCCCGCCCTGAACACCTGTCGTCAGGTCCTTCGTATCGAGCGGCTGATCGGCCTGCTTCGCAAAGCGCGTACGTTCGGCTTCTTCCGCATCGGAAAGACGCGTGTATACCGGCAAAGCCGTGCAGGGATTCCCCAATTGCAGCGGTCCGAAACCTTCCCGTCTCGTATCCGGGTCGAAGTCGCCATTCACCCAAGCGGCCTGTGCAGCAAGCAGCAAACCGGTTCCTGTTGGATAACGCTGCGATTCATCCGCGAGAGTCCCCTGATCAGCGCACAGATCGGCGTACTTCTTCAGGCCATCGCCCGTAATGACCATATGCAATCGATCATCAGATACACCACCGAGCCACGCGGGAAGTTCTGCCGCCTTCATAACGAAGTCGGAATTGAGGCGCTCGATGCCTGCGTCGCTGAGCGTATAACGAACCGGATACACTTCTTTGCGCATAGCGTCGCCGATAACCACCAGCTGTCCTCGCACGCCCGCATGCCATTGCTGCCACGCCTGCGCATCAGCGGTTGATACGCCGAAAAGTGGCACATCCAATCCGATGGCGATACCCTTCGCACTGGCCATGCAGATTCGCACGCCCGTAAACGATCCCGGTCCACGGCCGCACACCACGCAGGCGACCTGATCACGCGCGATGTTTTCTTGTTTCAAGAGCGCATCGATCTCAGGCAGGAGCTTCACATTCGAAGCACGGAACGCTCCCACCTCATGAGAAGCGACCACTTCTATTCGCTGACCGGTCCGATCGAGTCGACCCAGTCCGATCGATATCATTTCGTTGGCGGTATCAAAAACAACGACGTAATTCTTCATGCAGTTCCATCCTTGGTATATTGCGAACGAACACCCTTGCGACGGCCTCGCTCTTCGAAAAAGCCAAGGTCACCCAACTGGCGCATGCATCAGTCAGTCGTGGCACCTGCGGGCAAGGCATCTAGCCAAGCGTCAAGTACTGATTGCGCATCGCCCCAAGCACGCGCTTGAATACGGCGGGATTCATCGCCCGTAACTTCTAGGCAGACCTCCAGGCGATCGTCAGGCATAGCATCGGGGAACTTCGAGGCCCACTCCACGCAAGAAACGCCCGCATCCTCTATGGTTTCGTAAAAGCCGATGTCTTCCAACTCGTCCGCATCATTTAAGCGATACAGGTCGAAATGATACAAAGGAAGACGACCATCGTCATACGCGATCATCAAGTTGAATGTGGGACTCGTTACCGAACCAGAAATACCCAACCCCGCAGCAAGGCCTTGGGTAAATTGGGTCTTACCAGCGCCCAGGTCTCCATCGAGCGTCACCACTGTTCCTGGCTGAAGCACCTGCGCCAAAGCACTGGCAACAGCCTTGGTTCCGACCACCGAAGCAGGTGCGGCAACCGCGACCCACGTCGATAGCATTTCGTCCCGTGGTGACATTTCACGCGCCCTTAGCGAATGTACTTTTCGGCAGCGGCTACCGTATGCTCCATCGTAATCGAGGTGGTAACCGAACCCAATCCACCAGGAACTGGCGTGATAGCGTCAACCAGCGGTGCTACAGAATCATAATCAACGTCGCCACAGAGCTTGCCATCTTTATCAAAGTTAATGCCTACATCCAGTACCGTCTGCCCCGCTTTGAAGAACGTTGCATCGTATGCGCGAGCCCTACCCGTTGCGCAAATGACAATATCGGCCGTCTTCATGATCGCAGCCAAATCGGCCGTACGCGAATGGCAGATGGTCACGCTCGCATCGCGACGCAACAGCAACATGGCAACCGGCTTGCCGACCACCAAACTGCGGCCCACTACGACCACATGCTTACCTTCGATAGGAATGTTGTAATGATCGAGCATCTTCACGCATGCCTCTGCCGTGCAGGGCGCATACCCATCCACCGCATCGGTGAACACCGCACCGAGCGATGCCGTAGACACACCGTCGATATCCTTGGCCATGGCCAGCTCATCGCAGACCAACTTTTCCTCCATCCCTTCGGGAAGAGGACGGAACATCAAGCAACCATGAATGTGCGAATCGCCATTGATGCGGCGAAGCTGCAACAACAGCTTTTCCTGAGAAGCCGTCTCCGGAAGCTCGAACACACGCGTAGTAATACCGAGCGCTTCGGCGCGATGAATAGCCGTACGTTCATAGCTCAGGTCATCTGGACGAGCACCAACACGTACCAATGCCAACGTTGGCTCAATGCCGAGGATCTTCAAGCGCTCAACACGATGCGCTAGATTTTCAGCAATAGCTTCAGTGACAGGGCGGGAATGCAAAACGTGAGTCATTTACCTGATCTCCTCCAACACGTAGTTGTAAATCTCGTCCGCACGGCGACCGCTTTCTTCGATCAAGCGATCCGCCTCATCGGTATACCGTCTAGCCTGAGTTTTGTCGTCGAGCATAGCTGCATTAACATACACGTTAAGAGCAGCCCCCTTTAGCGCCCCTTTCGCAAAAGAAACCCCCGTCGCAACATCAGATACTGCGGTACGGGTTCCATGATACGCCAGAAAATCGCTCAACTCTATAACGCGAGCACAAGCATTCATAATAGAGAACGGCACTTCGATAGCGTCGATGAGCGCCACCTGAATAACCTCATGGCGACGAGTTTGCTGTTCTTGAGTTTCTTTGGGGAGCCTGAATGCATCGGCTAATGGGGCGAACGCCTGGGCATCGCGCTCGACTAATTCGAGCAGCTCTTCGCGCACCGCCTGCAACTGTTCGAGATGCGAGCGAACCTCATCCTCAACATCGGCATAGCGTTTCTTGCCGACCGTCAAGTTACCCACCATCGAAGAGAGCGCCGATCCCAAAGCGCCACAATATGCCGCGGCACCTCCGCCTCCAGGAGTCGGGGTGCCAGCAGCCACTTCATTGATAAAAGTTCGATCGATCAAATGTACTCACTTAAACGTATTCTGATAATTCCCACGCCCATCAGCAGCTCTGCCCGAATACTCGCAGCGTGACCGAAGCTCGCGTCCCAGCGCGCTAGCACGGATGCCGACGCGGCCGGCTGGCACTTGCGCGATCGGCGCAATGCACGCCCCAGAAGAGCACTGACCCTACGTAAGATTCGTCCTATATTAGAACAACCCGGAAATTTTACCAGATTCGTCAACGTCGATCTTGAACGCAGCGGGGCTCTTACCAAGGCCCGGCATGGTCATAACATTGCCCGTGAGCGCCACGACAAAGCCCGCACCTGCGGAAACTTTGACCTCGCGCACCATGATACGAAAATCGCGCGGTGCACCCAATTTCGATGCATCATCAGAAAAACTATATTGGGTCTTTGCCATGCACACCGGCATCGAAGCAAAACCCATGCCTTCGATCTGAGCGATCTCCTTGCGGGCATTGGGCGTGAAGTCAACGCCATCAGCATGGTAGATGCGCTTTGCGACCGCCTCGATCTTTTCGATCAAGCCAAGTTCGTCTTCATACGCGAACGAAAGAGAGCTAGGCTGTTCACACAGACGCACGACCTCTTCAGCCAGCTCTACGCCACCTTCGCCACCCTTCGCCCAAACCTGGGAAAGCGCAACGTTAACACCGAGCTCCTGGCACTTCGCACGTACCAGATCGATTTCCGCCTGCGTATCGCTGGGAAATTCGTTGATGGCCACCACGCAAGGAAGCTGATATACCTTGGTGATGTTCTCTACATGCTGCAACAAGTTAGGCAGACCCGCCTCAAGTGCTTCCAGGTTCTCTTCATTCAGGTCGGCCTTTGCAACGCCGCCGTGATTCTTCAACGCGCGAACCGTCGCAACCACCACGACCGCATCGGGCTCAATACCCGCCAAACGGCACTTGATATCAAGGAACTTTTCCGCGCCCAGGTCAGCGCCGAATCCCGCCTCGGTAACGCAATAATCACCCAGAGCCAAGCCCATGCGCGTTGCCATGATGGAGTTGCAACCGTGAGCGATGTTAGCGAACGGACCACCATGCACGAAAGCGGGCGTGCCTTCGAGCGTCTGAACCAAGTTCGGCTTCAAGGCATCCTTGAGCAACGCCGTCATAGCGCCTTCCGCCTGCAAGTCATGCGCCGTGACCGGCTTGTCATCGCGCGTATAGCCTACGACGATGCGACCCAAGCGCTCTTTAAGATCAGTGATGGAGGTCGCCAAGCAGAAGATCGCCATGATCTCGGAAGCGACCGTGATATCGAAGCCATCTTCGCGCGGAACGCCGTTCGCCTTGCCGCCCAAACCGCATACGATATTACGCAGCTGGCGATCGTTCATATCGACGACACGCTTCCACGTAATGCGGCGCACATCGATATTCAGTTCATTGCCGTTATGGATATGAGCATCAAGCAATGCGGCGAGCAGGTTGTTCGCTGCACCGATAGCGTGGAAATCACCCGTAAAGTGCAGGTTGATATCTTCCATGGGGATGACCTGGGCATATCCGCCACCTGCAGCGCCGCCCTTGATGCCGAATACAGGGCCCAGCGAAGGCTCGCGCAGTGCGATGACCGTGTTCTTTCCCAGACGAGACAACGCGTCACCCAAACCGACCGTGGTGGTCGTCTTGCCTTCACCGGCAGGGGTGGGATTGATCGCGGTAACCAGGATCAACTTGCCTGGTTCGTGCGAAGATTCACGCAGCATGTTGTAGTCAACTTTTGCCTTGGAGCGGCCATAGCACTCTAAATATTTAGGGTCTATGCCTGCCTTTTCGGCAATTTCGGTGATGTCACGGGGTTCAGTAGCTTGTGCAATTTCGATATCGCTCAGCATGATAGCGTCCGCCTTCCCTTCGCATTTGAACCTGTCGGCTTCTTGCCTCGTTATCTGCACAGGTGATTCTACCGCGATATTTGGTCGTAGATCATGCGTAATCCCTGTAAGGTCAATTCGAGATTTATTTCGGTAATGCGCCTTGATACCGGAGCGATACGATGCGCCAAACCGCCCGTCGCCACGACCGTCGCCTCATAACCCAACTGGTCAAATACGCGATCGAGCAGACCATCGACGCGCGCCGCTTCGCCGTACACCACACCCACCTTCAAGCACTCAGCAGTGCTCGAACCGAAGGCCGTGCCTGGGTCTTCCAGTTCCACTGAACGCAAAAGAGCAGCTCGCGCGAAAAGCGAACGCACCGAAGAATCCACGCCTGGCGCGATAATGCCCCCGACGAACGCACCTTCCTTGTCGATGATCTCAATATTGGTCGCCGTACCAAAATCGACCACGACGACCGGAGCGCCGTACAGGCTCTTCGCTGCCGCCGCATCGACCACGCGGTCAGCACCCAATTCGGGGAACTTCTGCGCATCGATATTGATAAGATGCCCCGCACTTGCCACCGACACCACGATGGCCTCCACGCAGAACGACCTATAGCATGCTTTTTCCCAATTATGCGTCAGCGCTGGAACGACCGATGCCAAAATAGCACCATCGATATTCGAATCTTCCAAGCCTTCCGCCATCATGAGCGCGAACAATTTAATGCGTAATTCATCGCTCGTATGGTCCACGTTCGTCGCCAATCGCCACATATGAACCAGTTTGTCACCGTCGTAAATACCGAGTACGGTGTGGGTATTTCCTACATCGATCGCAAGTAACATGTTTCTGACAGTCCCTTTCGAAATATGTATTACGTGCGAATGCTACCATACTATTAACCCTAGGCTACGTGAGCTTTCTTCAAGTAGCCTGTAAATAAACTCAATAGAAGGTGGTCTCATGGATAACACACCCGCTCGCATCTTGATCGTTGATGACGAGCCTTCTATCACAGAATTTGTAAGCTACGCCATGCAAAAGGAAGGCTACGAAACCGAGGTGGCCTCCGATGGCGAACAGGCTCTAATGAAGATCGAGGATCAGCACTTCGATTTGTTCATCTTGGATATCATGCTGCCAGGCATCGACGGCTACGAGCTATGCCGCCGCATCCGCGCGAAGATGTCCACCCCCATCCTGTTCTTGTCCGCGCGTGATACCGAGCTGAACAAGGTCGTCGGACTCGAATTGGGCGCCGATGACTACCTGGCCAAGCCTTTCGGCGTTCGCGAACTGCTCGCTCGCACCCGCGCGCTTCTGCGCCGAAGCCACGGCTCTGATGTCGCCTCTGGCAACGAACTCAGCGCCGGCGGTATCACTCTCAACGAAGACACCCATGTTGCCGAAGGCGAAAAGGGAACCATCGATCTTACTCCCCGCGAATTCGAGCTTTTGGCTTGCCTTATGCGCAACGCCGGCAAGGTGGTATCGCGCGAAGATCTGCTGAATGACGCCTGGAACTGGGAATTCATCACCGAAACGAAGACGGTTGACACTCATATCAAGCGCCTTCGCGACAAGATCGAAGCCGCGGGCTACGATCCCAAACTGGTTGAAACGGTGCGCGGATACGGCTATCGCTTTAAGAAGTGAGCAGCATGGCCCGTCCGCGCAACACCACATCTTCGCCGAACGGTGCGCCCACCACGCGCACCGTTAATACCGCGCACGCTGAAACAGATCGAGCGAATAATGCGTATTCCTCGGGCGAAAGGAGCGCCTCCTTCGCCGCTCAACCCACAAGCGCTCGCGCAAAATCCAGCGCTGCTCCCAAACAGCCCCAGGAAAAGAAACCCATGCGCCTATTCACGCATATTTCGTTCCTGGCCACCCTGCTTGCCATGCTTGCAAGTGCGCTCACCATCATCATTGCGACCATAGCATTCGGGCTTCCTCGTGCCTTCATGCTCATTGTCATCCCGGTGGGTTGCGTCTGCTACTTCCTGAGCTTACTGATCGCGCACTTCATCAGCCGACCGCTTACTGAACTGGTACGCAAGATGCATTCGTACCAGACCGGCGACAAATCGATCATATTCGCTCCGACCGGCGCGATGCGTGAAGCGGACGAACTTTCCGAGGACATCAAGGATTTCATCGATGTCTACGATGCTCGAGTCGACGAACTGGTCGCACTCAACGAACGGCAGGACACCTTCGTCAGCGACGTTGCGCATGAGTTCCGCACTCCCCTTACCGCCATCAGCGGAAACGCCGAACTAATGCTCGATCCCGATATGCCCCAGCAGACACGCGAGCATTTCTGCGAGATCATCCTAACTGAGGCAGAACGCCTGAAGAAGCTCACCAATGGACTTCTCGCCCTCCAACACGCCAAGGAAGGAACACCTGGCGCAGCGCTTTCCCGCCTCAACATTGAAGCGGTCGCTCACGATGTGGTGGACATCCTCGAGCCTATCGCGCAGGACAAAGATGTTTCCTTGACGGTCGAAGGAGCGGCTCCCGACATCCTGGCGAACGAGGATAGGTTCAAGCAGGCGCTCATAAATCTGATCGACAATGCCATTCGCCATGTTGATCAAGGCGGACATGTTCGTGTGATCCTTTCAGGCATCAGCAACCAAGCGGTCGTTGCCGTGAAAGACGACGGTAGCGGCATCCACGACATCGACCCCGTGCTGCTATTCAAGCGCTTTTACCGCGGCGATGCCTCCCGCGCTCGCAACAGCGGAGGTGCAGGACTCGGCCTTGCTATCGTTAAAGAGATCGTCGAGGACTTCGATGGCAGCGTCGCAGCCGCGAACGCCCTTGATGGCGGCGCCGTGTTCACCATGACGTTCCCCGCAATGATGTAGCGCCGTTGCCCGGAGCGCGAGACACGCAGGGCTTAAGGGCGAAGGCGCGCCACCCGAGGGCGAAGCCGCCCCCCCAAGAAAAAACACCCGGAACGCTTCGATACATTCCGGGTGTTCTGTTTTATGTGCAACATCGCGCACTGTGCGCGATATGCTACGTTTCGCATTGTATGGAAGATGCTGTCACACACAGCAATGTCACGCGAAGCCTACTTCACTACGCGAGATACCGCCTGCGCCAGCAATACTGCAGCGATCATCTTGAAAGCGTCGATAAGGACGAACGGCGCCACTGCCGCAGCAAATGCCACCTCAGGGCTCAAATTGCCCACATACATGAGCCAGCCCCAGCCGAACAGGTACAGCACCACCAAGAAAACAACGCCTTTAACAACGTTGCGAGCAAGAACACCCGCGGCAATATGGGTACCGAAGAACGAGCGATCGTTTTCGGAAGAGAAGATCTTGCTATCTTTCAAAAGCACATCAAGAGCCAAGGCGACCGCGCCGGCCACCAAAAAGCCAACGATGAAGCCTCCCGTAGGGCCGACCAGGGCAGCAATACCGCCCTTGAAGGAAGCGAAGACCGGAAGGCCGATCGCGCCTAACATGAGATAACCCGCGATGGAAGCTAGTGCCTGCTTGGGCGACAGAGCGAACAGTACGAACATGACCGCGAGGGTCTGCAGCGTAAAGGGCACGGGCCCGAAGGGAACAGTGATCCAGGCACCTACCGCCATGAATGCGATCGAAAGCCCGCAAAAGGCGATCGACGCAGCTCGTCCGTTCGTTCGATGTGACATCGATTCTGTCATGATGATCCTTTCTCGTCTGAGGGAAGTCTCTATGATAGCAGGGCTTTGCGCACGAAAATGTTTTTCGTTAAGCCTTCTTCTTGCCGAATTTCGCCGAGATCGTACCCGCCTCAATGCCTTTCAGGCGCTTGAGCTCGAACAAGACGAACGCGATCGAGGTGATGACCGCAAGAATATCGGATACAGGAACTGCGAAATAAATTGCATCCAAACTCGTAAGCGAGGGAGCGATGATGGGCAGCACGATCGGCAGCACAATGAGCAACGGGATAAGGAACAGTACCTGACGCGTAAGCGAAAGGGTGATCGACTTGATGGGCTGGCCGGTCGCCTGGAAGTAATTGGACGAAACGATCTGGAACCCTACGACGGGCAGCATCAAAAGTTGGATATTCAATGCGAACACGGTGAACTCACGCAGCGCGTCGTCGCGAATACCGAAGAACCCGACGATATCGAATGCGAACACATGAATGAGCACCCACATGAACGTTCCCAGAACCGTTGCGCACAGAATGCCATACCCCAAAGTAGTACGCACGCGCGGAATGAAGCTCGCCCCATAGTTGTAGCCCAACAGAGGCTGAATAGCGATCGAAATGCCAATGATGGGCAGCACGGTGAACATAGCGCAACGCTGCACCACGCCGATAGAGGCAAGAGCCGCTTCAGCGCCAAGCGGAGACTGAGCACCATAGAACACCAGCAGGTAGTTCACTACGAAGTTGATGAGCGACATCGCCAACTGCAAAATACAGCTAGCCGCACCCAGCGAAAAGATGAAGCCGACTACTTCTGCTTCAAGTTTCAAGTTACGAGCACGTAATTTGAACGCGACGTTCTTGGTCATAATGAAGTACCACAGAACACAGACACACGAAATGGCCTGCCCGAGCACGGTCGCCAGCGCGCTGCCGATAACGCCCCAACCGAGCACCATGACGAACAAGTAGTTCAGCACAATGCACGAAAACGTGCCGATAAGCATGGTGGACAGTGCGCGATTGGGCGCACCCGCCGTACGAATAAAGTTGTTCACACCCATGCCGATGACTTGGAAGATCAGGCCCAAGCTGATGATATAGACGAACGAATAAGTGTAGTCGTGGATCTCGGGCGTTACGCTCGAAAGCGCGAGCAGCGCATTAACGCACGCCGGGATGTTGGCGAGGATCGCCACGATGATTGCCGCGATAATGCCCAAGCAAACCGTATTACCCAAGCTCTTTTCCGCCGCATCTTTGTTTCCCTCGCCCAGGCGAAGTGCCGCCAGCGCATTGCCGCCGTTACCGATAAGCATACCCAGCGCCATGAAGATGGCCATAAGCGGCATAGCGGCCGTTGCGACCGAAAGACCAATTTCGCCCATTGCCTGGCCCAAGAAGATCGAGTCGATCACGTTGTACGCGCCATTGACCAGCATGCCGACGATGGAAGGGATGGCGAATTCCAGGATCAATTTTGGGATAGAGCCCGATCCCATGCGAGCAGTACGTTCATCCCCTTTGCGGGGACGATCCGAACGGTCTTCATGCAAAGATCCCTTCGAGAACACCACCGCGCTTTTCTGCGCGCTCTGATCATCTAACTGCTCGGTCATATCCGTTCCTTCAAAAAAAACCGCACTTCACTTGAACTGTTTTGGCGGGAGAGATTCATATAAGCAGCCGCTACCTTACTACTGCTAACACGTTCATACTAGTTCCTTTTCGATACAACAGGAAAGGAGCACGCGCGAAGGGCAGGAACTTGAGCCGCGAAAGAACATCCTCGCAAAGAGCTGAAGATAAACGATCCTCACAAGCATCAGCTCACATGCGCCAAGGAGACAGCTCGTACGCCAAAGCGCAAAGGATCCGCGCCCACGTTGCACCGCAGAACCCCTACCCCGAAGTTCTCGTTCTGTAAAAAACGCGCTCGTTGCATTCCCAAAGAGCGCCCGATTGCCTATAGTTGGTCGAGTACGAAAAGAGAGCCCCCACATGACCACTTTAGAAATTATCTTGCTCGGCATGGCGCTAGCCATGGACGCTTTTGCTGTGACCATATCGAATACGTTCGCCTATCAAGGCAATTCGAAATATCGCCCTGCCGCGATGCCCCTTGCGTTCGGATTGTTCCAGGGCCTCATGCCCGTTATCGGGTTCTTCCTCGGGCGCCTAGTCAGCGACGTAATATCTCAATACGCCGGCATTCTGACCTTTTTGATCTTAGGGTTCATCGGCGGCAAGATGATCTGGGACGCTTTCCATGAAGACGACGGCGAATCATCCAACCAAAAGCTGACGCTTCCGGTTCTCCTGCTTCAGGCCATCGCCACGAGCATCGATGCGTTGGCCGTCGGCGTAAGCTTTGCCGCTCTTTCGGTCGATGTGGTGCCTGCAGCTTCCATCATCGCCATAACCACTGCACTCTGCTGCACGATAGCCCTCCTTATCGGACGGCGCTTCGGCAATGCCCTCGGCGAAAAAGCGACCATTGTCGGCGGCACCGTGCTCATCCTCATCGGCATTAAAGCGCTTTTCATGTAACGCGTTATACGACCGAAGTCACGTGCACTTCGCCCGATGCCATCGCATGCATTACGCCATCGGTCGAAAGCACTAGCAAGCACCCTTTCTCATCGATACCTTTGATGACGCCTTCAACGAACGGTTTGCCATCGATGGTCTCCAGTGCGGCATAGCGCTCCAAGAAAGCCATGGAAGATCGATAATCCTCCGAAAAGGGAGCGAACCCTTCGGTACACCATTGAACATAGTGGTTCTGCACTTCTTCAAGAAGAACACAACGCAGATCGGTCATGAGCGCCGCTTGTTCAGCAGAGAGCTGCTCCGACACCGCATCATCATATATATAGGACAGCGAATACTTCCCTGGAACCACCTGCGCATCAGGCGACGGGAACACGTTGAGACCTATACCCAAGCACACTCCCCCCGCAGTCGCCTCAAGGGAAATGCCCGCTATCTTCCCTCCGTTGCACAGAACATCGTTGGGCCATTTGATGGCCAACCCCTGCTTGCCGCGACAACGCTCCAGCGTGCGATACACGGCAAGTGATGCCACCAAACTGAGCAATGGGACCTGCTCCAAGGGGGCCTTGGGACGGAGCGCGAAGGACGTATATGATCCACCGAGCGGACTCGCCCACGTGCGGCCCTGTCTACCATAGCCGCCTTTCTGCTGCAGCGCGGCAACGCAGAACCCTTCAGCAGCTCCTTCGGCGAGCGCCTCTTTCACCCGACGGTTCGTCGAATCAACGCATTCGTAAAAATGCACATCCCAGAACTGATCTGCGGTCATTAGCAGCGCCACGCTTTGCCGACCGAGACCGATTCGAGATTCACTTTCACGCCATTTGCCAGCTCATGACGCGGCGCAAGTTCCAAAAGCGGCTTGACCACAAAGTCGCGTTCAGCCAACAAGGGATGCGGCAAAGTGAGGATCTCGTGGTCGCATACGTATCCCTGATAGTCCAGGATATCCAAGTCACACGTCCGAGGGCCGTTCTCCCTTTCGCGCACGCGTCCAAGGCTCGTCTCGATTGCCTGCAGGTAACGTAGCAGTTCTTGCGGAGGCAGACCGGTGCGCAGCAGTACGACCGCATTCACAAAGGTATCCTGGTCTTCGAAGTAAGCCGGTTCGCTTTCATAAAAGCTCGAAATATCGATGATCTGAGAATCAGGAAGCATGCACATATCCGAAATAGCCTGATTGAGCATAGCCTTCTTACCCTCGAGCTCCTCACCCTCGTCGGCAACGAGCGCCACATTGCATCCCATACCGATGAACGTATAAGGGCGCATGTTCTCTTCGAGTGATTTCACCGTAAGATCAACGTTATGAGTTCGAATGACCGAAGCTCCCAGTTCGCATGCCATGAGAGCCTCTGCTGCTGAAGCGTCATCGCGCTCGCGCGGCTCTTCGATATGGTAGGCGTACCCTATGTAGCTCTTGCGCGAAACCGCCACCATGAGCGGGTATCCCAAGCGAGCGAACACTTGGAAGTTACGCATGAGCTCGATGGTCTGCTTCGCGGTCTTTCCGAATCCCGGGCCAGGATCGAGGCAGATGCGATCGCGATCGATTCCCGCCGCTTCCAGCATATGAGCCTGATCAGCCAGGTAGGAAGCGATCTCTGCGACCACATCGTCGTAATGCGGCTCGTCCTGCATCGTGCGCGGATCGTCGCCCTTCATGTGCATGACCACAAGACCCGCATCACATGATGCGGCCACGTTCACCATCTCCGGATCACGGAAGCCCGTCACATCATTGATAATGCTCGCGCCTGCTGCAATGCACGCTTTCGCCACTTCAGCATGGCGAGTGTCAATGCTGACGCACACCTGCTCTGCCGCTAAGCGACGAACCACTTCTTCCACACGTGTCAGTTCTTCTTCGATCGATACCGGATCTGCGCCGGGACGGGTCGATTCGCCACCCACATCAATGATCAGCGCGCCCTCTTCCACCATTTTGAGACCAGCGGCGATGGCATCATCGACAGAAGCATACTGCCCGCCATCCGAAAAGGAATCGGGGGTAACGTTCAATATCCCCATGATGATCGGGGTACGAGAATCGAATGCGTACGTTCCACAGCGCCAAATCATATTGCTTCCTCCAAAAAGCCCCGAGCGCAATGGCTCGGGGCATAGTTGCTACCGTTTTTTATTCGATCCGCATCCTACGGACGAGGAGCGGCGTCATCGCCTTTCGTCGGATCCGCCTGCGGTGCAGCCTCGGGAGCCGCTGGCTCTTCAGGAGCCGGTGCGGACACTGGCTGCGGAGCGGGGATCGGAACCGGTGAGCCTTGCGGAACAGCGGGCTGATCCGTAGGCACGGTCGGAGCGCTCTGCTGCGCATTCTCAGCCTGCTCGTCGGCTTCGCGCTTCGCCGCTGCCTCTTCCTGCTCTTTCTGCAGGTGCTCATCCCAGCGATTATCAAGCAGCGCGGTACATGCTTCGCCGTCGATCGTTTCACGCTCGAGCAATACAGCTGCCATCAAGTCCATCTGATCGCGACGCGCGGACAAGATCTCGACTGCACGATCGTGCGCTTCCTTCATAATGCGCGCCACTTCGTCGTCAATGCGACGTGCCGTATCGTCGGAGTAGTCCTGAGTGTTGCCATAATCGCGACCCAAGAACACTTCATGGTTCGGCTGACCGAATACCTGAACGCCCAGATCCGAGCTCATGCCATAGTTGGTGACCATTGCACGAGCCATCTTGGTAGCGCGCTCGAGGTCGTTCGAGGCACCTGTCGTGATGTCGTCGCAGAACAGTTCTTCCGCAACACGACCACCCAAGAACACCGCCAATTCATCGCGCATTTCATTGCGGCTGTTCAGCACCTTATCTTCATCAGGGATGGACAGGGTGTAGCCCAGCGCGCGACCACGCGAAATGATCGAGATCTTATGAACCGGATCGGCACCTTCCAAGAGATGACCCACCAGCGCATGACCAGATTCGTGGTACGCGATAGTGGTACGCGTCTTCTTATCCAACACACGACCCTTGCGTTCGGGGCCGGCGATAACGCGCTCCATGGAATCCTGAACTTCCTTATTGGAAATAACGTGCTTGTTGCGACGTGCCGTCAGGATCGCAGCCTCGTTCAGCAAGTTCGACAGATCCGCGCCCGTGAAGCCCGGAGTCAACTTAGCCAAGCTGGCCAGGTCAACGTCGTCCGACAGCGGCTTATTGGCAGCATGGACGGTCAGGATCTTCTCACGGCCCTTAACATCAGGCACGTCCACTACGATCTGGCGATCGAAACGACCCGGACGCAGCAATGCGGGGTCAAGAACGTCAGAACGGTTCGTTGCCGCAATGAGCACGACCGAATCGTTCGCTTCGAAGCCATCCATTTCAACAAGCAGCTGATTCAGGGTCTGCTCGCGTTCATCGTGACCGCCGCCGAGGCCAGCACCACGCTGACGACCAACGGCATCGATCTCGTCGATGAAGATGATGGACGGTGCGGCTTCTTTAGCGTCCTTAAACAGGTCGCGGACACGAGATGCGCCAACGCCGACGAACATTTCTACGAAGTCGGAACCGGAAATGCTGAAGAACGGCACGCCCGCCTCGCCGGCGACCGCACGAGCGAGCAAGGTCTTACCAGTACCCGGAGGGCCCACCAGCAGGCAGCCGCGGGGAATCTTCGCGCCGAGCGACTGGTACTTAGCAGGATTCGTGAGGAAGTCCTTGATCTCCTGCATTTCCTCGACCGCTTCATCAACGCCTGCGACATCGGAGAACTTGACGTCGGGCCTATCTTCGACGAACTTCTTCGCCTTCGCTTTGCCGAACGACATCTGGGAATTGTTCGCCTTGTTCATCTGAGAGAAGAAGAACAGCAGCAAGCCGGCGATGATCAGAATAGGCAGGATGGAAGACAGAATGGAGGCCCAGGGCGATGCCAAACGCACGCTGTACTGGATCTCGGGATGTGCGGCCATCAATTCACCCAGGGAGTCCTGTCCTACCCAGGTGCACGTATAGTTATGCTCTGAGCCCAGGTTCGCCGCCGCGAGTTCTTGCGTCTTGACGATATCCAGGCGGCCCGAACCATCGTTCATGGTACCCAGCTGAGAATTAAGCGCATTGAATGCCGTGTTGAACGCATCAGCCGATGCCGTGCCTGCCGTCGTCGCGGGATAGTAAGAGCCCGTTACCGTATACGAACCCGTGTCGTATACCGCCGTGCTCACTCGACCCTGATCGACCGCCTGCATGAATTCGGACGTGACCAGTTCATCGGTCTGAGTTACCCCAGTAGCGGAGGTCATCGTGCGAGCCATCATGAACATGAAGAACACGCCGATGATGAGGAACACGACGATGGTGACGATATTAGTACGCCGAGGTGGCTTTGGGGTCTTACTGTTCTTTGGGTTGGGAGTTTGTGCCATAAGGTGTGTTATTCCTTACCTTTCATAAGGGACATTCAAGTGCTCTTTATGAAATAAGTCCTGACTTCAGTACGCCAATGCAAGGTAGATTGCGATATCGCTCGGCATAGTCGAGACCATATCCAACGATGAATTCGTCGGGGCACTCGAAGCCAATATACCTGCAATTGATATCCGCCTGGTTGGGAGTGTCCTTTCGTAATAAAGTCGCAACTTCCAACGATGCCGGTTTGCGGGACTCGAGGTTATTCATCAGATAGCGCAGCGTTAAACCGCTATCCAATATATCTTCGGCGATCAGCACATGACGGCCTTCGATCTCGCAGGTAAGATCCTTCAAAATGCGTACCACGCCCGAGCTCTTCGCGCCGTTTCCATAGGAAGAAATGGCCATGTAGTCCATTTCAATGGGCAGGTCGATCGAACGAACCAAGTCAGCCATGAAAATAGCCGCACCGCGTAGCACCGAAATAACGACGATGCTCTCCCCTGCGTAATCCTTTGTAATCTGCGCGCCCATCTTTTTAACGCACGAATGGATCTCGTCCTCCGAAAAGATGACGCGATCCAAATCGGGATGTATACCCACGATTGCCTCTTTTCCCGCTTAAAAGCGGAGTAAGTCCACGTATATACGACGCCTAGTGTAACAAAAGCAGCCCGAACTCGTTGAATTTGAGCAGCACTTGCTCTTGTTTTGCAGTAAATCTACACCTGGAGCCTTGTTTTACGAACAGAACGTTCGACCGTTTCCCTATGCGTCAGCCGCTTCGTCGGACTGCGGCACCACTTCCGCCTCGATGGACTCCTTCAGAATGTCGGGGAAGTTCTTGAGCAGTGTATCGACCGGCAAACCGACGACGTTATTGAAATCGCCCTCGAGTCGTTCGACCAGTTTTCCGCCCTTGCCCTGAATGCCGTAGGCGCCCGCCTTGTCGATGGTCTCGCCCGTTGCAACATACGCGTTAATGTCTTCGGTCGAAAGTTCCTTGAATGTCACGAAGCTCGATTCGGAAAACGAGCGGAACGCCAACGAGACCTTGCCATCGCCGCCCTTTTCTTCGGTTTCGTTGAGCAGGACCATCCAGACCGACACGCCTGTGATCACCTCGTGAGTACGCCCCGAAAGACGCCCGAGCATTTCGCGTGCATGGTCAGCGCTGTAGGGCTTGCCTAGCATTTCGCCGTCGAGCACGACCGTCGTATCGGCGCCGATGATAATGCCCAGTCCCACGGGGTTCTGCGCCAGGATCTCCTGCACCACCGCGCCAGCCTTACGCTCCGCGAGCTTCTTCACCGCTTCAGCGGGCTGCGCACGCAGATCGGGCTCGAGAGATTCGTCGACCTCGGAAGATCCAGTGAACACCGCGAAAGAGACGCCCGCTTCTTCAAGAAGCTGCTTTCTGCGGGGGCTCTTCGAAGCCAAAATGACGTTAACTGGAATGGTGATAGTTTCCATGTAGTCTCCTTATAGCTACTTTATTTGTTCTGATTTACGCGATCGGGCTTACGACGTGCACGGAACACCGCCATTGGTTCGACGCGCACGCCTTGCTTGTTAGCGCTCACCGCCAGGTCTCCCTGAATGTTGGTAACGAATCCGCTGATGGGCGCGCCTTCATCATCGAAGGCGGAAAGGAGCGTTTCGATGGTGCCAGATTCAATGCGCGCATCGCGCCCGACGAAGGTCTCCAGCACCGCCAGGACCACACGTCGCTGCAAAGGGAGCGCCACGCCTCCGAAGCTGGGCAGGAATCGACATCCATCGCACGTTCCATCTGGCTGTAGGCCGATCCATTCAAGATGCGTTTCAGCAGCATCACGTGCAAGGGAATCCAGATAGTCGTCTTCGTCTGCTATCAGATTCATCGAACGGCAGAGCGTATCGAGCAATCGGGCATTTCGCTCTTTCGCCTTAGGGATGATCTCGTGTCGCACGTAGGCACGGAACCGATCGGTGTGGGCATTGGTGGCATCTTCGCGCCAACGACTGCCTGCTTCGTCGGTCACCACCGCATCATCGGGGAGCGCTGACACATATTCGCGCAGCATGCTTCGCGAAACGTCTAAGCAAGGGCGCACGATCGATCCGTTCTGATACAACATGGATCGAAAGCCTCCGGGGCCGGTGCCCACAATAGAGCGCATATAGAAGTTCTCGACGCGATCATCTTGCGTGTGCGCCGTCACGATGCGTCCTTCAGAAATGGGGACCATCATATGGCGGCACAGGCTTTCGAGGGCCTCTTGCGCTGCAATGTAGCGCTCACTACGCCCTATAGCCTCCACATTACCGCCGCTTTCCTGCGCAAGACCTGCGACGTCTATTTCGCATGCGAAGAACGGTATTTCCAGATGAGCGGCCAGCTTTTGAACGAACTGCTGGTCTTCGTCGGCATCACGACCGCGAAGTTGGTGGTTCACGTGCAAGATCGCCGGCTGACCGACTAAACCGCGCTGGAACAGATCGTTCATGAGATACGCGAGCGCCGTTGAATCAGAACCGCCCGACACCATCAAGACGACAGGCGTGGCGCTGTCGAACAGCGCGTGCGCTCGAATCGTCTGCTCTATGGTAATGACCATGCAATGCCTCTTTCCTATGGTCATCGTTACTAACCAGCAACAAAACGAAAAGGAACTTGCCGAAAAGGACCCCGCTTTGTTAGCGTGTTCATTGTAAACGAATAAACCGAATAAAAAGGGAGTCCCCCAATGCAGTTCGTCCTACGCACCATTGCGATCTTCGTCGCAGTCGCAGTTGCGGCATGGCTTGTTCCCGGTATAGATATCGTTGGCCCTAGTGCCGCCTGGGGATCGCTACTCATGATCGCATTGATCATTGCCCTTCTCAATATGACTATCAAGCCCATCCTGCAGCTGATCGGGTTGCCTATATCGATCATTTCGTTGGGTGTGTTCTATTTGATCATCAATACGGCCTTGCTCTATCTTGCGGCGGCCATCGCGAACTCGCTGTTCGGCGTAGGTTTCGAGATCGCCACCTTCGGGTCAGGATTCGTGGCGTCGATCGTCATCTCGATCGTGTCCACCATCATGAATGCGGTTCTCGGCGCGAACGACTGAGCTTACCAGGTACACGGCACGAGCGACTGGGCGGGTGCGCACCACGTGGGCAACTGGGCGAAGCGAGCGCAAGCCGCGCGGGCGACCAGGCGGAACGAACGTGCACCGCGCGGGTCAGAGTCCCGAACGCAACCTGGGCATGGAACGCCGCTGAACAGACAGGGCGAATAACGCGCAAGGTAGAGGTCGAACGCGGCCGTGCGCGCCAGAGGACTGAACGTGACCGTGCGCGCCAGAGGTCGAACGCGGCCTGATCAGCTGAGGTAGCTTCTCGTCCCGAGCTGATACCTGAAGCCGGGCCCTTCCGAAACGGTTGCGTAGATTTTTAGGGTGGTTTTGGCAATTATTTTCGTTTTTCGACGACTCGCTTTTCAAGTCAGAACAAAATACACCCCAAATCATTACGATTTGGGGTGTAACTGCGCTCTGGAACGTCTGAAAGATACTTTGCGCGGGGATGGCAATCGGAAAAATCATCAAAAACCAAAAATAATTGCCAAAATGCACTGATTTTTTTGCGCAAACGCCATTCCAGTGGAACAAAGTGTGCAGTAGACATCGCTGATGAGCAACGAGCAAACCAAGCGTGATGCCAGCAGAACCGATGAGCAAACCAAGCGTGGCGCCAGCAGGAGCAACGAGCAGACACCAGCCCATCAAAGTCAAACGCATCGGGAACGGCACAGACAACTCGCACCGTTCCCGAAAACCCCTGGGCCACTTATTCGGCAGCAGCCGGCGTTGCGGTGCGGCCAGCATATTCCTGATCCAGATCATAGAGCGCCTTGGAATCAGAGCCGAACAGCTTCATCTTGGTGAGCATATCTTCAGCCGTTGCCTCCTCTTCGCCCTGCTCTTCGATGAACCAATCAAGGAACTTCATCGTGCGGAAGTCCTTCACTTCATGAGCAGCGTCATAAATATTGTGAATCAGCGACGTGACGTACTTCTCGTGCTCTAGCCCAGCCTCCAAAGGCTCGACGTAGGAAGAGAACGTCTTATCCGGAGCAGCGATCGCGCCCAAAACGACCTTGCAGCTATTGTCATGCAAATAGGCGCGGATCTTCAGTGCGTGATCGCGCTCTTCCGCTGCCTGGATCATATACCAGTTCGCAAAACCGGACAGACCCTCCTCTTCGTAGTAATCCGCGAATGAAACATACAAATAAGCCGAATAGAGCTCTTTGTTGATCTGATCGTTAAGTAATTCATACACTTTTGCGTCCATGGTGCTCCACCTTCTTTTCAATCGAATAACACATAAGAATCGAAGTGTGTTCTCTATCAATTCCCTTTCTGTGATACTACCCTCACTGCGGTATTCTTGCGCCAAAAAAATGATTCACTACATCAAAACCAATACATGCTCAGCAACTTGAACACCCGTTTCATCAGCGGTCCTTGATAGAATTATGGAGCAATCCCCCACCTCAGCGAAGGAAACAGCTACCTTATGCCGCACCGAACCGATAATCACACCGAACGCAACCTCGACCGCTCCCCCGCACGCGCCCGTCGCACTTCCCACTCGAACCGGTCCGCCACCCGTGATGGAATCATCACCACGGCGATCGATCTGTTCCGCGAAAAGGGTTATGCGAACTCATCCATGAGCGAAGTGGCCCGTCGAATGGGAATCGACCCCTCTTCTTTGTATTACTACTTTCCCTCGAAGGCGGCTATCTTGGCGGAGCTGTTCCGCCCCGAGATCCCCATTCCCTCGTTCAATGATCTTTCGCACCTGTCCTCGAGCCGCACTGAACAGCTCTATGCGCTGATTGTTCAAGACGTTGCGCAAAAATGCGAGCTTCCGCTCGATTTCATCGAGATGGAGAGCGCTGTACATAACGATCCGGATAACTTCATGGAGTTCTACGAGCGTTATACAGCGTTCTACAACACACTCGTCAAGGTGATCGAGCATGGAGTCGAAGAAGGGGAATTCCTTCCTTGCGCAGCAGACGAGCGCGCTGTAACCATTCTTTCGGTAAACGAAGGGCTCCAGCATTACTTCCACGCAAAGCAACGCGGCGAATTACTGCTGGCTGTTTCGGGATACACCGCCCGCAATTACACCCCTGAAGACATCGGGCACCTAAGTGCTCTGTCGGTCATACCTGGCCTTATTAACGAATCGATCAATTTTGATGAAGCCGCAAAACGCGGACGAAGGCTCTACTCGCTTATCGTCGGCGAAATGATGCAGCGCTAACCATCGCGAGCCCGCGCTGAACCGAACGCGGCTACCGCTCCGCAGCAAATTGGTCCGCATCCCTCCCCAGCAGCAGTTTGGTGACGACGGGCACGGGCTTCAACGGGTCTTGATGACATTGGTCCACGGCGGACCCGGCGGCGCGGCGGCGTGCGGACCCGGCGGACTCGGCGGGTCTATCCTTTGCGCACCAGCATGCCCTGACGCACTTCGAGTTCGTCGAGACGCGCCACTGCTACATCTGCTATACCCGACGTAGCCTCTTTCGACACGCCGCCCTCTTCATCATAAATGCCGATCACGGGGAACTGCGCATTACGAAGGGTTTCCATGGCATAGAGCGAATCTTCCAGACCCCACGTGCTTGCAAGATCGGTACCCATGGATTTTTGCGCATGAAGATAAATGAGCGGCTCGCGCTTCGAGGTCTCCAGGTCTTCCACGGAGAACACGTAGCTGAACATATCCAGAACACCCGCACATCGAAGTCCTGCCTGCAAATAAGCAGGACAACTCGAAGACGCCACGCTCATGCGAATTCCCGCCGACGCGCACGATTCCAGAAACGCGCCCACGCCAGGCATAAGAGCCGCCCGATTCGCGTAGTAATCCATCACGTATTCGTCGATGATCTTCACCACGGCTTGAGTGTTCGCGCCTAAGCCATACTGTTCATGAAAATAGCGCGCAGTTTCAGGAATAGTAAACGTCGTAAACAGCTTTCGCTCGTCGGGACGCACCACTACCTTCACCTGATCGGCAAGCATGTTCTCTAGCCCGCGCCACGTATCGAGCGCGTCAAGTAAAGTGCCATCACAATCGAAGATGGCACCGGTGATCGCACGATCCACCACGCTATTTCCCTTCGTATTCTTGCTTCAGAGCCTGGAAGGCAGGCATCGAATTGCGAATAGTGTCTTCAGAAATGCAATAGCTCACGCGTACCCAACCGGTTACTCCGAAGCTATCGGAAGGAACCAGCAGCAGCTCATGACGCTTCGCCTTATCAGAGAACGCCTGAGCATCGGGCTCGAGCGCCTGAACCCACAGATAGAACGCGCCATCGGGTGCGATATAGCGATATCCCAGCTTGTCTAAACCTTCGGTCAGCAAAGCGCGGTTTGAAGCATATGCTTCGGTGTTAGTGGGCTCATCAACGCACTTTTCAATAACGCGCTGGAAGAACACCGGAGCGCACACATACCCCAAAGAACGGCCTGCGCCGGCAACCGCTTTCCTCACGCGATCAGCGTCGTTCACCTCACCAGGAACCAGCACGTATCCAATACGATCACCCGGCAGGGAAAGCGACTTCGACCACGAATAGCACACCAGCGTATTGTTGTAGATCGCAGGAACCCAAGGAACTTCGATGTCGTCATATGCCAATTCGCGATAGGGCTCGTCGGAAATAAGGAAAATAGGCGCACCGAGCTCGTCGCTTTTCTTGTTCAGCAACGCAGCAAGCCCCTCGAGCGTTTCACGCGTGTACACCACACCGACGGGGTTGTTGGGCGAATTGATGATCACAGCCTTGGTGCGCGCCGAAATGGCCGCGGAAAGCGCGTCTAAATCGATCTGAAAGTTGTCCGTACGAGCGGGGACCTCAACGCAAACACCATGAGCCGCTTCGATCCATACGCGGTATTCCGGGAAATATGGGGCAACGACGATCACTTCATCACCAGGATCGACCGTTGCACGAATGCATGCGGAAAGACATGCTGCGGCACCCATCGTAAGATACAGATCATCCGATGCATAGTTCGCTCCGAAGCGCTTGTTCAGGTTGTTCGCGATAGCCTGCCTTGTCGAATCAAGACCCGACGCCGCCGAATATGCGTGCAGTTCTGCGGGGGGCATGTCCGCCAGCTCATGCATGGTTTCCGCCACCTTCGCCGGAGCAGGAACGCTTGGGTTACCGATGCTGAAATCGAACACTTTATCGTTGCCGATCTCTGCCTTACGGGCAAGGCCGTAGGCGAACAGTTCACGAATAGCGGATGGTTCGGCACCGAGCCCATACATAGTTTCATTGATCATTGAAATGTCTCCTTTACGCGCTTGCACGGCTTTTGCCTGATGGGAGAGCTGAACCTCGATCAGATCGCAGTCATGCTCGATCAGCAAAGCTTTTTTGGCTTCCCATTATGACGCATGATCACGGCAATATTATTCTTATTGGCGTTTTTGTAGAAGTTAGGTATAATGCAGTTCTGCGCCCGAGTGGCGGAACGGCAGACGCGGCGGTCTCAAAAACCGTTGTCGAAAGACGTGCGGGTTCAAATCCCGCCTCGGGCACCAGTTACACTCAAAGCTTGTCACTTCGTGGCAAGCTTTTTTAATTTCAACATCCACGCGCTGAGACTTATAAGACAAAAGCGCGCCTGGCCTGGAATTACTAATGCTGATCAAAACCTCTTTAAGAGAACCAACAGCAGAAACGGCCACACGATAGCAGGAGCGAACGCAAAGGTATTCTCCCGATTCCTCACCTTCGCAATAATCGCAAGAACCACCCCTACGAGAGCCGATGCATACACCAGCGCGATGCATTCCAGTGGATACAGAAACAAGCCACAAGCGAAATAGAGTTGAATATCCCCTGCCCCTATGGCGCTCGTCGACAACGACCGAACGCGCGTTACCAGGTAACCAATCACCCACAAGAGCACCGAAATCGCAGCCGCCCACACGAGCGACTCAAGCAATGCACGCGCTCCCCATTGCTCATACGTCAGCCCGAAAACAGCATTCGCTCCCCCGAGAATCCGAGCAAGCACAACCGTGCCCATCACCACAAGACGAAGCGCAATGAGCAGCAGCACATCTGTGCCATACACCAAACGCTCCCTCATATCTCGACAGTGAATACGCATGCACAACAGCGCTACCGCAATTACCAGCACGACCATAGGCGCCCCCTGCATTTCTACGTAAGAGCCATTGTGGTCGGCAACCCATCACATTTATATGAAAAGAACCTCAAATAAAGTGCACACAGAACACGCGCAACACAAAGAAAGGCCCCGGATCGTTCCGGAGCCTTTCTTCATATTGAGAATATGCGCCAATAAGTTACAGCGTAAATTCCTTTTCGCCGCGGAACACTGCTTCAGCGTCTTCGACGCTCCAGTCGCCCAACGTGATAGCGGAAATCGCATTGCAAAGGCGAATCGCCTCTTCGGTGGAACGCATGTGAATGTTACGGCCCGTAGCGTTACCGCAGCAACCGCCAACATGGATCTGATCGTAGAGGTTAGTAAGGAACTCGTTAGCATCTGCCTTAGAGCCGCCTGCACATACCAAACCGGTGCGACCTGCAGCCATAGAAGCGATCTTCAGACCTTCAGCGGAAGTCTTGCCATCGGCCTCGTGAGGCGGGTTAACCTTAACGAAGTCCGCACCCAAGCACAGAGCAACGCCCGCTGCGCCAGCGATCAGATCGGGATCCTTTTCGTCGGTGACAGCCTTACCACGAGGATAGATCCACAGAACGACCAGCAAGCCTGCTGCGTGAGCCTCTGCAATAAGTTCGCCAGCTTCAGCCATCATGGTTGATTCGTATTCGGAACCCAAGTAAATGGTGTAGCCCAAGCCGACGATGTTCACGCCTGCTTCACGCATTGCCAGAACAGCTTCCAAATCATAGAGCTGAGGGCTGTAGGGATCGTCCTGAGAACCCTTGACCAGGTTGGTCTTGGAGTTCATTTTGATGAGGTAGTTGATCTCGGGATAATCAGCAGCGTACTGAGCAACCAAGCCACGCTGGCCAGCCAGAACACCAATGGTTCCCTGAGAACCGATCTCGAACAAGTGCTCAGGTTCAGCATCGGAGATATCAATGCCCTCACCGTAGAAGTCCTTGTTCAAATGCTCGATCTTCTGATCGCATGCAAAAAGCATCAAGCGTCCCGTGCCGCGGGTCGCCTTCATGTAGTTCTCAATGTAAGTTTCGCGAGCTTCAGGCATTACGTCTGCAGGAACTTTAACCTGATCACGAGTAATGGTGGGCATGGTATTCCTCCTTATGGCATGAATATGCACGTACAAAGTCCATTATAGCGTAAGGGCGTTCAACTCAAGACCCCTCGTGCTAAAACCACTCTCTCTTGCCATATATGTATGTTCGTTCGAATTCACTTTGCGGCTTCACCAGGTAAATGATGCCTTCGATGAAGGCGATGATCCACACAACGCCTAGGGCAAGACCGAATGACAGTACCCCACCAATGAGACCAAGCGCCAACATAATGAACCCTTGCGTGTTATATCCCAGGTAGAACTTATGAATGCCGAATCCGCCTAGGAAAATAGCAAGGAGCCCCGCTGCTACATGATCACGCGATGCGAGCGGCGGCGCATAATGAGGCTGAACCGGCGGCTGCCGCGGAACGCTCTGTTGCTGATACGTCGTATCGTATGGCGCATACGCCTGATTCGCATTTGGCTGACCTTGAGGCTGATACGCCTGATAGGGCTGCTGATAAGCACTTGATGGAGCACCCGACTGCGAAAACGACCCCGCACCGTCCTGGTTCGGCGGCATTTGGGAGCACGCACCCGGCTGACTCTGCGATGCATACCCTTGTGTCGCACACCCTTGCGCAGTTCGCTGATCCGGGCATGGACCTTGTGCGCTGGAATAACTATATGGCGCGCTCGCCGGTGTTTGGGGAGCGCCCTGAGGGACCGCATACCCCACTGGCGATTGCTCGACCGTCGGCTGCTCGACCGTCGGCTGCTCGACCGTCGGCTGCTCGGTCGTCATCGTGGCATCAGCCGACTGATCGGCCAGCGTTACAGCTGCACTCATTGGTTCAACCACCACCGGGGGCTCCATCGGCACCGACGACCCTGCCGAAGAATCATAAGTCGTGTTTGCGCACGCCTCCGAGCGCTGCGGCGAGCCTTCCGCTGGCTCGACCGGGATCGCATTGGACGGATCGCTCTTTTCCGCACGTCGGCAAGCCGCTTCACGCTGCGCTTCAGCAAGACGCTTCTCTGCTGCGGCCAACGCCGCACGAGCCGCCTCTAATCCTTTTTCCGCTGCAGCGAGCGCATCATCGCGCACCGTATTTCTGAAGTCCGACTGCGATACATCAGCACCTGGCCTATCGGCGGTATCTGTCTGCTGCTGGGCGCTTGTCTGCTGATCCGCATCGCACTGCTCAGAAATATGTGGGTCTTTTTCCCGTGAGTCACTCATACGGTAGCGCCTCCCCCTATTACCATTGTCCGTCATCCCAAAGCATAACCACCAAATTACGCATCGAACACAGTCGTCATTCTTTCGTAACGCATATAAGGTCACCGAAAGGATGCGTCATCCGCGCGTTGCCCTATCTCTATTATTTCTCCTCTTCAGCACTAGCTTTGGTATCCACGACAGCATCGGAAGAAGCTTCGTCACCCATCTCTTGCGCTTCGCTACGCTTTCGTGCTCGATGGAATCCGCCGGTATTTCCCACGGCTTTCATAATGCGATCACGGAACACAATACCCAGGATAGCAATAACAGCCGCTATTCCGAAAATGATCAAGCTCGTTGTGATCTGTCCTTCAGCAAGACCTGCTGCAGCATACGTTGACACCAAAACACCCGGAATACGTCCAACGGTCGTAGCGATCAGGAACGTACGTAAGCGCATATTGGTCAACGGAACCAAGTAAGTGAATACATCCTTGGGCATGCCGGGGATCAAGAACAAGATGAAGACGACAACGGTCAGCTTGCCCGACTTCTCAAATTCATAGAACTTTTCCAAGTGTTCCTTGCTCACCATATCGCGAACGAACGGCGCTCCCAGGAAATGTACGATCTGATAGATGATCGCACTTGAGAAAAAACATCCCACAAGGATAAGAAGCGATCCGAGCCACGGGCCGTACAACATACCAGCCGCCACCTGCGTCACCTCGCCCGGGATAAAGGCGACCACGACCTGAAGGAACTGCAAACCGAGCAGCATTAGAACACCCACGGCACCCTGGCTCTGAATGCTTTCGATCACACGATCAACACCGTTGGGTTCGAATACCTGAGAGAGGCTCGGCCAAAGTGCCCAGCCAATGACTACGATAAGGATCCCAAAGGCAATCAAGCCACATAACTTGAAAACATCTGCTTTCTTTACTTCGTGCCCAAACACCTTCACCGTTTCATTAGTTGAATTCATCTAGTTCGTATCCTTTTCGTCGTAACGTCCCTGCTTGTATCCTTCTTTGAAGGCAGCGAACATGCCTTTGGCTTTTGGCGCGTTCTCGTCCGCCACTTGAGGGGCAGTTCGATCCGGCTCCTTCGATCCGCCTTCACCACCATCAAGCGCACGTTGATATTCTTGCTTAAAAGCGGCGAACATACCCTTTGTCTTTGAGATCTGCTCTCCCGCAGCTTGAGCGCCTTTATTGACGGCGTTTTCGGTTTTCTGCGCAAGATGGGTAGCAGTGGGCTTCGCCTTATCCACCACCTTGGCAACCTTATCGCCTACGACAGCGCTTGCTTCGCCCGCTCGTTGAGCAAGCCCACCTTCGGCATCCAAGCCGAGCGCTTCAGGCGCAATGATAATGGCGCCACGGAGAAAATCATCGTCGTCGGTCGCGGTCAGCGTTGCACCCACACCCAGCTTAAAGCCCTTGATGTATTCTCCGGGAACTTCCGTGGTCCCAAGCAATGCCTCCGCGGATGCACCGCGATCTACTAGCAGAGATTCGACAAGACCATCGCTCGTGCGAAAACGCACGTCACCTACGAATCCAAAAGCATCGCCTGCTTCAGTCAGCAAGGGAAGACCTTGCCACATAACGCATTCGTCCCATTTGATGCCTAATCGCTTGCAGGCCGCCTGCCCCGTTGATTCCTTGCTCTCATCAATGAGGATGACCCCTTCTTTGATATCGAAGCGATCGAACGCGACGAATAATTCGGGGCGGTGCATCATCAGAGCAATATCGGGCCGCTTTACCGTAAAGCCGACAAGACGACGCTTGTGGGGGTGAAATATGAATGAGTGGACCTTACCGATGCGCTTCTTGGGCTTACGCATCTCATGAACGGGCAATCTTCTTAATTCGTTTACCCGATACGACTCTTTTTTCATCGTCACCTACACTTCGCCTTACGATCATGACGCCTGCCACATCCCACCAATACGGCGGCACTCGCTCCAGAGCAGCACCGCGCAATGCGAACCCTTGGCCGACCTTGCGTCATTTCATATTTTTCATCAGATACGCCACGATACCTTGCTATTCGTGGAATCGTTCGGGTTTTGTAACTTTTTACATAAAAAAGTGGCGACTTTCGCCGCCACTGGTATCGAGCGCGCTTTTTTGCATCAGCGCATTACGAAGGGGTATTCGTCCGCGTTTATTCGGAATCTTTGTTGGAGATCTTCGAAGTCAGCGCGTTTGCCGCATCGGTCACCGTATCCTTAGCGGTCGATGCAGCGCCTGCAACTGCCTGCGATGCGTTCTGAGCGGCACCCTTAACACCTTGCGCAGCACCCTGAGCAGCATCGATAACTACGGGAACCTTATCCACTGCAGCATCACGAGCAGCTTCAGCGTTCTTGGCGACCTGGGTCGCGATGCGCTCACGTGCAGCGTCGATCTTCTTGCGAAGCTCATCGCCATTATCGCTGAATGCCTGAGCAGCAGGAGCAGCCTGATACACGCGTGCGGTTACTGCCTTGTACGCATCGGAGCCATTATCAACGACTGTATTGATGACCTTCGTAGAAGTGGTCGCAGCAGCGTCAACTAATTGACCCGCCTTTTCCTGAACGCTTTCAGGAACTACGACTTTTTCACCTAGCGTTTCGGAGATCTTAGCGCGATTTTCCGCGCCCGTACGTGGCGACAACAAAAGTCCCGCAGCAACACCTGCCGCTGCACCAATGATAAATGTAGCGAATCGTCCCATAACGAACACCCTTCCACCTTCGATAATTGAACTATGGTGAGTTCATTATACGTTGCTACCCCACTTCATCTGGCGAGAACATTCGCTATATGCGACTTGTTGCCAAGACGAAATATAATCCCTACAGCGACACCAAGCGGTCCAAGACGCCCTCAATAGACAGCCCGGCCGCCTTGCATGCCTCGCTGAACACCGAGCCTTCACTCATTTCAGGCACACAATCGATGTCGACGAAACGAACCTGAGCACCATCCCATATCAGTTCGACCACCGCGCAGTCACGTGCTCCGAGCGCTAAGCACACATCGAACGCCACGCGCTCGATTTCCGAACGGATCGCCTGAGCAACACCTTTATCAGAAGAAAGCGATTCCTGTCGCACCGGCGCGAAGAGATCATATCCTGGCAGGAAAGCGGCTGCGGTCGCGGATCCATCGCTGCTCGCAGTGGCGTCAGCGTCCTGACGCACTACCTCAACAGGCGGCAGCACATGTGCGTCCCATCCTGTTCCCAATACACACACCGACAGCGCAACTCCTTCGACCCACTGGCGCACCAGAGCAGTTCCCCGCGCCGTGGCTCGAGAAAGCGCATTACTTAATTCGTCTTCGGTGCTCACCAGAACACTCGGTTCCATTTCCGAGCATACCTCCATGGGATAGCCACCGGGAACACGCTGCTCTAATGCCGCCACAAGTGCACTTCCGTTCGCCTGGTATAACGCTTGGGAAACAACGAAGCTCGCCAAGGGTTCGAACGATAATTCGTCACCCGAAGCATCACCGCATCGAGCAGCCACGAACGGCACCGCGTCTTTAGCGCGAACGATACGGCACGTTTGCGAACCTGATCCTACGTGGGGAACCTGCAGAAGGTCGAGCATCCCCTGTAAAGCTCCATCGGCACCGCACGCGTCAGGCGCGATGATACAAATATCCGGGCGATGCGTCTGTAAAGACACGACCACATTTTGAGAAGCATCAATAACATCTACCTGATGCTCTCCCTTGGTCAGAGCAGCCGCCATAGCTTCGGTTTCCTTGCGCGACGCCGCGTTACGGGCCTCATCAGCTACATGCCCACCTGCAAGAATCACTACGTTCATATATATCCTTTCCTACAGGCGTTTCTTACTCGATCGCCCGCACGACTATCCCCGCAATTCGCTTAGTATCTCATTCAGGTATGCCACGCATTCGTTCAGAACGCGAAGCGCCACCAGATCATCTTCATAGGAAACCACCACGTGGGCCTTTAGGGGATCATGCACATCCCACTGCGTCGTTCCCGTAAAAATACGCTGCTCATCCCTCGCAGCACGGGTCTGTCCGTCGACCACCATATGCTCGAGCAGATGAGGCACCGCTGTGTTGTTCATGACGTCGGAGAACAGCGTGCCTTTATGGTTGCGGCACGCATGCAAAGCCAAGCTCGGGTAGTTTTCCAGGACCCGCCGCATCAGCACCGCATCGGTATAGGCATACCTTTCGCTTTGAACACCCACCTTGATCTCTATGCGATCGGCGCGAACACGGATGGATTCCACACACAAAGGCTCAGAGGCGTTCGGAGTCATCGATTACTTCACCACGCTACTGCTTGACTAGTTTAGTGGACACTTTTTCGCCCGTATCGGCATCGGTTTCCGTGATGACCAGCGTATCGCGCTCAGGCGAGAACGCATAGGAACCGTTGCCGCTGTACTGCTCGAACGAGAACGATATCGTTTTATGGAAAGTATCAAGAGCATACGGATATGAGACCTCTGCGGTCATCACCATATCGGTGCCAGTGATCGTGATAACGTCCTGGCTTCCATCGATGACCCACGTGCCCTGAATATCCGCTGCATCGTCATAGCGCAGCCAATGGTTCCACGCGAGCACACTCGTCACGATAACGAGGACCGCTATGACCGAAAGAGAGGCGATCAGGAACCGCCGCGACAAGCCTTTACGCGCCGATTTCTTTCGGGGCACGGCGGTTTTCGCTGCACCATCCGATGAAGTGGCAACCGCCGTGTTCTCACTCGACCCCTTAGCGGCAAAGGGCCTGCGTCGCGCCCCTTTTCCTTCGCTTTTCGGCGCACTTTGCTTGCGAGGCGTCCCTGTTTTCGCCGAGCCCTTCGTGGCGATGCGGGACTGATCGACCCCTTGGCCAGATGCATCGGAAGACGGGAGCGAAGATTCACTTGATGCCTGCGTTGGAGCGCCAACATCCAAAGAGCCCCCTACAAAGGGCTCTTTGGATGCGACGACTTTCTTGCCCGCAACTGACGGGCGTTTATGTTTGTCTCGTGCGGCCATACGCGTACGGGATCCGCAGGTTCCTTAGCGGATGACCTCGATGCCGCCCATGTAAGGAACCAGGACCTCAGGTACCTTGATGGAGCCATCGGCCTGCTGGTAGTTCTCCAGAACAGCAGCCATCGTACGACCGACCGCTAAGCCGGAACCGTTGAGGGTATGAACCAGGCGACTTCCCTTGAAGTTCTCGGGGTCGCGATATTTGATACCTGCACGGCGTGCCTGGAAATCAACGCAGTTAGAGCACGAAGAGATCTCCTTGTAAGCGTTGTAAGAAGGCAGCCATACTTCCAGGTCATACGTCTTAGCGGCGGAGAATCCGATATCGCCCGTGCACAGCGAGATGACGCGGTACGGCAAACCGAGCAGCTGCAAGATGTTCTCTGCATCTTCGACCATCGCCTCAAGATCGTCGTAACTCTCTTCCGGCTTCGCATACTTCACCATTTCGACCTTGTCGAACTGGTGGACACGGATAAGACCGCGCGTATCGCGACCGGCAGAACCCGCCTCTTCGCGGAAGCATGGAGTGAATGCGCAGTACTTGAGCGGCAGATCGGCCGCATCCAGCACTTCGCCCGAATGAATGTTGGTCAACTGGACTTCTGCGGTTGGAATGAGGTACATGCCCTCCCTAGTCTTGAACAGGTCGTCCTCGAACTTGGGCAACTGGCCAGTACCGGTAAGCGTGGTGGCGTTAGCCATCGCCGGGCACCACCATTCTTTGTACCCACGTGATGCATGCGTGTCGGCCATGAAGTTGATAAGGGCGCGCTCCAAACGAGCACCCAAACCACCCAGCAGCACAAAGCGGCTTCCCGCCAGCTTGACGGCGCGCTCAGCGTCGATGATGCCCAGATCGGCGCCAAGGTCCCAGTGGGGCTTCATTTCGATACCTTCAGCCGCGAAATCACGTGGGGTACCCCAACGGCGCACTTCCGGGTTGTCGTCTTCGTCTTTACCGATAGGAGTAGAATCGGCGGGCATATTGGGCGTACCCAAAAGGATATCGTTCAGCTTCGCCTCAACATCGCTGCGCTGCGCGCTGAATTCCGCGATGCGCTCCTTCAGTTCAGAGACCTGCGCCTTAGCAGCTTCGGCTTCATCCTTCTTGCCTTCGCCCATCAGCTTACCGATGGACTTCGAAAGAACATTGCGCTGGTTGAGCAGCTCTTCTTCTTGAGCGATCAGTGAGCGGCGCGATTCATCCAATTCCTGAAAATAGCGAGAGTCCCATGAATGGTTACGATTTCCCATTGCCACGGCAACTTCATCAAGGTGTTCACGAACGAACCGGATGTCTAGCATGACTGCCCTTTCGACGTACGTTATTACTTAGTTAATTCCCGAAGGTTTTCGGTAGCGTTAGTATACTCTTTATCATTGTCCTTCAGCGCCGTTACCCCAAGGGTCGCGCAATGAACAGAAACGCAAGAGGAACATATGGATTTCGATGCACTATATCACTTTCTGTTTGAAACATACCAGGGAATAGGCTGTCTTGTCCTGGTCTTTTTGGTGGTGTCCACCGTGGTCGCCGCCATTTTGGAGCGACGAACACGTGCCGCATTCAAGGATCGCGGCAATAAGCCCGATGATGATTGGAAATTTGAAGAGGAAGAAGAAACGAAATGACGCAAGGCGTTTTGTACGACCGCAGTGCCCAACCCGACTATATCCCCCGCGTTGCAGCGGTGCACGATCTGTGCGGGTACGGCAAATGCTCGCTTGGCGTTGCCATCCCCGTGGTCTCCGCGGGCGGATGCGACGTATGCCCAGTGCCTACAGGATTGTTCTCGTCCCACACCGCCTTTCCCGGATGGTACATGCATGACACGACCGACATCCTGAACGACTATCTGGCTGCTTGGCAGAACATCAATGTCGAAATCGACGCCATCTATTCGGGCTTTTTAGGTGCTCCCGAACAGGTCGACATCATCCGCAGCTTGTACGAACACCACCCCAAGGCATTGCGTGTGGTCGACCCGGTCATGGCCGATCATGGCAAGGTGTACCCCACCTACACCCCAGAACTGTGCGCCGCGATGGCAGAACTCGCCTGCGAAGCAGATATTCTGACTCCTAACCTGACTGAGGCCGCCATCATCTTAGGCGAAGAGTGGCAAGGTACCAACATCAGCGACGACGAAGCAAAGCGCATCATCGACGCCCTGATCGCAAAAGGTGCCAAGAACGTAGTGCTCAAGGGCGTTCAGCGCGACGACGGTATCATCCGTAACTTCGCTGCCGGCGTGAACATCGAACCATTCGAGGCATCAAATGAATACTTGCCTTACATGCTGCACGGCACGGGCGACCTATACTGTTCCTGCCTGTTGGCAGCCATCATGGCGGGACGCACGCTCAAAGAAGCGGTCGAATTCGCTGGTGAGCTGACCCATGACGCCATGATCGTTTCGAGCAAACAGCCTAACTTCATGGATCGCGGCGTGAGCTTCGAGCTGCTGATCGGACGCATCGCAGCGCTGCTGCAGAACTAGCCGACGCTCGCCGATCTGCGCATCCGCCAACTCCCGCATGTGCGAATGCGGACCTCCGCCATCGTGTTCGAACAACCGCACTCACTAAAGCGCTCTGTAGATAGATCCACGGAGCGCTTTTTGATGGTACCGAATACTCGTCGTTGCGTCCGCTTCCGCAGCGAATGCAACAAGCGCCCTAAGCCTTGCACTACGGGTCCTTGAGGCTAGGTAGGGCCTCTCAGCCGCAATCGGCCCTAGAACAACGATGCCTGCTGTGGCACCGAATCGAACACGAAACGCACTTCGTCCTCATATAGGTCGACCACGTGCGATTCCCATTCCTTGAGCGATACGATGTATGAGAACGCGCCCTGTTTCAGCACCAGCAGACCACCCACCATGCCGATGCATGTTCCCGCACATTCGCCTTCGTGACCCTCTGGCAACTGAAGTTCGCTCACATCGGGCGAAGGGCCGCCGAAGTAACATGCGGAAAGATCTTGAATATCTTCTGGCGCGAACCCCTCCTGCGCCACCGCTTCGATGCCAGCCAAGCGCTGCATCTCTTGCGTCAGAACCATCGCAGCCTGCGCGGGATCGAACTTCTCTTCAGCAAGCAACCGCGCCTTGAGCGATGCGCGCATCGTTTCCAGTATGCCCGCCTGCGCACACAAGGCAGCTTCGAGCGTACGTGCATCATCGGCGTCCGCGAACCGACCGACGATACATGCCACGCGAGCACCCTGCTCGAGCAATCGTTCGATACCGCGCGTTTCTGACGAGATGCCCGCTTTTATATGGCTGGAAGAAAAATATGCCAAATACACGAAATGCGGCGTCTGATTGTATTCACGCTGCTGCGGAGAAATGGTCTCCGCGTAATAGAACGACGGATTGAAACCCGTCGCCTCTCTGCACGCAGGGCACATTTCATCCTTCTCGGTCGGCAAAAGCTCCACCTTCAAAGGACAGACCTCTCGCTGGAATGTTCGCAGATCGAATCGCCCCGTGCAGAACCGGCGCGACTGACGCACCAAAGAGAAGGTCTTCCCCACGACGGGGACAATATGCTGTGTTTGCGCATCAATATCATTGAATCGCAGGTACGGGCCCTGATCGCCAAAGCCATATCCCGCCAGAACCGTCACATGCCCATCTAAATACTTCATTACATGCCTGCCTTAGTTCTGCTCTATCGGGCCGTCGCGACATCCCGCTCGCGTTACGCTAGGCGCGATGGTGCGCCAGGTGCGGTGGTGTTCGCGCGTGCGCCAAGCACGGCGGTGTTCGCGCATTCGCTTCGCCGCAACACCGCTCGCGCACCCTGCGCTCCCCGCGCATATCGGCACATCGGCGTTCGCACAGCCACTGCATCAAGCGCAACGACGTTCGCATGAATCGGCCTGCATCCGATAGAGCATTTCGTTCTTTCGGAGCCATCATACCGAAAGATAACTAAGGTTAACAATATCTCTAGTCCTTTTTCGGCATAGCGCGCAAGAACAGGAAGCCAACGATGAACAATACTGCGATCGAAAGCACGCCATACGAAACATTTCCCGTGATCTGAGTGAACAGACTCACCAGGAACGTACCCATGACCGCTGCGTACTTTCCGAAAATATCGAAGAACCCATAGTATTCGTTCGCTTTTTCCTTGGGGATGAGCTTTCCGTATTCCGAACGCGAAAGCGCCTGAATACCGCCCTGGAACAGGCCTACGCAGATCGCTAGGATCCAGAATTCCGTCGCCGTCTTCAGGAAGAACGCAGCGAACATAACGATGCAGAAATACGCAACCACGCCCACCATCAACATGTTCTTCGTACCGAATCGTTTCGCCAACTTTCCGTACGCGATCGCCGAAGGGAACGCCACGAATTGGGTAACGAGCAGCGCCAAGACCAGCTGGGTCGAATCGATACCTAACTCGGTTCCGTAGCTCGTCGACATTTTAATGACCGTATGAACGCCGTCGATATAGAAGAAGAACGCGATCAGGAAGAACAGCAGGCGCTTGTCGTGCATGATGTTCTTCACGGTCGACGCAAGACTTGCGAAGGTGCTTTTCAGCAGGGCTCTCTCGCGCGTTTTGAAGTGCGTTTGCTTCACGTTCCGCGCAAGAGGAACCGTGAATGCGACCCACCACAGTGCCGTGATAATAAAAGCGACCTTCATGCCGAGCGCCATATCAAGCCCGAACGTCGGACCGCCGAGCACCACCACGAGACACGCGATGAACGGTATGCATGAACCGATGTAGCCCCATGCATACCCATGGGATGACACCAGGTCATATCGCTCTTCGGTGGTCGCATCAACCAAAAAGGCGTCATAGAACACCATCGAGCCGTTGAGCATGATGGCTGCGATAACGTACACCACCAAGAACATGAATGCATGCTCGGGGACGCCCAATGCCGCGCAAGCAACCGCGCCGGTACCCGCGAATCCGATGAGGAACTTCTTTTTGTTGCCCGCCAGGTCGGCCAAGCTACCCAAGACGGGCATCAACAACGCCAAAATGAGCGATGCGGCCGTTTCCGCATAGCCCCATGCCACAACGACCGACGATCCTTCTTCAGCAAGTGACGCAAAATACACCGGGATCAGCGCAGTGGAGAGCATGACGAATGCCGAATTCCCTACGTCATACAGCACCCAACTGAACTCTTTTTTTGTCAAACCGAATCTCATCTCGGTAATCACATCCTTTATCGAACAGCACCCCGCACGGTGACGTCCGCCGCTTCCTGCGCGCAACGCTCGCACGTCGGCCGGCTCACACACGACGGTCAGCATGCAATGTTCAGACATCGATCGGCTCACACACGGCGCCCGGCTCACACGCGGTTCCCCGCGCTCGACCACGTCTCCGCGCGCAGCTCCCCCGCACAGCAACCAGCTCACGCGCAGCGACCCACGTCGCCTGTACGCAGTTCCCCGCACTCGACCAACCCACACGCAGCACCCGCACGTCGACCACGTTACAAAACATGATGTTTACAATCCGTCTCTTGATTGAAGTGCAAAAGAGACGCATCATGAACGCAGAACAGTATACGCACGCTCGCCAATATCTCATCTAAAATTTCTGTTAAGAATTGGAGATGTCATGCCTTCTCTTATCACCCACGATCGTTTCGGCCGCGAGGTCCTTGCTTCGCAAGCTGCCCCATTCGTTGTCAGCACCGACGAACGAGATGCCTTTCTCTTGGGCAACCAAGGTCCTGACCCGCTTTTTTACTGCGTCGTTTCCCCTTCATTGCTCTCATATAAAACGCTTGGTAGTCTGATGCACGACAAAGACCCTTCACTACTGATGCAAGCGATCTCCAACACTATATCCCAAGCACCCGAGCATGCCCGATCGGTAACATGCGCATATGTTGCGGGATTCCTGTGCCACTACCTACTCGACCGCGCTGCGCATCCCCTTATCTACGCACAGCAATTCGCCCTTTGCAACGCAGGTGTCGAAGGTTTGGACGAAAAAGACGGTTCGGAAGTGCATGCTCTCATCGAAGCCGAGCTCGACGAAATGATGCTCTATATTCACACCGAACGGACGATCGCGGACTTTGCGCCGCATAAAGAGCTGCTTCATGCGAGCGACCAAACACTGGCAGCCATTTCCCTGACCTTCGTTTCCGCACTGTGGGAAACATACGAGCACGTCGTTCCCGCGAGCCTCTTTCGCAAGAGCGTACACAATTTCCGCCACATCCAGCATGTGTTCTATTCCGCCCATGGCGCGAAGCGATCCGCTCTGGGAACCATCGAGCGCACCTTCAGACGCCACTCTTTCACCCAGGCGATGAGCCATCGCAACATCGCCCTGACTGAAAGCGTCTTCGATAATCACGAGCACCGCGTGTGGGAGAACCCCTTCACCAACGCCGTAAGCACCGAAAGCTTTTTCGATCTGTTCGCTCAAGCGCTCGAAGAGGCTGCCGTTTGGATCCCGCGCATCATCGATGGCTTCTCGCTCGAAGAAGCCCATCAACTGACCCGCGGCCTGAACTTCTCCGGAAAACCCGTCGAAACCACGCGCGGCTAAGAGCGACCGCGGCGGTCGCTGCAGTCGTGGCGGTTGCGACAGCGATCGCTGCGGTCGTGGCGATTATGGCGGTCGTGGCAAGTTCGCCAAACGCTGCCTTTTGGGCGCTACCCAGGGTGCCATCCCTCTTCGAGGCGAAGGGCGTAGCCTCTTTGGGACGCGGCCTCTGACTTCCTTCGGGCGCAGCCTCCAGCTTCCTTTAAGGTAGGGTTTCAGCCTCCCCCGAGGCGTTGCCTCTTCGAGAAATTCATCACAGCTACAGGGGTCAAAGGCGCAACGACCCGAACAAAACCACTTTGCGCAGAAATCAGCTCCTCTTTTGGCAATTTTTTTCGGTTTTCGACGATTCCATTCACTGAGCCGTCTTGTAATAGGCTAGTTAGTCTACATATCCTCTGATTATGTTGACTAACTTCGAACAAATCCCAAAGAGCGCCGTCGACAGTCGTCGAAAACCGAAAATAATTGCCAAAACCGGCCGAAAAACTTGCGCAACGAACTTACCGCCCACGATGCAGCACAAAACGAAGGTATATCTCTCGATAAACGCGGCATTCAAAGGCGGCAAGCACACACAAGGCCCAAGGACGACAAGTGCGCACAAGGACCACTCGACATCAACGAGCGGCAGAACGCCCACCCGAAAAGATCCCACGTGCACGAAACAACCGAAAATGCTAGAAATATGAGATTTATTTCAGGTTCCTTTCGGTTTTATTTGCAATCAGGACGCTTACTATCAGGGAATGAAGTTCCTACTTGGACATAACACCGCCCTGAACTATTGGCGTCTCCACGATCGCAACGAGATCCAGCGGAAAACGCGAGCCACGGACACTTTTGCGTATCCACCGAACAAAGTGGTTCTTGATGACCTTCCGGAAATCTCGAGACCCATCCACTTTATCGTCACCAATAAGAAAGCCTATCGAAGAAATGAACAGGTCGTCTGTCACCTATCGAGCAATCTGCCCCGTAATTCTTTTTTGATGATCAGGAAAGGAATCTATGTCAGCACACCAGAAGCCTGTTTTCTGCAATTGGCATCGGAGCTCCCTTTTACTGAATTGCTCAAAATCGGCTTTGAGCTTTGCGGTACCTATTCGATATACAACGATCGGCTCATCCGCAGAGAACCCCGAATGAGCACTGCTTCACTTTATGAATACCTCTCTCATGCCACTGGCTGCAGAGGCGCAAAGAGGGCGACGATCGCAGTAAAGTGCCTTGCCGACAACTCTGCATCGCCCATGGAGACGGCACTCACCGCCATGCTCTGCCTTCCGCTCTACCGAGGAGGCTATGGACTTCCCCTACCTCGCCTCAACTACCCCATAAGGCAAGAACACTCCCTGCGCTATTGCGACCTTTGCTGGCCAGACAGCAAACTTGCGCTTGAATACGACAGCGATGCCCATCACGCAAGCCCACGCAAGTTAAACGAAGATTCTTTTAGGCGGATTCAAATTGAGGCGACCGATATGCACGTGATCTCCGTCACTAGAGCTCAATTATTCGACCCGAATTCCTTCGAACAGCTCGCTCATGTTGTCGCTCGATATCTCGGCAAGCGCATACGAACGAACCGACAGGACCGCCTAGCTGAACGAATGAACCTACACAAAGAGATTTTTTCTCGTTGATCAGGATGAGACAAAGCGACCCTGACCGAATAGCGGACGACGGACTGACACCGATCGAGCAGCAAAAAATGCAGCACGTCGCAATCAAGTGCGGACTATTCGCCGTAATAATCCAGGGAACGGCTAGGAGCGGCGGTACCGGCCATGATAACGCCCACCACGAGTGAGCCGATGATCGGAGCCAGCGCGAAGGGGTTCTGAAGCAGATCGGCTCCCGCCGTATCAAGAAGAGATCCCGCCACCAGCGCGGCGATCAACCATGCGCCCGCCAACAGCATCCCGAGCACGCACAGGAACTTCTTCCCCATGCCGCACAAAAGCGACGCTATCACTGCAGCAAGAACCCATCCGAGGATCATGATCCAAAGCGACGGCTGGCTGACCATCCCTAAAAGCACGTTCGTAAATCCCTCACCCACAACGCTCATGCCGCGAGTTGTAATATCCCATCCCAAAAGAGAAGCCGACCCGAATCCAGCGAGTACCAAAGCCACGCATGCAGAATAGATCGTCGACACAAGCGCATCACGTGCTGGCAGCAAGTATCCCGCCACGAAGGGCGTTAATGGTGCGAGCCCAATAGCACCGCACGTCGCCCCAAGCAAACCGACGTTGGTCGCCTCGACCGAATAGCGCGCCGCAAAGAACCACCACAACCCCGTCGCGATCATCAGCACAACACCCGGCACCGGCGCACCGAACGCGCACAGCACCACGCCAAGCCCTTCCGCGCAAATGAGCGCGCCAACAGAAGGCACGATGGCCGCAAGAACAACGCACCCGAGAAGGATGCCCCACGCAATGGGTTCCGACCACGCAGCAGGAGCGAATGCGGTATTGAGCGCAAGGAACGCCAGCAGCCCAGCACCCACCGCACTCCATGCACGCATGGCGACCTCGCGCATGCGGGGCGTCATATGCCAGGGTTCACGCGGTTCGAGCTCCTCGGGCCCCCACTCCTCTTCCGCATCTTCGTCCTCGATATCGTCGGCCTGACCCACGATCCGCCCAAGCGCGTTCTTTCCACGCCGCGGGCTTCCCAAACACGGCTGTAGCTGTTCCGCGAAATCCTTTATCGAATCGTAGCGTTCAGTCGGATCGGGATCGAGCGCGCAGAACATGATGTCATCGATGTCTTCATCCAGACCCTCCATGCACAAGGAAGGAATGACCAGTTCCGCATCATAGATCGCATCTTCGGCCTCTGCCAAACTGTTCGCCATGAAAGGGTTCTCACCCGATATCACTTCGTACATCAAGCTCGCGAGCGCCCATTGGTCGCAATGCTCATCAAGTTCCCTGCCGGTCATCTGCTCAGGCGGCATATAGCCGATGGTCCCACCCACCGCAATGCCGTACCCGCCTTCGCCCACCAAGCGCGCCAGGCCAAAATCGGTCACCTTCACCTGGCCCTGCCTGTCGATCAATACGTTCTCGGGCTTGATATCAAGATGCAGCACCTGGTGCTTGTGCGCCACCTCCAACGCATGGGCGACCGCCCTGAATACCGCCGCCGCAACATCCGCATCTATTCCATCGGGACGATCACGCAGCACATCCGCGAGCGTCATACCGTCGACGTATTCAAGGATGAGATACGCCATGCCGTCTTGCACTTCGAAGTCATACACCGACACGATCGAAGCATCAGAAAGCATTGCAGCTGTGCGCGCTTCCTCCAAGCCAGTGACCGACGAAGTGTCGAAGCGCCCTACCAGAATACTGCCACCCTGAGCCGACAGGGCACCCGTAGCGTTCTCGAGAGGCATGCACTTGATGGCAACGTGGCGCTGAATGCGCGTATCCCACGCAACGATGACGGAAGAGAACCCGCCGCTTCCCGCCTCGCCTTCTGGAATATAACGACCGAGCAGCAGATCATCTTCGTACGGCTCGTCATCAAAGTCATCTTCGTACCCACTCCAATGCGCGCCCCTCACGGGAGCGTCATCATAAACATCCGCATCGTCGAACTGGCGGGTAAGCCCCGCGCCACCACGTACATGAGCACCAGGCGCACCAGCCAGATCGTAGTCCGGCTCATCGGAAGGTTCAGCATGCGTTCGCGAACGATCGAACCGCTCACTCACCCGCGCGAACAACCTTGTTCCCTGCTTTAAATTGTCGGGGGCTTCGCCACGGCGTTTCATGGATACGCCTTACAAGTCGAATGACGTAACGAAGCGCTTGATGATCGCTGCCGAAGTAGGAGTGCATCGCTCGCCCGGCAGACGCGGCTCAGCCAAAGGCAGCCCTTCCAAAATAGCAGCTGTTGCGGGCGCAGGCAGCGACAACACGCCATGAGCGCATTCGATTTCGCCAACACCTGGCTGAATGGGTGTCGCCTGAACAGCTTCGGGCGACAGCACATAGAACGCCACGCAGATAGCCAACGCGTTGCGAATACCACTCGCATTGCCTACTTCATGGAAATGCGTTTGCTCAACCGCGCATCCGTGCACTTTCGCTTCCGCAGCGGCCAAGATGCCGTATACCCCATGAAGATCTTCCTTTACCTGTTCAGGCACTTCGAGCGCATCGATCGTTGCGTTCACTTCCACAATGGAATGATGATGCTTATCGGGCACCGCAGCTACCGCCATCATTTCGTCAAAACGGTCGCGCGTAGCCTGGTCCATATGATCGAATAGAGTATCCAGCAACTGAGAGCGCGTTGCGTTTTCGCGAAGGTCTAATTGAATGCGCATTTGACTTGCTCCTTGAATCGTCGTGTTCGCCTTCTTCGTATCCAGGACCGAACATGGAATTATTGCTTAAGCGGCGCGCCTATTCTTCGGCTCGAGAAGCGCCTGGTAGATGGTTGATCAAATGCGCTTGGAACGCTGCGCCGAATCCATTATCAATATTGACGACGCTCACTCCGCTCGCGCAAGAATTAAGCATCGAAAGCAAGGCCGCCAGCCCATGGAACGACGCTCCGTACCCCACACTCGTTGGAACCGCGATAACGGGGCACGATGCCATGCCGCCGATGACGCTTGCTAAGGCGCCTTCCATACCGGCGATGGCGATGATCACCTGAGCATCCATAATGTCGTCAGTATGGGCGAGCAGGCGATGAAGCCCCGCAACTCCCACATCATACAGGCGCACCACTTCGTTGCCGAGCACTTCTGCGGTAAGGGCCGCCTCTTCCGCTACTGGCAGATCGCTCGTACCTGCCGCCGCAACGACGATGCGTCCGTTCCCATCCGGCTTTGGCATGGGTCCTACAATACCAACACCCGACAATTCGTGATAGACAAGAGGCAGCGCCGCCTGGACCGTCGCAGCCGCTTCGGGCTTCATGCGGGTGATCAGAACCGTTTTCTGACCCGCCTCGCGCAATGAATTGGCGATCCCTACGATCTGATCCGGCGTCTTGCCGGCGCCGTATATCACCTCGGCAGCATTTTGGCGCAACGCACGATGGTGATCGACCTTGGCATATCCCAGATCCGTAAAGGGTTCTTTCTTAAGAGCAAGTAAGGCATCGTGAACCGATACCTTACCCTGTGCAACATCTTCAAGAATATCTTCTACCACGCGTTCGTGCATGAGAGCCTTTCTCTTGGTTGCTTCAATACGTTACCAAACCTTTTGCCGCTCGCTCTAATCTTCCCGCAAAAGTTCATCTACCTTAGGAAGCCATTCGCTGATAGCGATATGCTGCGGACAGATCTCTTCGCATGAGCCGCAACTCGTGCAGTGCTCTGCGCGACGACCATAGCTCGTGACCTCTTCTGCATAGAACTCACGCGCCAGATCCATGTTGTCGTACAGAACACCCATGTTATACGCACGGAAGTTATACGGGATGGCGATCTTATTCGGGCACATATCCACGCAATAATTACAGCCCGTACAGGGAACGGCTGCTTTTTCATCCAACGCCGCTTTCGCCTTATCCACGACCGCACGCTCGTCGTCGCTGAACATACCCGTCGCAGCCCGCTGCATGTACGAGCAGTTCTCTTCGACCTGATCCATCGTGCTCATACCTGACAGTACGCACGATACTTCCGGCATATCCCAGAGCCAGTCGAACGACCATTCCACATTACTGCGACCGTATCCCGATTCATCGAACACCGCCTGAACGCTTTTTGGCAGATCGACCAGCAAACCACCGCGCAACGGCTCCATGACCACAACACCCATGCCCCGCTCAGCCGCCATCTTCATGCCCTTGATGCCCGCCTGATAATCGCGATCGTAGTAGTTCAGCTGAATCTGGCAGAAGTCCCAATCGGTTGCATTAAGGATCTCTTCGAACAGCTCCAGGTCATCGTGGAACGAAAAGCCAATGTAGCGCACCTTGCCTTCGGCCTTTGCGCGCTGAATGGCCTCCACCGCATTGTTGCGCTGGGACTTCTTCCAGCTGCCCCCATTCATGGAGTGAAGCAGATAGAAATCGATGTGGTCCATTTGCAGGCGATCGAGCTGCTCGCCCAGATAGCGGTCGAAATCTTCAGGTGATTTATACAGCCATGCGGGCGACTTCGAAGCGACGTGCACCTTTTCGCGATATCCGCCAGCAAGCGCCTGGCCCAAAATGACTTCGGAATTCCCGCTTACGTAGTTGTAAGCCGTATCGAAATAGTTCACGCCTTGATCGATCGCACGACGAATCATTGCAATGGATGCGTCCATATCCACATCAGCGATAGTGGTGTCATTCGCGGTTTTACCACCGTTCTTCAACGGCAAGCGCATTACGCCGAACCCCAGTGGCGAAACTTTAACGCCCGTGTTCCCCATTTCACGCAATTGCATAAGCCCCTCCATAACCTCTGCTGCGTTTTCTCTTCGTGCAATCAGAATAGCACGACTTCAACACCAGGTTAATCGCCCGAGAAGAGGAGGATCGGGTGATTAGGAACGGACCCGAGCTTCGCCCTAATATCGTCCGAGCCCGATGTTTTGAATGACCGTGCGCGAAAAGGCGCACATGACGATTTGCCCCAATAGCACCAAAAACAACGACCCGATCGGGGGCCACCAAAAGCAAAACCCCGCAGCATAGTCATGTTGCGGGGTTCATGAGTTCAAAAGCCGACAACGCTTTCAAGCACTACACGTTGAACTTGAAGTGTATCACGTCGCCATCTTGCACGACGTATTCTTTGCCTTCTTGGCGAAGCTTTCCAGCATCGCGGCATCCCTTTTCGCCACCAAGCTCAACATAGTCTTCATACGATGCGGTTTCAGCCTTAATGAAACCACGCTCGAAATCGGTATGGATAACGCCTGCCGCCTGAGGAGCCTTCGCTCCAACGGGAACGGTCCACGCGCGCGTTTCAGTTTCGCCGCTCGTAAAGAAGCTCTGCAGACCCAGTAGCTTATACGCCTCACGGATCAAACGCGCCAAGCCCGATTCATCCAGACCAAGTTCGTCCAAGAACATCTGCGCCTCTTCGGGATCGAGCTCGGCCAGATCCGCCTCCGTCTTCGCGCAAATGGGCACAGGCAGCTGGCCGTCGATCTCAGGCAGTTCAGCAGAAAGTTGATCTTCATCCACGTTCGCAATATACAAAAGCGGCTTCATGGTCAGCAGGCACAGCTCCTTAATGGCCGCCTGCTCATCTTCGGACAGTTCGAGCGTGCGTGCACGATGGCCTTCATTCAAGCCATCCAGCACCTTTTTCGCCGTTTCGAACTTGAGAACCGCCGTCTTGTCGCGCTTTGCTTCCTTTTCAAGGCGAGGAAGTGCCTTTTCGATCGTTCCCATATCGGCCAGCACCAATTCGGTCTTAATGGTCTCGACATCGCTCTGCGGATCCACCTTGCGCGAAACATGCTCGACATTAGGATCGCTGAAGAAACGCACCACTTCGCAGATCGCATCCGTTTCGCGAATGTTAGCCAGAAACTTATTGCCCAGGCCCTCACCCTGAGAAGCACCCGCGACCAAACCTGCAATATCGACGAATTCAACCGTCGCAGGAACGATCTTCGCCGGGTGATCGATAGCCGCCAAACCCTCAAGACGATTATCGGGAACAGGCACGATGCCTACATTGGGCTCGATGGTAGCGAAGGGATAATTTGCGGCAAATCCGCTTTTCTTCGTAAGCGCTGTGAACAAAGACGACTTACCGACGTTAGGCAAGCCGACGATTCCGATGGAAAGAGCCACGCGATTCTCCTTGATAGTACAAATTATGTTGCCGAATCATGATACCACCCTTACCGAACAAGAAACCCTCGGCATTAACGCTGCAACACATTAATACCGAGGGTATTCGTTATAGGGTGCCTCTTCGCAAAGAGCGACCGCCCCCCCCCGAAGAGCTACATCGTAAAGAAGCCTAGGGTCTGCGCGACGTACGCAACCAGGATGACGACCAACACGATAGGCGCGATGTACTTGATCGTAAATGACCAGACCTTACGCAACTTGAACGGCGCCGAGAGCATGACTTCTTGTTCGATGCTCTGGGGCTTCACGATCCAACCGATGAAGATACAGGTCAGCAAGGCAACGATCGGCATCATGACCGAATTGGAGATGAAGTCGAAGAAGTCAAGCAGGCTCGATCCTTCGCCCAGCGGCTGAATGAAGGAAAGTGCACCAAAGCCCAAGTTCACGATGATTCCCATCAAGGTCGTCCATACCACAACGGTAATGAGCGCCTTATTACGTGAGCAGCGAAGCCCGTCCTGCACGATAGACGTACAGGTCTCGACGAGCGAAATAGAACTGGTCAGTGCCGCAAAAAGCACCAGTACGAAGAAGATCGCGCCAACAACAGGTGCCATGGCCCCTAGTTCGCTGAACACTTGAGGCAATACGACGAACATCAACGAAGGGCCCGAGTTCTCCGCAACCGCTTCGCCGGAGCCCATTGCAGCGAACGCTGCTGGGATGATCATCAGACCAGCAAGCAAGGAAACACCGAAGGTGGTGCCTGCGATCTGGCCCACGCTCGAGGTCAACTTCGCGGTCTTTTCCAGATAAGAGCCATAGGTCACCATGATGCCCATTGCCAAAGACAGGGTAAAGAACGTCTGACCCAATGCCGCAATAACCAGCTCAGGAGAGAACTTGCTTACATCGGGAACGAAATAGTAGGCAAGGCCATCGATCGCACCCGGCAGGGTAAGCGCATAAACAGCAACACCCGCCGCCATAACGATCAATGCAGGCATCATGACGAGGTTCGCTTTTTCAATGCCACCCTTTACGCCGCGCGAAACGATGAAGTACGTCAGCGCCATGAACACAAGCATGAAGATGATGCTCTCAGGACCATTAGCGATGAATGCCGAGAAATAATCGCCACCATCGGTCAGGGACGCGATATCGCCCGTAGCATAGCAAGCCAAGAACTTGGTTACCCAGCCACCAATAACGCAGTAATACGGAACGATAATGAACGGCACCGCCGACATGAGAATGCCGATGAAAGCGTATTTCTTGCCGAACATCTTAAAAGCGCCGATAGCGCTTTGTCCCGTTTTACGGCCAAGAGCCGTTTCGAGCAGCAACAGCGCAATGCCGATGGTGAAAACGAACACCAAATACGTGAGCAAGAACGTGCCGCCGCCGTATTTTGCCGCCAAATAAGGGAAGCGCCACATGCTTCCCAAGCCAACCGCCGATGCTGCGGCAGCCAGAACAAAAGCAAGTTTTCCCGACCATGATGCGCGGTGCGCGCGCTGGGCCGATTCTGTAGAAGTAGTCATCGTTTTTCTTTCTTCATGCGTATGTGCATTTCAAGCGTGCACACACCATGAATGATCGCGATCCACGAATCTCGGATTCCTTATATAACGGTTCACTATAACAAAAATCAACTAAAGTCTCGTAAGCAATCCGAAACAGTGAACGTATTACGGAGCAACGGAGCGTACGATACCTCTAGGCAGATTGCACACGGGAATAATTGGTGAATGCAAGTTCGTGACCCACGATGAATGCGGGACCGTGGATCCACGCGCAGAAACTGTAAACGCTCGGATCCTAGGCACGCGCCATTACGAGTGCGCGCGAGGATCGTGAACCCGCACCCCGTCATAGCTCACGCGCCAGAACACCAACCCTTGCGCCGGTGCGTTCTCGCCCGCAGCGCTGCGATCACGCGCCTCAAGGACTTCCTGTACCCATTCGGCACTGCGCTGACCTTTGCCAACTGCGACCAAGGTACCCACAATGGTGCGCACCATTGAGTGCAAGAACGCATTACCCTTCACGGTAATGACCACCAGATGTTCGCCCCACGACTCCTGCGGCTCGACTTCGATACTGAACACATTGCGCATGGTCGATTTCCCTTCAGCGGATACCGCCATGCAGAAGCTCTTGAAGTCATGTTCACCGACCAGATACGATGCCGCTTTGCGCATCGCTTCAAGATCGAGTGGCTTTGGAATATGCCAGCTGAAGCCCTTCATCAGCAGCGGAGCGGCAAGATCCGTGCAGATGAAGTAGCGATATTCGCGCATCGTCGCAGAGAAGCGCGCCGAGAAATCATCGCCACGTCGCTGGATAGACAAAATGGAAATATTTTCGTGAGTAAGCGCATTAAGAGAGCGCAGCAGCTTATATTCGCTACGACTCGCAACTTCACGTAACTGCACGCCAAAGCTTACGACCTGGCCTTTCGCATGCACGCCAGAATCGGTGCGCCCTGCGCATACCGTTTCAACGGGACGGCGAAAAAGCAAGGCAAGCGCTTCTTCAATGCTACCCTGCACGGTAAGCTGACCCGGTTGACGCGCGAACCCTGCAAAAGGGGTGCCATTATAGGCGACCTCAAGAGACAGGATGATCCATTGCGAATCATCCTGCTCAACTTCATCTACCTCAAGTGCACCTGGCGCAACGGCACCCGATGCATCTATGGTCGCACTGGAGCCATCCAATGCGCCCACTATGACGCCCTCCAAACGGGACGCCCGAACAAATCAGCCAGATGCGCCTTCAAATGCGCACTGCCCGAGTCAATAGTGAGCGGCAGTTCTGCTTTCATGCGTTTGCCGTTCTCTTGGTTCACGTACAAGATAACGGGATCCTTGCCGGGATGGGTCTTCAGAATACGCATCAGCTTGTCCGACGTAACGGAATTCAACTCGCGCGTTGCAATGGTGAGTTCGAGCTGCACTGGAGCAACATTGAGCGCTTCTTCCGATAACTCGAGCGGCTTCGCTTCGTATACCAAGATCTGGCTTCCGCGATCATTTACCTCGAACTTACCCTTACAGGTGATGATGGCATCTTCTTGAATGGCAACCTGGTTCTTCTCGTAATCGAAGCATACGCATTCCACGTGACCAGACGTGTCTTCGAGAATGAAGCTCGCCATCAAGGTACCACGCTTAGTACGACGGATGTTCGTCTCTGAAACCATACCGGCGAACGTCGCTGACTTGATGCCCTCTTCGCGATCCATCAGATCGCCTAGCGTGTATTTCATGTTGCGCGCAAGGTAGTTCTCGTATGGGCGCAACGGATGGTCGGAAACGTACATCTTCAAGATGTCCTTTTCCAACGCAAGCAAGGTACGCTTGTCCCATTCGATCCCGTCGGGTTCGGGAATATCTTCTTTAAAGGAGTCATCTACATCAGCGAACATACTGAACATATCGAGCTGACCTGCATCTTTGTCTTTCTGGCGCTTCGCAGCGCTTTCAAGCAAAGGGGTCTCGTCGATAAAATGCATCAACTGTTTTCGGGTATATCCCGTAGAATCGAACGCCCCCGATTTGATGAGCGCTTCAAGCGTTTTGCGATTATAAGCCGAAGCATCAACGCGATTCACGAAGTCGTGCAGCGAAGTGTACGGGCCGTTCTCCTCACGTTCGGCGATGATCGCCTGCGCGACCTTTTCGCCTACACCACGAACGCCCGCCAAACCAAAGCGGACCCCCTCATCAAGTGGCGTGAACTCAAGGTTCGACGAATTAACGTCAGGCGGCAGAACTGGAATACCCGAACGATTACAACTCGCAATGTACTTGATCAATCGGTCAGAGTTGCCCATGTACGACGATAGCACTGCGGCCATATAATCGTTGGGATAATGCGCCTTCAAGTATGCCGTACGCATAACCAAGATGGCATACGCCGCTGAATGCGACTTATTGAATGCGTACTTAGCGAACTTCTCCGCGTCTTCCCAGATCTTCTTCGCGATCTCTAGACTGAAGCCGTTCTCGACCGCACCCGTGTTCCAGTCTTCCTGGAGCTGGCGCATGACGTCGATCTTCTTCTTACCCATGGCCTTACGCAACTTGTCTGCTTTACCTGCAGAAAAGCCGCTCATGACCATGGAGATCTGCATGATCTGTTCCTGGTAGACCATGGTGCCATAGGTTTCTTCCAGAAGCGGACGCAAGCGATTATCGTAGTAATGAACAGGCGTTTTACCACTGGCGACCTTGATGTAGTCGTCGACCATGCCGGACTCCAACGGGCCCGGACGGTTCAATGCGATCGAGGCGACAACGTCGGAGAAGCGCTTCGGAGGAAGGCGGCTGAAGAGGCTCACGTACAAGGCGCTTTCCACCTGGAACAGGCCATCCATGTTGCCGCCCTGCATGAGCTCGAATGATTTTTCATCATCGGTCGGGATCTCCTCAGGAACGATCTCGATGCCGAAGCGCGCCTTGATGTTGCGGCACGCACGGGAAAGCACGCCCAAAGTACGCAGACCCAAGAAGTCCATCTTCAGAAGACCCAGGTCAGGCGTGTAGTGGCCATCGTACTGGGTGATGATGCCGCCGCCCTTGGTGTCGCGCTTCATGGGAACGTGATCGCTCATGGGATCGCGGCAGATGATGGTCGCGCACGCATGCACACCTTCGCCGCGCACGTGGCCTTCGATGGAGAGCGCCGCATCAATGACGCGGTGCACGTCTTCTTCATTATCGTAAGCGGACTTGAGGTCGGGGTTCTTCGCCATCGCATCCGAAATGGTAATGCCCAGTTCGTTGCCGATGAGCTTAGCTACCTTATCGCCCACTGCATAGGGGTAGTCCAGTACGCGCGCCGCATCGCGCACGGCGTTCTTCGCCTGGAGCTTGCCGAAGGTGATAACGCCCGATACGTGATCTTCGCCGTACACATCTTTAATGTGCTCGATAACTTCACCACGACGTTCATCTTCAAAGTCGACGTCGATATCGGGCATCTCCACACGTTCGGGAGACAAGAAACGTTCGAACAGCAGACCGTTCGACAGAGGATCGAGGTCAGTAATGCCCATGGCGTACGCCACGATAGCACCTGCAGCGGAACCACGGCCGGGACCTACACCGATACCCTGGCTTCGCGCCCATTCAATGTATTCTTGCACGATAAGAAAGTACGCCGGGAAGCCCTGCTGGATGATGACGCTCATCTCGTAGTCAGCACGCTCCTGCATTTCGGCGGGAACCGGATCGCCGTAACGGCGGACCAGGCCCTCCTGCACGCGCTTACGGAAATACGACTCTTCCGTTTCGCCCTCTGGCAAGGGGAAACGCGGAAGGATGGCCTCGCGCTCCAATTCAACGTTGCACTTTTCCGCAAGAAGGACCGTATTGTCGCAGGCCTCGGGGAATTCCTTCAGGGCAGCGCGCATTTCCTCTTCGGTCTTCATATAGAACTGATCGTTGGGGAACTTGAAGCGCTTTTCCTGAGTGACCGTCGAGTTGGTGCCGATGCACAGCATGATGTCCTGCGCTTGGGCGTCCTCTTGCGTCAGGTAATGGAAGTCGTTCGTTGCGATGGTCTTCAGGCCCAGCTGATTGGCGATCTCGGTCAGTTTGCGGTTCATCTCGAGCTGAGACATACCCGCATTGGTCGTGATGCCCTGGTCCTGCAGTTCGATGTAGAAATCGCCCGGCTCATACAAAGAGGCGAATCGCTTCGCCCAATCGATCGCCTGAGTGAAATCACCATCGTCAATACAACGAGGAATGATGCCCGCAATACAAGCGCTCGTCGCAATAATGCCTTCAGAGTACTTTTCCAGCATTTCGAACGTAGTACGCGGACGATAGTAGAAATTATCAACGTGAGATTCGCTGACCAGCTTCAGCAGATTGTGGTAGCCCGTATTGTTCTTGGCCAGCAAGATCATGTGATGCAGGCGCTGTTTCTGCTTCTTCAATTCGCTATCGGTCGTGAAATAGATCTCGCAGCCGAAAATGGGTTTTACCCAAATACCCGTTTCCGATTTGACCTTTTCGCACGCGTCAGCCAATTCGGGAACACCGCTCATCACGCCATGGTCGGTAATGGCAACGGCAGGCATGCCTAAGTCAGCAGCGCGTTTGACCATATCGTAAATATGCGTTGCTCCATCAAGCAGGGAATATTCAGTGTGATTGTGCAGATGCACGAAAGCCATAAACGATCACATCTCTTCTTTGCTGTTAGTAACGTGCTCGATCTTATCCGCCTAAAAATACGTACAGATGTTTCTTTGGCTTCCAATCTTAGCAGCAATGACCCAAAAGAGAAACGAACGGATGGTGGTTTTCCCATGAAGGAAACGTCCGCTTTCCTTATCTAATTATTCGATTATATTTTGTATATTTATACAATTTCCGATTAAACCGACCGCAAATCCCTACGGCGTCATATTAGGAAACGGATACACCCTCATGAACTCGATGAACTCATCGACGAGCTTCGGTTGTTCTTCCCTTCGGCTTATCAAATAGATCGGATGAAAATCACGCGGCACATCCTCTACCGGGATGCACACCACATCTTTGAACGCATCGGCTAGGAACGAATAACTGAACAACGCTATATTGTTCGGATTCGACACCACCATAGAACAAAGCGTGATCTCGCTTTCGCACCTCCACTCAACATCCAAGCGGGCCTTATCCGTAAAAGCCTTTACATCATCCTTGCCCGCCACATTATCGTGATACGAAACCAAATGCCTACCCTTCAAACCACCCAGCTCGATGCGCTTTTGCCGAGAAAGCGGGTGCGAACGGTTGACCGCCACCACCAGCCGTTGAATGCAGCAAGGGGTGAATCGCAGCTCCGGGTCATCGGTGATCTTCGATGCGAAGATCACATCAAGATCCCCCTTCTTCAGATAGTCCATGAGAACCGCCGAAAAGCCCTGCTCGATATCGATCTGAGGATCGCACGAAACGCTTTTGCGGAACTCATCCAAAGACCGCGACCACGCTTCGTTCTGCATGGCATATATTGTTCCCACGCGGAGCGTTTTGCGCATGATGCCCGCCGCCTCGCGCGCAACTTCGATACCCAGATCCAACGTGTTGAGCGCTTGCGTTGCATAACGATAGAACGATTCGCCCGATGGCGTCATCGTAACAGAAGAGCTCTTGTATCGATTAAGTAGCTGAACGCCAAGATCCCCCTCGAGGCGTTTGATAGCCGCAGAAAGCGTTGACTGGGAGATGAACAGTTCATTCGCGGCCTCAGTGAAGCTCTCCAGTTCCGCAAGCTTCTTGAAGTACCTCAAGCTCTCCACCCTCATGCGCCCCTGCCTTTCCTTTTGTTATTTTTTATCGAATCACTCGATTAAATAATAGAACTTAACCGAAATATAAAACAAGTGCGAAAACGAACAGACCATAGCCTTATAAGCACCGCGATTTATTTGATCGCTTCATAAGACGCCTTGCGATCCGCTACAAGATCAGCGCTCGCCAATGCGCTACGCCATCAACCCAGAAAGGATCCATCATGACCGAACCCCTGTATTCTCTTGTGCACCTAACCGACATCTCCTGTCCTCCACCTGAGTTCATTCGCGTAGCGAAGCGAGCCGGTTATGACGCGGTCAGCCTACGAACGATCCCGATGAAGCTCGAAGGCGAGATCCCTTTTGATATCGCAAAAGATAAGGAGCTCTTCAAAGAGACCAAACGAGCGCTCAAGGAAACCGGCATCATTTTCAACGACACCGAAAATGCGGTAATCAGAGACGGTCTTGACGTGAAGGAATATGAACCCGCGCTTGAAGCGGCAGCCGAGCTGGGTGTTAAATTCCTCCTTTCCGGCATTTGGTCTACCAACTATCCCTACGTTGTCGAAAAGTACGGCGAACTGTGCGACCTTGCAAAACAATACGACATGAGGGTGAGCGTCGAACCCGTTTCCTGGTCCTGCATGCGCACCGTTGAGAACGCCGTGAAAATGATCAAGGAATCTGGCCGAGAGAACGTCGGCGTTGTCGTTGATACCCTCCACTTCTTCCGCTCCCGTGATGATCTGGCGGTCTTCGAAGGCCTTCCCGAAGAATGGTTCAACTACGCTCATCTATGCGACCAGGTAGGCATTCCCGAAACCGACGAAGAACTTCTTCATGACGGCCGCTGCGAACGCCTATATCCCGGCGAAGGAGAAATTCCCATCAAGCAGATCATTGACCGCATTCCGTGGGTCACTCGCTGCATTGAGGTTCCCCACGCAAAACGTCTTTCCGAGCTCGGCTTCGAAGAGCACGCCCGTAAAATGCTGCAAGATGCCAAGCGCGTCATGGGCGAGTAACCCCTAAGGAGATTCTCATGAGCTTCGATGCTTTATTCCGACCGATCGCCATTGGACCCATTGAGGTCAAGAACCGCTTCGTCGTCCCTCCTATGGGGAACAACTTCGCGAACACTGATGGCACCTGGTCCGAACAGTCGGTCGCTTATTACGAAGAGCGAGCAAAAGGCGGCTTCGGTCTTATTACCATCGAAGCTACCGTGGTCCATGAAGGCGCAAAGGGCGGTGCTCGCAAACCTTGCCTCTATAGCGATGGGTCCATCGCCAGCCTTTCGCATATCGTGAAGGCCTGTCATGCACACGGTGCGAAGGTGTCGGTCCAGCTCCAACACGCAGGTCCTGAAGGTAACGCCGCTTGCGCGGGCGCTCCGCTAAGAGCCGCCTGCGCCATTCCCGCCGCCTGCGGAAAAGACGTTCCCATTCCATTGACCGCCGAAGAGATCCTTGAGCTCGTCGAAGGTTATGGCAAGGCCGCTGAGCGGGCCCTTGCAGCAGGCGTTGATGCAGTAGAGATCCACATGGCCCATGGCTATCTCTTGAGCAGCTTCCTTTCTCCTCGCACCAATAAACGACTTGATGAATTCGGTGGCTCTTTTGAAAATCGGCTCCGTTTCCCCCGTCTTGTGGTCGAGGAAATCAAGAAGGTAGTTGGCTCGAACATCGCCGTGTTGGCACGCATCAATGCCGCGGATGAAGAGCCAGGTGGCTTAGACATACACGATTCAGCTGCGATCGCGCATGCACTTCAAGAATGCGGCGTCGATGGCTTGCATGTTTCAAGGGCGGTTCACCTCAAAGACGAATTCATGTGGGCGCCAACCGCTGTACACGGCGGTTTTAATGCCGACTTGATAACCGAGATCAAACGCGCGGTCTCCATCCCCGTCATTACTGTTGGGCGCTTCACGGAACCCTACTATGCAGCGCTTCTGGTTGATCAAGGACGCACCGACCTTGTGGCGTTCGGCCGCCAGTCCCTCGCCGATCCCGAGCTCCCGAAGAAAACGCTCGAGAACCGCCTTGATGATCTCACTCCCTGCATAGCCTGCCTGCAGGGATGCGTTGCAAACATGTATCAGGGGAAGCCTATCCGCTGCCTGGCGAATCCCCGTTTGGGATTCGAATCGAATCCAGCTCAAAGAACCGATTCGCCCCTCAACATTGCTATTGTCGGCGGCGGACCCGCGGGGCTTGTTTCAGCATACACGCTCGCTGAGCGTGGACACACGGTAACTCTCTACGAAAAGAACGCGCAACTTGGCGGCAATTTGGCCCTTGCATCAGTTCCTCCCGGAAAGGGCGATCTCGCTCATCTTGTTTCGTCCTACATTACGCGATGCAGAAAAGCGGGTGTCTCCGTTCACACGAACTCCCCAATGAACGCTCATGACCTTGTTCGAACTTCACCCGATGTCGTCATTGTTGCAACTGGCGCTACGGCTCTTGTTCCCGCCATCCCAGGACTGGAAGATGCTGCAGTCATCTTGGGAGGCGATGTCTTAAGCGGTCGTGTATCTCCAGGCGAATCCGTCCTCATTGTGGGCGGCGGCATGGTCGGATGCGAAACAGCCGACTTCCTTGCGGAACTGGGGCACACCGTTACGATTCTTGATTCTCAAAGCAGTATCGGCGCCGAAATGATCCAAGAGCACCGAAAGCTCCTCTTTGATAGTTTCGCCGAGCATCAAGTGGCACAGATCACCAATGCGTACGTAACGCACCTCTATTCCGATGGCGTTTCATACGAAACCCCACAGGGTGAAGAAGTTTCGCTGCGCTCTTTCGATTCGGTCGTTCTTTGCCTTGGCTACCGAAAGCTAGATGCACTTTCTGAAGCACTCAAGGCGCAAGGGGTCGCGACCTACGTGATCGGCGATGCCGTCGAAGCGCGTCGCGCACTTAACGCCACCGAGGAGGCATACGCGCTTGCTTGCCGTCTATAAAGACCACGTCAGCTCGCCAGCGCTCGAATACCTTTAGAAAAGCGCATTTCTTTGAAGGCAAGATCAGCCGCCACTCAAGGGAAAGCCCCTTTGTTTTGGGGATATGATCGTCAGTTAATCTTCATAGCGAAAAGGAAGCTTGCCGTCCAACGCCTTCCTTTTCGCTTCATACATGACGTTACACCAACGCAATTTGCGACGAAGCACTGAATTGGAAATGAATTGCTCTTCTGTCAATTCCGCGACCTGACCCTCTAACTCAGGAATCGCCTCTTCGAGTCTTTCGATATCGATATCTTTCAGTTCACGCGTTTTCTCACACAACACGATCACGCGATTTCCAATTGTCTGGACATAGCCGCCCATGATAGCCGCACTAATGATCGGGCCTGCAGCGGAGCCGCTTCGACCCCAGATGATGCCATCCTTTAAAACAGCCATAGTAGGTGCATGATTCTCGAGGATTCCCATATCTCCTTCAGTGGCGGGCACCACCAGAGAATACAACTCCCCAGAAAAAAAGCGTGCGGTTCTTAGCTACCACATCGCAGATAATAGTCGACATCAAATTCCCCTTGTCGCACTGACCGCTCTGCAGCATTGCATCCCCACGCAATGCCCCAGAAGCACCGGCCATAATTCCGTATGTGTTTATCCAACGGGCATACTAACAATCATCGGCCGCAAAACGAAGCTTCTTATAGCTTCGTTGAACAGACCCCGCGTTTTATACAAAAGTCGAACGCGCTAAAGTGAAATATAAATCCATTCGAGAACTTCCTGCGTCTACGGGGTCGCAATATCTCTACGGTGTCGTGTATCTCTACATGCTCGCGTATCTCTACGGACTCACGCATCTCTATGGGCTCGTGCATCTCTGCGAGCTCGCGTATTTCTACGGACTCGAGCATCTTTTTGAAGCTCCTTTGACATTTTTTTCGTTTTTCGACGACCCTCTTTGTTCCATTAAGGCGCTCCGGTACACAGTAGTTCAAATATGTGTATCAAATCGCTTTTTTACTGGACGTTCTTTTGCAAATGTGGGGTATGGGCTTTGAGACAATCGACGAAAACCGAAAAAAAAATTGCCAAAATCGATCCAGTTTCATGCGCAATGCTCCCATCCGTCCTCGAACTTTTCCTAGGAGAAAGTTTTTCATAAAAAAGAGGCGTTGATATGCATCAACACCCGAATTTGGACACATATTTTGTCCACTACGTCGGCGCAGACCCATATCAACGCTCAAGATGGGACGTGCTTTTTCTCCTGCCTTGTCCGTTAAACCAGTCTTCTACCAATACCCCCTCCCAGCTCACGAACGTAAAAAGCGACCCCCGCAAGGGAGGTCGCTTTCAACTGGTACAGACGAAGCCAGATGCGTCTGGAGGAATCGTGGATGAACCCTAGACGTACTGAGCTTCCTTTTCCTTAGCAGCAAGCTGGATCTTGCACCAACGAAGCTTACGAGAAAGCACCGAACGAGAGATGATGCTGTCCTCGCGAAGGTTCGCAAGACGCTCTTCGAGCACTGCAATATCCTTCGTAACTTTTTCTTCGTTAATGCGCTTGATCTCGCGCGTCTTATCGCACAGAACGATTACGCGCTCGCCAAGTACCTGGACATAGCCGCCCATGATAGCCGCACTCAACGTGGTGCCGCCTTCGGGCTTCGTACGAGCCCAAATAACGCCGTCATGAAGAGCAGTGACAAACGGTTCATGGTTAGCCATGATACCAAGCTCGCCCTCGGTTCCGGGGATCATCACAGAATGAAGTTCGCCCGAAAAGAGAACCTTGTCCTTGGCTACGACATCACATTTGATCGTGGACATGATTTACTCTTCTTCCTTCTTCAGCTCTTCATAAGCTGCGTATACATCCTCGATAGCGCCCTTGTTACGGAAGCAAACCTCAGGAATCTCGTCGCAGCTACCGCTGAGGATTTCCTCAAAGGAGCGAATAGTATCTTCCAGCTTTACGTACACGCCGTCCTGGCCGGTGAACTGCTTTGCAACATGGAAAGGCTGACCCAAGAAGCGCTGAATCTTACGAGCACGGTTAACGATGAGCTTCTGATCCTCAGAAAGCTCTTCCATACCCAGAATTGCGATGATGTCCTGAAGGTCCTGATAGGTTTGCAGGATCTTCTGAACGCCAACAGCAACCTCGTAGTGCTTCTCGCCAACGACCTCAGGGTCGAGTGCGCGGGAAGTGGACTCCAGCGGGTCAACTGCAGGGTAAATACCCATCTCAGCGATGGAACGGTTGAGAACCGTCTTTGCGTCGAGGTGAGTAAACGTCGTTGCAGGAGCGGGGTCGGTCAAGTCGTCAGCAGGAACATATACTGCCTGTACGGAAGTAATAGAACCTACGTTAGTGGACGTAATACGTTCCTGGAGGTCGCCCATTTCCGTTGCCAGAGTGGGCTGGTAACCTACTGCGGAAGGCATACGGCCGAGCAGTGCGGATACCTCAGAACCAGCCTGGGTGAAACGGAAGATGTTGTCGATGAACAACAGAACGTCCTGACCCTGATCACGGAAGTACTCAGCTTCGGTCAAGCCGCACAGGCCAACGCGAAGACGTGCTCCGGGAGGCTCGTTCATCTGACCGTAAACCAAGCAGGTCTTGTTGATAACGCCCGCATCGGTCATCTCGAGGAACAGGTCGGTACCCTCACGAGTACGCTCGCCTACGCCGGTGAATACCGACGTACCACCATGTTCCTGAGCCAGGTTGTTAATGAGCTCCTGAATAATAACGGTCTTACCAACGCCAGCACCGCCGAACAAACCGGTCTTACCACCCTTGATGAAGGGCTGGATCAGGTCGACGACCTTAATACCAGTTTCGTAGATCTCGGTCTTGGTAACCAGATCTTCGTATGCAGGTGCAGGACGATGGATGGGATAGAACTCTTTGACGTCGGGCATAGGCTTGCCGTCAACGGGTTCACCCATAACATTCCAGATGCGACCAAGGGTCTCAGGGCCAACAGGCATCATCATAGGATTGCCCGTGTCCTTTACCTCAAGACCACGCGTAAGGCCATCGGTGGATGACATTGCTACCGCGCGAACCAGGTCACCAGGAAGGTGAAGCTGGACCTCGAGGAGAACCTTTACGTCGCCAATGGGGGTAGAAGCTTCAACGGTCAACGCGTTGTAAATTGCGGGGATCTGACCCGGCGCAAATTCAACGTCGACAACAGGGCCAACGATACGGACAATATGACCGATCGCACCACCCTGGTTGGCCGCAGATGTAGTAATTTCTTCAGCCATTTAGTCCTCCAAAGCTGCGGCGCCACCAACGATTTCGTTGATTTCGGTTGTAATAGCGCCTTGACGTACACGGTTATAAACTCGATTGAGTGTTTCAATCATTTCATTGGCATTATCCGTCGCATTTTTCATTGCGTTACGACGAGCAGCCTGCTCTGCGGCAGCCGATTCAATGAGCACATAGTAGTAATAACCACTCAAGTACTCAGGAAGGAGCTGATTCAGAACTTCTTCTGCACCGGGTTCGTATTCAATAGAACCAGGCAGGTTTTCGTTATCTGCGTCAGGTTCCATGATGCCACCGAACTTAAAGCGCTCACCCTCGGGGACGAACGACTTCAGGTCGATAGGCAAAATACGATGAATGGTCGGAACCTGTTCAGCTGCATTCTTCGCGTGATTGTAGATGGTGATGACCTCGTCGATATTACCGTTGAGGTAGTTCTCGACGCAGTAGTCGGTCATCGTCTCAGCTTCTTCAACACGCGGATCGGCGGAAAGATCGCGGAAAGCGAGTACCGGATCGAGTTCGCGGTACTTGAAGTACGCGATCGCTTTCTTACCGCAAGCGATTACGGCAACGTTCTTACCTTCTGCCTTACGATCCTTCATGATCTTTTCAGCACGACGCAAAATGCTTGAGTTAAAGCCACCAGCAAGACCACGGTCAGAAACGATAGCTACGATGAGCGTAGTTTTCACTTCGTCGTGTTCCTTGGTCAGAGCAGCACTGCAGCTACCCATACGACCAATATTGCCGAGCAACTCACGCATTGCATTAGCAAATGGAGTCGCCGCATCGCAACGCTCGGTGGCGTGGCGAATCTTAGCGGCGGCTACCATCTGCATGGTATGCGTAACCTGCTTCGTCGATTCGACGGATTTAATTCGTCTTTCGATATCGTGAAGGTTCGGCATAATCAGACCACCTTACGCGATGAACTGAGTCTTGAATGCCTCAATTTCAGCATTAAGCTCGTTTTCGATCTCGTCGGTAAACTTCTTGCCGTCCCTCAGCTTAGCAACCGTATCGGAATGGTTGATACGCAGGTAATCAAGCAGTTCGCCACGGAAGCGCACAATGCTCTCAACCGGAATATCATCCAGGTAACCCTTGTTGCCAGAGTAGATCGCAATTGCCTGCTCTTCTGCTGGCAGCGGAGTATAACGAGGCTGCTTCAACAGCTCAGTCATGGCAGCACCACGGGTGAGCTGCTGCTGAGTTGCCTTATCCAGGTCGGAACCGAACTGGGTAAATGCTTCGAGCTCGCGATAGGATGCCAAGTCAAGACGCAGAGTACCAGCAACGGACTTCATCGACTTGACCTGTGCGTCGCCTCCTACGCGGGAAACGGACAAGCCTACGTCAACAGCAGGACGCTGGCCCTGGAAGAACAGGTTGGTCTTCAGGTAGATCTGGCCGTCGGTAATGGAAATTACGTTCGTAGGAATGTAAGCACCTACGTCGCCAGCCTGCGTTTCGATGATAGGCAGAGCGGTCAGCGAACCAGCACCGTTCTCGTCGGAGAGCTTAACAGCACGTTCCAGCAAGCGTGAATGCAGGTAGAAAATATCGCCAGGATATGCTTCGCGTCCGGGTGGGCGACGAAGGGTCAGCGACATCTGGCGGTAAGCCACAGCCTGCTTGGACAAGTCGTCGTAAATGCAGAGCACGTGACGTCCTGGGTTGCTTTCGCTAGCAGGATTGCCGTCTTCGCCGTTATACATGAAGTATTCGCCGATAGCTGCGCCGGCCATAGGTGCCAGATACTGCATAGGAGCAGGATCGGATGCGGTTGCAGCAACAACGATGGTGTAGTCCATAGCGCCGCGGCGTTCGAGAGACTCAACAACCGTAGAGACGGTAGAAGCCTTCTGACCGATCGCAACATAGACGCAGATCATGTTCTGACCCTTTTGGTTCAGAATCGTGTCGATCGCAATAGAAGTCTTACCGGTCTGGCGGTCGCCAATGATAAGTTCGCGCTGACCACGTCCAATCGGAACCATCGCGTCGATAGGAATGATACCGGTCTGCATAGGCTCATGAACGGGCTTGCGCTCATGAACGCCAGGAGCCTTGAATTCGATAGGACGATAGCCCTCGGCCTCGATAGGACCCTTGCCGTCGATGGGCTCGCCGAGCGCGTTAACAACGCGGCCGATCATAGCCTTGCCGGAAGGTACCTCGAGAATGCGGCCAGTAGTACGGCACTGGTCATTTTCCTTGATTGCAGTGATGTCACCAAGGAGTACGGCGCCTACTTCTTCTTCCTCAAGGTTCTGAGCAAGACCGTAGACCGTCTTGCCGCCTTCACCAGCGAACTCGAGGAGCTCGCCCTGCATGGCGCCCTTAAGACCGTCGATACGAGCGATACCGTCGCCGATCTGTACAACCGTACCAACTTCGCGGGATTCAACACTGGTATTGATAGCATCGAGCTGCTTGCGCAGCGCTTCGTCGATAGACTGTGCGGTGATTTCAGTCACTAGCATTCACCTCCATCTGTCTTTTTCTTGAGAGCGATACGGGCACGATCGAACTGAGTGCGTACACTCGCGTCGACATAGCGGCTACCCGTGCTCATGATGATGCCGCCCTGAATAGAAGGATCGATGTGCTCTACCAGAACGCATTCCCTTCCCAGGTCGGATTCAGCCTTTTTAGTAATTACAGTTCGCAAGTTGTCATCGAGCTCAACAACCGTCGTTACGTCAACGACATTGAAGTTCAGCTTCGTTTCGATGAGCTCTTCATACTGATGGTACACGCGACGAAGCTTGCCCATGTCGCTTCGAGAAGCCATGACGGAAAGCAACGAAACGAGAACACTATTGTATGAACCGCCGAACACGGCCTTTACGATGCCTTCGCGTTCTTCGGGCGTATAGCCCTCATCATCGCAGGCAAGGCGCAGGTCAATGTTCGAAGCCATGAAACCAAGGATCTCCAGCATCTGGTTGCGGATCTCAACGATCGCTTCCTTACCGCCAGCGGCGTTAGCGCCTTCGATTGCAGCGTTAGCATACGCCGCGATCGTTTCATTGATGACATGACGATTAGGCATTTAAATTACCTGCCTCTTTTACATAGCGCTCGATGAGCTTGCGGTGCTCGTCGTCGCTGAAATCTTCGCCGATCAAGCGAGATGCTACTGCGATAGAGGTGTCAGCCATAGAAGCCTGAAGCTCCTGAATAGCCGAGCGCTTTTCTGCCTCAATAGCGATCTTTGCCTTCTCGATCATCGCATCTGCTTCTGCACGAGCGCGATCGGTGATCTCCTTTTCGAGAGCTTCACCGGACTTCTGTGCATTGTTGAGCATCGTCTGAGCCTGAGACTTTGCGTTCTCGAGCTGTTCCTGATACTCAGCGAGCAGACGCTCACCTTCCTGGCGGGCCTCTTCAGCCTTTTCCAGGTTGGTTTTGATCGTGTTCTCGCGCTTTTCGAGCATGCCTTCGAACTTAGGCCAACCGAACTTTGCAAGAACAATCCACAAGATAATGAAGGCGATGAGCATAGGGATGAATTCTTCCATCTGAGGAAGAATAGCTTCGATCCCTGCACCACTTTCTGCAGCGAATGCGGACATCGGGCAAACTGCGGACGCACCAACAAAAGCGATCACACCGCTCGTGCAGTTACGTACATATTTGCTTACAGTTGCGTTCAATTCGCTTGCCTCCTTCTCTTCGAATCGGAATTTCGTCAATTCTGGTTGAATCTACTAGCCGATGAAGAAAAGAACCAAGCCGAGCAGTGCCAGTGCCTCAGACATAGCAGCGCCGATGAAGAAGTAGCCCATGAGCTGACCCTTCATTTCAGGCTGACGTGCAGCAGAAACGCACAGGCCGTAGGTAGCGATACCGATACCGATGCCAGGGCCAATTGCTGCGAGGCCATAACCAACGACCTTCAGCGCGGCGATTGCGAGTGTAAGTTCCACGATTACCTCCTTTAGCGGGATGAGAGCCTATCCCCCATCCTTATTACCTTTCAGCTGTAAGTTTGCGTACCAGCTGTAGTACCGAAGTTAAGGGCGGTTATACCGCCTGCGCTATGAAGCGCATACCGATTTCTGTTTCCTCGTGATCAGTGAGGGTGGATGGCCATACCAATGTAGGAAGAAGACAGAATGGTGAATACGTATGCCTGCAAGAACGCGACCAGCGTCTCGAGAGCGTACATGAAGAACAGCAAGAAGAACCATGCCACTGCAGGAAGCGCGGTAACGAAGTCCATGCTGAAGATAGCGGTCTGCAAGAAAATGGTGGTTGCCAGCGAGAACACTGCCAGAACCATGTGGCCGGCAAGCATGTTGCCATAAAGTCGAACGGCCAGCGTAAGAACGCGGATGACCATAGAGACGAACTCAAGGAACCAGATGATGGGAGCCATCGGACCAGGAACACCGGAAGGAGCGAAGCTCTTCATATAATGAAAGACGCCCAGCTGCTTCAGGCCGTAGAAGTTAAAGTAGATAAAGGAAATGGCAGCCAAAGCCCAAGTAATGGAGATGGTGCCCATTGCCGCCTTAGCGCCAGGGATCAAGCCGATGACGTTGGCGATCAAGATGAAGAAGAACAGCGTTGCCAAGAAGGGAACGTGCTTCTTGAAGCCCTCGCCAATAACGTCCGCACCAACGCTCTCGGAAATGAACGAGTAACCATACTCGACCGTTGCCGTGAACTTCTTGTGAGGAATAAGCTCCAACTTGCGTCCGCTGATCAAGACGATAAGCAGAACAAGAACCAGTGCGAGGAACATATACAGCACATACTGAGATACATCCCATCCCGCAATGGAAAAGACCGTCGCCGATTCGAACGAAGACGAGAGATGCTGCGCCTCCTCGACGAACTGTGAAAGTGCTTCACCCATCTGGATTCCTTACCTTTCCGTTGCCCTATTCTTATTTCTTGCGTTTAGCAAGGATGTTTTTATAAACGACATACAGAGACGTTGACACGATAAGTGCCGCGATCTCGGCAATACCAAAAGGAAGGATGGTTTCACGCGCGATTTGCGCGTACACGATCATAGCGACTGCCACGATGATGAGCGAGACGAACACGCCCGCCAACCCATAGAGTCCCATGCTCATTGCCGACAGGCTCTCCGAACGCCTAGACAGGCGTAAAGACACGAAAAGAGGGAGGAATCCCACGATTCCTGCCACGATTCCTGCTGCAACAGCTGCGAGCATGCTTTCCTTTCTTTCGGTAGCGGACCTTGCGGCCCCCTTCAAACCACATGAAGCATAAATGCCCAGATGCAATTTGAATTATTGTTTCCGATAACGTGCATTATATATGGGCGAATGGCATAAAACCAAACGCAAGAGACACTCTACCCTACGAACGCGTTATTAGAAACAGAATATCTCATGAAAGATGGGTAATTTTAATATTTTGTCCGTGAACGGTGCCTTCATTTTTGTCGGAATATCGACAAGCGTTCACTTTTTACGAACAGCCCATACTTCTATGCCCACAAAACTACTGGTTTTGACCATCAAACACCCTGATCGTTATGTCAGACTCTTTCAGGAGGTCCATAGCGAGCTCGTCAGGGTATGGATTCTGATAGATTATTTCCTTGATACCCGCATTAATAAGCATCTTGGCGCACACCACGCAAGGTTGCGTATTGATGTAGATAGATGCCCCTTCGATGTTAATGCCGTAGCGCGCTGCCTGCAGAATAGCGTTCTGTTCTGCATGAAGTCCACGGCAGATCTCGTTTCGCTGACCCGAAGGAACATTGAGCTGCTGGCGCAAGCATCCCACCACATTACAGTGGCGCAGACCCGTGGGGACCCCGTTGTAGCCCGTCGCCAGAATACGACGCTCTTTCACAATAACAGCGCCCACCGCACGACGCAGACAGGTGGTGCGCGTCGCCACTTCGCTGGCAAGCTTCATGAAATATTCATCCCATGAGGGACGTTCATACTCTGCCATCATTGGTATGCCCCCTAAATCTGAGAACCTTCGCTAGTCACCGGCGCATCGGTCGTCTGGAAAATGCGGTCGCCCGCATCCCCGAGCCCAGGAACGATATAAGCATCATCGTTCAGGGCCTCGTCAAGAGCGCATGCGAACAAACGCACATCGGGATCGGCATCCAGTACCGTCTTCACTCCTTCAGGAGACGCCACGATGACCATTGCCACAATATCCTTAACACCGCGCTGACGCAACGCATGCAATGCAGCGATGAGCGATCCGCCCGTTGCGAGCATAGGATCGATCAGAAGAACCTGACGCTCGTGGATATACCCGGGCATTTTCGCATAATACTCAATAGGCTCATGGGTCTCTTCGTTACGATACATGCCTAAATGCGCCACGGGAGCGGAAGGGATCATTTCAAGCACCGCATCAAGCATGCCAAGACCTGCACGCAGAATAGGCACGATGACCGGCTCTTGCTTGGCAATGGTATCGCACGTACACGTTGCAAGAGGTGTCTTCACTTCGACTTCACGAGTAACCAAATGCTTCGTCGCCTCATAGCACTCGAGCAACGTGATCTCGCTCACCGTACGACGAAAGATGAAACTCGGCGTCTTCTCGTCGCGCAACACCGAGAGCTTATGCTTGATAAGCGGATGATCTAATACGGTGAAGCGATCCCCAAAACCATGATCCACCACAATGCCTCCTTGAAAGAAATGCCTCCTTCTAAATGAAGGAGGCGCTATAGTTCGAACCAGTTCGCCTGAACCCCTACTGAAAATCAGGATACAGGGGATGACGCTCGATGAGTTCAGTGACCTCCTGCGCCAATTCACTCAAGCGATCTTCATCGGAAACGTTATACACGCTCGCGGCGATCAGTTGACCGACGCGCTTAAATTCAACCGCATCGAACCCACGCGTCGTTCCCGCCGCAGAGCCTACGCGAATACCACTGGTAACGAAAGGCGAGCGAGTCTCGTTGGGGATGGTGTTCTTGTTCACCGTAAGACCTACGCGTTCGAGGATCTTTTCGGCATCCTTGCCGGTTACATCCGCAGAAGTGAGGTCGACCAAGCACAGATGATTGTCGGTGCCGCCCGAAACCAGGCGCAAACCACCTTCGACCATGCCTTCACCCATAGCGGCGGCATTTTCAACCACGTGATCGATATAGGTCTTGAACTCAGGCTGCAGCGCTTCGCCGAAGGCCACGGCCTTCGCTGCGATCACGTGCATCAGCGGACCGCCCTGCGAACCGGGGAACACCGCCTTATCGATCTTCTTCGCGATCTCTTCGTTATTCGTCAGGATGAATCCGCCGCGAGGGCCGCGAAGCGTCTTATGGCTGGTGGAGGTGACCACATCGGCATAAGGGATCGGGCTCGGATGCGCGCCCGTTGCCACCAGGCCGGCGATGTGCGCCATATCGATCATAAGATACGCGCCTACCTCGTCGGCGATCTGACGCATGCGAGCGAAGTCGATCACGCGGGGATATGCCGAAGCGCCACCGACGATCAACTTGGGCTTATGCTCCTTCGCCAAGCGCTCCATTTCGTCATAATCAATGCGCTCGGTCTCTGAATCGACACCATACGCGACGATGTTGTAATCCTTACCGGAGAAATTAACCGGTGAACCATGAGTCAGGTGACCACCATGATCGAGCGACAGGCCCAAAATGGTATCGCCCAGATCGACCAATGCCTGATATGCTGCCAAATTCGCATTCGCGCCACTGTGAGGCTGAACATTGGCGAATCCGCAGTTGAACAACTGTTTCGCACGATCGCGCGCAAGATCCTCGACGATATCGACCTTTTCACAACCGCCGTAATAGCGCTTTCCGGGATAGCCTTCGGCGTACTTATTAGTAAGAACAGAGCCCATTGCGTTCATAACCGCAGGAGAAGCGAAGTTCTCTGAAGCGATCAGTTCGATAGACGAACGTTGGCGCGATAATTCCTGTTCAATGGCGTCCGCTACCTGCGGATCTTGTGCGGTAAGTTGTCCTAGGAACATGGTTGGCAGTGCCCCTTTCAGTACCTATCCTCATGGCTTATACGTTCGTCACACCTTAGCATAAGCACCCATCACAAAAACAGGACGGGAAGCAATCCCGTCCTGTATATACAAGGTTTTTACGTGAACGACCCGACCGAGGCACCTGATGCCTCTTTTTCGTATCGGCCATTCACGAATGAACACTGTGCGCTATCGGCTCTTAGTATTCGCCGATCATGGCGTTTATCAATGCGGTCTCATTCGCGGTACCCTGAGAAACTACCCAGTTGCTGCCGTCTTTTTCAAGTTCGAGCGAAACTTCGGTAGTGGTCGGCTGCGCTGCATTCAGCTCTTCCATAATGGTCTGACCAGCATATGCGTAGATCTCGTCCATAGTAGTGAAACCCTTGCTCTGAGCGTTCGCTTCGAAGTTCGTCTGCCACGTCGTCAGGACCGGACCGAGCTGCTTGCAGGTAACGTTCACTGCAGCCGTCGCCGTATCACCATCAACGGTGATCTCGCCTACTTCATAAGCGAACCCGTCGATCCACGACTTGACCAATTCGGTGCTGTCGATGCCCATGGTCGTGAGCGCGCCATCCGAACCAGCGGATGCTTCTTCAGCGAGGGTGCTGATCGTTTCCTCATCGGGATTGACGATAACGCCCATTTCGCTGTCTACGGCTTTTTTGATCGCCTCTTCGTCCGACGGACCGCAACCGACCAGCGTCAGCGCCATCACCAACGCCGCAACGCCTGCAGCCAAGGCCATCCAAAGCCTTTTCGCCTTTATGGTCTCCATGATTCTTCCTCCTTATTCCCTAAGCAGCCCTTACTGCTTATCAAGAGCATTGATCTTCGCTACGCGATCTGCGTGACGACCCCCTGCGAATTCGGTTGAGAGAAATGCATCGATAATGCGCTCGTTCTCTTCAAGCGAAACGAACCTACCTGATAACGTGATGACATTCGCGTCATTATGTTCGCGACAAAGCACGGCGAAATCTTCGCGTACGATGTTCGCTGCACGAACGCCATGCACCTTATCTGCCGCCAGCGCCATGCCAACTCCAGTGCCACATACAAGGATGCCGCGATCGGCGCGTCCTTCGGCGACATCGCGTGCGACCAGTTCTGCAAAATCGGGGTAATCGACCCTATCGTCACTATCAGGGCCGCGATCGATCACATCGAACCCTTTTTGAGCTACATACTCAGCAAGCTGCTGCTTCTGTTCGAATCCTGCGTGGTCCGACGCCAACGATACCTTCATGCCGATTCCTTCCCCAAAGGTCTGTTTTTAGTGCTTGAACGCAACCGCCCCGTAAAGGACCCAGTAGATAAAAGCACCCACAACATAGGCTAGCATATCGAACGGATCAGACACACTTCGCGCGACAAAATTAGGGGTCACTACCTCCCAGAACACCCCGCAAAAGAATATATACAATATGCACGTAAAAAGACGCCGTATCCGAACATCCGGCTCACAAGATCCAGCAGCATATTCGTATACGCGAGAAAAGCCACCCCGCCAAGAAGATCATTCAAGTGGCACGTTGCAAAATAGGCGATAACACCACTAGAAGCCTCCTCTGGCAAAGACGGCTTTATTAGAAGGTTATTAGAGAAAAAGAGCACCGCACAACAAAGAAGAAGCACCCCATCGAAAATAGCATTACGTCCGGAAAGTCCAAGGTTGTATCTTATTTCAGATAGAATCGGTCGAATTACCGCCGAGATTGACCTACCTAGACAAAGAACACGCTCCCGCATTTTGATCTCATAATCGAATTAGCCACAGATCGAAAAAAGAAACAGTCCGAAAGCAATACCAAGAGCTATAACCAGCACCCACCAACAACAACCGTGCCCGTTATTCATAGTCTTCCTTTCGGTTCGAACAAATGCGTCTGTTCCGATTATACAAACCGCATTGCCAAATATCAGAATCGAAACTGATATTTATAAACATTCAAGCAGGTGAACAAGGCATTCATTATCCGCGGGCACCGGCCTGCACTTCACGCAGGATAACGTGACGTGTGAACCATGCTTCGACATCGGAGTACACATTCAGTTTCCGCGGTTCATTGAGGATCTCATGACGCATTCCGGGATACAGCACCACTTCGACATCATCGCAGCCTTGATCGCGATAGAGCTGCGCGGCCTTTTCCACTCCCGCGCCGTTATCCCCTACCGGATCTTCCTCGCCTGCGATGAAGAGAAGCGGCAGGTCATGAGGAACCTTCGCGGCGCTCTTCTTCGACACCGCTTCCGCTACGGTATCGGTCAAGGTCGCATAGGCGCCCGCGCTGAAGCGCGATCCCGACAGCGGGTCGGCGCAAAATGCATCCACCACGGAAGGATCGACGCTGAGCCAGTCGTATTCGGTGCGCGGATCATCTATCCCCGCCAAGAACGAACCGGTGATCAGCGAATCCAGCGCATGCGAGCGGTATTCCGCGCCCCTGAGCGATCCCAACATTCGAGCCGCACTGCGTCCGACAAGCGTCAGCAGACGAGGCTGGTTCCCCGTCCCGCACAAGACCACGCCTGCCAAACGCTCGGGATGACGCGCCATGAACGTTCGCACCACGAAGCTACCCATAGAATGCCCGAAAAGAAAGAAGGGCAGATCGTCCGGCAGTTCGGCCTGCTCCATAACCGCAGTACGCACACGCTGAACATCGTTCACTAGGATATCTTTTCCGCCCTGAAGGGGCATATGGCCTAATTCGCCTTGAGACGAAACGCTTTTCCCGTGGCCGATATGGTCGTGGCCGAACACCACGTACCCCAAACTCGCCAAAAAACGGGCGAATTCGTCGTAACGTTGAATGTGCTCCGACATACCGTGTACCAACTGCACTATGCCGCGCTTCGTATACGCGTCGCCTGGAAGCCACATCATAATGCGCAACCATGAGCGAGTATCACTCGAAAGCGTAGAGGTCTCCCGCCTCACCATAGATCGTGAATTCATGAGCGCACCTCCACTGAAGCATTCGGAACAGCCGCTTGAATATCAGCTCGCGTAAGAGCGCCTTCACGCACGATAACAAGGGGCTCCCGCGTACAATCAATGACCGTTGAAGCAAGCGCGTTCGTAGCGCGATCGCCCGGAAGAACCGCTGCCACCTGGGCGAGCACTTCTCCGTCGATCGATTCGAGCGAAGCAGCGTTCGCGTGGCCCGACAGATTGGCTGACGTCGTGGCGAGAGGGCACCCCACCGCCCTGATCAGATCGAGCGCTCCATCATGGGCGGGCATGCGAAGGCCAATAGTGCCCGTATCAGAACGAAACGCAGCGGGAACTTCGCCGCTCGCCTGAACGATGAGCGTCAGCGGCCCCGGCCAGAACGACCGAGCCAATGCGCGCGCTGCAGAAGATACAGCGCTACCGTAAACATCCAAATCGAGCACATCGCCCACCAGCCAGGCAATGGGCTTTCGGGATTCGCGGTGCTTGATATCGTAGAGAACCTGAGGGCTTTTCGCATGACGAACCGATACCCCTAATCCAAACAGGGTGTCGGTAGGGAATATGACAGGACGCCCTTGCTGCAATGACGCAGCGGCATCCCGTAAAGAAGCTTGGTGCGTTCGGGTCATGTGATCACTTCTTGCCGGTATATCGACGCTAGAGGTTCCCTACGGGGAACGACCAGCCACATATCAGAGACACCATCATAGCGCCTTATCGCCACGCTTCATGCAGGCACAGAAAAAGCGTATGAAATCGGTAACAAATACCCTGACGGCCCCCCTCGATCAGGATGTTCGTCTACCGCTCGTGCGTCAACGACCGTGCGATCGCCTGGGCTATTCGCAGCCCATCGCATGCCGCCGACATGATGCCTCCCGCATACCCCGGACCTTCGCCGCAAGGATATACGCCGCTTTCGCACGGGGCGTCATCTGGTTGTTCTTCGCAAGAACCTACATGCTCTGCTTCCGCATACGAACCACTCACGCACGAACCATCCGCACTATCGTGCGCGGATACCCAATACGCTTGGAAGTTCCTGTTGCGGCAAATGCGAACTGGCGAAGATGAGCGCGTCTCAGGAGCAGTCATCAACGCATTCGGATCATCGAAATGAGCGAGTTTCTTGCCTAAGAGGGGCAGCGCTTGTGCCAGCGATTCGGTGACGAATGGAGGGAGGCACTCAGCAAGCGACGTCCCGAAAACGCCCCTTCCATAGGTGGCTTCGACTACACTCGAACCACCACACGTCGTGTCATGTTCATTCAGCGATGCACCGTGTTCGCCAGCCGCCTTCTTCGCGCTGTTATATTCGGCCAAGAAATCTCCCACGCGCTGGCAGGGCGCCTGATAAGGCTCGGCTCCATGCGCTTTTCCCAGATCGAACGCGGCGCGCTCAATGCTTCGCTGCAATTCGACGCCCGCAAGTACATCACTGTCACCGAAATCACTTGGATCGACATTGACCAACAACGCCGCATTGGCGTTCTTGCCCGCACGCGCATAGCGACTCATGCCGTTAGTGACGACGCCGCCTTCTTCGCTTGCCGCCGCGACCACTTCGCCACCGGGGCACATACAGAAAGAATATACGCTGCGCCCCGTAGGCAGATGGACGGCAAGCTTATATTCTGCTGCACCGAGCGCTGCATGAGATGCCGCACCGCCCCACTGCGAATGGTTGATGAGCTTCTGCGGATGCTCGATGCGCACCCCGACTGAAAACGGCTTCTGCTCCATGGCGAGCCCCGCATCGCGGGAAAGCTCGAACACGTCGCGCGCAGAATGGCCACACGCAAGGACCATATGCGTCGCGGAGATGCGGCGGTTCTTGCAGGTTCGCACATCTTCCACCGTTAGGGAGCGCAGACGCCCCTTTTCAAATTCCCAATCAACTAAACGAGTACCGAAGAGGACCGTCCCGCCTCGTTCAACGATCTCTTCGCGCATGGTACGCACGATCACAGGCAGGTTATCGCTTCCTAAATGAGGGTGCGCTTCCACCAAGATGCTATCCGGCGCACCAGCATCAACGAACCAGTGAAGCACCTGGCGTGCGAAAGGGTTCTTGATGTTGGTAGTCAGCTTTCCGTCGGAAAACGTCCCCGCGCCTCCTTCTCCGAATTGAATGCTCGAAGAAGGATCCAGCACACCCGTTTTCTCGAACGCGGCAACGTCCTTGGCTCGGCGATCGACGTCGAACCCGCGCTCGACCACGATCGGCCTCAGGCCGCAACGCGCCAGATACAACGCCGCGAAAAGCCCCGCAGGGCCCAAGCCCACGACCACGACCGATGCATTAGGAGCTTTTTCGCAGGAAGGATATTCGAGTGGCTGATAGGGCTTAACCCGCTTGGCGTGCAAGCCTTTCGGACACTTATTGAGCAGTTTTTCTTCGAGTTCACGATTCAAGTCGCATGCGAACGTCGTAGTAAAGTGCACGTTCGACTTTTTTCGCGCGTCGACGCTCTTCTTAGCGAGCTTCGCTTGATGTATATCGCGCACGTCCACCTTCAATGCGCGGGCGACCTCTTTTATTTGCAAATGAGCGTTTTCCGGAAGCATCGCGTCGAGTGATATTGGAATACCGGATACTTCGATCATATTCGCTCCTTTTACTTGATCCACATATCTCTACAGCGGCTGAACCAACGACGTTCTTGGCCAAAATGAGTATGCGCATGATTCTAAGGGCTTTCTGGCAAATTTTTTCGTTTTTTGACGACTTGCATTTTAGCTATCGGAAAAACATCCCAACAGAATGGCAAATTTGTATACAAGATCGCCGTTCTATTACTCAGTTTTTCTTATCTGTTGGATACCCGTTTTATGCCATTCGTCAAAAAACGAAAATAATTGCCAAACCAAGCCAAAATAATTGCACGACTATACCGTCACGCGCGATCCTAGAATCCCAGATGTACTTTGTTGCGCGATCGCGCTAGCGATGCGGCCGTCGCGCACGAACCTATATCGAATGCGATTGCGTTGACAACTGCCTGCTCGATCTGCCCGCTACTCCATCACGCACGTACCTATATCAGATCCTGCGAGCAGACCGGTGGCCCATGCCCAATGCAGGTTATACCCACCACAAGGACCATCTACATCAAGCGCTTCGCCAAGGACATAAAGCCCCGGTTCCGCCTGAAGCGTGGCGGGATCGACCTCATCGACTCGTATGCCTCCGCGCTTCACCTGGCAGGCATGTTCATCGGCGATCCCTCCAACAATGAGCGGAAAACGCTTGAGGGCTCGCGCAATTTTCTTCGCGTCGGCGATAGTCACGATCTTTTGAGGATCGATAGCGGCGATCTTCAAGATCGCTTGAGCAAGCGCCTCCACAACGAATCCCGTAAGGAACGATTCGGCTCGCCGTTGCAAATTCACCCTGCGGCACAAGAGCTCTTCGAGCTGCTCTTGGCTTGAATTCGGAACCAGATCGAGCAGCAGATCGTCGCCTTCACGAGCATATCGAGACGCGTTGAATACCACGATGCCTGAAATGCCGTACTTACGGAACAGGACCTCGCCCTTCTCGAAGAACCTTCGCGCCGGAACGGAAACCGCCGCCTGCACACGAATGCCATCGAGTGCTGCAAACGAAATTCCCTGAGAAGATCGAGCGTTCAATGGCCCCAGAAGAGCCGCTTCGGGCTGGCGCGCCAAGCCAAATGATGACAAAATGCGCTCGCACGCGATCCCGCTCATGCCCCCCGTCGCCACCACGACCGAGTGCGCGGCAATAGAACCGCTCAAGGTTTCGGGCGATTCGTTGTGACTTTTTCGACGGGCACCCGCGCCGACCGTCGTTTCGTATTCCACTACGAAAGACGGATGGCTCGATGCGCTATCGAAGTTTTTCTGGGTAACGCACGCCTGATGAGAATCGGGGCCGCTCGGAGCAACATGCCCCTGGGCATGATCAGCCGCGACAGATGTGGCAAGCGTTCGTGAGCGATCGGTTGTGGCAGAGGCAGCGTACGTCCGTGAACGATCAGCTGCTCTTGAAACAGCATGCACCTGGGTGCGCTCGAACACTTCAATATGATGATCCTCTAATGCACAGCGCAGCACATCTAATACTGAATTCGCCTTATTCGAAAAAGGATACAGCAGACCACCCGATCCAGGCGCTTCCTCCCACACCAAACCAAGGCTCTCGAACCACTCGACCACCGAAGGGACGACCGGGTTCTGCTCAAGCGCTCGATAGGCCTCCCTCACGAACGGTGCGTTGCGGTAACGCGCCTCGTCGATGGCCGCATGGGAAAAATTGCAACGTCCATTGCCGCTACGCATGATAGAGGCGCCGATGCGCCGTCCTGCCTCTAGGACCGCAATACGCAATGAAACACGCGAGCGCTTCGCTGATTGAGCGCACGCTATGGCACAGGCAAGACCCGATGCTCCACCGCCAATAACGACAACATCGAACGTTCCTTCGGGATGACGCAACGATTCCGCGGAATCGACCTGACCCCGCGATGGCTTTGAATGTGTCCGTTTTTTCTTTTGTGTCATGGCTCCATAATACCAATGAAGGGAAGCACCCGCTTCCCTTCATCTTCGGTGTATTTTACGTAAGGCGTGCCCACATCAGATGGTGCGGCATCGGCCGTGGCCCGCGTCAGAAGACCTCGGTGCGATATCGACCGTCGTTCACGCGACCCGCATCAGGCGATTTCGTCGCGATTCATCCGCAGCCCGTGTGGCTCGCATGACCCGCCACCGCAGTACGCACAGTCCGTCACCGCGACCCGCTCAAACGAACAGCGTCTGCTTTTCGCCGCAGTTCGCGCAGCACGCTTCTACCTTACAGTTCGGTCTTCCACAGGCCGTGCAGGTTGCAATACTCGTATACCGCAACTGCTTCTTCACCAGGAGCGACAACGAAATCAGCCTTCGGCTCTTCACCAGCAGCAAGCTGCTTTACCTGGAAGCCCTTGGTGGTTTCCAGAACGATCATGGTGATGAAGTGAGCTTCCTCCATAGGATGCAGAACGCTTCCCACCTCTACATGAATAACATCGCCTGCAGTTACAACGGGGATGTGCTTTTCTACTGCGCCATCGGTCGTACCCGCCACGAGCAGTTGCATAGGCTCACCGCAGCATACCAGCGGCACGCCCTTATCGAAGAGCTTTACAGCAACGTTACCGCAGTGCATGCACTTAAAAAATTGAAGTTTTCCCATGGGGAACCCCCTTCTGTTGTCCTATATACCAAGCCTACCATATTTTGGGCTCCGGTGGCTCGCGTATTCCATTGCCCTAATTATGCTACTAAATTACTAACATTTCTAGGGCCTTCTTGAGGTTTTCTCATTTTCCATGCATAAATCAACAGAACAATACCGGCGATTATCAGCGGAAACGACAGCACCTGACCCATGGTGAGCCAGCCGCCCCACAAATACCCCAACTGTGCATCCGGCTCGCGAATGAACTCCACGACGAAGCGGCACAAACCGTACCCCACCATGAAAACTCCCGAATACGTTCCCCGCGGAAACGGCGGAACTTTGCGGGAAAGAACGAATAACACAGCAAAAAGGACAATGCCTTCCAAGAACGCCTCATAGAGCTGACTGGGATGGCGCGGCTCCATGCCAGCTGCTCCGCCGAACGCCACACCCCACGGCAGATCGGTCGGTGCACCCCACAGTTCTCCATTGACGAAGTTCGCACAACGTCCAAAGAACAGCCCGATAGGCACTCCCACCATGGCCAGATCGACCAACGACAAATAGGGCATCTTCACCAGACGAGCGGCGATGACACCCGCAACGAGCGCCCCGACGAAGCCGCCATGGAAGCTCATGCCTCCACGCGAAAAATCAAGGATCGCAAGAGGGTTCGCGGCATACATCTCCCAGTTATAGAACAATACATAGCCCAAGCGGCCACCCACGATGACGCCAAGCATCGCGCAAAGCAAAATGATGCACAGTGCATCGAAATCAAAGCGGATCTTCCATCGTTTTCCTACTACATACATGATCGCAATAGCGCATATGAATCCAGCGACATACGCCAGACCATACCATCGAGCCGAAAACGGACCGATAGTGAACGCCACCGCATCAAGGCTGTGATATAGATCATTGAGCATAGGGCCCCTTCCGCAAAAAGCCGCACGACAAGGTGCGGCTTTTATTGACTAGTCGAGTCGACTAACTGTTATATCCCAGAACTGAAACATCGAACCCTATGAGGCCTTCGTCGCAGCAGCCGAAGCGTCAAGCTCTGGCGCATGCGATAAGAAGAACTCGCAGAACCGGCAAATGTCCTTAACGCTCGCTTCGCGATCGATATCGACGCGAAACAACAGATCGATATTGGACGTGACCACATGGGTCGGCCTATCGCACGCTGCGAAATGACAATCGGCAGGACACGGCTCCCCCGGCGTATTATGAGGGCATCGTGACTGCATTTCCTCGTCGCAGCCCCGCAGTTCCCAGCAGTGAGACATTTCGATCAGATCCCTTACGCAGGAACGACGCGGGTCACGCCGGGAACACGTTCCTTCAGAACACGCTCGACACCATGCGCCAAGGTCATCTGGGACATTGGGCAGCCCTTGCATGCGCCCTGAAGCTCAACGGTCACTACGCCGTCTTCGTCAACATCAACGAGCGCTACGTCGCCGCCGTCTGCCTGAAGCGAGGGGCGAATGAGTTCGAGTACTGCCGCCACATCGGACTTTTCTACCATGGGTAACTCCTTACCACTTCTTACCTTAGTCTATTCCTGGGTCATTCTAGCACGCACGAGCTCGCCTACCTGCTGGAAATCAGCAAGGAGCACATCGCGCTTCGAACGGTCATAAATAGCCGCCGCCGGGTGGAAGACCGGCAACACAACGAAACGACCCGCTTGCTGAACCGTACCACGAAGCTGAGTGATTCCCGTGCCCGTACGCAAAATGAACTGAGTCGCGAAATTTCCCATGGTCACGATAACCAGAGGATCGATCGTCTGGGTCTGCATGCGCAAGAACGGCGCGCATGTTTCGATCTCGTTCGCCTGGGGGTTGCGATTCGAAGGAGGACGGCACTTCAGCACGTTTGCGATGAACACCTCTTCGCGCTTCAAACCCGCCGCCTCGAGCAGTTCATCAAGGAACTTGCCCGCTGCCCCGACGAAGGGCTTGCCCTGCAGATCCTCGTTCTTTCCCGGCGCTTCGCCCACAATGAGCACACGCGCATGCGGGTCGCCTTCGCCGAAGACCACGTTCGTACGGCCCTCGCATAGCGAACACGCATGGCACTGTTCGACCTGAGCGCGGATCTCTTCCAAAGGAAGCGTTTCGACCTTCATAACGGCCTCCTACTTATAGAATCGCGGCATACGGCGCGAGAAATTGCATATCAATTCGTAAGGGATGGTCGCCGCACGATTAGCCATCGTATCGATGGAGCAATCAACGTTGTCGTGAGGGCCGGCGATGAGCACTTCGTCTCCCACATGAGGATCGAGCGTAGGCACGGTAGAGCGCGAACGCAGATCGACCTCGAACATGCACTGATCCATGCAGATGTTACCCACCTGGCGCACCGTGCGGTTCTTGAACGCAAAATCGATCTTGCCCGAAAGTAAGCGCATCAACCCATCAGCATATCCGACGGGCACCGTGCAGATCTTCACGCTGCCGGGACTACGGTAATTCATGCCGTAGCTCACCCCTTCGCTCATCGGCACCGTCATGACATTGGTAATGCGCGCATGTACGCTCATGGCAGGACGCAGGCTGACAATACGATGCGTATCGGGCGCGGGCTGATACCCGTACATCGAAATGCCTAAACGCACCATGTCAAAGTTGGTCTTAGGAAAGCGATACGTTGCTGCCGAGTTATCGCAATGCACGATACCCGGGTTGATGCCGGCCGCTTCGACTGCACGCATGGCTTCTACAAAATGATTGATCTGGATCTGAAAATCGAGCGTTTCGAGCGAATCCGCCGTTGCGAAATGAGTGAAGCACCCTTCAAGCTCCAACGCGCGATGGAAGCTCACCTGTGACAGGAACTCGACCACATCGTTGTAGCGCACCCCGATGCGGTTCATGCCGGTATTGATGGCAAGATGGAACGGGGCCTTCATGCCGTGCGCATCGGCCGCTTCGGCGTATGCGATAGCGAACTCAGCGGTATATACCGCAGGGAACACGTGATAGTGCAAGAGCAGCGGAATAGCCGTTGCCGGCGGCTCCGACAAGGTAAGAATAGGCTCACGGAACCCTGCTTCGCGCAATTGAACCGCTTCGTTGACCGTCGCAACACCTAGATAGCTCGCTCCTGCCGTACAGGCCGCCTTCGCCACTTCAACGGCGCCATGGCCATAACCGTCCGCTTTCACGACCGCCATCAGACGACAATTGCTCTGCAGAAGACGCTTCGTCTGCATGACGTTGTACTGAATAGCGCTTCGGTCGATCTCGACCCATGCCCAACGACGATCGCGCTGGTCGATGGCATTCACCGTTTCTTCATCAAGTGGCAGAGGCTCCACTGCGCTGCGATCATGAGAGCGGGAATACTGATAATTGGAAACGCTTGCGGCACGTGATGCATCAGACGATGGACGTGTATCAGCTGACGTGCGATAACTGGCTGAACTATAACCTTGTCCTGTTTTCTTCTTGGCGAACCCGGTAAATCCGTTAGGTAGTTCTTGCACGGAAAATCCTTCTTCCTTATAACGGGGAATCCTGAAAAGTATACCCCTGCGCGCAAGGCTATTCCATAACGACAAGGCCTATAAAAAAGATCCTGCCCGTAATGGCTAACAGGCAGAATCTCAATCATTATTGTCAAATACGTTTCGAGATTACCCCATAAAGAAACTCGCCACCGGATACCCAATCAAAACCACGATAAGCATATAGCTAACAAAAATGACACTGTTGAAGCGATATGCCTGCGATGTGGTTATCCACTTTGGATTTGCAAAAGCCAAAGCACCTGGCGTTGAGCCCCCTGGGGTACAAATTCCAATATTCAAAACGAAGGCCAGCAACACACCAATTACAAGAGGATCAGCTCCGAGCGGAATAGCAAACTGGCACATAATAGGCACTGCTACAGCAGCCAGTACCATGTTATGCATAAACTGAGTCAGCGCGCCGAACAAAACAACGAACACAATCGTAAATACAATCGGATCCATGCCACCGAACAATGGGTCGAGCGTTGCCTGCAGCCAAGGCATAACGCCTGATTCAGAACTTGCCAGCACCGAACCGCAAGGTGTCGTAGCGGCAAACAGCAGCAATACTTCCCAGTTAACGTTACTGTTGCCATCTTTATTGAAGTTCATAAATTGCTCGCCGTTTTTCTTCCGTAGCAAACAGAGAAAAGCTGCAGTTGCCGCGAGGCAACCTACAATGCCTAAGGCCTTAAGAGCATCTTTCAAAAAGCATGGCGGCATAACTGAAGGAGCCATAACCGCGATTAAGAACACAACCATGGCAATGGAAGCTATCTTTTGCTCAGAATTAAGTTTGTTATTGCGTAGATGAGCGAACCTGTCTTCTTGGGACGTAAGCAAGCTTACATCAGGACGGAAAACATATTTCATAATAAACAAATACACCAACACACTTGTTGCGCCTAGCACAAACGAAGTAGCAGTCCATCCCATCGCATTGGGAGACATTCCTAAGTTAGTGTTAATGGATTCGATTACCAAAATAGCCATTGCCTTAAAAGGAAAAATCGTAAAACCTACATTGGCCGCCAAAGCGATGCCTAGCATTTCTAGTACTACATATTTACTTTTAGGCTGAAGTCCTATTACCTTACAAATGGAATAGAACATGGTCCACATAATAATGATAGTCGCCGTAACACTAATAAACATGGCCATGATGTAGCTCGCCATCATAAGTAGGAGCGAAAACACCCATGGACGACCAATGTTGATCTTGCGGCTCAAAAACCACGTAGCCAGCTCCTTTAGCACACCAATGCGTTCTAGGTACGCTGCTAAAACAAAAGTAAAGAACACGGTTAAGAACAGGTTAGCCGCAAACCCCTCGCCAACTACTTCTTGCACGGTGCCATAACTCGTAAACCCTATAAGACACAAACCGATTAAGCTCGAGCAGATAAAATCAACGCAGCTCCACCCCCAAATCAAACCCAAAAAAATCGTGATCGCCTGCATACCCAACTGGGTCATAGGTTCAATCGGAGGAATAAAGAAACCCGAAACCATGATCAGAACCATAACGGCAAAATTGATATAGAATCGCTTGTTCTTCTTTCCTTTCGCTAATACTGTGTCCATTACCTCACCCCATTTCCCTCTTAAGGTATCGACACAGAAAGTTTAAAAAACGATTCCGCCTTCAGCAGCAAAGAATATTGCCGAATTTATGGGATTTTCTCCAATATGAACTGGGCTTTTTCGCACACCAAAACAGGAAGGTGCGCATTCTTGCAGGCTCTTCGTGCAATCTTGCACTCGTTACCCAAAACCCTCACCAAGAACAAATCTGCGACAAATAGCACCTACGGAAACAGCCGAACAAGCACCTAATGGCGCACAGGTATTAGGTGCTTTTTTGAAACACTAAATACCGATAGTGTTCGGTCTCGTCTTAGCTTCAGCAAATCGCTCGCGAAATTCACGAGGCATCATTCCAGTACGGTCCATAAATAGACTGGTAAAGTGAGCTAGATTATTGCACCCCACTACACTGGAAATCTTCGTCAAGCCCAAATCAGACGACACCAACAACCACTGGGCGCGACCGATGCGCCTATTAATCAAAAATTGAATAGGTGAGATACCGTAATACGATGACATCTCATGAGAAATGCATGAACTAGAAACATGCAGAGTCTGAGAAAGCTGCTTCAAAGTGATAGCTGTATGGTATCTATCGTCAATATAAGCCACCACTCCATCGGCCACATAGTTTTCACCAATTTCAGGCAAGGGCCGTGAATGAAACAAAAAGTCACCCAGAGCCTTTATCATCGCAAGCACGATATGATGTCCCACATATTCTCCCGAAGACAAGCAATAAGATTGATATGCCATCGATTCAATTAAAAGACCAATCAGATTCGCCCTATCGCCCTTACCTATATACGCACTCGCCGAATGAAACGGTCGCTCATTAAAACCAACCTCCATGCATGCCTCATCGAAATCTTGAAAAGCTACGATCCATATATCCAAAGGATCGTCCCGCGATGAGCGAATGGCGTGAATAGTACCCGGCGCAACAATCAATAAGTCACCTGCAGCTATAGGAATCCATTGATTACCGACAGCATAATGACCATGGCCCGCTTTAACAAAGGTTGCATCAACAAAAGAAACGTGGCGATGAAAGCCAAATTGCCATGACGCAATGTCGTGCACATGGGCGATCGAGTCAATGTATGCTCTCTTATTTTCACCACGAACATCAATACTCGATAAGAAAAACTTCTCCATTCCCCCTCGCCCCCAGCCAATCACTTTCCCTCATACGTGATTATTATAACTACAGCCATTATGGCGCAGCCCTACAACAAAGCTCCTAAACGCGGTATGGCATAAGGGAAAAATTCTTTGTATGCCTCGCAATACCTATGCAATGGCGGCTGCAAAACATCCCGTACCGCTCTTTCACGATAACAACCCGCATGACATAACGAAAACCATTTACAGGCATAACACTGAGTTGGTAACGCACAGGAGCGCTCGACAAATCCCATCTTAAAGCGCCGGAGGTCAAGAGCATGGATATCATCATGATTAATATTGCCCAGCAAACAATTATCCATCATATAGAAATCACAAGGATACACGTTTCCGTTAGCCTCTATGGCGTACTGGATTGCGCATCGGCCTCGCATGTTACAACTCTCAGGTAAATAGCCCATCAAAATACCCGCCAGATTTTCGAAATAGCGGTTATAAACAGGCACTCCCGCCATTCTGTCCTCAAACCATACATCAAACAGATCTTTTAAAAAACGAGTATACAGAGGTGCGCTCAAGGCGGTACCCGTGCATCGGTTCGATGAGCAAGCCTCCAGAGGGTCTAAACAAGGAATAAACTGATGATTCATCAAGCCCTCATCGATGAAGAATCGATATATCGATTTGATGCTTCGAGCGTTTTTTGAAGTGACGACGCTCAGAACATTGAAATCAACGTCGTGCTTCTTCAAGCACTCAATGCCACTCATAACCCTATCGAAACTACCCCTATTTACACTATCTCGACGGCAATAATCGTGGTTTTTTTTGGCCCGTCCAGAGAAACACCTAACAAGAACCCGTTCTCCTTGAAAAACTGAGCCCACTCTTCATCGATCAGCGTAGCGTTAGTTTGGAGAGAAAAGCGCAATTCACATCCGCCAACATTCTTTTGCCGAGCCTCCTCAACAAAGTGCCGAAACCATGCTTTTCCTGCCAGCATAGGCTCTCCACCCTGAAAGCCAAACTCACAATACTCCCTAGAGCAAGCAAGCACTTTATCAATGATGGCGGTTACCGTGTCGCCACTCATGAGCTCATAAGAAGGCACTTCTCGATGCGATGCCTCATCCGCATAAAAACAATACGAGCAACGCAGATTACACATACTAGACGCTGGCTTGATCAAAACATTGATTCCCGACATGCCCACACCTCCCTATTCAACCGAATACATGTTTCATAGGTCTATGACCCGAAGTACCCAATTACATTCATCACGCAGATCGCCAAGACTACCGCCAGTAAACCTCGATAAAGAACCTCAACACCCTTAACGGATATTTTCTTATTGAATGCCGAACCCATCAGGCCACCCACGATGCCGGCAACACCCATTAAGACCAAAATCAACGGATCAAAGGGAGGTAAAGCACCCGACACGACAGTCTGCAATACGGCAGCTATCTGGGAGAACATGATGATATAAAGTGAGTTAGCAGCAGCTTTTTTTGAATCCATGGAGAACAAAAAACTAAGCGCCATCAGCTCGATAGGACCGCCACCAATACCCAGAAAGGCTGATATACCCCCCAAGACGACACCCGTAATCCCGACAACCACAGTATTCTCAATATGATGAGTGGATATTCTCTCCTTTATAAAGCTGTAAGACAGAGTGAACGCTAGCACTAAGAACAAGAGTACCGCTTGAACTCCACCCAACATGCCTCCACCTATTACCATATCAAGACCATTAAACAAGGCTTTGCCAAGAACACCGCCCACTACAGCGCCAATAGCAAGAGCAGTACTAATTCGGTAGTCCAATAAATCTTTTTCCTTGCGATTGCGAATAACCGACGTGGTTGACATGCATAAAACAGTGCATGCGGATAAAAAACTAATAGTCGCAATACTCGCAGCATGAGTGGCATCCAAGACGGGTTTTATAACAATGCCACCACCTACGCCACATATGCTCCCAATAGAGGAGGCAAAAAGGCTGATCAGAAAAAATAAAATCGCAATCATCTTTCCCTCGCTTACCTATATACCATCAAGGCAGAAAGCGCTGCACGCTAAGAGAGGAGTAGCGTGCAGCCTTCCAAGGGGAACCTGAACTTGTCAACCGTTATACGAATTGGGTAAGACCCATGCGCTCAAACTGTTCATAGGGTGCATCCGTTTCCTTCATTAGACGAACCATATGATCGATCATCTGTTGTTCAATTTGAGGATCATCGATAGGGCTGTTCTGCTCAAAGTCTCTATCCAGGTCGTACAGCACGCTATCAAATACTTTCTGCTTACTACCCTTGCCCGTACCAGGAATTTTCAAGACAGGCGTGTTCTTAGTAAATGAGAACGGATCCACCAGTTCTGCCTGTCGCAATTCCTCGAGCGGCATGAGGCTTTGCACGTTATTAGGCGTCAATGTGTATTCATAGATCGGCTTTGCATCATCCCAGTGACGCATATATAAATACCGCCCATCACAACAATTCGTCGATCCGCCATGAAGCCCAAATAGTACCGCATCATGCACTTTGGCATCGCAAGCAATGGTCTCTTTGAGATTTTTCCCTTGCATATCATCAGTTGCTTCCAACCCGAAGAATTCCAAAATGGTCGGTGCAATATCAATCATTTGCACCAAGCTTTTGCGATGCTCACCTTGGGCTCGACTACGTGGATCCCAAATAAACAAAGGAGTGTGAGCGACTTCGTTATAGAACGGTGGAACATTTTTACCTAGTTGATTATGCTCTCCCAGTAAAAATCCATGATCCGTATTTACGATGACCATTGTGTCGTCCCACAGGTCAAGTTCATCCATCTTGTCCAGGAATTTGCCTAATTGAGCATCGCACATGCTCACCAATTCGGCATATTCATATACCAAATGCCGCACTTCCTCTTCACTATATTGCACGTCCCCATATGGCGGCCAATCAAAATGCTTACCATCGTACGGATCGTCATATAGATCTTTGAACCGATCAGCAGAATGAAATGGCTCATGCGGATCGAAGGTTTCTATCTGTAAGTACCAATTATCCTCGTCATGATTACGATCCATAAATTCAAGACCGTGCTCAAATGTGCGCACAATAGGAAAGTCGGATTCGCTTTCGATTTCGCCGCGATTTATCCAATCTTGGCGAACGTAAGCGTTGATGGTTCTACCCCCCATACGAGAAGGGAGCTCTACTGAGGGAGGGATGCACGGGTCGGAAACCTGTCCAATCCACGGATCGCCTTCCTGTCCACGAATATAATCGAACGTACTATACCGCTCATGATAACCAGCACCACCATCTTCCCAATAATGATGATGATCGGAGACCAGATGAGTGTGAATACCTGCAGCATGCAACATAGCAGGCATTGAATCATCGAAAGGCTCGATAGGGCCCCAACTACGATGCAAAAAATTATAACGTCCTGTATGAAGCTCCCGGCGGGCAGGCATACACGGCATGCTTCCAATATAGCTGTTGTCGAAAGTAACCGTATGCTCAGCCAAGCGTTCAAAATTAGGCGCACTGACCCATTCATTTCCATACGTTGGCAAAAAACGTCGATTCATAGAATCGAACATCACCATGATCGCTTTCATAGTAACCCTCCTGATATCCCATCCTCATAAAGTGATACCTCGCACTTCATTGACACAACTGTATAAAAAAACCTTTGAGTAATAAATCGATATTCTTGCTTGATATCGGAAAGAAAATGTTATTTGAACTGGTGTTTTATAAACGGCACAACGATGATTATCACAATCTTGCAAAGTTCAGTCCGATGTTCTTGCTGTAAATAGATTCCCATCAAAAAGCTTTTCCGGGCCAGATGCCAACATTCGCAGATAATACATATAGAACCACTAAGACCTTCTGGCCGAAATCGGGTACTAATACCTATCACGAGCCAACGCGAGCACCCAACGAGGATGGATACCATGTCTCACGATACGCCCACGCAAAATACAGTCGATTCACAGCCGATCACGAACATGCCCACCATGTCGAAGATGCATCGCTGGATGGCGCTGATCGTGCTCCTCTTCGCCCAATTCGTTCTCGCTATCGATATGACGGTATTGAACGTAGCCCTTCCGAGCATGACCGCAGAACTCAGGCCCACATCCGACCAACAGCTCTGGATCATTGATGTCTATTCGCTCGTTCTGGCCGGCTTATTGGTTTCAGCAAGTTCACTATCCGACCGCATTGGACGCAAAAAGATGCTGCTGGGCGGTGCGTTGCTGTTCTGCATTGGCAGTGCCCTTATTCTGTGGGCCTACACCCCTGAAATGGTCATCGCTATCAGGGCGCTACTGGGTATTGGCGCTGCAATGATAATGCCCATGACCATTTCTATGATCAGGAACATCTTCACTGAAGCACGCGAACGTGCCTTCGCCCTTGCGGCCTGGTCTGTCCTGGGCGGTTTAGGCATGGCGCTCGGCCCCATCATCGGCGGTTTTTTGCTTGAGCACCTCAGCTGGCATGCGGCCTTCTTGGTGAACATCCCCCTTATGGCGGCGGTACTCGTTGTGGGGTTCTTCGTCCTGCCGGAGATCACCGTGATCGGGAACGGTCCCTGGGATGTTCCCGCCGCTATCATCTCCCTGATCGGCATGGCCTCGCTCATGTGGGGCATCAAGCACCTTGCCGCGAAGATGACCGTTACCGATTCCGCAGGATCGATCGCCATCATGCTCGGCCTCACGTGCATCGTGATATTCGTAGCAAGATCCCTGCACAGAACCACCCCTCTCATTGATATGACCCTGTTCCGCAACCGATCATTTACGGGCGGCATCATAGTCGCCCTGGGTTCTATGTTCTCCATGGCGGCATTGCTGTTCTTGCTCGCACAATGGCTGCAGCTGGTGGATGGATGCACTCCTTTAGAATCGGGCATAAAGCTCTTACCACTAGCCATCGCTTCCCTGGTCGCAGGGGCAGCGGCTCCCGTTCTGGCTATGAAGTTCCCCGCTCATAAGGTGCTGATAATCGGACTTGCCGTGGGAGCGTTCGCCATGCTCATGCTCCTGCCCTTCATCAATGACCTCACCTATGCACCCGTGGCTGTTTCTTCGGCGCTAGTCGGTGCAGGCACGGGCGTGCTTGCCATCGGATCGGCCGCTATCATGAATTCAACACCACCGACCAAAGCATCAAGTGCGGCCGCCATTGAAGAGATCGCCTATGACCTGGGCAACGTGCTCGGGGTGGCTCTCATGGGCAGCGTAGCTTCCGTTGTATATCGTCTCGGCCTTGACCCAAATGCCCTTGCAGAAGCGGGACTCGATCAGGCGAACATAGACGCAGCCATGCAGTCGTTCTCTTCTGCGGTGGCCATCGCACAGCAGACAGGCACCGAGATACTCATCGCTCAAGGCACGGCGTCATTCAATGAATCGATCGTCGTTACCGCCGCCATTGGCGGTGCCGTGATGCTTGCAGTAACCGCGCTTGCCTATAGGCTCATTCCGAAGGATCTTGATATCACCGAAGCTGAGCATTGATCTTCCGGCGCAGGACGCCGATACCTAATAGCAGAACCGATGCCCTGATCGATCGTGTCAGCCGGGATCTTCAATGTAGGCCAGCGGCATGAGTCGGCGGCACCCCGAACCAGAACTTACCACCGCCTGGGCGCAGAGCCTGTCCAAGGACACGACCGCAGCACAAGCTCATCCCCTAGCACCAAGAGCTCTTGTACCCAAAGTTTCCATCCCACGAAAAAGGCTCCGCCCGGCAATGCCGAGCGGAGCCTTTGATATCAACGTATGGATCGTCTAACGATTAGCGGTTGATGTTGTAGAACGCCTTCATGCCTGCGTACTGGCCAGCATCCTGCAGCTCTTCTTCGATGCGGAGCAACTGATTGTACTTAGCCACGCGGTCAGAGCGGCAGGGTGCGCCGGTCTTGATCTGGCCAGCGTTGGTAGCAACAGCCAAGTCAGCGATGGTAACGTCTTCGGTTTCGCCCGAACGATGGGACATGATGCATGCATATCCTGCCTGCTTAGCCATCTGAACTGCTTCGAGCGCTTCGGTGAGCGAACCGATCTGGTTCACCTTGACCAGGATGGCGTTCGCGCAACCCAGCTCGATGCCCTTAGCAAGGCGCTTGGGGTTGGTTACGAACAGGTCGTCACCGACCAGCTGAACCTTATCGCCAATGCGATCGGTCAGCTTCTTCCAGCCATCCCAATCCTCTTCGGCCATGCCGTCTTCGATGGAGATGATGGGGTACTTCTCGACCAAAGCGGCCCAGTACTCGACCATTTCTTCGCTTGTCAGTTCGCGATCTTCGCCTGCCAGCACGTATACGCCGCGATCGGCATCATAGAATTCGGTGGAAGCGGGGTCCATAGCGAACATGATATCGCTGCCGGGCTCATAACCTGCCTTCTTGCATGCCTCGACGATGTACTTCAAAGGCTCTTCGTTCGTGCTGAAGTTAGGAGCGAAGCCACCTTCGTCACCTACGCCGCCGCCCAGGCCAGCTTCGTGCAGGACCTTCTTCAAGGTGTGATAGATCTCAGCGCACCAGCGTAGGGCCTCAGCGAAAGAAGCAGCGCCGACCGGCATGATCATGAACTCCTGGAAGTCCACATTGTTATCGGCATGCTCGCCACCATTGAGGATGTTCATCATGGGAGTGGGCAGCATGTTGGCATTGATGCCGCCGACATATTTATACAGAGGAAGCTCAGCGGATTCAGCTGCTGCCTTGGCAACGGCCATCGAAGCGCCCAGAATTGCGTTCGCGCCGAAGTTGCCCTTGTTCTCCGTGCCGTCGAGAGCGATCATTTCAGCATCGATCGCACGCTGGTCGTCCGCCTCCATGCCGATCAGAACATCAGCGATCTCTTCGTTGACATGAGCAACTGCCTTTTGCGTACCTTTGCCCAGATAGCGCTCGGAATCGCCATCTCGCAGTTCAACTGCTTCGAATGCACCCGTGGATGCACCTGAAGGAACTGCCGCACGACCCATGGAGCCGTCATCAAGAATTACCTCAACTTCGACCGTAGGATTGCCGCGTGAGTCAAGAATTTCGCGACCGAACACATCAATGATGGTACCCATCGAATTTCCTCCTTGGGATACGTTTAAACCAAACGCACTAATAATACCATGCAACCTTGCAGCCGGAGCGTTTCTTGCCCAGGGCTTACCAAAAGGCAACAAGTGCAATGCATATCGTCACAAGCGCTACGAGGAAGAAGATCGCTCCTCCTGTGAGACCTCGTTCATCAAGATGGGACCGCACCCCCGCCCCATAACAGCGCGCTTCCATAGCGCATGCGAGCGTTGCCGCACGACGGAACATAGCCACCACCAGAGGAACCAGCACTACGTGCCAGGCTGTAATGCGCTTCCACAAACCGCCTTCATCGAAGCGCGCGCCTCTGGCTAATTGAGCGCGGCGGATCTGCTGCACCTCCACCGCCATCAAGGGGATGAACCGCAACGCGAGCGAAAGCACCATGGCCATGTCATCGACCGGAACACGCAGTACCCGCAGCGGGCGTAGTAACGACAAAAAGGCCGCAGTGAGCGCCTCGGAGGTGGTGGTGAATGACACCACGTATCCCGCGAAGAAGACCACCAAGATACGCGCAGCATACCCCAAGCCCAGCATACATCCCTGAGGCGAGAACCCGAACGTGCCCCACAACGCCACTGGCGCCCAGTCATCAGCGAACCCACGAAGAGCACCAAGACCTGTTTGGGCGGGGGCGGCGAACACATTCAGGGTAAATGCGTTGCATACCCACATGAACGCCAGAATGACCAAAAGAGGAACCGATAGCTTAAGCAGGCGCGCTAAAGACAACCGCGCCGCGATAACGCACCCCAACACGAGCGCCGCCAAAATACCTTCCGCGAACCACGTGGAAACAAGAAAGGCGGTAACTGATACCGCCAATAACGATACGATCTTCACCAGAGCATCTGCCGTGTGGACGAATGAGGTTCCTAGTATGTAGAGCGATAGCGTCGAATTCATCGCTCTAGTATGCCACAGCGAGCCAATGCGTGCCGCGCTCGCTCTAAATGCATGTTATCCGCACTCGCCCTAGATGAGCGCAGGCGCCCCTGGTCTTTTACTCGCCCTCGCGCTCCACCCACGCATGCGTCGCATACTGAGAATCGTCATGCCACAGGCAGATATTGCCCGTTTCGAGGGTGCGAGGTACGGCTATGATGCGCTGATTGCGCGACCCCCTGAAGCGCAAGGAAATATCATGTTCTTCTTCGATGAACGGGCCATCGACCAGCACATCGATAAGACCCATTAGCTCTTCGGTGACTTCGGTGTGGCGCGGCGATGAAGGATCCATCAGATCCTCGAGCACATCGCCGGTATAGCACCACACTGTTTTATCCGGATGCGTTCGCTTGAGCTCCTTCACGAACGGCAACAGCGCGCGCTGAGTCTCAGGTTCCATGGGCTCGCCACCCAAAAGCGTAATACCGTCAACAAAAGGGCCTTCAAGACTCTCGATTATTTCCTGAGCGGTTTCCTGGGTGAATTCCCTGCCGAACAAGAAACTCCACGTTTCAGGCTGGAAGCAGTTCTTGCAATGATGCGTGCACCCCGACACGAACAACGTCGTACGGACCCCTTCGCCATTAGCGATGTCGCAATATTTAATTTCGGCATAGTTCATGGTAAGTCTCCGAACGCAGTGCGGCGGCCTTTTAACAAGCCGCCGCAGAGGTGTTCCTACAGATGCAATACGCGATCGCGGATCTCTTCAGTGCGCCCCTGGTTCCAGAACTGAGTTCCAATGTAACCACAGGTACGGCGAGCGACGTTAAGCTTTTCTTCGTCACGATTGCCGCACTTCGGGCATTCCCAAATCAGCTTGCCGTCATCTTCGGCGATCTGGATCTCGCCGTCGAAGCCGCACACCTGGCAGTAATCGCTCTTGGTGTTGAGTTCGGCATACATGATGTGATCGTAGATGTACTGCATGACGCGGATGACGGCCTTCAGGTTGTCCTGCATATCAGGCACTTCAATGTAAGAGATAGCACCGCCGGGAGACAGCTGCTGGAACTGGCTTTCGAAGCTCAGCTTCTTGAACGCATCGATCTCTTCGCCCACGTGAACGTGGTAGCTGTTGGTGATGTAGCCCTTATCGGTGACATCGGGAATGACCCCGAAACGACGCTGCAGGCTTTTCGCGAACTTATAAGTCGTGGATTCGAGCGGCGTGCCGTACAGCGAGAAGTCGATATCGGTTTCGGCCTTCCATTCGGCGCACTTGTCGTTCATCTTCTGCATGATCTGCATGGCGAACGGCGTTGCTTCCGAATCGGTGTGACTGCGACCGGTCATGTATTTGCAGCACTCGTACAGGCCCGCATATCCCAAGCTGATGGTGGAATAGCCGCCGTAGAGCAATTTGTCGATGGTCTCACCTTTTTCGAGACGAGCCAGCGCGCCATACTGCCACAGGATCGGAGCCGCATCAGAGATCGTACCCTTCAGACGCTCATGACGGCACATGAGGGCCTTTTTGCACAATTCCAGACGCTCTTCGAAGATCTGCCAGAACTTGTCCATGTCGCGATACGAAGAGCAAGCAACGTCGACCAGATTGATGGTGACAACACCCTGATTGAAGCGGCCGTAGTACTTGGGCTTGCCCGGCTCGTAGTTGCCTGCATTTGCCACGTTGTCGTACCCGTTACCCGAGCGGTCCGGCGTCAGGAACGAACGACAACCCATGCAGGTGTAGCAATCGCCCTCGCCGGGTTCTTCGCCCTTGGAAAGCTTCAGCTCGAACATCTTCTTTTCAGAAATATAGTCGGGTACCATGCGCTTCGCCGTGCACTTTGCTGCCAGCTGAGTGAGGTAGAAGTACGGAGCGTCTTCCGTAATGTTGTCCTCTTCAAGCACGTAGATGAGCTTCGGGAACGCGGGGGTGATCCAAACGCCCTCTTCGTTCTTCACGCCTTCATAGCGCTGACGCAGCACTTCTTCGATGATGATGGCCAAGTCATGCTTTTCCTGTTCATTGCGCGCTTCATTGAGGTACATGAACACGGTTACGAACGGAGCCTGACCGTTGGTGGTCATCAAAGTTACGACCTGATACTGGATGGTCTGAACGCCGCGGCGTACTTCGTCACGCAGGCGCGTTTCAACGATCTTGGAGAGCTGCTCCGGCGAAGGCTCGACGCCCACTTCGTTCAGCTCACGAATAACGTTGTGGCGGATCTTCTTGCGGCTTACTTCGACGAAGGGGGCCAGATGCGTGAGGGAAATGGACTGCCCACCGTACTGACACGAAGCCACCTGAGCGATGATCTGCGTTGCGATGTTGCATGCCGTCGAGAAGCTGTGGGGCTTTTCGATCATAGTGCCGGAAATGACGGTGCCGTTCTGCAGCATATCTTCCAGGTTCACCAAGTCGCAATTGTGCATGTGCTGCGCGAAGTAGTCGGAGTCGTGGAAGTGAATGATGCCCTCTTCGTGCGCGTTGACCACATCTTCAGGAAGAAGAATACGCATGGTAAGGTCTTTGGATACCTCGCCCGCCATGTAGTCACGCTGCACGGAATTGACCGTAGGGTTCTTGTTGGAGTTCTCCTGCTTGACTTCTTCGTTGTTGCATTCGATGAGCGTCAAGATCTTGTCGTCGGTCGTGTTGGACTGACGCTTGAGGTTCTGAACGTAGCGATAGATGATGTAGCGACGAGCTACCTCGAACTTATGAAGAGCCATGATCTCGTTCTCGACGAGGTCCTGCACTTCTTCAACCGAAACGGTGTGGCCCGCTTCTTCGCAGGTATCCGCAACATTGTGCGCTGCATAATCGATCTGGCGAGCGCTCAGACGTTCGTTCTCGGGAGATTCGTCGCTTGCCGCCTTGATTGCGTGGGCGATCTTGGTGATGTCGAAGGTGACTTCTGAGCCATCACGCTTGATGATTTTCATTAGGTTACACCCCTCTTGGAATTCTCTATACTGATATATCTACATTGAGAGCCGTTAAGTACGTGATAGCTACTATACACAATTAACCCAATATATTGTGTGTATTTTTTAATTCATCTACAATTTGTAGGTGTTAGCCTATAAGCCCAGCACAGGCGCTAAACAAAGAGTTGAGTCAAAGGTCCCACGCACGAACTCAGCGAAAAGTTAACCCGCAAGCCCTGCGCACGTGCTCAACGAGAAGCTAATCAGCGGACATGAATCTATCGCGAACGACGCAATGCGCGATCCTTCCAAAGCAGAGAACCACAACACCATTCAAGCGGTCCCCTAACTGCTCTTCGCCTTGGTAGTCAAAACCATTCAACTAGCCGGGTGCGCTCACATGCGGTTCGCTACGTCATTCCAATAGTCGGGTACGCTCACATGCAGCTCGCTGCGGTCATCCCGATAGTCAAGTACGCTCACGTGCGGTTCGCTGCGATCATTCGGAAGATCCTATTCTAAGATCTCTTTTCAACTTTGGTGCCGCATTTCGGACACGTTACCAAAAGTTTTCCTTTTCCTTTGGGAATGTTCAGAACCGTATCGCACCCTTTGCATTTGAAGTAGATCGTGGTGTTACGGTTCTCATAACGTTTATTCAGCAAACGCCATTGCTGCTTAGGCTTGACCATCAGCTCTTGATACTTTGCGAGCTCGCGGGAACGAGCCGCATAATTGCGCGAAAAACAGCGCAGCGTTCCCAGAACGAACGCAATTATCGACAGTGAATATAACACGTCAAAATGGAGGATGAAATTCAGCACGACGAGCACGCAACCCAGGACCATCAACGCCTGAGTAAGTTCGTCGATCCCATAGCGACCCTGCATCCACTGGGCAAAACGCATTTTCCAATTGGTATTACTTTGCTGCATACGAAACACGCCTATCACTTTCATAGTAAGGTTCTTCGATATGCTAACCCGTCGAGGATACCCCCGTGCTGAACTGGCGGAAACACCATGAAAGCTTCGCTCATTGAGCACAACAATTACATGCACTGCTTTGATGCTATTTTGCGCTGCCTTTTCGCGTTATTCCGATTTCGGCTTTTGCACTATTCCGACTCCGCCTTTAAAGAGAGACAAATATTCCCTGCTAGGGATTTGCGGATCCAGAAGCTTACGAAAGCAGGAGCTTACATTGCAGAGAAACTAGCGTCTTTAAAAGTGACTGCCACATTTGCCTTTTAAATGTATCTGTTGCGCAGAATAATCCACTTCTGCGAGAAAATTTAGACACTCTCAAATAGACATTTTCTACATTCGCAGGCATATTGTGGAATAAATTCGCCCGAACTCGCAGTTTTCGGATACATTTAAAGCCCCTTCGTGGCACGACCTGGGCTTATCCCGCGTAATGGATACATTTAAGGCACATTTGTGGCTCGATGAGCACGAGGCTGCATTGGCGTAAGACTCGATGCCTATGAGCTCGCTAGTTACGTGGTTGATAGACGCGAAGCCCGATGGGCGCATGGCGCGAAGGGGGGCTCTGGTTGTGGATTGGCAAACTGGTCGTCCGCCCGCGATTTCTACCCCGCCCCTGAACGCAAACAAGCCCCCTGGAACATCCAGGGGGCTTGCAGAATGCCATCCGATGAGAAGATCGAACTATTCAGCCTTCTTCTCTTCAGCTTCAGCTGCTTCTTCAGCCGCAGGAGCTTCCTCGGTTGCTTCTTCAACAACTTCTTCGGTAGCCTCTTCTGCCTTGGCCTCTTCAGCCTTAGGCTCCTCTGCCTTCTTGGCAGCAGCCTTCTTTGCAGGCTTTTCGTCAGCCTTTTCAGCCTTCTTCTGAACCGGCTCGGTGCAAAGCTCCATGATTACGATGGAAGCGTTGTCGCCCTTGCGGTTACCAAGCTTCAGGATACGAGTGTAGCCACCCTGACGATCAGCGAACTGACCCTGAGCGACCTTCTCGAAAACCTCGCGTACGAGTTCCTTATCACCCAGAGCAGCGATAGCGAGACGACGAGAGTGCAGGTCGCCCTTCTTTGCCCAAGTGATGATCTTATCAACGTCAGGGCGGATTTCCTTAGCGCGAGCCTCGACCGTCTTGATGCGGTCGTTGGTGAACAACGCAGCAACCAGGCTCTTCTTCATAGCCTTGGTATGGCTGGAGTCGGTGCCCAGCTTACGCCCTTTCTTGTTATGCCTCATCTTCTTTTCTCCTATTGCTTCAAATTGAGGTCCATGGAAATGAGCTTACCCTTCACTTCTTCAATGGACTTCGCACCAAAGTTCCTAATGTTCAGCAGGTCGTTCTCGGAGTATTCGACCAACTGACGTACAGAGTGAATACCTGCACGCTTCAAGCAGTTGTAAGAACGGACGGAAAGGTCCAGATCCTCGATCTGCTTGTCAAGCTCAGCATTGGTCTCCTGGTTCTCAGGAGCGAAGATGGAAACGACTTCGCCGTCTTCGTCTTCTTCGACCTCGTCGAGCATGAGGAATGCGCCCATGTACTGATTGATGATGTTCGCAGCACCACAAACCGCTTCAGTGGGGTTGATGGAACCATCGGTCTCAACCTCAAGAACGAGCTTGTCGTAGTCCGTACGCTGACCAACACGCGTGTCAGAAACGCTCATGGTGCAGCGACGCACTGGCGAGAAGAGCGAATCGACATGGATGATGCCGATAGGATCTTCGGTGCGCTTATTGCGCTCAGCGGACACATATCCGCGACCCACACCGATGCGAATGGTCATCTCAAGCGTGCCGCCATCAGCGACCGTTGCGATCACGTGATCAGGGTTGATCAGAGTGAATTCCGTAGGAACCTCAAGATCAGCACCCGTCACCGTGCAAGGGCCTTCGGCATGCACATGAGCCGTAGCCTCGGTGAAGTCGGAGTTAAGGGCGCTGAATACCAGGCCCTTAACGTTCAAAACGATGTCAGTAATGTCCTCGATTACGCCTTCTGCAGTGGTGAACTCATGCTGAACGCCATCAATCTGGATAGCGGTCGCCTTTGCGCCGTCCAAAGACGAAAGCAAAACACGGCGCATGCAGTTACCGAGGGTGTAACCGTAGCCACGCTCTAGCGGCTCCACGATGAATCGGGCAATGGAGTCATTGACCTCTTCGATCGTTACTGTCGGCCTCATGAACTCTGTCATATTGAATAAGCCTCCTTAATAAACCGCAATGCGTTCATTACTTAGAATAGAGCTCGACGATAAGCTGTTCGTTGATATCGAAATCGATCTGATCGCGCGCAGGAAGAGTCAGAACGCTACCCTGGAGCTTCTCAATGTCAACTTCAAGCCAAGCGGGAACCTGAACGCCTTCGTTGGAAACGAGAGCGCCCTTGATCACCAAGAGTTCCTTTGACTTAGGAGCAACAGAAACAAGATCGCCAGGACGAACGCGGAAAGACGGAATGTCTACACGACGGCCGTTCACATGAATGTGACCGTGGGTCACGATCTGACGAGCTTCTTTACGGGTCTTAGCAAAGCCGAGACGGAAAACAACGTTGTCGAGACGAGACTCGAGAATCTGCATGAGGTTCTCGCCGGTAATGCCAGGCATGGACTTAGCGCGCTTGAAGTAACCGCGGAACTGCTTCTCGAGAACACCATAGACGAACTTGGCCTTCTGCTTTTCACGCAGCTGCATACCGTATTCAGATTCCTTGCGACGACGCTTGGGCTGACGGTTGGATTCCTTCTTGCTGCTATAACCCAGCACAGCAGGGTCCAGACCGAGCTGACGACAACGCTTGAGAACCGGAGTCCTATTAATTGCCATAATGTATCGATCCTTTCAAGTTAGACGCGACGACGCTTGCGCTGACGGCAACCGTTGTGCGGGATAGGGGTGCAATCCTGGATGCTTGCGACTTCGAGGCCTGCTGCCTGAAGAGAGCGGATAGCGGTCTCGCGACCGGAACCGGGGCCCTTCACGAAAACAGATACCTTCTTCAAGCCGTGCTCCATAGCGGTCTTTGCTGCTGCCTCGGCTGCCATCTGGGCTGCAAATGGCGTGGACTTACGAGAGCCCTTGAAACCAACGGTACCAGCGGACTGCCAGGAAATTACATTGCCCTGAGGATCCGTGATGGAAACGATCGTGTTATTGAAAGTGGATTTGATGTGCGCAGCGCCAACAGCAATGTTCTTACGCTCAGAACGCTTGATGCGGGTGCGGACGTTTTTCTTAGCTGCCACTAGTTACACCTCTACTTCTTCTTGCCGCCGATTTGCTTACGAGGACCCTTGCGGGTACGAGCGTTCGTGTGGGTGCGCTGACCGCGAACGGGCAGGCCACGACGATGACGCAGGCCACGATAGCAACCGATCTCCATGAGGCGCTTAATATTCTGTGAAACCTCGCGATGCAGGTCACCTTCAGTGGTGAGGTGCTCCTGGATGTAGTCACGAAGCTTGGAAAGTTCGTCTTCCGTAAGATCGTTCACGCGGGTGTCCGGGTTAACGCCGGTTTCTGCGAGGATCTTCTTGGAGGTAGTAAGGCCAATGCCATAAATGTAGGTCAAGCCGACTTCAATGCGCTTGTCGCGAGGAAGGTCGACACCAACAAGACGTGCCATGAATAGTTCCCTTCTCTTTAACCCTGACGCTGCTTATGACGGGGGTTCTCGCAAATAACGAGCACCTTGCCATGGCGTCGGATAATCTTGCACTTGTCGCACATTTTCTTGACCGAAGGACGTACCTTCATAATTCAATTCCTTTCGGTAATGCGTTCTTTCTTTATCTATCACGCCCAGCCGCAGGCGACGATTGGTAAATGAAGCTGTTTATTTGCGGGGTGGTCCCACCCGGTCTCTAGAACCGGCGCTTGAACCGAAGCGCTTATATGCGCTCGCACTGATGCCGCAATCCTTCCATCAGCACACAAAATCACCACATTTCGACACACGAAATGCGGCGAAGAACCGCCTACTTATAGCGATAGGTGATGCGACCACGGTCGAGATCGTAAACCGAAAGCTCAACCTGAACCTTATCACCGGGAAGGATCTTGATGTAGTGCATACGCATCTTACCGGAGATATGGGCCAATATCTTGTGGCCGTTTTCGAGTTCAACCCTAAACATTGCGTTCGGCAATGCTTCAAGAACCGTACCCTCTAATTCAATTGCATCTTCTTTAGCCAAAATTGCTCCTTCAAGCAAATAGACAGACAAGCGGCAAATGAGAATGTTAACAAAAAGTTGCCTCTGTGTGCAAGTAAAGTTTCGCGCATCGCTAAGTCACCACACTACGGCGGAGCACACGGGTCCCGCCCTTTTGCATCTTTGGATGCGCGAGAGCCGAAAGGGTCCCTTGCGTTCGAGAGTCCTTTTGCAGTCCCCTTTATCGAGAGCCTTCTTGAGGCTTCTTGCCAGGGCGCTCGCGACATACCACGCCCTTCGCCAAGACAACAAGCGAAAGCCTGCGCGTTTTTACCTGATTCGAGCAAATGACAATGGCTCTTATGGCTCCAACACGGTACAGTTCTCTAATCGACCGAATATATGACCGTTTCATTGGCATACCACTCTGCAAGGCAAAGGTCAGAACTTGAATATAAGACAGATCCTCAACGAACAGAACATGAACGACTTCGTTCGCGCAGTACTGCACCGATCAACTGCCGCTTTTCTTGTGAAGGCCATCGTCCTCTTCAGCGTGCTGTACCTCATGGGCATTTCAGCCCCTTACGTACCAGCGCCTGTTTTCGCTCTGTACTGGGTAGCACTCACCGTGGTGTTGAGCATAGGCTCCATCTATTTTGCAGTAGTACGAAAATCATCGAACCAGATCGCTTGCCTTGAACCCGGCGGCAGATTGGCAGAACGCAATAACGGACGGACCTTCAGCACTGTCGCGGGGTTCGCGCTCGCTTCCATTGGCGCCGGCAGCGTGCTCATCGCCATTCCGAAATGGGATCTGTTCAGCTGGGGGATCATCGCGGCCGCGATCATATTGTTCCTATTTGTTTCGTGTGGAGCGGGTTGCTTTGTCAAGAAAGAGCTCAAGCCCCTGTTCCGCGTATCGGGAACCGTGCAAATAACCGCGCTGATCGTGGGCATACTATTGGGCATCATCATCGTGGCGAGCTATCTTTGCTCCCCTTCAGGTGTCTTCGATACCACTCTTGACGCTTACGAGAACCTGAATCGCGCATTCGCGAACTCGTCTTCCCCCTTGCTTGTCGATATCGAACGGATCGCCGTTGCTTCCGACGTTATGCTGCTGCGCACGGTCCCCGACCCCAGCAATTTCGCCGCTTGGCTGCTGTTCTTGATCGTGAAGATCATTGTGGGTCTTTCTATCGTATTCAGCGCATTGAACCTTCTGACCCTCTGCTATTTGAATAAGGCGGAACTGGAACGAGTGTTCACCGCATTGCCTTCTGAGCAAACGCTGAATGCAAAACGGTCTTTGCACAAAGGGGTCATCAAGGGGCTTGCCCTGCTGAGCGTGCTCTTGTTCGTCCTTTTCATGGTGGGCGACAAATACTGCGTGGACACCGTAGAGGCGGGAGAGAAAACCATCTTCGAGCAGTTCGCCTACGAGAGCTTGAATGTTTTCGCCTTCGCCGTAGACAGTGGAAAGAGCCTCGATGTTCAAATGACCGACCGCGTCATATCTGATGTGGACGACGCGATTAGAGATCTTTCCTCTAGCGGGAACGAGAACGGCAACTAAGATCCGGACGGTCCGGCGCTGCCCTCGTGATCCGCAGCGTCACCATTCCGAAAACGAAAAACCCGCTGGCTACGCACCGTGATTCATGAACTGAAAAATGCAAAAGCCCGCCAAAAGGCGGGCTTTATAGTAAGAGTGGTGCGCCGTGAGGGAATCGAACCCGCGACCTTGGGATTAAAAGTCCCCTGCTCTACCAACTGAGCTAACGGCGCATTTGCTGTGAGCAGCTTAACATTCTAGCGCCCCCGTTGCTCGGGGTCAATAAAAGAATACCGCCGTGCGCTTCTTTTACTTGCCCATCCAATCAGTTGGCAGCACTTTATCGGACGTGATATCGGCAAGCGTCGAAGCACCGCACATACGCATAGCGTCCTTCAGTTCGGCACCGATCTTATCAACGTACGCCGCAACGCCTTCTTCGCCACCGCCATACACGGCCGTTACGAAAGGACGCGCGATCAATACGCCATCGGCTCCCATCGCCAGCGCCTTGAACACATCAGCGCCGCTGCGAATGCCGCCGTCGACCAAAATGGTCACTTCGCCCTTCACTTCCTCCACGATCGCAGGCAGGACCTCAGCGGAAGACGGGCATTCATCCAATACGCGGCCGCCATGGTTCGATACCACGATCGCCGAAGCACCTGCTTCGACCGCCTTACGAGCGGCGGCGGGAGTCAAAATACCCTTCAGAATGAACGGCACATCTATCATTTCGGAAATGGCCTTCAATTCGGCGACGGTCTTGCTGCCCGCCGGAGGCGTGAGCCCCTGCAAGAACGGCAGACCGGCGGCATCGATATCCATCGCATACGCAAAGCAATTCGTATCGCGAACCAATTCGAGCTTTTGCGCGACAGTGCCCGCATCCCATGGTTTTACCGTGGGAACGCCCATACCGTCGCAATCTTTGATCGCGGCCGTTGCGGCCTCCATCACCTTCGGATCGACCCCATCACCCGTGAATGCCGCAATACCCGCATTAGCGCAGGCAGGCACGAGGATAGCGTTATACGAAAGATCAGTATGCTCATCGCCATAGTGGAGCGTCATAGCGCCTACGGGACCCGCGAAGAACGGGTACTTGAACGTACGGCCGAACAATTCGCAGCTGGTATCGATATCGGCATTGGCATGGATGGTATCCATGTTCATGCGTACGCGACGCCACGCGTTGTAATTGCGGATAGCGCCATCGCCGGTACCCTTAGCACCTGGACCAGGCATCGTGCCGCCACATACACGCCCATCGCACACCTTGCAAACTCGACAATGGCCCATGTTCCCCTTTGCACGATCGAGCACTTCTTGCCAGTTCATATATGCACCCCTTCTTGTTCGATCATCTTGCACGGTTACACCGTGTGGATACTCATGGTATCCGACCGATTCATCTTGGTCAGCAATGTTATGTAGTAAAGTGGTGAACGGCTCTCAGGTCCGTGTGCGAACCCTTGGGGAAACGGCAAGTGCGAACCCTCAAGGATCGACCCACGACCAGATCTTGAGCGATCGCGTCATCCCTACCGAAGGATCCCTTATGATCGTTGGCGTTATTTCAGACATTCATGGTGTTTTGGGCACCGAAGCATACGAAGCTCTCGAAGGCAGCGACATCATCATGTGCGCGGGCGACACGGAAAGCGAGGGCATCCTAATGGAACTGGAGTCCATCGCACCCACCATCGCCGTAACGGGCAACTGCGACCGCTCGTCCCTTATATCTGACGTACCCTTTTTCGCCATGCCGCGCATCGGTGGCGTACGGTTCCTCATGGTGCATCGTCCCGAAGACATTGGCACGCCTGACGAAGACGTGAAGGTAGTCATCCACGGACACACCCATGTTCCCCGCAACCAGCTGATCGATGGCGTGCTCTACCTTAACCCTGGAAGCGCATCGCGTCCGCGCGGCGGCAGCAAGAAGAGCATCGCGCGCCTTACGATCGAACTCGGAAAAGTAAGCTCGGTCGAATTCATCGAGTTCGCATAGTCCAACTGGCATCCTGCGCTCCCCGTTGCTGCTCGAAGCATGCCTTCGCTTTTTTCGCTTTTGAAGAACGCTAGGAAGCGCAGTGGGATAACGCGACGCATGATTCGCCTTATCCCTGCAATGTTCGATCGCGAATCAGGGTCTGCGCTTTTAATAGGCGTTCTTCAAAAGCGCGCTTCGGGATGCCTCGAGCAGCAACGGGGAGCGCAGGATGCGAACGAGGCCCTAGTCGAGTACTTCGGGATTCAAGCAGTCGAGCGGACGCCTGCCGAGCACCACGTCGAGCGCTGCCTGCATTGAGCGGCGGTGCAATTCGTCACCCGATTCTTCTGACCAATACGCTACATGGGGGCTAAGCACCGTATGCGGCGCGCGCAAGATAGGATGATCGAGCGCTATGGGTTCTTCCTCGAACACATCAATGCCCGCGCCCCACAGCCTGTCTTCGCAGAGCGCCTCAGCCAAAGCCACCGTATCAATCACGGCACCACGTGATGTGTTCACCACGACCGCGCCGCTCTTCAAGAGCGTCATGTTCTCACGATTGAGCATATGGTGAGTATTCGGGGTCAATGCCGTGTGGAAACTCAAAACGTCAGCCGTCTTCAGCACCTCTTCGAATGTGAGGATGCAATACCCCTCCGGCGTGCGGCGTCCCGGCTTCAGCGAGCGCGAGTAACATACCACTTGAAAACCGAGTCCCGCAGCTTTGCGTGCGACTGCGCGACCGATCTCTCCCATACCAATGACACCGAAGGTCCGCCCATATACCTGTCCGTACGGACGATGACGCGTGTAATCCCAAATGCCCGCGCGCATATCAGCATCGGTTTCGTTCAGACGACGCAGACTGCACAGCGCAAGGGTGATAGCGTGATCGGAAACCACTTCTGTGCCATATCCAGGCACAACGCACACGGCTGTTTTCGCACGCGTGGCAGCTTCGACATCAATAGTGTCATATCCGATGCCGGTCCGACTTACCACCTTTAACTGGGGAAGCGCTTCGAAGACCTTGGCATCGAACTCCCCATATGAGGTCACGATACCATCAGCATCGCAAGCGTTCTTGATGATGGATTCGGGACTGCGCTCATTGAACAGCGCGATATCAACGCCCGCCTCCTGCGCCATGGCGACCTCGATGGCATTATCTTCAAAATCCGTATCAGTAACAACGATCTTAGGCATATTGTCTCCTCAGAAAACGATCGGATCACGCATGCCCGCCATATTTCACGAACAGTGACGTACGGCAGCTATCGCTAGATTACCACCATTGGGTCACGGTGCCCGACTGATCAAGGCTCACTGGTTCGCTTTTTGTTTGCGGCTCACTATTGGTAAGCACCGCGAAGAAGTCTTTGATGCGCGCAAGCACCTCGCGCTGTTCGTATGCGTCCTTATCGGCATACGTCGCCCGATCGCTCGGGACCCCATAGGCGTTAATGCCGAATGAGCGCGCATCGTACAGGGCGCGATAAAGATGATATTCCTGCGTTACCACCACGCACGATTCCACACCGAACACGTGACGCAGGCGATACGCGCTATCGTAGGTCGATAATCCCGCATGGTCGCAGAAGATATCATCGGCGGAAACTCCTTGTTGTCCCGCATAGAGCGCCATGGCCATCACTTCGTTATAGGAAGAATCGCTGTTGTCGCCGCTCATAATGATCTTAGGGGCCACCCCTTCGTTATAAAGCTCGATGGCCACATCAAGACGATCGCGCAGCACCGCCGAAGGGCTGCCGTCCCAATTGATGCCTGCACCCAGAACGACGATGGCATCCGTACTACCGGCCTGCGTCGGGGCAGCACTTACCGTGGTGAACGAGGGACGAGCCGTCGCGCACACATACGCATTGATGGCCGCAGGAACACCTACGACCACCAACACTACCGTCAGAACAAAACCGAAGAACGCTCTGATCAGACGGCTTAAACATCCTCTGTCCTTCTTCGCACTCACCGCGAACGACCTAAGATGTTCCTAACCTATTTCACTACGATATTGACAAGACGTCCGGGGATAACGATCACCTTCTTGACGTCTTTGCCTTCAGTAGCCGACGCAACTGCATCAAGAGCAACCGCGCGAATGTCTTCCTCTGGCGCGTCGGTCGCGACCATGATCTTGGCCTTCACCTTGCCATTCACCTGGACGGCCAGTTCGACCTCATCGGCCTTTGCCGCTTCCGGATCGAAATCGGGCCAAGGCTGTTCGTGCACTGATTCAGCGTGACCCAGAACATCCTGCCACAGCTCTTCTGCCCAGTGAGGGGCGAACGGGGCCAACAGCGCAACGATGGTCTCAGCGACATCCTTATCCATCGCAACGCACTTCTCGCATGCGGCACGCTGCTCGGATGAGCGCTTGCGCAGCAGATCAGCCGAAGCATTCACCAGTTCCATGATGGCGGCGATCGCCGTATTGAAGTTGTTGCGAGCCAGGTCGTCAATTACCTTGCCTACAACGCGATGACGTTCCTGGTTCAAGAACTTACGGGCTTGATCAGCTTCATCATGCGAAGACCCCTCCTGGTAGAAGGTATCTTCACCCGCCTTTCCGGCAAAATCGCACACGACACGCCATGCGCGGTTCAAGAACTTATACATACCCGCAAGGCCATCTTCGTTCCACTGGAGTTCCTTATCAGGGGGCGCCATGAACAGAATATAGGCGCGGACCGCATCGGCACCGTAACCGGCGATCATATCTTCAGGAGAGATGACATTGCCCTTCGACTTGGACATGACCTCGCCATTTTCATCAAGGACCATACCCTGGCACAGCAGATTAGAGAACGGCTCATCGAAATCGAGCATGCCCATATCGCGCAGCACCTTAGTGAAGAAGCGCGAATACAGCAAATGCAGGATCGCGTGTTCAATACCGCCGATATACTGATCGACCGGCATCCAGCGATTAGCGCGCGCAGGATCGAAAGGCTGCTCGTTGTTATGAGGATCGGTATAACGAAGGTAATACCAGCTCGAGCACGTGAATGTATCCATCGTGTCGGTCTCGCGATGAGCAGGACCGCCGCACTTCGGGCACGTGCACTGCGCGAATTCCTTATGCGTTGCCAAGGTCTCGCCCGCAGACAGATCGATATCCTTAGGCAGCATGACGGGCAGGTCCTCTTCAGGAACAGGAACAAGACCGCACGAATCACAATAGATGGCAGGGATGGGGTTACCCCAATAGCGCTGACGCGAAATGAGCCAATCGCGCAAACGGAACTGGATCGACTTCTTGCCCTTACCCTGGGCTTCCAGATCGCCGATGATGGCATCGACCGCAGGAGAATGCTTGCCGCCCACCATGCCCGTGTATTTGCCGGACTGGACCAATACGCCTTCAGCGTCGTACGCCTTTTCCCAGTCGACCGAAGTTACGCTGCGCTCTTGCACGCCATTGAGGTCGGCGAACAGAGGATCGTCTTCACCCAAGATAATAGGAACGATGGGCAGATCGTACTTACGCGCGAATTCGAAGTCACGCTGGTCACCACAAGGAACCGCCATGACCGCACCCGTGCCATAATCTGCCACGATATAGTCAGCCACCCATACCGGCACCTTTTCGCCATTGACCGGGTTGATAACATAACGGCCCGTGAATGCACCGTGCTTTTCGCGATCACCCTGGGCGCGCTCTACTGCGCTCACCTTAGACGCTGCTTCCACCAACGCACGCACATCAGCTTCATACTGAGTGCCTTCGACCAGTTCCATCAAGCGAGGGGACTCAGGCGCCAGCAAGAAGAAGCTACAACCGAACAAGGTATCGGGGCGCGTGGTGAATACCGTAATGGTGTCTTCGTCAGTGGGATCTGCCGGCGCATTGCCGTCTTTGTCGCACAGCAGGAAATCGACCTCAGCGCCTTCAGAGCGCCCGATCCAGTTAGCCTGCATTTGCTTGACCGGCTCCGGCCAACCCTCCAACTGATCCAGGTCATCAAGAAGTTCCTGGGCATAATCCGTGATCTTGAAATACCACTGCGTCAGGTCGCGCTTTTCGACAGTGCCATGGCAACGCCAGCACTCGCCTTCAGTCACCTGCTCGTTCGCAAGTACGGTCTTGCAGTTAGGGCACCAGTTAACGGGCGAATTGCGGCGCTCGACAAGGCCGCTCTTCCAGAACTGCAGGAAGATCCACTGGCCCCAGCGATAATACTCCGGATCGCAGGCAACGACCGTGCGATCCCAGTCGTACGAAAAGCCCATGCGCTTGAAGCTCGCCTTCTGAGTTTCAATATTGGCATAGGTCCAGGTAGCAGGATGGCTATTGTGCTTGATCGCCGCATTTTCCGCAGGCAGACCGAACGCGTCCCATCCCATAGGATGCAGGACGTCATAGCCGCGCATCGTGTAATAGCGCGCAGTAACGTCACCGATCGTATAGTTACGAACGTGACCCATGTGAATATCGCCCGAAGGATACGGGAACATCTCGAGCACATAGCGCTTAGGCTTCGAATCGTCTTCGCGTGCCGTATGCGCACCCGTATCAGCCCAGATCTTTTGCCAACGCGGCTCTATCTCGTGCGGGTTGTATTCTTTCATAAGTCAGTCCTTTTCCCATATCAACAAAGAAGGGCCAGGCCCTTCTGTAACGCAAAAGCGTCCTTCATTATAAAGCTGATTGATTACCGATGCGTGAAATAGCTAGAGAATACGGTAGGAAACCGTGCGAACGCCCCACGCCTGACAGGTCTTGAACCCGAACGCCTTGAAGACACCCGGCTGAAGGTCCAACGAACGCGCACCGCCACTCAAGCCACCGCAGTCGTTAATGGTGGTCACGATGGTCTTCCCGCCATAGTTGATCTCAACAGCACGACCGAAGTACGAGCGATAATTCGACCAGCTCATGGGAATGGCAACACCCCATGAATTATCATCGCAAACCGCGCCCGTTGCGGTAGTACCCGGGTTCGGCGTGTAGGGATCGCTCGATCCGCCATATGCGGAAGCCAATCCGGTCTTCCAACCCTTAGAGCTATCAGTACCCGAATCACTGCCGCCAGAACCAGATCCAGAACCACCTGAACCACCAGAGCTAGATCCACCGCCCCCCGATGCGGGCGTATCGGGCTTCGTGTTCCAATTAGGATCTTCCGCCTGCTCACCCGAGGACTGCTCCTGGTTGTTCATCTCATTCGCCTTGGCCTGCAGGGCCTCTAGCGCTGCTTGGGATTCCTTGATCGAAGACACTTTCGCCGATGCATCGGAAACTACCTTTTCCGCTTCGGCCTTCTTAGAAGCTGCCTGATCGAGCACCGTTTGCTGCGCGTCGCGCTGAGCATCAAGCTCGGAAAGCGCCGCGCTGAACGTTTCATTCAGTTCGCGCTGTTCGGCGACCTTTTCCGCCTGATCTTGCTGAATGGCGGAATAGTAGGTCATGTTCGTCACGAAATCAGAAATATCTTCCGAGCTGAGCACGATATTCACCAGCGACAGTCCCCCATCGCTTTTGTATTCCGCGAGCATTGCGTCACCCAGGACCTGTTGGCCTTCGATCATGGCCGTCTGGGCTTCTTGCACCTTTTGGGCAGCATCATTGATCTGAGCATCCAGATCGGCCACCTGGGCTTGCAACTGAGCGTATTCAGAAGATAGCGCATCCAGTTCCTTGGACGCCGCATCAAGCGTAGCCTGCGCGTCGGAGAGCTCATCGCCATATGCCGGTGCCGCCCCCACGAACGGAAGTGCCATGGAGAACGCCAACAGGATACTCAGTAAAAGAGCTCCTAGTGATTTTTTGGTTCGTGTAATCATGCCTAAAAGTGTAACGTAGAATTTGATTTCGCAAAAACCGCCACGCACCGCACCACACGCCATCTCTGTTAGATTTTCTTAAAATACCTGGTCAACATAAAGAAATCTCCCCGTTTCACAAAGGCGAAAACGGGGAGATTTTATGAAGACCGTTTTATTGGGCCGTTATGCGACGGCTGCTTAACCGCGGATCGTGTTGCCTACGTAAGGGGTCTTGTCCTTCAGCAGTACGTCGTGTGCGCCACCCTCGACAATAGAGGTAGAGCTGACCACCGTGAGCTTCGCCTTTTCCTGAAGTTCAGGGATGGTCAATGCGCCACAGTTGCACATCGTGGACTTGATCTTGGAAAGGGTCATATCGACGTTGTCTTTCAAAGCGCCTGCATAAGGAACGTAAGAATCGACGCCTTCCTCGAAAGTGAGGCCCTTCTTGGAACCACCCAGGTCATAGCGCTGCCAGTTACGTGCACGAGCAGAACCTTCGCCCCAGTATTCCTTCATGTAGTTGCCATTGACATTGACCTTGTTGGTGGGGCTCTCGTCGAAGCGGGCGAAGTAACGACCCAGCATCAAGAAATCAGCGCCCATGGCGAGAGCCAGCGTCATGTGGTGGTCGTATACGATGCCACCGTCCGAGCAAACGGGAATGTAAACGCCGGTTTCCTTGAAGTATTCGTCGCGCGCCTGAGCCACTTCAATAAGAGCGGTAGCCTGACCACGACCGATACCCTTCTGCTCACGCGTGATGCAGATAGAACCGCCGCCGATGCCGACCTTGATGAAGTCAGCGCCAGCTTCTGCCAAGAAACGGAACCCTTCAGTATCGACAACGTTGCCCGCGCCGACCTTTACCGAATTACCGTAATGATCGCGGATCCAAGAAATGGTGCGCTGCTGCCATTCGGAATAACCCTCGGAAGAGTCAATGCACAGAACATCTGCACCTGCTTCGATGAGTGCGGGAACACGATCGGCGTAATCGCGCGTGTTGATGCCTGCGCCGACCAAGTAGCGCTTATGAGAGTCGAGCAACTCATGAGGATTGGACTTGTGCTGCTCGTAGTCCTTACGGAACACCATGTACAGCAAGTTGTCGTTCTCATCAACGATAGGCAAGGAATTCAACTTGTTGTCCCAGATGATATCGTTCGCTTCCTTCAGGCTGGTTTCCGCAGAAGCAACGATCAGGTTCTCGCGCGGAGTCATGAACTCCGACACGGGCGTGTCCAGATCCATACGGGACAGACGGTAATCGCGACCAGTGACGATACCCAAGAGCTTGCCCTTAGAAGCGCCGCCTTCGGTGACCGGCATGGTGGTGTGACCGTTCTTTTCCTTCAAAGCCACCACGTCACGCAAAGTCGCGTTAGGCGTGAGGTTAGAATCGCTGCGTACGAAACCTGCCTTGTGGTCCTTTACACGCGAGACCATCGCGGCCTGATCCTCGACGGACTGAGAACCATAGACGAACGAAAGGCCGCCCTGCTGAGCCAGCGCAACAGCCATACCATCATCGGAAACAGCCTGCATGATAGCCGACACCATAGGAATAGAAAGGTTCACCGGGCATTCTTCCTCGCCCTTACGATAACGCACAAGGGGAGTATTCAGGCTTACTGCATCAGGAGTGCACTCCGAAGAAGAGTACCCCGGGACGAGCAGATACTCGTTAAATGTACGAGAGGGTTCATCGAAGTAATAAGCCATGTAACGCTCCTTGCCTGAGTTACGCGTTAAACGCGTCCATTGAAACCATCCAACGACCTTGTGTCGAATACGAATTCGTACAAGGTTATCCCATTATAGTCACCCTGAACCCTAACCGGTACAGAAGTATTGCGGATTTGCAGAAAGAAAATTCGCAAAAGGCGACCTAGAACCGCGTAGCCGCGGAACTAGCATGCCTTCAAAAAGGCCACGTGCCCGCGATACGCCTCATAGATATCCGCCTTAGACGTCACTTCCCATGGCGAATGCATGGAAAGCACCGCAACGCCCGAGTCGATCACGTCCATGCCATACTTGGCGGGAATGTAGGCGATTGTGCCGCCACCGCCCGCATCAACGCGTCCCAGTTCTGCGGTCTGGAAGGCCACGCCCGCATCATCCATGACCCGACGGATGTAGGCCATATATTCCGCACGGGCGTCATTCGAGCCGCTTTTTCCCCGTGCACCCGTATATTTGTTGAACACGAGGCCCTTACCCGCATACGCCGCGTTCTTCGTTTCGTACACGCTCGCGTAAGCTGGATCATAGGCCGCCGAAACATCCGAGGAAAGCATGCGCGATGCCGCCAGCGTGCGACGCAGAGGCAGATCGCCCTGAGCACCCATGCAGCCGAGGATCTCGGCTATGGTGTTCTCGAAGAACAGCGACGCCATGCCCGTTGCACCAACGCTGCCGATTTCTTCTTTATCGACCAGAACCGTGACCGCCGTAGTGCGGGGCGTTTCGTCAAGAGCGAGCTGCGCTTCGAGCGACGTGTAGGCGCACACACGGTCGTCTTGCCCGTATCCGATGACCATGCTGCGATCGAATCCTAGTTCACGAGCGCGACCGGCCGGCACGACCTCTATTTCAGCGGACAGGAAATCCTCTTCGGTAATACCGTACTTTTCTTCTAACAGCTCAAGCGCGAACGCCTTCACCTTATCCTTGGGTGCCGCTTCCTTTTCAGAACCATCAGCTGATGCGTCTTCGGCCGCGTTCACTACGAGGGGACGATTGCCCATCAGAATATCGAGGCTCTCCCCTTCTACAACTTCGCTTCCCTTTTTGCTCATCTGCTTACTACCCAGATGAGGTAGAAGGTCGGTCACGCAGAACACCGGATCGCCCGCATCGTCGCCGATGTTGATATCAACAACGCTTCCGTCGGTCTTCGCCACTACTCCATGAAGCGCAAGCGGAAGCGTGACCCACTGATAATGCTTGATGCCGCCATAGTAATGAGTATCCAAATACGCGAACCCATCGCTTTCATAGAGCGGGTTCTGCTTAAGGTCGAGACGTGGGCTGTCAATGTGGGCACCCAGAATATTAAGACCCTGCTCAAGCGGTTCTTCGCCGATGTGCACGAGCACCAACGTTTTTCCGTGAATGCCGGCCCATACCTTATCGCCAGGCACAAGGCTTCCGTTTTCCTGTACGACCTTTCCGAGCGGCACATATCCCGCCGCTTCAGCCTGAGCGACCGAAGAAGCGAAGCACTGACGCTCCGTTTTATTGTCGGAAATAAAATCGATATAACGAGCCGAAAGAGATTCCAGCTCTTCAAGCTGATCTGCCGAATAGGCTTCCCACGCGATCTTTCGTTCCATACGTTCTTCTCCTTTTACACGCCGTACTGCTTTTGGAGGGCATCAATGGTGCCGTCTGACTCCATTTCGCGCAGTACTTCATTTATTGCATCGATCAAAGTGCGATTGTCTTTGCTTACTGCAATGCCGTATGCATCGTTAGTTGCTATTTCTTCGAGTATTTCACAATCTGAATAGGCGACAATGAAGCGTTGCGCAATTGGCATATCGACCACGATCGCGCTCACGCTGCCCGCCCGCAGCACTTCGAAGCACTTGGCGATATCGTCATATGACACCAGGCTTTTCGTCAGATGCTCTTGAGCATAATCGAACGACGCCGTGCCTGATAGCGCCGCGACCTTCGTGTCTTTTATCTCTTCAGACTGAGAATACGTTCCTTCGAGCACCACGATGGCCTGATCGACGAAATAGTAAGGAAGGGAGAAATCCACCTTCTCTTCGTTCTTAGAGCCAATGACGAAAGATGCCACGCCCACATCGTATTGCTGGCCTGCGCTGAGCGCGGAAATAATAGTGCTCGTATTGGCGTTCGAAACCTCGCAGGCAAGACCCAAGCGATTCGCAACTTCCTGGATCACCGCAATGCTATACCCTGCAGGGGCTCCTCCTTCGACCGCTTCAAAAGGAGCCGTATCCAAGGAAGATCCCACGCTCAACGTGCCTTCTTTTACCAGGGCGTATTTGTCCGAATCGGCCTGAGAAGAACAGCCTGCCAGCGTGGCGAAAAGAAGAGCGCACACCGCAGCAAGTGCGAACATCTTCGCATACCCTCTCGCATTCATGCGCATACCCTCCCTCGACACGTAATGCTGGCTTTAGTTTATTTGTCGGCCTTGACCATATCGTCAGCCGATTCGAGCGTAAGATCGCCCGGCTTGATCCAGCCGATCTTGCGCAGGATCTGGCAGAACACCCAGGACAAAATAGCCGGAAGGATGAAGCAGATAAGCACCAAGCCGATCCAGTCAAATGCCGTGATCGCCGCCATCGCGCCTGAAGACACGTCTGCGACCCAGCCGGTGTATACGCCGATCGGACCGACCATACCGCAGGTACCCATACCCGAGGAAATAGCGGGACCGTTCATCTTGAGTTGGAACAAGCACGTTGCCAAAGGACCGGTGATGATCGATGCGAGCGTTGGCGGGATCCAGATGCGAGGATTACGCACGATGTTGCCCATCTGAAGCATCGAAGTACCCAGGCCCTGGGAAACCAAGCCACCCCAACGGTTCTCCTTGAAGCTCATGATCGCAAAGCCGACCATCTGAGCACAGCAGCCCGCAACCGCAGCACCGCCGGCAAGACCAGTGAGGGACAACGCCGCGCAAATAGCCGCCGAAGAAATAGGTAGCGTAAGCGCGATGCCAACGAGAGCCGACACCAGCATGCCCATGAAGAACGGCTGCAGTTCAGTCGCCCACATAATGACGGCACCTACCGCAGTCGCGCCCGCGCCGATCGCTGGAGCACATGCAATAGAGAGCAAGCAGCCCACAAGAATAGTCACCGAAGGAGTGACCAGGATGTCGATCTTGGTTTCGTTAGCGACTATCTTGCCGCATTCCGAAGCCACGATGGCGACCACCAGAACAGCCAGCGGACCGCCGGCACCGCCAAGAGAATTCGCCGCATAACCGACCGCGACCAGCGAGAACAGAACAAGCGAAGGCGCCTTCAAGGCAAAACCGATGGACACTGCCATGGCGGGACCTGCTGCGCTTTTCGCGAAATCGCCGATCTGCACCAGCACATCAATCCCGCATTGCTGACCAATAGTAGAGAGGATCGTTCCCATTAAAAGAGAAGCGAACAGGCCTTGGGCCATCGCCCCAAGCGCATCTATCAGATACCGCTGTACCGAGATCTCAATGTTCTTTCGTTTGCAAAATTCTGAAATCTGCGCCATTTACCTTGGCCTTTCCTTTACTCTACATCCGTTTTCTCGAGCACTTGAAATGCTCGCTCATACCCACCAGCGCCATAATTGAGCGCCTTGGAAACACGCGCTATGGTCGTTGCCGATGCACCCGTAGCCTGTTCGATGACCGCATACGAGCACCCCTTCTTCAACATGCGCGCAACGTCCAAACGCTGTGACGTATCCTTGATCTCTCGCACCGTAAACAGATCTTCCAGAAGCGCGAACACTTCATTCGGATCGGTAAGGCCCGCCAGAACCGCAAGAAGATCCTCTACTTCCCTTGTTCGTAAATCGGCCACGATGCTTCCCTCCTTATATCGGTTAGCGGAACGCGACTTTTCTATAATCGGGTTCCTGACCCATGAGCAACAAAGGAGCCTTGGATCATCCCCAAGGCTCCCCTGTTATTGTTGTTATCCCCGTTCAACGCAGTAGTACAAGAGTTCCTAGAAGCGGGTGATCCAATCTTCATACTCAGGAACCTTGCCATAAGCAACATCGAAGTAGCGACGCTGCAGTTCGGTCGTAATAGGACCACGCTTGCCGATTTCGCGATCATCGATGCTTGCGATCGGAGTGAGTTCAGCAGCAGAGCCCGTCATGAATGCCTCATCAGCAACATACAGATCGGAGCGCGTAAGCGATTCTTCAATAGCAGGAATATCCATATCGGTCGCGATGGTGAGTACCGTATCGCGCGTGATGCCCTCCAGCAGACCATCGGACAGCGGAGGCGTAGACAGAATGCCGTTGCGAATGACGAAGAGGTTCTCGCCCGTGCCTTCGCATACATAGCCCTGCTCGTTGAGCATAACTGCTTCGCTATAGCCATGAAGGGTTGCTTCCTTCTTAGCGAGAATGGAATTCATGTAGGAAGCAGAAGACTTCACTGCGGGAGGAATGGCGTTGAAAGAACGCTGACGCCATGAGGAAACGCCGACCTTGATGCCGTTCTCAAGCGCTTCAGCACCCAAGTATGCGTCCCAGGGCCATACGGCAATGATAACGTCTACCGGACAACCCGTTGGGTCAACACCCATTTGACCATACCCGTAGTAAGCCAGCGGGCGAATGTAGCATGACTTCAAGTTGTTCTTCTTGATGATCTCAACCGTTGCATCGCACAGTTCGTCAACACTGTAAGGCATATCCATCATTGCGATCTTCGCGCTGCGGTGCAGACGCTCCATGTGGTCGCGCAGGCGGAAAATAACAGCTTCGTCCGTATCAGTATTGTGGTAGCAACGAATACCTTCGAATACTCCAGATCCGTAATGCAACGCATGAGTCAATACATGCGTGGTAGCCTGTTCCCATGGAATAGCCTCGCCGTTCTTCCAGATGTAATCAACGGATACCACGTCAGCCATTTCTTTTCCTTTCGCTCTTTCCTTCTTTTTTAGTAGCCTATTCTACTCCAACTAAGTGGAGTAGTGCTCATCAAAGGAAAATGGAAGCGATCAAGGCCGTCATCGGGGGCGCCTGCTCCGTAAATGGCTGATATCGTTTCGAAAGCGTTAATTTGCCGTATCTACCACACGAACAGACGACTCACCTTGCTCGGATCCGCTCTGGGCGCTCTGAACTTGCGCGACGCGCGCTTCTTGTTCTTCAAGCTGACGACGGCGTTTACGTGCCGCCTCCTCAACATCGGTCGTTTGAACCGCATGCATCAAGATCTGCATACGACGTTCGACGTCTTCGATGATGTCTGAACAGTCCTTTAGCTCGTCATACATATCGATGCCATCGAGATGGACGTCCTGCTTGTACTTCAGGGTATGTTCGAGCGATGCCCAAAAATCCATGGCAATGGTGCGGAACTGGATCTCTACCGGAACGTACTGCTTACGATCGAGAAAATACACGGGTACCTTCACGATAACGTGCAAACTGCGATATCCGTTCGGTTTAGGATCGGCGATATAGTCCTTCACCTTGACGATCTTCAGATCGTCCTGCATGGAAAGGACCTTGACCATGGCGTATACATCATCGATATATGAAACGATGACGCGCATGCCTGCCACATCGAGGATATTGTCTTCCATTGATTTGAGCGTAACGGGCAGGCCGTAACGTTGCATTTTCTCGAACACGCTTTCAGGGCTCTTAAGGCGCGTTTCCATGTGATGGATCGGATTGCGATTGAAGCGATATTCCAGATCGGCATCGAGGATCTCGAAACGGGTCTTCATTTCCCTGATCGCTGCGTCATATTTTTTGAAAAGCGACTGGCTTGCCTTTTTGAACAGGCGAAAATGCTCGGTCACCTTCTTGGTTTCTTCGGCGGATAATGTCCGCTCCATTAGCGTTACCCCCTCAAAGTAATACTACGCATACCATTAAAGCAAAGAAGCCGACCCCTCGTACGGTATTCCATGAAACCATTACTAACCCGTAACGTCACCCACGCGAAAAGGCCAGGAGCTCGGACTCCTGGCCTTTTGAAATGATCTCTCTTATGCGCGGTCTATTCGATTCGACCTAAGCGGCTGTTCCCCAGCTCCCGATCATCTTATGCGTAGAACAAGATGTCGTTGTAGGTGGGAACGGGCCAGTAGCTGCGCTCGACGACGCATTCCAGATCGTCGATTTCCTTACGCAGGACATTCATCGCAGGAATGACCTTGGTCGCATAAGCACCCGCCTGCTCCTGAGGATCTTCGATCGCTTCAGTCGCGTCGTGAAGCTTGACCAGCTGACGGACCGCTTCTGCGGCGCGGTTCGTACCGTCGATAAGGATGTTCAGCAGCTTTTCGTGCTCGCTCATATCCGCACCCGCAACCGCGGACTTCACCGTGGTAATAGTGCTTGCAAGATCAGCCATGTAATCGCTGATAGCAGGCAGGTACGTACGACGTGCCATGCGGATCATCACGCGGGCCTCAATGTTGAGCAACTTGTTGTACTTGTCCAGCTTGACTTCGTAACGACTGCGTACTTCCGCTTCGTTCAGGATTCCGAATTCAGTGAACAGGTCGAAGGACTTCTGATCGACCAAGCAAGGAAGCGCTTCGGCCGTATTGCGATGGTTAGCGAGTCCGCGCTTTTCTGCTTCCTGCTCCCACTCTTCCGAATAGCCATTGCCATTGAAGATAATGCGCTGATGATCGATGAGGGTCTTCTTGACGAACTTGATGGCTGCCTTTTCGAAGTCGGCACCTTCCTTGCCGTCCATCGCATCAGCGAAGCCCTTCAGGCTCTTCGCCATAGCGGTGTTCAGGATCATGTTGGCATCAGAGAGGTTCACATTCGAGCCGGGCATGCGGAACTCGAACTTGTTGCCCGTGAAGGCGAAGGGGCTCGTGCGGTTTCGGTCGGTGTTGTCCTTCAGGAACTTCGGCAATACCGCAACGCCCAGGTCCATAGCAACTGCCTCAGCGGAGTGATATTCCTCGCCGGAGATAAGCGCGTCAACGATAGCGCCCAGCTCGTCACCCAAGAAGATGGAGATAATGGCGGGAGGTGCTTCGTTCGCGCCCAGACGATGGTCGTTACCAGCCGATGCGACCGACATGCGCAAGAGCTCCTGGTATTCGTCGACCGATTCGATAACACAGGTGAGGAACACCAAGAAGCGCAGGTTATCCATCGGGTCATCGCCGGGATCGAGCAGGTTCACCTTGCCGTACGAAAGCGACCAGTTGTTATGCTTGCCCGAACCGTTAATGCCCTCGAACGGCTTTTCGTGCGTCAAGCATACCAGGCCGTGGTGCGATGCATCGAGGCGCATCTTTTCCATGGTCAAAAGGTTCTCGTCGATAGCGCGATTGGAATTGGTGAACAGCGGAGCCAGTTCGTGCTGAGCCGGAGCCACTTCGTTGTGCTTGGTCTTAGCGGAAACGCCCAGTGACCACAAATCGTCGTCGACTTCCTTCATGAAGTTGTTGACCGTTGGGCGGATGGCGCCGAAGTAATGCTCTTCGAGCTCCTGGCCCTTCGAAGGAGGTGCACCGAACAGCGTACGGCCCGTCATTATGAGGTCCTGACGCTGGACGTAGTCCTTTTCGGAAATGAGGAAGTATTCCTGCTCAGCACCTACCGTCGTGATAACGCGCTTAGCATCTTCGCCGAAGAGCTTCAGTACGCGACGTGCCTCTTTGTCGATCACGCTCATCGAGCGGAGCAGCGGCGTCTTCTTGTCGAGCGCTTCGCCCGTGTAAGAGCAGAACGCCGTAGGGATGCACAGGACTTCATCCTTGATGAAGGCGAATGACGTCGGATCCCAGGTGGTGTATCCGCGTGCTTCGAACGTCGCGCGCAGGCCGCCAGAGGGGAAGCTCGATGCATCGGGCTCGCCCTGAACGAGCTCCTTGCCCGAGAACGTCATGATGGCAGAACCATCACGCGAAGGATTAAGGAAGCTGTCGTGCTTTTCGGACGTAATGCCGCTCAAAGGCTGGAACCAATGAGTGTAGTGCGTTGCGCCTAATTCGATAGCCCACTCTTTCATAGCGTGAGCAACGACGTTCGCTACCTCGATATCGAGAGGCTTGCCCTCGTGGATCGTCTTGACGAGACTTTTGAACGTTTCCTTGGGAAGACGCTCCTCCATCACGCGCTCATTGAACACCATCGATCCATAAATCTCTGAAACGTGGGCCATTTCTTCTCCTTATCGTTCACGCCGCGTAGTGCGACCTCATATATGAGATTCAAGCATCCATTGTGCCACAACTTCGCGTGAATCTCTCACCTCACATCATTTACCCTATCTATCGTTTGTTTCGAGTAGTTTTCTTCTACGAAACGGCTTTGTTTCGAGCGGGAAACATTTTTCGCGATCCGCAATGTTGGCGACTCAAAAATAGCCGCTGGTTGCCCCGTTGGCATTTAAGCAAACGGAACGGCGCGTTAGACCCAGTCAGATCTGACAAAGGTCGAATGCCGCCCGAGACACAGGCTCGCTACCTGCATTGACACACCCCCCCGTGGGATTATTGACCTGGGCGAATTCTAATGAACGTTGCATTATTCCTACGCGCGAAACAGCAACGTGAAGCCATCGCCTAGCGCCTTGAGGCGGCGTCTTTCACGGGTAATCTCATTGAAAGCTCATTGGCATGAGCCAAGACGCATCCGAAAAGGCAAACGAATGTTTTGTCGCGCTAACACGTATGGACAAGCAGGAAGGAAGATCATGAAGAAGTCGCTATTTGCTGTGGTTTTGTGTCTGGCCGCAGCACTCGGAATGGCGTTAGCCCTTACAGGATGCAGTAAAGATTATAGCCAGGTAACACAGGCCCTCAACGGCGTTTGGTATGCCAATGGTGGCAGCGAAGAAAAACTGAACGTCTTCACGTTCGAGGATGAAACCGCCACCCTAAATGTGGTAGATAACAGTGTACGTTCACGAGCGGAATCCACGCCGCTACTCTCGCAGGCTTCTATTTCCGATGACGTGAAACGAGATGTGAAAATTGACGATACGGACATCATCTTGCTGGATGGCGGCAAAGAGGTATCCAAGATTCCATACGAAATGAAGGATGGAGAGATCATTCTCGATGGCGGCAAATACGTTTCAGAAGCAGATGCCAAATCCGATTTGCTGGGGTTTTGGACCGGAAAGATTGGTACGTCAACGCTCATTGGCTCATCGGACGTCTTTCACACTTATGAGCTCACAACCGATACAATGACCTACGAAGAAGCCACTAGCGGATACAACCTGCCTGATGGCCAATACTATTACTACGGCCCTGTTTCAATGCCCTATAAACTAGAGAAAGGGCGCCTTATTATTGACCTCAATGGTGCCACATCAGCAAGCAGCACCACTATTCTTATGGCAAGTGCTAGTTTTAACATCATCGACGGCACTCCAACATTGCTTTACGGAACCACACCTCTTCAACGCACTGATCGCATGCCTGGCAAAGACGGCTATCAGTTCTAAAAGATTTACAAGTGTCCTTATGTTGAACGTCATTCGAATTTGGTGGTGCCCACTATGACCTTGTTCTCAAATTCCGCTCATAAAAGCGCATCGAAACTCGCCAATCTCTCGATAGTGTTCCTGATCGCAATATGTCTGATTCTCCTTCCAGGGTGCTCATCTCAGTACCCTGGAAGCCAGATTCCAAAAGCATCGATAGGCGAATGGTCCGCTGAAGCATTGGTAGTCAAAGTCGGCAATTCTTCGTCGAGCAAAGAGAAGACCGTCAAACTGAGCGAAAACGCCTCTCTAACGGACATGTACGGCTCGACAACCCTGTGGCTTTCGGACAACGGGCAATTCGTGTATTTTAATTCGGCGACCTATTTCGGGACATTCGAATCCTTCAACGATAGCGATTCAGAGTTTCTGCTGACGGCAGACACCGTCGATTATTTGGGTACTGCCTACGAAATCGACCCTGATGATTCCGTGGTTTTTCTGGCAGACCTTTCTAGCGACAATGAACTTCGCCTGACGAAGTACAATCAGCTCATGGAGACGACGGACTGGGATTGGCCGCCGATTGTTTTTTCTAAAACATCCGATAATGGCACATCTAATTTTTCTCGGCCGACAAATATTGAGGGTCCGTACGAGCCTCCCGCTTCCGACTCAAACGGCAAGGAGGGCGGAGCTTCTACAACCACCCCGGATTCCCCTAGCCACACAGAGACGTCAACGGGCTACGCTGGCATTTTGGAGACCTATACCAAGAAAATGCAAGAAGCGACTCCGCGATTGGTTCAAGAATATAAATCCGAAGCTGCCGGAATATCGGACATTACTAAACTCGCCGAATTATCCAACGAGAAAACTTCGGAACTAGCCAAAATATGCAGTGAGGGCGTCTCGGAAATGGCGACCCTTATGCAAGAGAACCAAGATTCCTACAGCACTTATGAATCTTGGGCGGGAAAACTGCAGGATGTTTACATGGAGCAAGCCTCTCAGATTCAAGACGCCTACATGGATAGCGCTCGCTAGATAAATGACTGGCGAGTAGTGCATCAAGGCCGCATCGCATCCTGCTGCGTAAAAAGCCACAAACGCCTAATTTTTAGGCGTTTGTGGCTTGGCAGGCTACGGAACAAAACGATGCCCGGCGGATCGTAACATCCACCGGGCATCAGAGAGAGGGCTTCAAGCGCTCGTGCAATTGCAGCCTAGTTGAAGAACGTATCCGCTATGTAGTCAACGGGCATATCAGCGTCGAACCAGATCTTTTCAGCAAGGGCGGCCTGCTGAAGCAGCATGCCCAGACCAGGCCCCACGACCAGTCCGCGCGCCTTCGCCATCTTGATGAGCTTCGTCTCATGAGGCTCGTATACGGTGTCCGCCACGAACAGGCCATCATGAAGCATATCCTCGTCGACCAGGCATTCGTCAACATTGGGAACCATGCCCACACGAGTTGCATTGACCAGCACATCGGATTGCGCGATGGATTCACGCAGGTCGTCGCGGTCAGCCAGATCACGCAACGATATCTTCACGCCCGTTGCTTGCGCAATATCAGCAATGCGGTCTTCGGTCTTATCCCAGAACGCATCTTTTCGATTGAACACCCGGATCTCAGCCGCTTTTTCGAGCGCCAACTGGGTAAATACCGCCGAACCTGCACCACCAGCGCCAATGACGGTAGCTACCTTGCCTCCAGGATCCACACCCAGAAGACGCATATTACTCGTGAAGCCTGCGCCGTCGGTGTTGTGGCCAATGGATCTGCCGTCGCGGACGACGACCGTATTAACCGCACCCATAAGCGCTGCCGCATCGGAAAGCTCGTCTAGGTATTCGCCAATATAGGTCTTGCATGGCATGGTCACGTTGTATCCGACCGCACCTAGCTCGGCAAGGCCCTTAACCACGTTCTCGAGCTGGTCGTTCTGCACATCGAATCCCAGATACACGGCCTCAAGACCCAACTTCGCGAACGAGGCCGTATGCATTGCCGGCGACATCGATTGGGAGACCGGGCTCCCCACCAACCCGACTAGCTTGGTACGTCCAGTAATATCAACGTTAAGTTCCATAATTCCCTCCTTGTTCTATGCGACGCGACCCCTATTTGCGACGCATACTATGTTCGTTCCTTCATTGCCCTATGTTTCGCCTGCCATAGTCAAGCAGACGCGGAAACCGATATGCGCTCATAAAGTCGATGAATTCTTGGACAACGCGTGGCCTTCTGCTTTCGTCGCGGCTCACAACGTATGTCTTATGAAAATCGACCGGAGCTTCACGAATGGGCAGGCACACTACATCGTCGAAGGCGTTGATCAACAGCGAATAACAGAACAGCGCCACCTGACTCTGATCAGCAGAGATGATCGAAGACAAGGTGATCTCGTCATCGAAGGCGTACTGCACATTAAGCCCATAGTCATCGATCAGGTCCCTGAGCCCTTCAGTAACAGGTGAATACGGGTTGTACGACAGGACCTCCATCCCTTCAAGCTCCGTCAAGGAAATACTGTCCTTCTGCGCGAAGGGGTGTCTCTTATTCACCCCGAGCACCAACGACTGAGACCAGCATAAGCTGTATTGCAGGTCCTTCATGTCTCCTATGCGGCTCGCGAATGCCACATCGAGCTGCCCTGCCCGCAAACGGCGCAGCAGCTCCTTGGAATACGCCTGCGTAACGGTAATCTGCGGGTCGTGCGAGCACTGGCGCCGGAAATCGAACAGCGCTTGCGACCAGAACTTGCCCTGCATTGCATAAATGGTTCCCAGGTTTATCTCCGCGTTTTCCGTTCCCAGCGATTCTTCTGCGAGCATACGGGCACGATCCAAGTCATACAATGCGCTTGAAACGCATTCCATGATGTCGCGCCCGATATCGGTAAGCTCGACCGTTGCGCGATTGCGCACAAGAAGCTGCACGCCCCATTCCTCTTCCAGGCGTTTCACCGCAAGCGATAGTGCCGGTTGCGAAATATGCAGGTCCTTCGATGCGCGGGTATAGTTCAGCACTTTTGCCACATGCTCGAAATAACGCAGATCTTCAACTCTCATAATGGTGATCCCGCCTTATCCTTCGCCGCCCAAGCCCCAACATGCATCGATGGTTCCTTACATTGCCGACCTCTTCGCGTTGTCGGCTCCTCATGCGCCGCCGATCCCTTCGCGTTGTCGGCTCCTCATGCGCTACCGGGTCCTTCGCGTTGTCGGCTCCTCGCATTACGGAACCCACGCCAATGCAACTGATCCCGCCACATTCGCCTCGTAGCCCCTACAGATCGACCGCCTGCTTCATTTCGGCGGACTTCTGAATACCGATGATAACCCGTAGCGTGTCGAGCGCATCTTCGCCAGTGCAGCGAGGCTTCGTTTCGCGCCCCTGGCACAGATCGACGAAGTGATCGAGTTCGGCGGCCATAGGATCGTTGATCTCGTAATCAAAATGCTCCTTGACCAATGGCTCGTTCCAACCGTAATGATCCTTGTTGTAATAATACAGATCCATATGCGGGAAACCGAACGATCCTTCCGTTCCGAAAATACGCAATGAATTCTCGTCGTTGCACAGGCCATAGTTCAAGTTCTCTTCGGCGGCCAAGTCGTAGCTCCATGGACCAGGAGTGCCATCGCTTACAAAATACGTCGCCGTGGCGCCGCCCTCGTATTCCACGATGACCGATACCGCATCTTCGACTTCGTTACCCCGAATATCATTGCGGGCTGCCGCGTATACGCGAGCGGGCTTCATGCCAGTAAGATAGTTCAAGTCGTCGAAGTCATGGACGGCATTGATCAGAAGAGGGCCGCCGCCTTTTTTGACACGCCACTCGACATCGAAATACGCGAACGGTTTCGCAATGGCGAAGCTGCTCTGCAAACCGACGATCTTCCCCAGACGACCTGACGCAATGAGCTCGCGCAGGAACACATAACGCGGCGAAGAGCGCCGATGATGTCCTACGAGGAGCGTCGCGTCCGCCTCTTCGCAGGCCGCGATGATGTGCTCGGCTTCATCGACGGTGTTCGCGATCGGCTTTTCGAGCAAAATATTGCGCACCCCTGCTGCAAGCGCTTCGTCGACTGCTTCCACATGCAGGCCATTCGGCAGCGCGATAGCCACCGCGTCGAGCTGCTCCTGACGCAGCAACAAACGATAGTCCTCGTAGCGTTTCAGCCCCAACTCATTCGCAAGCGATTCCGCCTGCGGGCCGAATCCTGCAACAGCGACGAGCTCCACTTCGTCATGCTTAAGCGCATCTTTTACGATCTTCGCTCCTTGGTTCAAACCAAGTACTGCCAACTTTACCGGTTCCATGCTTCCCCTTTTCTCCCCTTGAGCCCCTTCGCACATACCGTGAATCAGCACGGTGTTCATCGCATCGTGTTCAAGGTCGTTTCCAAACCCCTTCATGCATACCGCGAATCAGCACAGCATGGCTCGTTGATTACGATACTGATGCTCTTAAGAGAGAAAATCCAATTATCTTATTTCTAATAGATCGGCTTTGATTAGGGTCACTTATAAGGCCAGTTGGCGTTCAACAGCATGCCGACCTACGGTATTGGATACCTACGGTATTGGAGACTTGCGGTATTGGAAGCTTGCGGCATCGTCGACTTGCGGCATCGTCAACCGAATGCTCTAATCGGATGCCTCAGCATGAGCGTCCTTCATGTCGCCATCTCCAGGATGTTTCGCCAAAATGAAAACGGTAGCGACGATGAACACGAAGCCAACGATATCGATCCAAACGAAGCTCGTGCCCAGCCAGAGCACCGCGAACAAGGTGGCCGATACCGTTTCGACGCTTGCGATCAGGCCGGTCTTCGCGGCGCCAATATCCTTTACTGCCTGGAAGAAAAGCGAAAAGCCCACGATGGTTCCGAACAGCACCAATCCTACGAACAGGACCACGTATCCGGTCATATCAAGATGAGGGTCGATGGTCCAGGATCGCAGGATCACCGTGAATAGCACACCGCCGATCAACAACGCAGCCGCGACTACCGGCACGCTACCGCAGCGGAGCATGAGTTTGCGCGGAAGCAGCGAGTACAGCATGTAAGCGAATGCCGAGACCAAGCCCCAGAACAGCGCCTCGGGCGAAAGCACCATCACCGCAGGGTTGCCATGGGTCGCCAGTAAGAACACGCCAATGACAACGCACACCAGAGCAAGCACTTCGCGAGGCGTTGGTAGGCGATGAGCGGCAAAGCACAGGTATATTACCGTCATCACCGGGCCAATGTATTGAATGATCGTGGCCGTGCCGGCATTGGAATATTGAATGGCTAATAAATAAGTGATCTGACAGAACGCCAAGCCGAAGATGGCGAACACCACGAGCCGCACCAAGAACCGAGGCGTTTTCCACAACATGAAGAACGAGGTCCGAAAACCAATGAGCGCGATGATGGACAACACTATGCCGGCGCACAACATTCGCACCGAAGACATCCACAAAGGATCGACCCCGTAACCTGCGAACAAGAACTGTGCGCACGCTCCCGAAAATCCCCAGCTGATACCACTTAAGAGGGCAAAGCAGATCCCTCGTATGTTCCGAATATTGTTCATGCCCTCAAGGTAGCAACATTATCGCTGCAATGATAGGTCTTGAATTACTGAACGGCGTATTATCTTTTGACTGTTTTTCGGGGATCTTTTCCAAGGGAAAGCCTGAGCCTCCCCCAGCAGGGATCAAAACAGCTAATAAAAAGCCTCGTCAGCTCAATAGTTATTCATTTTTGCAATCAATCAAATAATGCTATTTGATTTGTTTATAACACGTTCACCATTATTTACGCTACACTTTGGCTCATTTTGTCCATTGGTTTAATTTTTTCAAACAAATTCATTCATTTCGTTAAATTAATCCAAACCTATAGAAAAATGAATTATCGCTATTGCCAAATACTATAGTTTTACCAGCACAACTGTTGCATTGCCTTCGTAAAGACAATGTTCAGTTCACTCCAAGCACAGAACAATCGGCAGATCATCTACCAGAAGGGACTTTGCTCTGTGCGCCCAAAAGCCGAGCTCTACCGAGCTAGTGCAGACGGGTTCATCGGGATCATCGCAAAAAGGGGCCCGAAAACGGAGCCGTGCTTCATGCCTGTATCAACTAAGGTCTAGAGGAGGGTCAAATGGCTTTAAAACGTGAATACGGTGGCATTCAGCCATGTATTCGATTGGGGATATTCCGCATTCGCATTCCCTTTATTCACTTCAACATTTCAGGTCCGGAGGTTATCACGGGCCTCATGAACGCATGCACTTCTTATGGTGCGCTCGCGGTTCTTATTTCAACTTTAGGACTCGATCCCAATACCGCATACGCGCTCGTTATCTTCGAAACGATCTGCTACACCTTGAGCTGGCTGCTCGGCGAGCCCGCCGTATGTGGATGGATCACGGCGGCGATGGCCGTCATTGTGCTCTACCTGGAAACGCTTCCTGAAGGGGTCATCCGTTTCCAGGCCCTTACGACCATCCAGTTAGAACTTGGCATATTATTCATTGTGCTAGGCGCGACAGGATTATCTAAAAAGCTCAACATGATCTTGCCTCCCGCGCTCAAAGGCGGCATCGTTCTTGGCGCGGGCATCAATTCCGTCGTTGCCCGCATGTCCGAAGGCGGAGCGCTCGACACCGCTACCATAGCCTGCCTGGGTGGCCTTATCGTTGTATGCCTATTCATGTTCAGCCAGCGCATTCGCGAAAAAATGTCCGACTACAAGGTGCTCGCCCTGCTCGGCAATTACAGTTTCCTATGGGGCGTTCTGTTCCTCTTTATCGCCGGCGGCGTTTCGGGTGATTTCAAGTACGAGTTCTCAGGACAGCTCATAGTTATTCCTGATTTTGTCGCCCTGTTCCAGCAAGTATCGCCTTTCTTCATCGGTTTCTGCCCCGATCCCACCATCTGGATCACCGCGATCCCGTACGCACTTACCGCATGGATCATCGCCTACGGCGACTTCGTTACCGTCCAGCAGCTGTGCATCCAGTCCGCACGCGATGACGAATACATCGAGTTCAACGTTAACCGCACCAACATCGTATGCGGCATCCGTAACGTGGTGCTTTCCCTGTTCGCTCCCTATCCTGCCCTGGCGGGTCCTTTCAGCCCTCCCTACGCGATCGCAACGTTCGCTCGCTACAAAGAGTCGGGTCCTGAGGGCATGCAGTCCATCTACGATGGTACCGGCACCAACCTGATCTTCACCGTCATCGGCTTGTTCTTCTTCCCGCTGTATGAAGTATCTCTGGCAGCATCAAGTGCATTGCTAGTCGTTATCATGGTCGTTCAGGGCTTTGTATGCGCGCAGATCGCCATCAACCTACTGCGCGACGACATGGACCGCGGCATCGCCGGTATGTCAGCAGGCTTCATCGTCGCCCGCGGCGCATCGATCGGTTTGCCCGCATCCATTCTGCTGTACCTGCTTCTGTGCAACAACCGCAAGATCCGCATCGACTACGCAACCAGCAAAGAAGAGCTGCGTCTGGAAGAGGAGGAAACCGAGCGCCAGCTTGCCGCTTTGCAAGCACGCATGGCCGCCGCGAAGGAAGCTCACGAAAGCGAAACGCCCGAAAAGTAGCGTTTTGGGTTCGGTGTCTCCGCCCGGCATCATCGTTCGGCATCGCTGCCGGGCATCACCGTTCGGCGTTACTGCTCGGTATTACCGTTCGGCATTACTGTCCGTTTCCATCATCGTTCTGAGTGCACTTTTCCACGGTACTTCTCCAAAACCAAGAGCCCGCCCCCTAGGAGCGGGCTCTTGGTTTATGGCGCGCCCATCATCGCCGGCACCACAGGTTCTTGGGGCTCGGGGGCCCAACCCGTTCTTGGCCTACAATACATCTGTTACCGCCCGTCTCTACGGGCCCCTAATCAAGCAATTCCCATCCAACGGCGGACGAGACCAAATCCTTGATCCGCGGCTCAGAAGGCACACGTTTTGTCTTATAAGCCCATTTTTTCACTAAGCCAATTGAGCTCACCGCACATCAGATGAAACCTAGCGACCCCTTAGTCCAGTGAGCTCCATCGGACCAGACAGTCGATTCTTCTGGACGGTAAAACAACAAGGCTCCCAGGTTGCCCTGGGAGCCTTGGCAGTATATGCAGAACTCTTAGTTGAGCCTGTTGTTACTTATAGCTTGCAACAGCTTCGTCGAACTGGCGCATGTAGAAGTTGCGGGACTCGGTGCCACCGAGACGAACCTTGCGGCCAGCGTTAGCGCGTGCAGCAGCAGTTTCAAGAGCAGCGCTGTTGCCCGTGCCCATTACGCCCAGACCAGCGAACCCAGCGATGATAAATACAGCACAAATAGCAGCGACAAAAGTCATTCTAATCAGTCCTCCTAGACGTTTTTGGTTGCCAACAACCTTTTACTGCTTCTTTCTTACTTCTATACAAAAAGAGACCCACGCACTAATGCGCAAGTCCCTTCCCGTTTATTCCCTATTGCAGGTTTCATGCAAGCCTGCGTCTATGCGCCTGCCACATAAATCCTGTCAGCCAAACCGCCTTCTCGCTTTTCCCCGAACGAGAACGTTGCTTAACTTGTGCCATCATTCTATGCCCTACCTACGAAAATTCAAGCGAAAACACCCTCTTTGACGAGGAACTATGATGAACGGGTTTTGAACACGTTTTGAACCTGTTCGAAGTGAATTGAACTCGTTCAGAACCCGTTCACGCTTTTTTCCTTCATATTTCCTTCATATACGGATCTGGCGTAAAGGGTGCGAATAGCACCACTCCGCTCAGAGCGTGCATGCAGCACAGCATCCCACCCCCTCAGTCAAAGCATGCGTGCGACACGGCAACCCTCCGGTCAGAGCGTACGCGTGACACGGTATCGTGTCAGGACGATACCGCCCGGCACGGTACGGCAACGTTCGAGGGGCAACACGGTCTCACCCGAGATTCACACACAGGATCGGGGGCTGGGAAGTTCCCAAGACCCACGCACGGAATCGAGATCCGGGAACGATCTCGCACATAGGATTGACCGCCAAAGACGGTGCGCACTTTTTCGCCCTTCTTCTGGCAATTTTTTTCGGTTTTCGACGACTTAGAGAAAGCAAGTTACCCACAATAACCGGAATTTGTGTAGTTAACTCACAGATATACGGACAAATCGTACAACTTGTGGGGATTCACCGAAGCGCCCTTCGTGGAAAAACGAAAATAATTGCCAAAATGCCCCCGAAATCGTGCGCGAATGCGAACTGGGTAGGCATAGGTCCAAACAAGAACGTAAGTTAGGTGCAAGGTTTTGGACGAATGTAAGCTGAGCAGACGTGGGATCAAGCGCGTAGGCAAATGCAGGGGTTAAGCGCGAATTAGGTGCAGGGTCGTACGCAGATGCGAAATGGGTGCAAACTCGGGCGCAAGCGCGAACTGGAGGTACGGGCTCGAACCCCAAGCCTAAAATGCAGAAAGCCCACCCCGCCGGGGTGGGCTTTCGAGTGCAAACCCTGAAACGGCAAGAACCGTCCAGAAAGAATCGCTTAGCGCTTGCTGAACTGCGGGCGCTTACGAGCCTTCTTCAGACCGTACTTCTTACGTTCGACCATACGAGAGTCACGCGTAAGGAAGCCAGCACGCTTGAGTTCGGAACGGTAGTCGCCGGCCTCGAGAAGAGCGCGAGCGATGCCGTGACGAAGAGCGCCAGCCTGACCAGATACGCCGCCGCCATTGCAGCGTGCGATAACGTCAAAGTGGTCCTTGGTATCAGTCACTACGAATGGGGTGGTTGCGTAATCAACGAGAGCCTGGCGACCGAAGAAATCAACGCCATCGCGACCGTTAACCGTAACCTTACCAGTGCCAGGAACGATGCGAACGCGTGCAACAGCGTTCTTCCTGCGACCAGTGCCGTAATAAATAGCTTCGCCTGCCATTAGTTATCCTCCATCTTGATCTCGCGGGGCTGCTGAGCCATGTGCGGATGCTCTGCGCCGGTATACACCTTGAGCTTCTTGCCCATAGCGCGGCCAAGCGTGTTCTTGGGGAGCATGCCCTTTACTGCGTGTTCAATAACGCGCTCGGGGTGCTTTTCCATAGCTTCCTGGAACGTCTCGCACTTAAGACCACCGGGATAACCGCTGTGACGATAGTACTCTTTGTCCGTAGCCTTAACGCCCGTAACGCGGATCTTGTCAGCGTTGATGATGACGACGAAATCGCCCGTGTCAACATGCGGGGTGTACTGGGGCTTATGCTTGCCCTTCAAGATATGAGCTGCCTTTGATGCAACGCGACCGAGAACCTGATCCTCTGCGTCGATCAGAAGCCATTCGCGCTCAACTTCGTTGGGCTTTGCGTAATAGGTCTTCACAGTGTTCCTCCAATAAAGTAACAAGTGTCGTTTTTCAAAAGTTGCTGCCGATCCGAAGAGACGGGATCCTACTCCGTCGCTCCGCCCCGTTCCGCGTAGCGCACCTGTCCGAAAAGCCTCTGGACTGGCTTTACGGAAGACGTTGCTACCCATCCTGGTACAGAGTTCGAATCACAAGCTCGCACGGGGCTTTTGAAAGCGAACTTTTGCAGTTTATACTGCAAGCCACCCCTTCGTCAATCATATATAAATAAGCACGGGGGAAGGCCTTGAAAATCTTCATGGTTTATACAGAAATCGAGAGGGTCCACCATAGGTAACCCCCTCAAGGAACATATCGATCCTCCCGTAGAGCAAAAAAACCTACGCCAGAACTAAGAGCATCTGCTTCCCCGCGAAAGACATCTACCTTAACCGCATGCATTCTCTACTCGCTGCCTTGCCAACATATCGAGCGCCGCCAGATCCTTCTTGCCAACCGATGTTTTAGGAATCGAATCAACGAAGTAATACTCCTTGGGCTGCTTGATGGTAGACAGGCACTCATCTAGGTATCGCTTGATCTCTGAAGAGGTGAGTCCCGAATCCTCTTCCGCAACCACGAACGCCACGCCTACTTCACCCCACTTCGAATCGGGTACGCCAACGACCGCGCACTCCAATACAGCCGGATGAGACGACAGGGCACTCTCTATTTCAAGAGGGAAAATATTCTCTCCGCCCGATATGAACATATCCTTCGAGCGCCCGCATACGTAAAAATCGCCCTCAACATCGTAATAACCCAAGTCACCCGTATAGAACCATCCATCACGAATCGCAGCGGCCGTTGCATCGGGGTCTTTCCAGTACCCAGAAAAAATACCGCTGCACTTCACGCACAGCTCCCCTATTTCATAGGGAACCGCCGCCTCATCGTTGGCGTTCCTGATCTCAATGCACGAGAACGGAAGGGGCTTGCCTACAGTGTTTCCCTTGCGACGGTTCTCCTCCAAAGAAGTACTGGTATCCGCCGACAGAACATACGCAACGAGTTCTGTCATCCCGAACCCATTGAAGACCCTTATCCCGCGATCCCAGAACGGCTCCATGCTCGCATTAGTGATTGGGCTTCCCCCGTTCATGAACCATCGATAGCAAGACAGATCCGCTGCCTCAAAACGCTCATGCCGCGTGATCGTGCGCAACATGCTCTCCGTCGCGAAAAAGAACGAAGGCCTGCATTCCTGCGTTACGTCGAAGAAGACCCCCGGTTCAAAATTCGGAGCAATGATCATACGGGCCCCGACCATCAACATGCCCAAGGCAGGACAGTTCCACCCGCCCACATGGAAGAACGGCATACATATATAGGCCACATCGGCACGAGTGACCTTCCATGCTATTGTCACGTTCACCGCACTTAAGAACACGTTCCCATGCGAATGGATCGCGCTCTTTGGATACCCGGTAGTACCGCCGGCATGGATCAGCATTAAGGGATCTTCAGGGCGAATGTCGACATGAGGAACAGGAGGACGGTTCTTATCAATAAGATCTTCGTAGTAGGTCTTTTCTCCATCACAGGATGCATCAACGCATACGAAGGCGCATTCGTATGAAAGATGCTCGCGCAAATAATCGACCTTGCCCGAATAGTCCTTCGTATAGAACACAACACGCGGAGCCTCGTTCTCGACCATGCGTATTATTTCTTGCGGAATGAGCTTTCCGTTATAGGTCGTAATGACAAAACCCGCTTTACCACAAGCGAACAACGCATCAAAAAGAGCGATTGTCGTGGAAGCAATGAAGCCTATCCTATCTCCTTTTCGTAACCCCAGATCGTGATAAAGAGCAGAACTAAGCGATAGGGCACGCTGCTCAAGTTGGATCCATGAATACCCTGTGCGAGACCCCCAATCATAGATGGGGACTTCATGCGGCGTAGTCGCACTACGGTAACGCAAGATCCCCTCGAAGAATGACCCATCCTGGCAAAACATCTGTGAATTGCGTATATCCGTCATAGCAAAACTCCCCTAACAAAAAACTCCCCACAACTTACGGATCTTCACCCGATCCTTCAGCAAACCTTCATTTGATTCCCCAATCGAACGAAGGCGCAAACATCAACAGGGAGAGCCTCCGCCCTCCCTGTGCATGAACACATCTTTACTTGCTCTGGCCGAGAACACCCTTCGAAGTCAACGACGCGATTTCATCTGCGGAATAACCCAGACCCTGCAGGATATCCTCGTTATCCATTCCCAACGTTGGGCTACCACGGAATATCTCACCCGGACGGTTCTTAAAACGCGGAATAGAGGTGATGCCCGTAAGAGTCGACTGCGTTGAAGGATCGAACCACTCGATGATGGTGTTACGAGCGCGATAGTGAGAGTTGTTCTTTATTTGCTCGTAATCCATTACCGGGCACGCAGCCATACCGGTTTCGTCCGCAATGCGCAACAGTTCTTCCATCGTGTGCGATTCAGCAAAACGATGGGTATACTCCACATATTTATCGGCACGAGGCTGACCCCATGCTACAAAACTGATCGGGTTGAAATCGGGATCGTCGTTAAGCCCGATCGCCTCTATCCATTTTTGATTCGGATTCGCAATCGCAAGAACGACCCACTTATCATCCTTTGACTTAAAGACCACATCAATAGCAGCAATAGCGTCAGAATTACCCATTCGTGCAGGCTGAATACCATCAGTCAACCCTTCAACCGAATACCCCGCCTGCAAACGAGCCATCGTTTCGAACATAGCAACATCAATGCTTTCGCCCTTGCCCGTTTCGCGAGCGCGGAGCAAGGCCGACACCGCGCCGAATGCTGCAGAAAAGCCCGCGTAATAATCACAGGAATAGGGTTTTGAATACAGCGGCTGATCGGAGAATCCATTAAGAGCAAGCGTCCCAGAGAAGCCTTGACCGATCATGTCGTAGGCAGCCTTAGAAACATATTGCTCGTCACCGAAACCACCATAGCCGGACATGTGGACGATAACCAAAGCGGGATTGATATCCCAAAGCTTTTCATCCGAGAAGCCGAGACGATCCCACGAGCCAGGACGCGACGATTCGATGAAAATATCCGCATCAACGATCAACTTACGGAAGATCTCCTTGCCTTCTTCTTGCTTCATGTCCGCAGAAGGCTCCGAGCATTGCGATGCTCAGCGTGATAGAGCTTACCGAATGCTTTGCCCGTATCAGGAACACGAGGATGCTCGATCTGAATGACCTCCGCACCATTTTCCGCCAAAAGACCCGCAGCGAAAGGACCCGCTACCACCGTCGTCGCACTTACGACCTTCACACCAGCAAGAACCCCAAAATCCTTGATCTCCATTTGTGTCACCCCTAATCCCAAAATACCTTGACCGAATTTATGAACCGAATGATTTATGAGTTTTCTGAATAGCACGCCCGGCAATATGGACCATGATCTCCGACGTGCCTGCGCCAATACGTCCCACTCTCGCATCACGCCAAATACGCGAAACACGCGTGTCGCTGATATACCCAACGCCTCCATGGATCTGCAGAGCCTCGTCGATAACACGTCAGCTGCTTTCGCCCACATATCGCTTGCAGAGAGCAGACATGATCTGTATATCTTGACCGGTATCCTTCATCCATGCGCACTTGTAAAGCATGTTGCGCATGTTCTCGATCTCGATCGCCATATCGGTGATCTTTTGCTGGATCAACTGGAACGACCCGATCGGCTTTCCAAACTGCTCGCGTGCCTTAGCGAATTCGACCGCATCATCGAAGCAGCACTCTGCCGCGCCCAACAAGCACGCACAGACAAGAATGCGCTCTATTTCAAAGTTCTTCATCAACTGAATAAAGCCGCGACCTTCGACGCCCACCATATCTTCCTCGAAGACCTCCACTTCATTGAAGAAGACTTCGCTTGTGGTGGTCATGTGCCAGCCGATCTTGTCAAAATGATTCACCGAGATACCCGGTCGATCCAAAAGAATCAACCACATAGTGATAGCTTTGTGAGGATTTGGGTCTTCCGTATCCCTTGTTAGCGTGAGAATGTAGGGGGCATCGTCCACGTTGGAGATCAGCGTCTTTTCGCCACTGATGAACATCCTCCCACCGCGATGAGTGACAGAACACGTCATGCCCGCATTATCGGAACCAGCACCAGGCTCAGTGAATCCCAGCGCAAAGGGCTGATGCCCTGTTTTGGCGACATCCATCACTATTTTCTTCTGCTGATCGTTCCCGAACGTAAGAATATCGTCGATCTGAATGCTCTCGCCCCACAGATAGTAAGGCGCGCCGCAACGAGCACAGGTCTCTGCGACCAGCATCAAAGTTGCAATATTGCACGGCACCCCTCCGTATTCCTCCGGAATACCAAGAAGAGAGAACCCATGATCGACAAGGGCCTTTTTGTACTCGACGGGATAGGTTCCCGTTCTGTCGCATTCCTTAAAGTACGACTCGGGATAATCTCGCAGAATCAGATCGCGGAGATTATCCGCCAGCAGCTCTTGGTCGCTGTCGAATCCAAAATCCATAGCTTTCCTTCCATCGCAAAATAATAGAAAGCGTGAACCGGTTCATTTATTACGCACCACTACTGTAAGCGGCAAAAAATAGTTTCCTTTGAAGCCACAAGATAATGTACATTTATGGGTGATATGTTCATTTAGTACCATACGCGAACAGGATCCAGCCATGTATGACGTCGGCTATCAACCACGATGCGTTGCAACCGCGGAAAAGCTTTTCAATGCAATAGTGGCTCTATTGGACCAAGGGGCATCCCTTGACGAGATCACGATCGTAAAACTATGCAACGCCGCCGGAGTGAGCCGCGGTAGTTTTTATAAGCACTTCGATTCTTTAACGGATATCTTTTCGTGGAAGATCGACCAATGCATGACTCAAGCATTTCGCGGCGGTGGATATCTTGCCGAACACGACGTAGGAGCCCTGACCGAATCGTTCTATTATTACTGGGTCGCCCATAGCGAGCTCCTGGACCTTTTGGTGTCTTGCAAATTGTTCTTGCTCTTCAATCATGGATGCCGCAAGGGATTCAAAACGTTCTTCGGCCCCATAATCGACAAAAGCGATATTTCAGACGAAAGCAAGCCTTATCTCGTGGACCTCTACGCCTCTGCCGCCACCTCAATAATGCGCGTATGGCTGGCACGTGGAAAGAAGGAGTCCGCAGAACGGCTCATCACCATATCAAAGCACAACAATACCCTGCCTACCTACAAAAGCGACACCGAAAAGCCTTAACGCATTTCATCCACGTTCGCTCACCTAGCACCCGCATAACCACGCACGTCGTTGCCACCCGCATCGCCTGCACCGCCAGCGTTGCCAAGCGCGGTGCCGACGCCGCGAACACAGTCACCGTTGGTGCTACTGCAGGGCTGCATCATTGCCGCCTCGCGTCACCAGCACATCGGGCACGTTACTGCCGAGGTGCACTGCTGCCGCTATTGGCATTACTGCTGAGTCGCGCTATCGCCACCGCTGGTATCGGCGTTGCCGCCATTCCCTTCTGAAGAAGATGCCGCATCACTCAGCACATACCCTTCGCTTGGCGCCAGCGATGAGCGCTGTTGCCACAAGGCGGATACCAAGTTCATCATGGCCTCGCGATTACTAGAGCTATCAGGCGCACCGCTCATAACGGAGACGAGGTAAGCCTTCCCGTCGTCTATCACAATGCCCGTATCGCACAAACCATCGTCCGTCGAACCATTCATCCAGCCCGCTTTATCGTAGACCACGACATCAAGCGACGACGACCCCGCCGGTGCCGAGCTACTTACTTCCCCATCATCCGTCACAAGCGGAAACGTCGGATCAACGCCCGCTCGCAACATAGACACTTCTGTTTTGGAGAGCAGCTCCTGGGCCCATGAAACAATATCAGGATCAGAATCGGCTGAAACGAAATACAGATACGCATTCATCCATAGCTTTATCGCTACACGCGTCGAATAATGCGGGAACGACGTATCGGTTTCCACATCAGAATCGATATTCATGTTAGCCAACCAGGTGATCAGGCTCTCTTCCCCGTAATCCTCGAAAAGAGCCCTCATCCGATAGTAGGACGTGTTGTCTGAATTAATGATGGCCCCTTCAGAATACGACTGGACCGTACTCGTAGACAAAATGCCCGGCTCGAGCGTTTCCTGGCATCCATAAATTAGAACAGGACCCTTGAAGGACGATGCGCCATAAACCTCAGCATCAAGGTTATAGGCATACCCGCTGCCCGTCTGCAAATCAACAATAGAGAACCCGAGAGTATAACCATTATCAGTAAAGGGTGCCATCGCTGAAGTGACTTGTGCCTTGCCCTCTTCAGACAACGTGGGCATATAGCTCTGCCCCTCAGAAGCCAACGTGAACCCCGCGATCGAAGACCCCGGATCGGCAACCGCATCGAACCCGAGAACCGATGGCTCATAGTGAAGTGACATCGGCTGCACTTCCACTTCTTCTTGCGTATCCGGCTCGGCAGCCGCCGTGCATGATTGGACAGACGAAACGATGAACACAACTAGAAGAATGATCAAAATCAGTACGATAACCGGAAGCGCGAACGCCACGTAGCGTCTTGCAGGCGAATAGCCTCCTGCCATGTGTCCCCCTCTAGAAACAAAAGGCAAGGAGAACCGGCTCCCACCCATACGGGACGACCCTACATACACCTCTGGCTCAGAATGACGACCTCTTCCACTACCATGCTGCGCCGGTCGCTCTGGTCGACGGCGCGAACGATCTTCATAGCCATAATCATCTTCATAATCGCGAACATAATCGGAGGCTCGCCCGTAACTGGAGCGAAATGTGCCTTGGCGGGTCGAACCAGCAGCACGGTGCTGACCCTGGCTGGATCTTTGCGTCATGCGCCGATCACGCCCCGAAGAGCTACCCAGATCGTGATCAGATCGCCGAGGGCGATGCGAAGTTCCCTCGCGGTCATAGCCATCCCATTCATCGTTCTGCGGACGCCTTGATCGCCGATCGCGACCACCACGACCATCCCGCTGACTACGATCGCTTCGAGAACGTACTTCATCGCGTCCGCTAGACGCCCGATCGCCACGGGAAGAGCGGTTGGAGCGTGTCGTTTGACCACGACGCGAACTACCCTCTTGAGAATCACCCGAACGGCGACGAGACGAACCATCTCGTTCACTGAAAGCGCCATCGAACCAATCTTCCTCTTCATGGGAAGATCGACGTGAAGAGTTTCGATCATATGGCGGTTTCCTGGCAAGCATGAGCATATGGTACCAGTTCGGAACCTCAACTTTTATTAGAAGCTACCCTCTCCAGTTAAAATCCCACCCTGCGGCCAAAGGGTTATCTGTCTCCGCGGGCGAACGTTTTCCGCTGCCGAACCCGCAAGATCGCGACGCATCACCTGAAGCGCACGTCACACATGAAAAACGGCACTGCTCATTACGCGGAGCCCATAAATACTTACGGCGCATACTGTAAAGTTCCGTATACTTTTCTATAAGGAACCTCAATGAATTTATCCGCCCATAACTTGGGCGCCCGCGGAAAGTAGGCCACGTATGGCTTATATCGAATTTGATAATGTGACCAAATGTTACGGGTCGGACGCGACGGAGATCCGCGCGCTTGACGGAGCATCATTCAGCGTCGAAAAAGGCGAACTCGCTATTATCCTGGGCGCATCGGGCGCGGGAAAGACCACCGCTCTGAACATTTTGGGCGGCATGGATAGCGCCACATCGGGTAAGGTCCTGGTCGACGGCCAGGATATTGCGCACTATAACGAATCGCAGCTCGTGGAATACCGCCGTTTGGCCGTGGGATTCGTGTTCCAGTTCTACAACCTAGTTCCCACGCTCACTACCAAGGAGAACGTCGAACTGGCAGCGCAGATCTGCCCCGATTCCCTTGATGCGACCGAAACGCTCGTTCGCGTGGGCTTAGGCGAGCGCCTGAACAACTTCCCCACGCAATTGTCCGGCGGCGAACAGCAGCGCGTTGCCATTGCGCGCGCACTCGCGAAGAACCCGAAGCTGCTCCTGTGCGACGAGCCCACCGGTGCGCTCGATTACCGCACGGGCAAGCAGATCCTGCAGCTATTACAAGACACCTGCCGAAACGTTGGCATTACCGCTCTGATCATTACCCACAACGCAGCGCTGGCCCCCATGGCCGACCGCGTCATCCATGTGAACAGCGGCAAAGTGACCACGATCGAAATCAACGAATCGCCCGTCCCCATTGCCGATATCGAGTGGTAAGTACCATGGCAAGCGCGTTCAGGAAAGATATTTGGCGAACCATCGCGAAGAGCCGCAAGCGGTTCATTTCCATCTTGGTCATTTGTGCATTGGGCGTAACGATGGTCACGGGCCTGCGCGCCTCGTGCTTCGATCTGCGCAATTCGGCCGATGCGTTCTTCGATGACCAGCGCCTCTACGACATAAGCATCCAATCGACCCTGGGGCTCACCCAAGACGACGCGGACGCCATAGGCGGCCTTGAAGGGGTGGAAGTTGCCGAGGGCACCTGGGAAGAAAATACCTACACCGATTCTGGATCGAAGCGATTCAGTACCTGCGTGAAGGCCCTTTCAGCCAACGGCATCAACGAGCCGTATATGCTTTCCGGGTCGCTGCCCACTGCCGCGAACGAAGTGGCCGTCACCCAAGGATATCTTGACCTGTCGGGCGCCTCCATCGGCGATACCGTCACTTTGGAAGAAAGCGACGCGGCCATATTCGAGCGCACCGAATACACCATTGTCGGATGCGCCATCGATCCCGCCGAGTTGACCAATCCCACCGGCCCCATTGCGATCCGCGCAAGCGCTTCGCCTGATAGCTGCCTCTTCGTCACCCCTGAAGCGGTAACGCAAGATGCGCGCGATACCTACACCACCTTATACATCATCGCCGCAGGTGCCGCGGGGCTTTCGAGTTATTCGAGCGAATACGAAACGGTGATCAACGAATTGACCGACCGCGTTGAATCCCTTCGCTCCGAGCGCGAACAGGCACGCACCGAACAGATCAAGCAGGACGCCTACGCCACCATCGACGACCAGGAAGCCGAGGCGTATCAGGATTTCGATGATGCCGAAACTCAACTAGCCAACGCGCAGGCCAAGATAGATGATGGCTGGGCCGAACTGACCCGCAACCAGGAAAAGATAGCCTCCGGAAAAGACGAAATAGCCGCAGGTGAAGCGCAGATAGAACAGCAAGCGGCACAACTGAGCGAAGCTCGCACGCAGATCGAGGCGGGACGCGGCCAGATAGCAGACGCTCGTGCGCAGATTTCCGCAGGGCGCACCCAGATAAACAGCGCCTGCGATGCCAGCCTGGCAGATCTCGAACAAGCACTCGCGGCGGGACTCATCGACCAGGCAACGTATGATGCAGGCGTTGCGCAGGTAGAACAAGAACGAGCCGCCCAGCTTGCAGTGCCTGACCAGCAGTCGATCGCGCTTGATACATCCGAGAAAGAGCTCAATGTTCGCGCCGCACAGATCGAATCGGGCGAAGCGCAGCTTGCTTCAGCACGCCAGACCCTTGCCGCCAACAAGCAAGAGCTCATCGATGGCGAAGCCCAGCTGACTTCAGGTAAGGCAGAACTACGCGATGGCCAGGCGGAGCTGGATTCCCAACGGCAGACATATGAAACATCCAAAGCGGATGCGCTTTCCCAGATAGCGCAGGCCCGCGAAGAGGTGACCACCCTCGAATCAGCCCAGTGGTACATTCAGTCGCGCGATGCCAACGCGGGCTTCAATAGTGTGAAGAGCGATGCTTCCTCCATCGAAGCGATCGGCCTGGTGTTCCCCGTGATCTTCATTATCGTAGCGGTACTCATTGCACTGACAACCATCACCCGCATGGTCGAAGAGGAACGCGGCCTTATAGGCACCTATAAATCCCTCGGGTATCATCGCAAGGCGATCCTTGCAAAATACGTGGTCTACGCCTTGAGCGCCTGCATCATTGGCGGGCTTATCGGCGAAGTATGCGGCTTCGTCCTGTTCCCCCTGTTCCTGTTCACGGTGTTCGAAGTCATGTACCAGCTGCCCACCTACCTCTATTCCTTTGACTGGCTCTACGGCATCGGAAGCGTTCTGTTCTTCATCGCAGGAATCGCTGGTGCGGCCGTGCTGGCATGCCGCGCCGAATTAAAGGAAACCCCCGCAGCGCTCCTGCGCCCGAAAGCGCCCAAGGCGGGCTCGCGCATCTTGCTTGAACGCATCGGCTTCATCTGGAAGCGCATGTCGTTCCTTAATAAAGTAACGGCGCGCAACATCTTCCGCTACAAAAAACGATTCTTGATGACTATCTTCGGCATCATGGGCTGCATGGCGCTCTTGATTTGCGGATTCGCCATTCGCGATTCGGTGCATGCACTTTCCCCCATGCAATACGAAGACATTAACCGCTACGATGTGCTCGCAGTGGTGAACCAGAGCGATTACGAAGAATCACTCGAAACGCTTGAAGCTGACGCGCGTATAGCCACCCTGCAACCCTTGAGCATCGACAGCGTAACGCTGTCTTCGACGGACGATTCCAATAGTACGAAAGAAAGCCTCCAGCTGTTCGTAGTGCCCGATGGTGCATCGCTCGAGGAATTCGTGAACTTGAGAACCGATGCCGACAGTCCCTGTACGTTGACCAACGATGGTGTTCTTATCACGCGGAACGCCGCAGAGCTCCTTGGTGTGCAAAGCGGTGGCAGTGTGCACATAGAAACAAGTACGCTGAGCCAGACCAATGCGCCCGTTGCGAACGTGGTCGACAACTACCTGGGCAATGCCGCCTACATTACGCAAAGCACCTACGCGCGCCTATTCGGAACCGAAGCGGACCTGAACGGTTTCTACCTTAACCTCGCATCGGACGAAAGCGCCGCGCAGACCGCATTCGCCGATGAGCTGGCCAGTCGCGATAACTTTATGACCGTTACCAGCACTCAGCAGATGAACGAAGAGTTCTCGCAATCGTTCTCGCTGATCAACGCGATCGTGTACGTCATCATCGTTCTTGCGGCAGCGCTCGCCTTCGTGGTTCTGTTCACGCTTTCCACCACCAATATTTCGGAGCGCATTCGCGAATTGGCCACCATCAAGGTACTCGGCTTCCGCCGCCGCGAGGTGAACCATTACGTGAACAAGGAGACCATCCTTTTAACCGTGGTGGGTATTCTGCTGGGGTTGCCGGCTGGATATGCCTTCAGCAATTCGCTGACGTATGTACTGAAGATGCCTTCGATCTACTTTGCGGTGACCATTGAGCCGCTGAGTTACGTATTCGCCACGGCTCTCACTCTACTGTTCGCATGGATCGTAGCACGGCTCTCGAATCGAGCGCTGGCGAAGATCGACATGATCGAAGCGTTGAAGAGCGTGGAATAATTCACGCGACCCAAACTGTTCGCGCGTGCCTCGCTCGCCTTGCAGCCAACTGCGCGCAGGCTTCGTGCGCCGCGTAACTGCCCCAATCGCATTGCGGCGCCGTAGATGCACTATGGTGCTGCGGCCGCTCGGGCAGTCGCGCCACGGTCGCTCGCGTTAGCGTGCGTCCTCTTCGCCCTGCTCCGTTTCCCCGGAGCGATGTACGGGCTTGGTGCGCGGATTGAAATAATGGCTGAGCGAATCGCCCAGCAGACGCAGCTTTACGATGGCGTATACCGTCACGCCGGCCGCAACGATGAAGATGGGAATTCGAACCAAGTTATCCGCCACAGTGATGACCATGCCGCACAACGCGAGCATAGCCGTCCATGCCCACATAATGAGCACGGTCGTGCGCTGGCTGAACCCTGCCTTCATCAAGCGGTGATGAATGTGTCCCTTGTCCGCTTCATCAATGGGACGATGTTCGCGCTTGCGGCGAACAATGGCGAAGAACGTATCCAGAATGGGCACACCCGCCGCCAGAATGGGCACCAACAACGAAACGAACAAGGCCGATCGCGCCACTGCGAACAGGGATATGATTCCCAACGAAAAGCCCAGCAGAAGAGCGCCCGAATCACCCATGAAGATGGAAGCAGGATAGAAATTATCCTTCAAGAACCCGATGCATGCACCTAGGAGCAGCACGCTGATCATAGCCGCGTCGGGGCGATGCGTCACCACTGCAAACACCAAAATAGTGGTCGCGGAAATGGCGGTAATGCCTGCCGCCAGGCCATCCAAACCATCGATCAGATTGATAACATTAGCGAACGCGACCAGGTAGAACACGGTAAGGGGATACGACACCCATCCGAATTCGACATAGCCTTCGCCAATAGGATTATGAATATCGGAAAGCAGAAGACCCGATGCCGCCACAATACACGCCGCAACGATCTGCCCGGCCATCTTGACCTTGGGGCTCAGATCCACCACATCATCCACGACGCCGACAGCGAACATGAACGCGATTCCGATGAGCACCCCTACATAATTGACCTCAATACCATCGTGGGGCATGAAGGGGTTCGACCAACCAAAGAACTGCATGCCGATCATAAGGCATACAAGAGCTGCCACAATACCGCCGAATATGGCGACGCCCCCCAAACGGGGAACCGGCAGCATGTTAACGCGACGAGCGCTTGGATAATCAATGGCATCGAAACGAATAGCAAGGCGTTTCGCCACGGGAACCAGAGCGATGGTCACCGCACCCGCCACAAGAAAGAGCACAGCATATTCAAGCCAATTCACGCCTGCCCCTTCCGATCGATTTCGTTTCGTCAAGTAATCGGCGATCCGAAACCCGGCTACGCCAAACAATGATTATATACCGCATTTGTACAGAACTTTTATCTCGCTTCGTAATCGGCACGTATTTCCATGAAGCACCCCACCATTCACCGAACAAAACGACGTAATAGATGGAGGTACTTTGAACACACGCGCTCTTCACAATTGCACCCATACCCTTTGTATAGAATGGCTTCAACGGGGGAAACGGACCCGCGTGAACCATTTGTTCAGATCCGCATCCTTTCTTTCCGTGAGCATTCCTATGCTCGTTTCGATCATTGATTTTTGGAGAAGAGTTCGTTGTCGCATAGCCCTTCCATAAGCGTCATCATTCCGGTCTACAACGTCAAGGCATGGCTTGGCCGCGCAGTATGCTCATTGCAGAAGCAAACGTTCTCAAGCTATGAGATCCTTCTTGTTGACGATGGCAGCACCGACGGTAGCGGCGAATTGTGCGACAGGCTCGCCGATGACGATATGCGCATTCGCGTCATCCATCAGGAGAACAGCGGCGCGGCGAACGCCCGTAATGCTGCTATTACCATCGCGCGCGGTACCTACCTGTACTTCATGGACGGAGACGACTGGTGCGAGCCGACCATGCTGGCCGATATGCACAAAGCTGCCTCCGAAAACAACCTGGATCTTCTGGTAACCGGGTTCACCATCGACACGTATTACGACGACGAGGGCAGCTATTATCGCGAACTGCGTAATGCGCCTGACCGCATTTTCGCCTCACGCGATGAGTTCCGCATGGCGGCCTGCGAGTTATTTGATGCCCAGCTGCTGTATGCTCCCTGGAACAAGCTCTATCGTCGCGAATACCTGAACGAACACAACCTACGCTTCCCCACCACGTTCTGGGATGATCTGCCATTCAACCTGGAAGTCATCCGCGACATCGAACGCGTTGGCTGTCTGGATGGTCACTACTACCACTTCCTGCGTGCGCGCGCCGAAAGCGAGAACACCAAGTATCGCGCCGACATGTACGACAAGCGCGAAGAAGAGCATCGCTGGATGACCGATTTGTACTTGTATTGGGGCATAGATACGCCCGAGGTGAAGGAGTTCTTAGCACGCCGCTACGCTGAGCGCTTGGTCGGCTGCATAGAGAACATCACCAACCAGAACTGCACTCTTTCCCGAGCAGAAAAGCGCGCCGCCATTCATGCGATGATATCCACCAAGCATGCGAGAGAAGCGCTTAGGATCGCACGTCCGCGCACCAAGATGATGAGCGCCGTCCTCACTCCGCTTCGCATGGGCAATGTGGGACTCACCATGGCCGAAAGCTCGTTCATTTCATGGGTGCGACAGAACAGCACCAATCTTTTCGCACGCTTGAAAGCGAACCGCTAGTTGGTTCTGCCGCGCATGCGGCGCCCGCTGCGGCGAGACGCCACAGTTCGCCACCCCATTGCGTCACCAGTGAGCCACGGAGCTGCGCGCTGCGCGGCACTGGCGCATCGCAAGCCGAAGACCGCGCGCGGCACTCCCCTACTTCACCAGCAGCACAATGCCGATCACTACGAGCAGTATGTACGTGAACTTTGTGAACTGCTCTTGGCTGATGCGCGCCTGGATCTTGCCGCCGATCCATGTAGCAAGAATGAGCAGCGGAATGCAAACGAGCAGCAAGAGCCAGCCTTCGCCCGCAAGACCACCCTGCACGATGCCGAATATGGCGTAAGCGCCGTTCAGAACGACCCACGTCATGGTCGTCGTTGCGCGGAAGGCTTCCTTGTCTTTGATCTTCTGCATGGCATAGATCGCAAGGAACGACCCGCCCGAAACGAACATGCCCTGAATAACACCGGCCAGCGCGAGGATCACCCACAAGAGCCATTCTGGAAGCGATTTATCGTTCTTGTTGAAGAACAGGCCCCAAGCAGCGATGACGAGAATAGCCACGCCGTAGATCTTCGTAAGGAAATCGAGAGGCGCGATGGTGTTGATCCATGCACCAATAGCCATGAAGACGAGCATCACCGCGCACATCTTCAGCACTTCGCGCCACACGATATGCTTGAGTCCCGTGACCGCGATCATGATGCTGGCGAACCAGCCCGTACAGTTCAGAACGACAATGGACGTATCATGCCCGATAGTGGCCATACCGACCGGCATAGCAAAAATATTGCCCGCGAAACCCGTTATGCCGTTGATAAGATACGCAACGAAAAAGGTTCCCCAGAACAGATACTTCTCCATGCATCCCCCTCATTATTTTGCGCATTTCCCCCATGCGCTTGTATCATATTGTTCCAGAAGCACAATACGCTTTGTCGACACGTTTTGCTAGCAAACGTTCGATGATTTTCATGTCATCAGCAAAAGGATATGCATATGAGCAACACTGCTTTATTTGAAGCTCTCACCAATACGTTCACGACGGCAGAAATACAGCGCGATGAACCCATGGCCCGCCACACCACGTTCAAAGTCGGCGGCCCAGCCGATTTCATGGTGCAGCCCACATCGGCATCCGAAGTAGATGCCGCCATTGCTGCGGCGAAACTGGCCGGTGAACCCTGGTGGATCATCGGTTGCGGAAGCGATCTGCTTGTTTCCGATGACGGACTGCGCGGTGTCGTCATCAAAATAGGCGACCGCATGGCGAACATTTCCATAGAGGGAACGCGCGTGCGCGTGCAAGCAGGAGCGACCAACGAAGCGGTTGCTGAAGCCGCGTGCGCCGCAGGATTGGCCGGATACGAATTCGCCAGCGGAATACCGGGCTCCATCGGAGGCGCTGCCATCATGAACGCGGGCGCATACGAGGGCGAATTCAAAGATGTCGCTCGCGCGGTCACCTGCCTTCATGGTCAGGGGAACATTCGCACGCTGTCCGCCGAAGATGCCGATTGGGGTTATCGCCACAGCATGATGGGCGACGAAGGGCTTATCGTACTCGAGGTGGAACTGGAATTGCATAACGATGATCCTGCGGCCATTCGCGCACGCATGGATGACCTGGCACAGCGCCGCTCTTCGAAACAACCCCTTGAAATGGCCAGCGCCGGCAGCACCTTCAAACGTCCTACTGGGTATTTCGCTGGAAAGCTCATCCAGGATTCAGGCATGCAGGGACACCGCGTGGGCGGCGCGCAAGTTTCAACCAAGCATGCAGGTTTCGTGGTTAACACCGGCACCGCCACGGCAGCTGATGTTCTCCAAGTGATCCGCGATGTGCAGGCAGCGGTGCGCGAACAGTTCGGAGTCGAACTGGAACCCGAAGTGAAGATGTGGGGCTTTTAGGGCGAGGGCGCCTCGGGTCCTCCAAGAGCCGACCTTCAGGAGCTGGCTCCCAACGGCGGGGGCTCAGACGGTAGGGTATCTCAACAACGCGTGCCTCAAACGTCCAACCGCCCACCTGCGCCTGCGATGAGTGTTCGTTCTGCGGCACACTTCAGAACACCTTGATGTGTTGAGTTTTTCCACAGAGTAGGCGGTCTTATGTCATGAACGTGTTACTCTTATCACTGTCGTTTAATCCGCGAAGCTGATTCTGCGCACATCGGCGTTTCGTTTCAGCATCGCCATTGATCACTAACACGCCATGGAGGAATTGCGGGATGGCTAAGAACAAGAAATACGAGCCGACGAACCCTAATAAGCGCACCACCAAAAAAGGACCGGTTATTTCCTGTCCTGAATGCGGATGTGAAAAGTTCACCTACGAGCCAGACCGTCGTCGCATTCCTTCAAAGTGGTACGTTCATGTTGGCGCCCTGGTAGCCATTATCGTTTTCGCCATTGCAGGCATGCCGGCATTTTCCGTTGCATTCGGCCTTGTGTACCTGTACTACACGCTTATTCGCAAGCAAAAGGTACTGGTCGGCACCTGCCAAGAATGCGGCAAACAAACGCTGTTCAACCAGCCCGAAGATGGCAGTCTCGAACCCGATTTCGAGAAGCCCTGGGCATAGGATACCGAAACGAACGAGGGGCATGATGCCCCTCGTTTTTACTTTATTGCAGCTTGCGCCAAGCTTCTTTGGCGCGTTTTCGGGATTAGGTTAACCCCCTCCTATGAACGTCCGTAAAATGCAAGCTCTACGTATAGCCATGCCCATCGCGCATATTTCATCGGCGAACAACATTTGCACGAACCGTTCGCCGACGATTTTTCCTAGCAACAACCGAATACCGCCGCTGAGCGACTTTTAACGGAGACGGCATTGCGTCTCGGCTATTGTCCCTATAAGCAATCCTGCTTTCGTGGAAAGGGTGATCCCTATGAGGATGCAAGGGAAATCCGTCGTAGTAACTGGCGCTTCTTCGGGAATGGGTGATGCCATCGTACGACGCTTTGTTGCCGAGGGGGCACAGGTCGTTGCAGTTGCACGCCGCAAAGAACGTCTCGAGGCACTGCAAGCCGCGCTTGCAAACGAACCCGGTACGGTCGAAATTTATCCTGGCGATGTTTCCGACCAGGCCCTGTGCGAAGGGATGATCGATTTTGCGATCGAAAAGTTCGGCAAATTGGATGTTCTGGTGAACAACGCTGGCATCATGGACGATATGAGCCCTATTGGCGATGTAGAGAACGAGCGTCTTGAGCGCGTATTCCAAGTGAATACTTTTGGTCCTCTGTATGCCATGCGCAAAGCGGTAAATGTATTTTTGGAACAGGGTCATGGTGGCGCCATTGTCAACGTTGCGTCATTGGGCGCTATGCGCAGCTGTGCAGGTGCAGTCTATTGCGCATCAAAAGCAGCCGTTGTCTCCATGACAAAGAACACCGCCTATATGTACATGAAAGATGGCATCCGCGCGAATGCCATCGCTCCTGGCGGCATCGCATCGGAAATCGCCTCCTCTATGGGGCAGCCCAATCCTAACGGATATGGTCGCATTCAGCCCGTATTAGCATGCGGCCCTGAACCAGGCAGCACCGAAGAAATCGCAAATGCCGCCCTGTTCTTGGCAAGCGATGAATCGAAATACATCAGCGGCGATGTACTGATCGTTGACGGCGGCTGGAACGCAGGGTAACGATCGACGCCAAAACTAAGGATGCTCTGCTTGTATTCAGCAGTGCGCAAACCGAACGAGGGGCATGATGCTCCTCGTTCTTGTTTTGTTGCAGCTTGCGCCAAGCTTCTTTGGCGCGTTTTACTATTCTTCGCTAAGGAAATCGTAGGCATACTGCGCTGCGAGCATGGATCCGTTGATGAGCACTCGTTCGTCCACATCGTAGAAGCAGCTGTGCTGAGGATGATTCGCGCCGATTTCAGAATTGCGACCACCCACAAAGACGAACACTCCAGGCACGAAGCGCAGATATTCGGAGAAATCTTCACCTGAAAGAGTTCCCTCATAGTGAGCCAGCGCCTGTTCGCCCAGCGCCTTTTCTGCAGAACGTCGAGCGCGCTGCGCACAGACCTCATCGTTAACCAGAGCCGAATTGCCGGTCTGCCATTCGAAATCCGCCGTTGCGCCGTATGATTCCGCGACGCGATTCACCATGTATTCCATGCGCGCACGCAGGAAATCACGCACCTTGGAATCGAAGGAGCGCACCGTGCCGGCAAGATAGGCCGTACCCGCCATAACATTACGCGCGACACCGCCGTGGAACTCGCCGATCGTCAACACCACGGGCGCGAACGGAGACGTATCGCGGCTTACCACGACCTGGAGCGCATCAATGATGGCAGCGCCGACCACGATCGCGTCCACGCCCTTATGAGGCATGGCGCCATGAGCGCTCGATCCGCTTACATCAACGCGGAACCAATCTGTGTTCGCCATGCGCGGTCCCGCTTCGATAGAAACCATACCAGCGTCCACTTCGCTCCAAATATGAGCACCATAAATGCTTTCAACACCATCGAGCGCGCCTGCTTTGATCATCTTGCGCGAGCCGATGGATATTTCTTCGGCGGGCTGGAAGATAATACGCACTTCGCCCTTCAGCTCGTGGCGTAGCGCGTGAAGCATGCGCACCGTGCCCAGCATCATGGCCATGTGGCAGTCGTGACCACAGGCGTGCATGATGTTGTCGTTCTGGGAGGCGTACGGCGCGTTCGTTTGCTCTTTGATAGGCAGTGCGTCAATGTCGGCGCGCAACGCTACGCAATGGCGTGGCTTCCCATCGGCATCGTATGCACCTGGAGCTTCGCCGCTAATGGTGGCGATGAGGCCCGATTCGCATTCGTCGCCCACGATGACATCTTTCGCGAAGACGTACGGCACCCCGATTTCTTCGAGCTCCGCAGCCAAGGCCATGGTCGTATTGATTTCTTTGCCGCTTAATTCGGGGTACGCGTGGAAGAACCGGCGCTTTTCAATGACGTATGGCTCGATTTCGGGAGCCATATCATGGATGCGCTGCGTGAATGGATCAGGGGTTGGATTTTTAGACGCTGCGTCCGAAAGTTCCGCCGGGTTTTCGGGGTTCGCTGCGCTTGGCGCAGCAGCCGGCTCTGGGAAGTTCGCCGCATTAGGCGAGTTCGCGTCCGGCAGAACTTGCTCGTTCTTTTCGTCGGAGCACTGAGTATTATTCGTAACGTTAGACTTCATACAATATCGCACCTAAGGTAAAGCCGCCGCCAAAGGCGACGAGGATGACTTTGTCTCCCTTCTTAATATGCCCTTCTTCGTAGGCGTCGGCAAGTGATGAAGGCACACTCGCGGCAGAAGAGTTACCTCGGTGTTGAATGGTCAGGTTGAAGATCTCCTTCGGAACGTCCATGCGACGAGCGGCGAAATCGATAATGCGCTCGTTGGCCTGATGCGGAACAATGAGGGCAACATCGCTCAGCGACACGTCCGCCCTACTGCATACTTCCGTCACCGCCTGCTTCATGGCGTGCGCGGAGAACTTGAACACCTGTTGACCGTTCATACGCAGCACGTTTCGCGGATCGCCCGCTGCGAGGGATTCAATTATGTCGAGCTCTTCGTCTATGGAAGCGTGACTCTTGTCCACATCGGTTGCGGCAGCCAGGTTCACACCCTGCGCATCGAAAGGCGGCACGATATCGAGCGGCATGGGGCAAGTAAGCGCGTTGTGGATGTCGTCTTCGTTGGCGATGAAGCTGCTTAAGATGCCTGGCCGGTCGGGGTCGTATTCAACTACGACGGCGCCGGCGCCATCGCCCAGCAGCACGCACGTATTGCGGTCGGCCCAGTTGGTAATGCGACTGGGGCGTTCAGCGCTTACTACCAGCGCGCGTACTATATTGGTACGGTTCTTGGCGGTCGCGCTCGCGGCGATCATGCTTTCAGCAACGGTGAGCGCATATACGAACCCGGAGCATGCGGCGTTCAGGTCGAAACAGGCGGCGTTCGAGAGTCCCAGACGGCGACGCAGAAGCGCGGCGTTCGAAGGGACGAGGGCATCGGCCGTTACGGTGGCGAAGACGACCAGGTCGATTTCTTCGGGAGCGATACAGCGTTCGTGGTAGCCCCCATCGGCCCAACCCAATGCCTGACGCGATGCTGCTTCCGCAAGATCGGTGTTGGTTTCATCGAGTGCGACCTTGCGGCTTTTGATGCCTGTGCGCTTGGAGATCCATTCGTCGCTAGTGTCAACCAGAACCGTTAGTTCGTCGTTCTTCACGTCTAAAGCCGGGAGCGCTTTGCCGCACCCAATGATCGCACAACCCATAAAAACCTTCTTATCTCAACTTGATACGCATGCTATTCGCGTGTTCACCTGCATGTTCTGATAATCGATTTATTCTAGTCCAATACCGGATCCCGTGCAGAGAAATGTAGGAGAGGTGAAGGAATGGTGGGGTGATACGAAAAGATTGCTTCCCTATCCGTTTTCAATCAGGTCGGTTTCACGCAGGTCGCGATTTGGCAAGTTGAGGTATATCGAGCCAGATTCCAGCAGACCCTGCTTTAATTGCCGTAACTGCCCCGCTCGTCCTCACACCGCATTCAATCCATAAGCAGAGTTTGGTTATTGCATCGACGCTCACGCGTCGATTAGCTGCATTGCTTCTTCTGCTTTACAATGGTGAGACTATTTCCCACATTAAGGACCCTTATGCCAAGCATTGCCGCAGTTGTTGTTACCTACAATCGAAAAGACCTACTTCTCGAATGCCTTAGCTGCTTACAAGCACAGGACTTTTCGAACGCCCCGCAACAAAGTGCCACATTAGACATCTTGGTAATAGACAACGCAAGCACCGACAATACCCACGAAGCGCTTCAGCCCCTGATTGAAGACAAAGCCATACGCTATTACAACACCGGATCGAACCTTGGTGGCGCGGGCGGCTTTAACTACGGAATGCGAAAGGCCGTCGAGCTGGGCTACGATTATGTCTGGGTTATGGACGATGATTGCATGCCTCATGACGACACTCTGTTTGAGCTCCTCAACGCGGACGCCGAGCTTCAAGGAGGTTACGGCTACCTGAGCAGCGTATGCCGCTGGATCGATGGCAGTATTTGCACCATGAACACACAGCGCCATCCCTTAACGAAAAATGTCACGGACTTCTCTCCCAAAATACAGCCGATAACCCTTGCCTCATTCGTTTCGCTTTTCGTGCCATCGCGCATCATTAAAGAGCTCGGTCTTCCTATTAAAGATTTCTTTATTTGGTCAGATGACTGGGAATTCACTCGTCGCATCTCTCGCAAATACCCCTGTTACCTTGCGGGCAAAAGCGTGGTCACCCACAAATCAAAGAGCAACGGCGTTGGCAATATCGCACTCGATTCCGAAGAGAAGATCGATCGTTATCGGCTGGCCTACAGAAACGATATTGTGCTTTATCGCCGTGAAGGCATCAAGGGGTACGGATACGTCTTGGTGCGTGGCCTCTACCATATATTCTTAGTGTTCACCAAGGCGAAAAGCAAAAAAGGAACACGCATTAAAACAATTATTCAGGGCAACTTGGAGGGACTAAAGTTCCAGCCGAAAATTGAATATGTACAACTAGCCTAAAGCCTCCTCCACCTCTTTAATTTGAACCTCCCCGCAGTATTTAACGCTCCAGCCTTTTGCGCTTAATCTGCTCTTCATATTCTTAAATTTGCTTTTCTGCACTTGGATTTCGGCTTCCAAATACCCGTTTTCAAGATTCCTAATTAAACGCAAGCCACCTTCTTCATCAAGCTCCCTCAAGAAAGCTAAACCCATATTAATGTCCTCACAGCCTATAAGAGCAACGACAAAACCTGGACATACGGGTACATTGACCGGGCGTATTCCGTATCGCGTGCGACACATTAAATCCAAGCAACGACAACTCACAATTTTCTTAAACAGAGAATCATGCACAACAATTATTTCGTTTTTAAATTTTGAATACTTTTTTATCTTCTGAAGGAAATTGAGCGATATTTCAAATAGAGCCTCAATATTAATGCTCATCGTTCCACAATAATGTCCGTACAACACGCTTGCTTCTTGAGCGGTCTTGCTACTCAAGTACGCGAGATCATACGAGTAGACGCTATCAGAAAAGCAAAACATGTACGGATCATCAGCACTGAACAAAACGCACCCCGTATTCAGAAGATATCTGTTCCATATTTTTTCGATTATCGGAAGTGATAACTCGACACTCTCTTTATCGGACAAAGCTTTTTCATCTGAAGCCATTTGCATTAACCCTGTTGTTTTTACCAACCCCGTAAAGAAAAGCATCCTCTCAAGTCTTCTCCTCCAGCTTGGTCGGTTGGAATCTCCTACAAGTGCAAACGTATAAAAAAGCGCCTGCAGACAAAGGTCTTCCCTAAATCGAGAGCTAAAGCAAGCCTCATATTTACTCTTGAGCGAATAGAGCTTTTTCTCCAACTTTAAGGCCTCAGAATCGCTTAGGCTGCCCTCTTCTGTATTTTGGTTTGCGTGCTTTGAGATGCCATTTGCGGCAAGCTGACATAACCCAAGAAATACGATTAAAACAATTTGAAAAACGACGTTCGAGTTGTCTAAAATCGCTAATTGCTCTTGCTGCACTCGCTGAACAATAAAGGAACCAATATACCAAGCAGTAATAACAGAAAGAAGGGCTTCGATTACTTGAGTCCAAAGTGGTCCACACTCTAACTGCAGCGCTTTTCGCAACACCAATCTAATGAGCCAGTAATATACGATGACCAGAATAAAGCTAAACTCAAATAACCGTGACCCTACATACACCTCAATAGCGCAAACCAAAAGCTCTAAAATTAGCAGATACACCACCGGGAGCAAAACTCTAAGCAGAAGATTCGACACTCCGTACTCGGGATATTTCGAAAAATCGCCTGGCGTATTGTGGTATTTAACAACATAGGTAGCCGCCGAACGGTTCACAAAGAAAAACAAAGCTAATGCGATAACAATGTCTATCAGCGCTTGTTCGAAGCTATATTCACTTGGCACAATCATCTACTCGGCATCATTCAAAAACTTATTCGGCTGGTTTTAGATCCGTACCCAAGTATTCGTTCCAGAAATCCCAAGACGTAAGCCATGGCTTAGCTTCTTTATAGGCAGCCCTCACTTCTGCGCCATGTTCAGCATGCTGTTTTTTAAGACACGCAAAACGATCCATAAGTTCATGATAGCGGTCACGATCCATGTGACGAATCGCTGCGTTTTTACCATCAAGATCGAATGCCACCAGTGTTTTTGTCGCCATGGTTCGCGGTGAAAGCACCGAAAGGCCACTGTAGAAAACTGCCTGAGGCTTATCGCGCAACAAGGCATCAGGTAAGAGGTGCCTATCGTATGGCAAAGTTCGCCAAAAACGCAAGAACTGACTTACGTGAGATTCACCACCAAATGCACGCTTGCTATGTTTTATGGAAGCAATCATCTTCTGGTCAAAATCTTCCACCGGCGCCATTTTTTCATTCTTTGCACCATTTTTCTTCATCAGCTCTTCGCCGCTGACCTCAGCCAAGTATTGAGGACCCTTAAGATAATCCTCCATGCCATCCAAGAACAACTCGACCGTGTCATATTCCATTGTGCGCATATGAAGGCGAACATTCCGTTCCCAGCGAGCAACGAACATCTTTTCTGAAGCACAATCATCCGTGGCTATCATGATCATGAAATTGCGAATGTACTGATAACAATCAACTGATGGACGGAACCTGCCCTCAAAGCCTTCGTGCCAAACACAGATACCATTCATCGTCATATATGTTGGCTTCGTGCGCATACCATACTCAACATCATCACAACGAACGAAAAGAGGCAGAGGCAGACCGTGTTCGCGAACCTCATTTAATGGAATACAGCTATACCACCAGGCGCCATATGCATTTTCAACTTCAACATCAACAGATTCGTTTTCTGCCACATCCTCAATGCGATCCACATAGAGCTTGTCTTCTTTCACGCGGCGATATGCGCCGGACTTAATGACGAAAGAAACATCTTCGAATTGCAAATTCGGCTCTTCTATAGCGAGCATCGCGCCATTAATAAATGCACCTTTATATTTGCTCTGGGCCAAGGCAAGCAAGTTGTAGGTTCGTTTCAAGCTTTCAGCAGAGACTTTAACGTCGTCGTCCATGAGTAGAACATGAGTAAAACCTTCGGAACTCGCGAGCGATTCCATCATGCCACGCGCAAATCCACCAGCTCCGCCAACGTTCTTATTAGGAAGAACCGTTACACCATCACCCGTTAGTGCCCCAGCATCCAATGTGCACCCATTATCTACCACGAACATGTGGAATGCTGTTGCGATGGGATCAGATGAAGCAAGCACTTCGCGCTTCACAAGATCGATATTCGGAACAATATATTGTTCCTTTTTAAAGGTAGTAGTCGAAAGGGCCAGTTTTACTGGGTTGACATCAGCCTCATCCACTTCAGCAAAGTAAAAAGCATTATGCAAATATGCGGTTCCTCGAACCTGTAAAGCAAAGCCCACAATATCCTTATCAGATACTGGGACCTCTACCTCGTATACCATGTGCCCATTTTCTTGTTCTGCACCGCCAAGAAGACGCTGTCCTTCAGCAAGGACAACAGGGGCGCTATCTTTGTGAGACATACCCCTGAACTGCACCGTAGCAGCATCACCGGAGATCTCTAAATGAAGCATTGGTTTTTGAATATTCGCGTATTTACGCCACTTCACAATTGAGCAGCAATTAAAATACGTAAGAAAATCCACTTTTCCCTTAATAGCCAAAGCACTTTCGTCTTCGTCAAACTGAACAAAGCCACCAGCAACAGCATCTGCGCGATAGTACACTTCGGGGTACTCCGCCATATGATCTTCGACCTTTAAAACAATATTAGATAGCTTGTGCTTGAGCATTGGTACACCATTTCCCGAGAGACGACCTTCAGAATCAAAGCGCCAAAAGCAGCCTCTACATCGTCCATGATTTTTATCAATAAATATACGTTTTGCTATGTTACCTACCAAAAATGGCTTTGTCTTCCTCGCACTTACGTTTCTTCGAAACAATCACGAGTCCTATGGCGACAACCAAACCAGCCAGTGACAACAACGCCCCTGTTCGCAAATTAGGCGTTTCGTAGCGAAGTTCCACTTGGTGCGTTCCCTCCGACAGCTCAACAGCCATGAACCCCACATTAGCATTCAGGACCTCTGCTGGCTGACCATCAACCGAAGCCGTCCAACCTGCCGCATACGGAACACGGAAATACAAATATTCCCCCGAAGCGTCAGCTGTCGCGACGCAAGAATATCCATTTTTGAATTCCTGTATATCCGCCGCACTATTTTCGGAAAGGTTTCGTATATCGCTTTCTACAGCAGCCGTATCTTGCGCAAACACGCCAAAGCTATCAAACGAATACACACCTGGGGAACTGAATTGCAAAGCGATCGTATGACGTTCCTCGTCCGAATAACCAACATTAACCGCCCAGTCATCTTTTCCGCCATATAAATGATGCTTGTTGTTCATGAACCAGATTTCTTGCGCCATGCCTTCACCAGAAACCATGATCTTGCATTCTTTAGGATCCTCAGAAATCAGCTGGTCCAAAAACGCCCACACCTTTTTACGCATGCTCAAGCTGGGATCACTGTTACGCTCTAGCGGTTCATAATCCATTCCGGAACACATGAAATACGCTTCCCTATTAGCAGGAATAAGGCTATTCAAATACAGAACCGTATTGGGCTCGGTAATCGTAATCGTATTGCCTTCAACAGTTACGCCAGATTGTTTTTGCGCGAGCGACTGGGCATCCGAAACCTCAACAACGTCATCCCCTTGCTGGGTAAAACTCAACTCTGAAGGAAGCTCCTGAGTATACGAGCGAGTATTTACCGAAGAGTCCTGCTCAGGTTCATCAATGATAGCGGCCTGAGTTAATACATCCTGTCGTTCAGCTATGGACATCGCATCATAAGAACTGCGCGAAATCGCAGAATCATAGACAAAAGCAAGGGGAAGCGTAACATCCGCTTGATACGCCGCGTAATCTTCTCCCTTTACCGTCCCTTGAGCCACCTGCGTGCGGTAAAGCGGCGGAAGCATGCTCGTATCGTTTGCGGGCACCAAAAAGTTAACCACACCTGCCATTGCCTCCATCGTGGTACGGGAATTGAAGCCCGCATACGAAAAGTTCATCGAGGAGGTAGCTAAGCCTAAACTCGTATGATACTGGTCAATATAGCTGTTGTAGAGGCTGTTATAAAATGTACTTCCCAGCATTCCGTTAGCAATATTTCCATTACGCCAGAGATGGGTTTCAGCAGAATCATAGCGCTGATCAGCGCTTCCTTCTATATTCATAGCAACAGATGATGCATCGTCTTCCACTGCATAGCTGTACGATTGCCCTAATCGAACTTGATTCGCGCTCGAATCGCCACCCCACTGACACGACACATACAGACAACCAACCGCAACAACACCGATCATCGACACATTGAAAAAAGCCCGCTTATCTCTGAAAACGTAGCACAAAGCGATTGTGGCAAACAGCAACGCAAGTAAAGCATAAAAGGATTCGCTGGTATACCACATCAAAAAGATCATGCAAATAAGCCCATAGCAGCAAGAAGCCACCATAACTTTTTTGTCGCCCTTCTGGACCGCCTTTTTATAAACAGGCAGCAACACAACAACAATAAGAGATACTAGGAGCGCATAAACCCAAACCCATCGATTGTTCGGATAAGCAAATCCGTTGAATACGCGGCCCGCCAAAGGCGCGCATAAGAACAAAGAAAAGACAACGAAGAGCACCTGCAGAATTCTCTTGGTCCTAATATCCAATCCAGTATTTTTTACGAAAAAGAGCCCAAAGACAGCAACAAGCGCCAAAGGAGCAAAGCCATAAATACAATCAGCGCCAACGGAATCAGGGGAGATAAAGCCCTCAAGCAATTGCAAGTAATAGTCAAAAGAATACGTAAGACTCTCGAAACGATCGAGACCCAAGCGGTCCTGAGAAAGAAGCGATACCGCATTCGGGAAAAACATCACACCCGCCAATAAAGCCGCCAAAGCAATGCATCCCAGGATTTTCATCACCCACGCAAAGAAGGATTTCACTGTGGTTTTTTCTTCCAGATTAAAAACTTTAACCAGGCAATAAACCAGCAAAGCCAGACAAGTCACATACGCCTGACTTACCGAGCAGAAGAAACAAAGAAACAGCGCAAAAATAAAAAGCGTTGGAGATTCACGGTCGAATACCTTATCAACACCCCATAAGACCAATGGAGCCAGAAGCAAAGGATAAAGCAGGTAAATCTGCGAAAAAACGATGAGGCTGTATCCCCCAAAGAGATACACCATGCAGCCAATAAGCGAAGAGAACCGATCGAGTTTTTTATATGAGCAATACCCCAAAAATGCGAATCCAGCCAAGAACAACGTTATGGGCACCGTTGCATTCAAAAGTAAATCAGCGTTTTCCGGCGTCGCAAAAACCGACAGCCATAGAATAGGATTGCCTAATGTATTACCAACCGAAACAACATAGTCAGCACCGTACCCAACCGTATCGGTCCACATTGGCACAATGAACGTGTGCTCAACGAAAACATTTACCAAAAGCTCTCGCAACCACTCGCCCTGAAGAATAAAGAACATATACTGCTGCTCAAGACCATCAGTTGCCCAAATGAAGCCTCGTCCATAAATCAAATACCCTGACATAAATAAGACGAGAAACAGGAAAAACAAGCCCACGTAAGACAGATAAAAGCCTTTACGTGATTCATCAACTACCACTTGCCACTTTGCCACCAAAGATCCAAGTCTATTTTCTTCCTGCTGCTCCATGAAACCTCACTTTGGCACAGTGCCGTAAAAGGCCCAGCTCCGCACTTTCGATGCGTGCCCTAAATCTGCACTTCATATGCAAACACGCCTTAACAGATGCCCTAACAGCACCCGTACGATAGAATAATATAGTTTAATGACTAGATGTTGCTGTTTTAGTTTCTGCAGCAAACTTGTATATAGGCGGAGGTTCCTGCGTGGCAACAAACCAAAAATCAGTATTGCAACGCAACTGGTTTATTCTCTCTTCACTGGTCTCGAAGGATTTCAAGCTGAAATACCGTCGCAGCATGCTGGGCGTTCTCTGGTCCGTCCTGAACCCTCTATTGATGATGATAGTTCTGTCTGCGGTGTTCAGCACTTTCTTCCGATTCGATATTGAGAACTTCCCTCTTTATTTGATCCTAGGAAGCACCCTGTTTACCTTGATGGCGGATTCCACCACAACGGCAATGAACTCCATCATCGATTCGTCGGCGCTTATTAAAAAAATCCGAATCGAGAAGATCCTCTTTCCTTTAGAGAAAGTCCTTTTTCAATTGGTGAACTACGTCCTATCACTGATTGCCGTTGTCGCAGTGATGATCTTTTTCCAAGTCGCTCCAACAATCAACTTGCTTTTTCTTCCGCTGCTGCTTCTTTATTTGCTGATGTTCAGCGCTGGGCTCGGATTTCTCCTGTCTGCACTTGTGGTGTTTTTCCGAGACATTGGTCACTTATGGGGCGTCGTCATCACCGCATGGACCTACGCGACCCCTCTTTTTTACCCCATCAGCATCTTGCCTGATTGGATGATGTCGATAATGAGCTTCAACCCCATGTATCACTACGTTACCTATATGCGCGATATTGCGCTTTGGAACATCACTCCGAGCTTAGAACTCAACCTTCTTTGCTTTGGAATGGGCCTTATTATGCTCATTATTGGATTCGTTGTTTTCCGTAAGCTTGAAAAGAAATTCATCCTCTATGTATAGGTGAGTGGATATGCCTGAAACGATCAATACCTCATTCTTGGGAGAAGCCTCTTTTTCAGAAGAAGACGCCACCCCCAACGAAACTATGATCAAAGTCGATGACGTATCGATGGTTTTCAACATGGCCAGCGAAACCATGAACAACCTCAAAGAATACGCCATCGCCCTCGCGCGCAGAGAGCTTCGCTTCAAAGAATTTCGCGCTCTTGACCACGTCTCACTCGAAGTTAAAAAGGGAGATGTGTTCGGCATATTGGGCACCAACGGCTCAGGCAAATCGACCTTGCTTAAAATTATCGCAGGCGTACTAGAGCCCACCGAAGGAACATGTACCGTAAACGGCAGCATCGCGCCCCTGATCGAATTGGGTGCCGGCTTTGATATGGAACTTACCGCACGTGAGAACATTTACCTAAATGGTGCACTCTTGGGGTATTCAAAGAAATTCATTGAAGAGCACTTTGATGAAATCGTTGATTTTGCTGAAATCGAGAACTTCCTCGATATGCCACTGAAGAACTATTCCTCTGGCATGGTGGCTCGTATTGCATTTGCAATCGCAACCGTAATAGTTCCCGAGATCCTTATCGTAGACGAAGTGCTCTCCGTTGGTGACTTCATGTTCCAGCAAAAGTGCGAGCGACGTATCCAGTCGCTTATTAAAGAACACGGCGTGACCGTTCTTATCGTTTCCCATAGTAACGAACAGATTGAACGCTTGTGCAATAAGGCTATCTGGATCGAAAAGGGGCACGAACGCATTTCTGGCAGCGCGCACGAAGTTTGCCAGGTCTACCGCATGCTCGGAGGACATTTTGGCAGCTCTGAATCCGAGAAAAAAGTTTTTGATTTGTTCATGTCGCCTATCGAAGTCGATGCGGCAGATTTATCTGTTCGCACCATCAATGGGGAAACGCACTTTGGCACAGCAGTAAAACTCCAGGAAGTCTTCCTAGAACAAAACCCCACATCCAACAACGCCATCCTGGTAACTGACGACAGCCTATCCGTCTGCATGCTTGCTAGCGCTGCTGCAAGCCTGAACGACTCCCCAATATTCTTGAGCAAATACGACTCCTTACCAGAAATCACTGCCCAAGCCCTTAAGAGCCTTTCCCCCCAAACCGTCACCGTTATTGGGAAAAAGCCCATATCTCCCGACATCGAAACACAGCTTTCCTCTATTACAGATAACGGCTTTACCCAAATTTATAGCTCTTCGCTACCCGAGCTCGCAAAGAGCATAGCTAACTTCGCACCCCACTCGCTCTGGGGAACGACAGCGATTCTCTGCAGCGATCAAGCCGAATATGACTTGTTCACCCTGTCCTCTTTTATTTACAAGGAAAAAACGCCTATATTTTTCAGCAAGCAACCAGAGACCCCTCCACGCTCCTTGGAAGAAGCAATCGAAGATCTGTCAATCAATAAAGTTCTTGTGCTCGGGGATAAGGAATCCATCTCCGAAGAGTGTCTGGGTCACCTACAATCGTACGGCGCAGAAACAACACGACTTTGCGGGAACAATTACTACGACGCCAATAAAAAAATTAATTCCTGGCTAGACACGATCTCTCCATGTACTAACCAAACCATCATTGCGGTATCCGTATGGCAGCCAAATGATGCACTATCTATCGCATCATACGCCTCGTCCATCAATTCAAGAATAATCCTCGAAGATCCTCGTGATTTAGACAGCATTGCCAACGCCCTCGACATACTAGCCTCCAGGCGTGATGAAATCGACGCTCTTGTTTTCCTTGGCGGAGAAGCCTGCTTCAGTCACTACGACAAAGAACTCCTAGCTAAAGCGATTATCGAACTCGCATAATTAAAAAATAGGGTTGAAGTTGCAAGCGCCCCTTCAACCCTACTAAATCAGCTAGTTTACTAATCAAAAAACCGTCAGCTATTCTCCCCGCGCCTTCATTCTTGCCTTTTGAAGACGCCTGTAAAAAGCAGAGTCCTCAACTTGTTCAGCCAGACGAACTACGGCTGTTTTATTCATTCCAATAAAATCAAAGAACGGCTTAATAAGATAGGTGTTCCAATTATTGTCGACCGCATCATTCATTAAACTCACGTCTAATGAGCCCTGGATCTTCGCCAGTTCTGTAAAGACTTCTTCATCACGAATGAATTCCATAATGGCAGGATAATAATCACGATTAAGCCTCAAAATCAAAACAGTATACATACCTGAGAGCCTGCGCTCACGTGCAAACTTAAGATCATGCCTGATCCCTTTCACCATGTCGCGAACTTTGACGCAATTCCAAGATGCCTCTTTATAATCCACTCGATAGCGATAGACAGGCTCCGTTATCCCAAAGAAAGTATCGTGATAAGACATAACTCGCACTAAGAAGACGGGATCCTCATACCATCGATACTCCGGAAAACGAACGTTCCCCTTGTCAAAGATTTCGCGATGGTACAAGAATCTGATCCACCCATAATCGGTCTGAAAATCACTCAGGGATTGAATCCCTTCCTTGCGAACCGTATAAAAACGCTGCTCTCCACCAAATGCCTTCTTTTCCTTTCCGTTAGGGTAAAACATTTCAAAAGAGCCACCGCTCAGTAGTTCGCCCGAGTTCTCAGCAGCATAGAACAGCTTTTCCAATACCTGATCATTTGGATACACATCATCAGGGTCTATGAAGGCGAGGTACTTACCCTTGGCTAGACCTATCCCTCTATTTCGAGCAGCTCCAGCACCACCATTAAACTGAGAAACTACCATCACGCGGTCATCCGAAGTCGAAAACTCGCCCAGTAACTCAAGAGAATTATCCGTCGACCCGTCATCAACGCAAATAATCTGAATATTGTTTTTGCTTTGAGATAAAACGGAACCCAAGCAACCTGAGAGATAATCACTCGAGTTATAAACAGGGATTATGACCGAAACATCAATATCTTCGCCCGCGGCACCACTGGCTATATTCAATGCCTGAAAATCATTCGGAGAAGGACGATCGCAGTGCTCCCTATCGTCATATGGAAGCGAATGATATGCATCCTGTATCCTATTCCATAAAAGCGTCAACACCCCATGAAGAGAGAGCAACCGCTCACTAGTGCTCTCCTTGTAGACGGCCTTGCATAGCGTCTTGAGAGATTCATACGCATGTAGGTACTCTCGCAAGGCAACGTCCGACCCACTGATCCCGCAATATAGCAACCACTTTGGCAGGTCCGTCAGCTTAGCATTACCTTCCAAGCACTCATAAAAGCTCGAATAAAGAAGAGGCAGCCATAAAGGCAACGTAATATTTACTAAATCGGAAGCACCCCAAGAAGCCACTGCCCATGCATTATTTACGTAAATGCTCTCATCTCGAAATGAGGCCATGCAATCCTTGAGAACCTTGGCAGTTAGCTTCGGGTTCCAACCTGGACCGCCTATCTTCACCACCGTAAACTTCGTCCCGCGAATCGAGGAAATATTTATCTCCTCGACAACACTCGATTCAATCTCCCCTTCGCAAAGATGGAACCTTGGGTCTGAATCCAAAAGACGACGAACTCCCGAGCGGGATTCTATTGATGCTTGACGCGAATAGAGGAACAACTCGTCAGAAGTTCCCATAAGTTCCAGCAACCCAGCAGCTAAACGCTCGCAGCTTTGCCGTGCATTCTCCTCAACCGAAAGAAGAATAGTTCTCTCGACTTCAATCGGGCCATAATGCTGCTCATAATAACCCCTGGAGTCGGAAACCATTCCCTGCAGCTTTTCCCAAGCCACATCATCAAAAAAGCTTTTCTGCAGCAAATCCCGCTCTTTAAAATTCAAAAACTCCGACACGAACTGCCGGTAAAACTGATGTTGTAGCGATGGAGTCAACCTATCCAAATTCCAAAGATATCCACCAAATTGGATTTGAGGAATGCGGTATTTTAAAGCAGAATAAATGCGCTCACGAGAACGAGCGAACTCCCAAATCTCGCGATATTCGTCACAAATGCAGAACACCTTCGACAAAGACTTCACTGAAGAATTTGAATTGTCAATGCGGTAATGAAGGTATGCATCTTGGGTCAATATCGCTCTTTGCGCAGAAGCGAAAACCTTAAAATTAAAAGACGTATCCTGGAAAGACGCCCCCGGAGTTTCCAAAAAAGCAATTCCCTCCCTTTGGAGGAATTCGCGTTTATATAGTGCGCTCCAAATAGCAGGCTGTGTAAGAAAAATATCTTGATGCTCTAACGGACAAAATACCTTCCCCATAGGGCACGCTGCAAGATTATCAACAATTGGATCATTGTCGGGAACCGTATTGGTCAAGTACTGGTAGAAGTTGCTTTTCACCACATCTGCATCGTACTCTTTCGCAATTTGATACAGTTTTTCGAACATATCCGGATCAGCGAAATCGTCTGATTCGACAATGCCTACATATTCACCCCTTGCCGCAGCTAGACCCTGATTCATAGTATGACCATAGCCCGCATTCGGCTTAGAAATAACCTCTATGCGAGAATCCCATTCGGCATATTCTTTCAGGATGATTAAAGAATCATCCGTCGATCCATCGTCTATGCAAATTATCTGGACCTCTTGCAATGTCTGATCAGTCAAACTATCAAGGCACTGACGCAAATACCGTTGTACATTACAAACCGGAACAATAACGCTTACGAGACAATCGTTCTTCATGCTATCTCCTCTAGAGCAATACAGCTCTCCCATAAACTGCTTTCTATACCTCGGTAAGCCTGTACAACCTCATGTCACCCTCGGATAACACGACTTCAAATCCTGGAGTGTCGTCCCGAATCTCCATAAGGCCTTTCCAAAAGTTCATATCTTTCGCGCAGGGGTACATTTTTTCGCCGGTTGCGTCGTCCTTATCCAAAAGAAGAACATACTGCACACCGCAACTTTTGACCGCACTATATGTTTCTTTATCTGTAGTATAGTTGCAAAGATTGGCTCTGACCTTCTTTCCCTCCAAATCGGTTGTTTTATCCCAATACCCCGCTGTTTCCAGAGCCCTATATTGCACATTTAGGCCATTAACGCCATACGAAAGAAAGCTACCATCAAATGGCACGTTAACTATTACGGCATCATCCGAAACAGAAGCTTTCACCTTATCGATGAATTGAACTTCCGACTCGCTATATACAGCTTCCTCAGACAGTGAATTGTACTCCTGTAATTTTTTGCTGGTAACTCCAAAGGCGGTTTCTCTTTCCCCTTGCTCAACAATGTTCGTATTCGGAAAATAAATAAGTAAAGCAAAAACAGCCAAAAGACCAACAAGGGCTCTTCCTTGTTCTCCGACAAAAACTTCGCTTTCATTTTTCCAGAATACTCGCCTCACAAAACAGAAAAGAGCACTTAAGCCTAAAGAGGCCAATGGAACACCTGCGAGAGCTACCATTCCGGCAATTCTGAACGTATCTGTGTACCAAAACCCCGCAAGATAATGTTTTAGGGCACCTTCCGTCGAGCTAGCCACTATCAAAATAGCTAACGATACGGCATACGAAACTACGAGCCACCTATGGGTTTTTTTGACAAAGCAATAAATTACACCCACGCATACCAATGCCGCAAGAACATATTGAGGGGCGCTATACTGCGTAAACACCAAAAGAAGCCCATTGGATAGCGCATTCCAAAATGTCAGATATGCTGGCCACTCGAATTGAACAACGGACTGGAATGCAGGGATCCTAAAGAGGACCGACCACACAGCAAAAACTAAAGCGAAAAAGCTCGCCGCAAAAAAGAGGGACATCCGCTGCTTCTTTTTACCATCCCATCGGTCAAGCAGGGATAATCTAGGCATCTGAGCAATAGCAAAGGGGGTCAGCAGCACGACTCCCGCAAAAATCGAATTAGGATGCATGAAAACCAGGGTTACGCACCCAAATATGAACAGAACAAGGTTTTTTGCAGCCCCCCAAAGGCTTTCTTCTCTTAATAGCGTAATGAACATCGTCATTACCGCCGGAAGCGCTGCATATCCAAGAACATTGGGGTAAAGAGGACCAAACAGCAATAGACCCCACGGGAATTCCGTAAATGCCACACTGCATACAGCTCCGCATACGACAACCACCCAATTGTTTTTAAAAATGTTCGATATAAAAAGATACATTGCCGCAGGAAAAACAATCGCTGCAACAACATAGTTAACAGCATTAGCCGCAATACATACTTCGCCAAATCCTACACAGGCCACAAATGAAACAATGCAATGCCATAAATATGGATAACTGAATAGTCCACTAGGAGCGTAAAATCCCGTGTCTACAAACTGGCGCACAGTATTCAAGTGCGCATAATTATCGTACTGCTGATTAAATGAGGCTGCCCCATCGAGTGTTTTAACAAACACATATGCCCCAATAAGCATGCCAAACAAAATATAGGCAAAGAGAACTTTCCAATTATCTCTTGAATGCCTCAGTGTTTTTTTGTGACCACGGACCGAGGCAGCATCTTTTCGGTATTGCACAAAAAAAGACCCCAGCCGAATAAAGAAGCCCGCTAAGATAACCGCCATCGGTATTAACCACCCGGGCGCAGAGATGCCAAGTTTTAAGAAGCCATAAGAAGTGACATACAGCGCAAAACCAGAAAATACCGGCGCAAATACGGCCGATTGAATGCCCGACAAGCGAAAACTTCTGCATAGCAAAAAACCGGGAAGATAGAGAAGCACTACAGCAAGCATGACGTCAAACGCAAACGTTAACCACATATATTCTCCCAAGATTCAGAATCCGATCTTCATCCTAAACTTAAGTCATCCAGCGTAGGGTAGATTGCATTTCTGAAACGGCACACGCCACCATCCCCATAGCGAAATCATGTCGCAACCGCAAAATGCAACACTATAGATAATCCTTGCCAGCAACACCCTTATCCTTGGCAATATGACTTCAATATAGATTTGTAGTCGCGAGACTATCTATAGCGTATCGGACTTACTAATCATAATTCAGTCGCTCCTATTGCCCTTGTTTCGCGTACTTTGCTTCAGTTGCTTCTTTAGCGGGGCGCCACCAAACTTCATTTTTCTTATACCAGTCAATGGTCTGAGCAAGGCCCTCCGAAAAATCCGTATGTTGAGGCACCCAGCCAAGATCACGACGTAGCTTCGATGAATCAATAGCGTAGCGGCGGTCGTGCCCTGGGCGATCCTTCACCCAGTCAAAATCGTCCTCGCTCTTGCCCATAGCTTTCAAAATAGCACGCAAAACGCTGATGTTATTCTTCTCGCCATCGGCACCGATCAAATATGTTTCGCCAATTTCACCCTTAGCAAGAATCGTCCATACCGCGGATGAATGATCTTCCGTATGAATCCAGTCGCGCACATTCAAGCCGTCACCATAAAGCTTAGGCTTAATACCGCAGAGAATATTGGTGATCTGCCTAGGAATGAACTTTTCAATATGCTGGTACGGCCCATAATTATTTGAGCAATTGCTAATGGTAGTGCGCAATCCATACGTGCGCGTCCATGCGCGCACCAGCATGTCAGACGCCGCCTTCGTGGAGCTGTATGGACTCGAAGGATTATAGGGCGTTTCTTCGGTAAAGCGACTTGGGTCGTCAAGAGCAAGATCGCCATACACTTCATCGGTGGAAACATGATGATAACGAACGTCGTATTTACGACACGCTTCCAGCAAACAATACGTGCCTTCTACATTGGTGCGCAGAAAAGGCTCAGGATCAGCAATGGAATTGTCATTATGAGACTCGGCGGCATAGTGAACAATAGCATCATGGCCAGGAACCAACCTCGCGAGCAATTCCTTGTCGCAAATATCGCCTACGACAAGGCTCACTCTGTCTTCGGGAAGACCAGCGATGTTCTTTTCATTACCCGCATACGTGAGCTTATCAAGCACGGTCACATGCACGTTGGGATGATTATCGACTACGTAGTGTACGAAGTTGGATCCGATGAAGCCGCAGCCGCCCGTTACGATGATATTCTCGTATCCCATTACAGCCCTGCCGTTCTTGTGCCACTATTCAATACCCGATGGCTCAAAACATTGGCAAGATGCTGACCGTAGAGCGATTTGCCGTATCGTTTCGCCGCATCCCGCAAGACGGATTCATCAATCCAACCGCTATTGAAAGCGATCTCTTCCAGTGAAGCGATCTGCAACCCTTGATTCTGCTCGATGACCCGAACGTACTCGGTCGCCCTGAACAGGCTTTCCATGGTTCCTGTATCCAGCCATGCACTGCCACGGGGCAGAAGATTCACTTTAAGCGAACCATCTTCTAGATACATCCTGTTAAGATCGGTTATCTCAAGTTCCCCACGCGCCGAAGGCTTCACTTGTTTGGCGAATTCGACCGCCCTTTTGTCGTAGAAATACAATCCCGTAACTGCATAGTTGCTCTTCGGATTTTGAGGCTTTTCTTCGAGCGATATCGCATTGCCATCGCTGTCGAATTCGACGACCCCGAACCGTTCAGGATCGGTCACATAGTAGCCGAAGATGGTGGCGCCTTCTTCTCGCATCGCTGCAGCCTTCAGGCTTGCAGTGAACCCGCCGCCATAGAAGATGTTATCGCCCAATATCAGCGCACATGAATCATCGCCGATAAATTCTTCACCTAAAAGAAGGGCCTGAGCCAGACCGTCCGGACTGGGTTGTTCCTTGTACGACAGATGGATCCCGAATTGCGTACCATCGCCCAAAAGCCGCTTAAAATTCGGTAGATCGACAGGAGTCGAGATGAGCAGAATGTCTCGTATACCCGCCAACATGAGCACTGAAAGCGGGTAGTAGATCATCGGTTTATCGTAGACAGGAAGCAGCTGCTTTGAAGTGACCGTCGTCAAAGGATAGAGACGTGTCCCCGAACCTCCCGCTAATATGATTCCCTTCATTCTTGCTCCTCCAAAGGCCGAGCATTCTCATTCGCACCCGTTTGCTGACAAGCGTTATCTTGACCGATTATCCCATAAGAGTTGGCTTTGTCGTTCTGATAACGCTCGAATTTTTCGATAGCCAGCTGTTGCGTCAATTCCTTGATCTTCGTATCTGCCTGAGAAATGCGCATGCTCAGGTTAAAACTCTGCACGAGCAAGACGAAAATGAAGAACAAGAATACGAAATTGACCGGAGCATAGGTCCCCACGATATTCGAAAGCGCATAGAAGATCTGCGGGAACAGGCTGAGAACGAAGATAAGACCTGCGAAACAGATCCAGAAAATGGAATCCTCCAACTTCACCTTCGAGCTTCGAATCTTTCGAGCGACGAAAACGAGCGTAAGAAGCGAAACGATTATCAATGCAACACGTAGTTCTACAGTCATCGCATAACCTACCTTATGCGCTTGCGAAAGAGCTGGATGAACAGTATGGAGACCGTCATGCGAAGCATATACGTCGCCGAAGTCCAGACGTTCAAGTAGCTTTCGCCGGCAAATCGATCCGCCATCCTCACTGGGACTTCAGTCACTTTCGCATCTGCACGTTTTATCAGATACGAAACGGTATCGGGTTCGGGACCGAAGTTCAAACCCAAAGCCAATTGCTTTATCATGCGCTTATTGAAAGCACGCATGCCCGACGTTGGATCGGTCAGCTTCTTACCCGTTGTCAACTTGATAGCAGCAGAAATCAGGTTGCTGCCGACCATTCGCATCGATCTCGGTTTCTTCTGATCCAGAAACCGAGATCCGATCGCAATATCATTCTCTTCTATCGCTTCGATCAGAGGTGCGATATATTCGGGAAGATGCTGACCATCAGCATCGAATTGGATAGCACAGTCGTAATCGTGACGATAGGCGTATTTCATACCCGCCTGAAATGCTCCCGCTAACCCGAGATTAACGGGCAAGTCGAGAAAAGGATACTCGTTCTCGCGGCATATCTGCACCGTTCCATCTTTGGAGCCGTCATTGACGATCAAAAAATCAATGCCCACACCACGATCAAAAACAGAGTCCACTGTTGCTTTCAGCGAATCCTCTTCATTATGCGCCGGTATGATTAAAAGTATTTTCATAGAACCCTTAACATGAGATTCCTCAACCTGTTTAAACGTAACTAGAGTTTACCCGAAACGACCGCCACGGAGCTTTCGCTTTTACGACAAAACGATAATTACCTGCGCTGAGCTAAGCCGCTTCGCTGTATTTCCGCTTTTTCGCTTGTGCGGAAAAAGGCCATCAGAACCATCCACGGAACCGTGAACAGAACCGGCAGCAAATAGCGCGTGTCGTACACGGGAGAAATCGAACACAGGCCAATCAAAACAACCAAGTATATGCAAAATGGTGCCATCTCCTTGTTTCTGCGGAAGGCATTGTATAAAAGAACGAACGGAAGCACCAACACCCATGTGCTTGCCTTGAACAACAACTGCAATCCAGGAATACTAGCCAAGCCGTTGAAGAACGACTTCATGCTTTCGTGATACGCATTCAGCCCTTCAGGGCGCATCAGCAGATCGCTTCCATCGTGTGTCACATCCCCTGTATCCCATAACGGAATCAAGCTGCCGTCTGAAAAAAAATGGCGCAATAGGAGCCAAGCCGGCAGCAATGTATGTATCGGGATGAGTCAGACCTTGCCTTACCCATACCGACAAGTAAACCTATATCCCGGCCCTCAATTCCCGTACCGAAGTCAGACCTTGCCTTACCCATACCGACAAGTAAACCCCAAAATCCTTAGAATCACTCTGGTAGTTCCACATGAATTTTACCGGGTCTGTATTCATGGGATCATACCTATCTGCAAGAGTATCGTAGTTCAATACGGCATCGATCCCAAGACGATCGTCTTCCGAAACTTCGCCAGGATGCCCGAAGACGTAACGGGCGGTCTGCTGAAAAAGAATCCCGAAAACCTCTTGCTTCTCTCCAGGAATAACATCCAACAGCGGAAACACGACTCTGGGCAGCACCAAGAACATCACTATTGCAGGCACGGCGATACTTACGCCTACCCAAGCGCGATTTTTCTTCGATACAGCCAAAAGAATAACCAGGGCAATTATCAAAAAGTAAATCCCTGTCTTTTTGGTCAAACATACAAGACAGCAGAAAAGTACGAAAACGATCACGAATCGGCGTTTATGCAGTACCCCCCCCCTGGTCCTCACGACTTCAGCCCACATTACGAAGAAGTGCACCAATGCAAGCAGATGCAAGCTGTCTTTCATCATCGCACCTGCATACAGGGGCACGATGAGAAACAGAGTAAAGAAAGCATATACGACCGCGCAAGCTATTACGGATACGCGCCACTTTCGCCTTAGATATGCAAGCGTTACGGAAACGATAATCGCCAGAGCGATCGCCTGCATGATGCAAAAAGCAAAACGCCTTGGTTCCAAGAACCGAACAAGGCATCACTGGCTCTCGCAAACACGCCAAAAACCAGTGTGTCGAAAATCGGATGATGATCGGAAGAGGCATTCTCGACCAAAGACCCCGTTGCAGCAAACGGAACACGCCAAACGGGATACTACCCCGGATAGCACTGCGTTATCTGGTAGTAGGCGTCCCAGTTCATAGCGCCCGGATACAACGCAATAAGCCACGGAAGCCAAGCAACCACCAAGACTAACGAATGTATTAGGAGCGATTTGGCGCCAAAACAAGGCGCGACCCAGCGAAAGACTTTCGCCCGATCGCTGGCATCATCTTTTGTATGGCTTCGGACAAAAGACCTGAACATCAAATAGATGCAGTCCGACAACAGTAGGACAAGCGCAACTATCACACTAGAAACAACGCATTCGGGCAAAAGCTCCACGATTGGAACCGCCAGCCATCCGCCTCCCGCCGAAAGACTGCCGCACACAATGAACAGGCAACCACCAAAAAGAGACAACAGAACCAGCAACGATACCGATTTGGCATCATGCGGGCAGCATTCTTTCAGCGCAATTCTCATTTACCCTCCACTGCAAAATCCCAGAAATATCTACTGGTATAATTTCGGTTGATAAAACACGCATCATAAGCACGCATTACGAAACGGAGAGAACCTTCCCATGTTTTCAAAGAAAGCGAGCATCATTGTTCCCTGCTACAAGGTAGAGCAATATCTTCCACGCTGTCTCGATTCGCTCGTTGGGCAGTCTTTGCAAGACATAGAGATAATATGCATCAACGACGGATCCCCGGATCAGTGCATCAATATCATAAACGATTATAAAAACCGCTATCCTGAAATGATCACCGTGATCGACAAGCAAAATGAAGGGGTCTGGCGTGGCCGCTTCGATGCCATCGCCATTGCGCAAGGAGAATATATCGGCTTCGTTGACAGCGATGACTATGTAGAGTCAGATTTTGCCGAAAAGCTCTACAGCGCCGCCGTAGCCGACAATGCCGATATTTCTGTATGCGGCTTCAACAGGATAGATGTTGATACAGGAAAGATTCTGAATACCGAAATGACCGAAAGCCGCCCACCTTTCAATGTCGAAAGGGAACCCCAGCGTCTTCTTGAGCTAAACGGTGCGCCTTGGAATAAGTTTTTCAGGGCGTCGGTCCTTAGAAATTTGCATGACTTCAAGGAACCGCCAAAAATCTTCGACGATATAATGCTTCATCTGCTTGCGTATCCTTCGATTAAAAAGGTGACCTTCACACCCCATGCTTTGGTTAATTACATCATTCGCAACGACTCCATTATGACCACTATCGACAAAAGCAAAATAGAGTCAACATATACAGCGATGCTGGAAGTAAAGAGCGTTTACGAGCGCATCGCGTCCAAGAGCCTCATCGACTTCTTGGACGCTGCTGCCTTCTTGCATCTAGGCATTTCGCTGATGTTCCGCATTTCATACGATCCGACCGTCAACCTGACAACGGAACTTAAAAAGAACAAGGCATATCTTTCGGCCAGCTTTCCTACTTGGAACAACCCAACGATCATATCCGCCCATACCGCGAAAAAATATGGCAGTGTTTTTAAAAAAGCGTACACTGCTCGCAAAATATACAATTCACCTTTCATGCCACTTGCATTGATGGCTTACCGAACGATGATCCATCGATTCGGATTCGACATCAAGTGGTAGACCGCTCGACCCCCCCCCGAAAACCCCCTTGCCGCGAAAGGCTCCCTATGAAGATCTCGATAATCGTTCCCGTGTACAACACAGAAAACACCTTGCAGGAAACGCTCGATTCGCTGATAGAGCAAACACACAAGGACATCGAAATCATCTGTATCGACGACGGTTCGAGCGATGGATCTCCCGCAATTCTGGCTGATTACAAGAAACGCCATCCCGCGCTTTTCACGATTATCTCCCAAGAAAACAAGGGCTTATCCGCAACCAGAAACCAAGGTATCTCTGCTGCCAAGGGAGAAATTCTCATGTTTGTCGATTCCGATGACATGCTCGTTCCCCATGCCTGCGAGAAGGTCAACAAGATAATGAGCGCAAGCAAGGCAGAGGTTTTCACGTTCGGTTTCAAATGCTTCCCAGAAACGCTTACCCCTTTGGGAATGAAAAAAGAACTTCGACCCCCGAACAAACAGTACGTCCACTATAAATCATGCCTTCTATTCAAGGACAAAGCTCGCCCTTATGCATGGAGGGCAGCCGTAAGAAAAAGCTTCTTGCTAAGAGAGGGCATCTTTTTCGATGAAAAAATCCTCTTCGGAGAGGATCAGGTCTTCTTCTTTCTAGTTTACCCTCTATCGCGAAAAACGGTTCTTTCGCCCGACCAGCTGTACCTCTATCGTATGCGACCCGATTCCCTAACACACACGCAAGCCGAAAGGCATCGCCTAGATCAACATCGAAAAATAGTCTCCGAGGTATTGTATGAATGGAAGTCCCGCAATCTAAGTCATTTGAGCCAACCTGACCTTCTCGATTGGATAATCGACTTTCTTCTATATGACGCGAACCGCCTTCCGCCAAAAGAGCGGATCATATTTCTTGATGAACTAGTAGCGGATCTAGCATCCTACTATGACAGACCGCCTATCGAGATAGCCTCAAGCCGCACGACGCGACACTGCCTCAACGATATATACGCTACCATCGAATTGCGGGATATGAACCCACTTCTGCAAAAAGCCCATTTTGCAGCTTTCTACCTGAAGCGTTATGGACTGACTCGATGCGTTCAGCAAGTTCTTGTACTTCTTGGCATATTGAAGAAGTGGCGATGAGAATACCCTTACATACCGAAGACCACTCAAAAGGTAGACCATGAATTCCAATTACACAAAACTGTTTACCATCGGCGTTCCTGCATACAACGCCGAGCGATACTTGCCCGAATGCCTCGAATCGCTTACGGAGCAAACCCTGTCCGATTTCAAAATCGTAATCATCGACGACGGGTCAACAGATCGTACTGGGGAGATTTGTGACAGGTTTTGTCATGCACACGACAATGCGATCGTGGTGCATAAAACGAACCAGGGGGTTGCCCTTGCGAGAAGGGACATCATCCAAAGGGCCGATAGCAGCTACGTTATCTTTCTTGATGCAGACGATTGCCTAAGCCCGAATACGATTGCACACTGCTCCATAATCGCGAAACAATTCAACTACCCCGATATCATCACATTCGATTATTCAGTGATGTCTGACTTTTCTTCGCCCATCCGCTCCAATTCCTTAGACTATGGGCTGCATGAGATATGCGACCTAGATGCAATTCGCAAAGCTTTGTGCGCAGGAGAATTCAACAACCTATGCATGAAAGCTATTCGCATAAACCTCTTGTCTGACTCCATAGCGAAAGACCAAAGGCTCATCTATAGCGAAGATCTGCACCAGATGATCTTCGCTATAGAGCATGTTCGAAGTCTGTACTGCCTGGGCAAGCCTTTGTATTTCTATAGGCAGAATCTGCAAAGCAACACGAAGAATTACAACCCGCAGTATCTAAAAGACCTGAAAACAACCCTTTCAACCCTGTTGGAGAAGGCCAAGCAATGGGGTCTCGAGGAATACGCGGAAAAGGGTTCATTACTTCAAGCCTGTTATCTTGCAAGCATTGCGGTCTCTGACGAGAACCTGCCCAAACCATCAAAAGAATCATGCCTCGTCAGCATCGGAGCGACAATCAAAGAGCTTGGTATCAGCAGATCGGCGATGCGTGCACTGAGACCCGATTTGAGAGCCGTAGTCTCCTCTATGACCAATGGAAACGGAATTATGGCCAAGGTCATTTTACAGGTGCATCTTATTGCGCGAAAACTCCTGCACCGCATTTAGCCTTCATCGCAAAAGGAGTCACAATGAAAGAACCTTTGGTGTCGATCATCATTCCCATATACAACGTTGACCACTATATAGAAGCCTGCCTGCAATCAACAGTTGATCAAACATACAAAAACATTGAGATAATCTGCGTTGACGACGGCTCACCCGACTGCTCCAATGCATTGGTTAGAGAATTCATGCATCACGACAGCCGAATCGTTCTGCTCGAAAAGCAAAATGGAGGTCTGTCCGACGCTCGAAATTTCGGCATCAAACATGCCTCCGGAGAGTACCTTTTCTTCCTCGATGGTGATGATTGCCTTGCTGTCAATTGCATAGAAAAGCTCGTCGACCTAGCGCTCGAGCATGGATCGGCCATTGCCGCATGCCAATTCGAACCATTTACAACCGATAACTATGCTGAAATGCCAACGAAAATGCCAACGGATATAACCGACACAGGATGCCAGCTTTATAAACTGAGCTATACTGACACAAAATTGAAAATTACGCTTAATACCGCTTGGGGGAAATTATATGCTCGCGAATTGCTCGATACAATTCGCTACCCCGTAGGAAAAATCAACGAAGACGAATTCGTAACATACAAGCTATTCCTTGATGCCCCCTCGGCAACCCTAACATTCCGTCCGCTATACGGATACAGGCAAAGACCTGGAAGCATTATGCAGACAAGCAACAAAGACCCAGAACACCTGATCGAACTTATTAAAGTATTCGAGAGGCGCATAATTGAATTCCAAAAAGACTCTTCCTGCAATTTTGCCAACCTCGTAGTGGACGACTGCCTTTGCCAGATTTCCTCCTACTACTGCATCACGCAAAGCGATGACTTTAAAAAACAACTTGTTGACAGATATCGAAAAGACTTTCGCCTTTTCAAGCACTTGCTCAGCAAAAGTGAAATCCTACGGCGTTCGCTTTTCTACATTCTGCCGTCCCTTTACAAAAGCCTAGCCAAACTATCATCCAACCTGCGCACAAGTTAGGTTCTTCTGTCCACGGGACGCTTTCGTCAACCCTGCGATTAGCACAATCTGCACGTTGCCGCTTATCGCGAAAAGGAATCCTTTATGGCTCGCCTCAGCTCGGTGCTGCTGGTAGTCTGCGTATAAGGGAAATAGATAATCCTTACCCCTTTTGCCCCCAGTTCTACTTCGTAGCGCTTGAAGCGATCTGTACCCTGATAGTCGCTACCAACGAAAAGCAAGTTGTATCCAACGGTCTCCCATGCATCCGAATCTTCATCAGGAGCATCTATCACCTTGTCAACACATCGAATCGCTCTTAGGATTTCCTTTCGCTCTTCGAACGGAATAAACGTCTCCTTCCCTTTCCAAGCCCCACTCGGATGAACACCTACGACCAGATAATCACAGGCTCTTTTCGCCCTTTTCAGCAAGTTCAAATGGCCAATATGGAACAAGTCAAATGTTCCCGACAGATACCCGATCTTCGCAGTCGCACGGTTATCGATTCTGCTTGAAGCCATCTTGTATTCAGCACTCTGTAAGCCAAACTTGCGAGGGTCGGCTTGATACCTATCAAGAACCTCCTTATACGTATCTTCGTAGTCTGGAATCAGCAAGTTATCGTGACGCAAAAGCGCCATCAAGATATCCTTTGCCAAGGGCTCCAACTGATCCAGCCTTGTCTCGTCGGAGCCGTAGAACCTTGTCCCTCCTATGCTGCCGGGGCTAACGTCCAGCACACGGTTCTTTACACCCTCGTATTCGAGTTCAGCATTCACGCTCTCAACAAATCGGCAGACAGCCGCTTTCGATGCGGCATAGACAGAAAAAGCAGGCGAGCTGACATGACCCGAAATCGAGCACATAACACCACAGTAAAACTCTTCATCAGACCGAATCCGCTTATAGAATTGTTTCAATATTTTCATTGCTGCTAGCGAGTTTATTGTCAAGGTCTTTTCTATTTCCGCTATATGCAGGTGCTCAAAAAGGCAAACCCTTCCTATTCCCGCCGCGATAAACAGACACTTAATATCGCCATCTTGCGCAAGCTGCGCAAATAAATCGTCATTGTAATTGAGTAAGTCAGAGTAAAAATACTCCACAGACTCCATCGGAAGACCTGCCTCATCAGGCAAAAGCTCTCTATCAATAATCACAACATTCCATTTTGAGCGGATGAGCAAGGAAGATATCGCCAACCCGACGCCGCTGCTCCCCCCTACGACTACAGCCTTGTTCTTATGCACTAGTCCAACCTCCTATTTGGCGAAGTTCACTCCAACTTAGATGACAATTTCGTATCGCTGTGCGTCCAACCTCGAACTATATCAGCAAGCGTATTCGCTCCCAACCCATCGTCCATGATTCCGAATTCTTCCCTGAACAAATTTAGCCTATCGCTCAGCACCTCGTCCGAATGCACCTCGATTTCTCGGTATAAATCCTCTTCGGTCCTACAAATCGGATATGGCCTTTTATCCAAAGGATAGTAAAACTGCCGATGCGCAATATACCTGTCATAGTCAGGGACATACATAAACGCAGGATTCGATGTAAAGGTAAAGTCCTCGATAATCGACGAGTAATCCGATATCAGCAAGTCAATAGCAGATAATAGCTCCTGCGTGTCAGGATAGTCCGACAAATCCACCACACTTTCTGCGGATATGTCGTATTGGGATCGATCGGTATTCGGATGAAACCGCACGCAAAGAACCACCTCCACGCTCTCACTGCCGAATCTTTTCTCCAACGCGATGCGGCATTTTGCAAAATCAAAAAAAGGCACTTCACCTTCCGTATCCCTCCATGTAGGTGCATATAGGCATACGAAATCATTCTCGGGCAAATTGAGTTTCGCCCTAACTCTCCTCCTTACATCTGTGTCACAACGGATAAGGTCACGATTTCTCGGAACACCACATCTAATCAGCTTTCCAGAATACCAGAACGAGGCTCTGTACACGCTTGCCATTAACTCGTTATTAGCAAACATAAGATCTGTTTCTTCGCCATTCTTCTTTGCCTGCTTTACATACGAACGCGAAAGAGACTTTTCGGCATCCTTTTCCACCATTTTCGGACCAAGTGAAGCATGCCATGTCTGCACATATTTCTGTCCTTGCCTTTTGATCGCTCCCTTTGAATTTCGGACGTTCGACACAATGACTCTAGCTGTTTCGAGGTAATACCATGCACGAAGAGAATCGTACCTCACGACCTTAATGTAAGACGGAAAATCTCCGCTATCAAGATCCCTTGCAAGCCAGACCAGCTTTAGGCAGTCAGCTTCCAAAGCTTCGGCTATATACTTGGGGTTGCACCCAAATCCTCCGCCGTTGAAATTATCGAAAACCACACTTCCTGCATTAATGGGAAAGAAGCGAAAAATAGAAATGAAGAATCGCCTCGCAGCCGACCTGATTCCTGAATAAAAAAAATCTACCGCCCTCATCGCCAAACCCTCGTACAGCCCTTTCTAGTCTGCGCCCCAGAATGCATCCATGTTTTCTTTGGTTTTAGCCAAACCGCGCTTATACACATCATAATCCTTTGCCAAATGTCCGATATCCCATGCCAGGTATCCGCGATCTGCTAAATCGGCGACCAGCACCTTAGCTGTTTGCCCTAAAATTGCACAGATGAAAGAGCTTTCCCTATCTGCAATCTTCGTTACTCGCTCGAGGATGTCGTCATACTCCTTAAAAGCATTTTTGTTCGGCCCATGGACTATAACTTTGCTCTTCGCTAAATCGAACACATCGAATTCAAGCTTCTCGAATACCCCCGCCCCTGAAACCAAGACAATATCTTTGTCCTTGAAGAAGCCCCTCACAGTTTCGTAATATCCTTCAAAATCGTACTCATCGCCGAAGCGGTAATAGGCACCGAAGCAGGTAGAATCAAGATATTCCGAGTTCGGATTACACTCTCGCAAGAAACATTTCCTTAGCCTGCTGCCCCTTTCGCGGTAAAAACGATGTTGCCTTTCCGGGAAGCGAAAAGGGGATTGAAAATACGACTGATTGATCGCGACATAGCAATTCTCATGCTGCTCATTCAGAATATTCTTCAGTCTATCGGCAAGCACCGGATCGAACTCTTGATATTCCGTATCACGTCCTTCCATCGTATCAATGTCGTAATCCCCAAAACGAATCAGGCTCTTAGGATCGCTCCCTAAGAGACGCAGCGTATCCTCACGTCCAACTAAACGTAGATGCGGAAACAACTCTTGGTTTTCCTCCAGCTCATAAACGACATCCTCGATCGCCTCATCTTTCGTCCTGTAAAAACGGTCAGACAAATCATTTGCCATCAAAAACAGCACATTGCGTTTTATGTTTCCTGCGACTCGGACAACTTTGTGAGGTAAGGTTTCCTTAGCCAACGTTCAGTCCTTTCTTCTTGCTATTTGCATAATATATTGAAGCGAATCTAGCTTTAAAACTACTGAGCCGCCAATGTAGACAATAACCCCTGCAACAACCTGAGCCGTCAGCGTCAGCGCTAGCATACCGTCTATATCGATGAAAGCGACAGCCAGAGCCGTCGCCGCAGCAAGTGCGATATGGGGCAGAACATCCAGCAGCTGTTCTTTAAATGAGTACCCGAGATATCTCTTAAGTTGCGTCGCATTCACGACAAAACCAAACAATTCGTATGCAAGCATGCTCAATGCAACCGCCCAGACGCTATGACTTACGCCGAAAAATAGCAGCAGCAGAAAAAACGGCTTCTTTACTAATTCAAGCTTCAGCACAGCACCACTCTCGCCAATTGCCTTGAGCGCCTGAATCGGAACCATCCCGATTACACCAAAAGCATAGCCAACAGCAAGCAGCTGAACGAATGGTATCGACCCGCTCCACTTATCCGAATAGAGCAACAAAACCAAAGCAGGTCCGCATGCTGCTATGCCAAACATCAAGGGCGATATAACGTAAGACATCGTCTTCATGGATCGACGACACAGGTTTTTTACCGTATCAAGATCGTCCCCACAGTTCGACATCACGGGAAACAACACGGAAGAAACCGCATTGCCGATATTGTTGCCGACTATCTGGGGTATCTGATTCCCCCTGTCATAGAATGCCAAATCGGCACTTGTGTAGACTTTTCCGATTGCCAGATTACGAAGTTGACCAAAAAAGTTTCCGCTAAAGTCTGCCAACAGCACCTTCCATCCATATTTCATCATACGGAGACCACGTTCAAAAGAGAAAAGCCTCTTGGGACGCCAAGGTACTGTTATGAGCAGGACAATTGAATCGAAGATCGTCAGAAGAATATTCTGCGCAACAAGCGACCAGACCCCCCAACCAGACATGGCCATTGCTATACCGATTGCTCCCGATGCAATAGTGCCAATCAATGCCGAATAGAACAGTCTTCTAAATAACATGTTTCTTGCCACATATGCACGCTGTATCGCATTGAAGGACGCAATGGGGATTTTGAGCGCAAATACCTGTATTAAAACGACAAGAGCAGACTGCTCATAGAATTGCGAAATCGGCTGAGCGAGAGAGAACAAAAGCGCATAGACACCCAATGAGCAAGCAAAGCTCATGTAGAAAATTGTCGAAAAATCCGTATCGTCGGCATCTTTGTTTTGAATCAGAGCCGAAGAAAATCCGCTATTGACAAACACCTCGGCCAACACGATAAATACCAACATCATCGAAATGAGACCGAACTCTTCGGGCATGAGCACGCGAGCCAAAACGATCGAAACGACAAAAGAAACCAACTGCGCAGAAATCTTCTCCGCAAAACTCCACATCATGCTTGCAAGCACGGATTTTCTCTGGTCAGATACTCTCACCTAACGTCACACCATTTCACTCATGCTTCTCAAATAAACTTCCCTAATACAAGTCAGAGCCAATACATCAACGATTCAGCGCAAAACCATCATCGGCTACATCTCTTGTTTCACATCGGATTAACTGTAAATAATAACCCTCGTTCCGGCATTGATATTGTTCTGGATCCAAGCTGCGGCGCTATACGAAAGCCTTATGCAACCATGCGACAAACTGTTGCCTAGCTCGCTCTCAGAAGCAAGAATCGAATGGAAGAAATATCCTCCCCAAATCTGGGTACAATATATGGCTCGACTGTCGGTGCTAAGGGATGGTTTCTTATATCCAGTTGTATAGAAGGATCCCGTAATGGTTGGCGTCCCTGGAGCGCCCGTAACGCAACTCCAATAGTACTGCATAGTCCAATCACCATGACCACCACTAAATACGGCCACCTTATGGTTACCCCTATCGACAAGGATCAAATATCCAGTTCGACTTACATAATCCTGCGCTCGCACTCCCATGCTATCCTTAAGCGAATCATACGAGCTCGTCTTTCCAGATGCTCCGAAGCTGTAATTGATGCCGTTGATCTTTTGATTGCCGGTCAGCATCGACCCGTCGTTATACGAAAAATACGAATAGAGTCCATCTGCGTACCAACGCAACCAACCCATATGCGTTTTGCAGCTATTCGATGGCGAGAAATAGTACATCTTGCCATCGATCCAATGCTCATACTGATAGGCACGCCCTTGGGCATCAAAGAACGACCGTTGGTTAGTACCCCACCAATTAAGCCAACCGGTGTGCATGCTGCAGTCCGAACCGTCGAAGTAGTACATCTCACCGTCGATCCAGGTCTCGAAGCGGGCGGTATGCCTGTTGTCGTAGAAGTAGTAGGTCTTGTCGTCCATCTGGACCCATCCACCCGATACGGCGATACCGGTCTCGGGGTCGAAGTAGGAACGCGTCCCGTCCGAGAGCCACGTCAGCCAACCGGTGTGCATGCTGCAGTCCGAACCGTCGAAGTAGTACAGCTCGCCGTCGATCCAGGTCTCGAAG
>JAXKCR010000008.1:0-83619 GCA_036552405.1 Eggerthellaceae bacterium | reverse complement strand
TTCCGAGGAGGAACAAAACCCTAATTCTGGCAGTTTGCTTCTGTTGGGTGTTTTGGAGCAGCGTCTGTCCGAGTAGGAACAAAACTATAGCGTTTGGGGCTTGATCCCTTCTGGAGTTTTGGAGCAGCGTCTTTCCGAGTAGGAACAAAACACTGAATAAGCAGCGCGTGAGCATATAAAAGTTTTGGAGCAGCGTCTTTCCGAGTAGGAACAAAACCGGCCTCGCATATTCCAACGCTTATTATAAGTTTTGGAGCAGCGTCTTTCCGAGTAGGAACAAAACTATAGGTGGTGTCTCCGTGCTTGATTTGCAGTTTTGGAGCAGCGTCTTTCCGAGTAGGAACAAAACGCGGCGATATAGCGAGGTACCGTCAAGAATCTTTCGCAAATACAACCGCCCCCATGTAAGCCATCGGCGCAATAGCCTCGCTTTCTACGCCTCGACTCCCTTGAACATTGATGCATCCAGGTAGCGCCTGCTGCGCCACAAATGCCCTTGAAATGTATCTGCTGCGCAGGAAAAAGCCTGTTCGTGCCACAAATGGCTTTAAAATGTATCTAGAAATCCGCTTCTAGATGAACCCGCGCCACATTCCCTTTTGAAATGTATGAAAAGACGTATCGATGAGGTGAGAAAACGGCCTTTCGAAGGGCTTATTTATGCGCAACAGATACATTTCAAAGCCAAATGTGGCAGTCGGCCCTACCCGTGGGGGATATAGTGATCGGCCCTACCCATGGAGGTATGGCGGTAGTTGGCCCTACCTGCGTAGAGCGTGGCAGTTGGTCCTGTGGCAGTTGGTTCCGTCTATGAGGAGCGGGCAGTTGGCCCTGCCTGCGGCGAATGGGAGGCGCCTTGGTCTTGCGCTCTGAGCTCAATAAGGTTGTCGAAAAATCGGGCCGATCGACCCAACCCAACCCAACAAAAAAGAGCCGAGAATTACTCTCGGCTCTTTGCGTTTTAGGTATGCTGGCGGCGGCGTTTGTCCGCTAAGCCTGCTCGTTATACGGTGGGTTCAACAACCAAGGTCTCTTCGAAGGCAGCGCCATAGGTGCTCTCGAGGGTCTTCTTGTAGTCCGCATGGAAGAAGTTCTCGGATCCCAAAGCAACCAGTTCCTCGTTGAGCCAGTTCAGCAGCTCTTCATTGCCCTTGGTTACTGCAGGAGCAATAGTGTCGCTGTCGCCCAACTGCTCGATGCCGACAACATATTCTTCGCCGCCCTGGGCCGCAAAGGCAACTACTTCAGTGTTGTCGTTCGCCCAAACGGCGTCAGGATTGTTCTCGAAAGCGGTCTTTGCTGCTGCGTACGTGTCGTACTTTTCGAGCGTCAGTTCAGAATTGTTCTTGGTCAGATACGTTTCAGCGGTGGTGCCCGAGATCACGATGACCGGACGATCGCCGATCTGACTGAGGTCGGTAACCACTTTGTCCTTATGGGAAACAACGCCCAGCGCCACATTCATGTACGCCTTCGCGAAATCAACCTGCTCGGCGCGTTCTTCGGTAACGGTGAAGTTAGCCAGAATGATGTCTACCTTGCCGGTCTTCAGATACTCAACGCGGTTAGCTGCTTCGGTAGATACGAATTCGACTTCAACACCCATGTCTTCGCCGATGCGCTTGGCAAGCTCAATGTCATAGCCCTGATATTCGCCGTTTTCATCCACATAACCGAAGGGGCTCTTGTCGCTGAATACGCCGATCTTGATCGTGCCACTGTTCTTGATGTCGTCCAGTGAACGATATGCTGCGCTGTTGTCGGAAGAACCACAACCGGTCAGAACCAAAGCTGCGAGGGCGAAAACCATCGCGACTGCGGTAACAAGCTTCCAGGTGCGCTTTGTTTGCGGCATAGTCGTCTCCTTACTTTTCTGCGTCTCTTATGAGGCTCCTTTTTCTTGAAAAGCAGTAAACCATTTAATTCCTACAAAATCAATAGGAATTAAGCGTGAACGGCGCTTTTAGGGGAACGTGAAGCAGAAACGCTCGAAAAGGTGCTTAGCGCAGGTCGATTTTCGCAGGAAGATCCGTGCGCGGACAAGGCGCTGAACTAAAGATGGATTCCATGAAATCGATGCAGTGATCGATGTTCGCGTCGGCCTTGATGGCGGGCGATCCGTGGCCACCTTCGAACAATTCAACATGTGCTCGCTTGGATCCGCAAAGGTCGTTTATGCGGCGAACCATGCCGACCGATTGCGTACAGGGGACATAGATGTCTTCCTTGCCGTGCTGGAACAGTGCGGGTGGGAATGACGGATCGACGAATTCAATGGGGCTTGCCATGGCGCTTGCGCCGTGGAAGTTGCGGGGTTCGAATCCGAGGAGGCGCTCGAAGGGAGTGAGCGATGCTGGATCGGAGCCTTGGGATCCAGGGGACACCAGGTCGGAGACTTGTGACCCGCGGAACGTCGGGCCGGAGATTTGTGGCCCATGGGCCGCCGGGTCGGGCGCCGAAGCATTAAGTGATGCGGAGCTGGTAGCCGAAGGGGATTCAGCCGAAGTACCGAGGGCTGAAGAACCGGCCTCGCCAGCCACCGTTCCACCAGCGAAAGAAGACGTGTTCCGAATAGGGTCGTACGTGTACGTTTTTGTTTCGGCCATTTGATCGCACAGGTCCGCTTCGTACAGATCGCCGAATGAATACCAACTGATCAGTCCACTGATCGAGCAATCGAATTCGGAATTCCCCTGGTATCGGTCCTCAAGAACGTGACCATGCCCCGTTGCAGCGAGCATATTCACCAGGTGCCCACCTGCGGAATTACCCCAGGCGATGATGCGCGAACTATCAAGGGAGAACTCGCCGGCATGGGCTTTCACGAAGCGCAGCGCCGCTTTAACATCGAAGATCTGCGCAGGCCACAGCGCTTCGGTGGAATAGCGGTAGTCGATGGCCGCTATGGCGTATCCCTGCGAAAGGACCTTGTAGAGACAGGCCATGGTGGCAGATCGTTTTCCGCCTGAGAGCCAGGCGCCTCCGGGAACATAGAACACCACTGGATAGGGCGCACTTCCGCGTTCGGGCAGGACAATGTCCAGCTTTTGGGACGGAGACTGATTGGCATATGGAACGTCGAACCACGCTCGCTTGAATTGAGAAGGATCGATTTCCTTTCCTTCCCAATCGAATCCTAACGGTTCGGGAATCTGGTGGTAAGCGTTCCAGTCCATTTCGTGCTCCTATTCTTCGTGATGACGCACCGTATCGAATTCGAAGGTGTGCAGGAACTTCTGTGCGCGCTGGGTTTGTGGATGCGCGAAGAAATGTTCAGGAATATCCTGCTCGACGATCTCGCCTTCATCGAAGAACAGCACGCGATCGGCAACGGCGCGTGCGAACTGCATTTCGTGGGTCACGATGAGCATCGTCTTGCCTTCTTGGGCAAGACCCAAAATAACGTCGAGTACCTCGCGGACCATTTCGGGGTCGAGCGCCGCAGTAACTTCGTCAAGTAGCAGGACCTCCGGCTCCATGGCGAGGGCGCGCGCGATGGCAACACGCTGCTTCTGACCACCGGAAAGCTGGCGTGGGTAGCTGGACTCCTTGTCAGACAAGCCGACGCGCTTCAGCAGTGCGCGAGCGGCTTCCTGGGCTTCCTGCTTCGACTTGCCGCTTGCCTTCATGGGGGCAAGCGTGATGTTGTCCAGCACGGTAAGGTGAGGGAACAGGTCGTAGCTCTGGAACACCATGCCCACTTTTTGGCGTAGTTTCATGATGTCCTTTTCGCTGCCGCCGATTTCTTTCCCATCGAGTTTGATGGAGCCGCCTTGAATGGGCTCAAGGGCATTAACGCAGCGCAAGAACGTCGACTTGCCGCAACCCGAAGGGCCAACGATGACGATAACTTCGCCGCGCTTCACTTCGAGGCTGATGTCTTTCAGGACGACGTTATCGCCGTACGCTTTTTTAAGATGCTCGACGGAAAGCAGGATATCCTGGTTCGCGGATCCGGTCGAAATCGCAGACGTGGCCTCGGCCGAGGTTGCGTTATTCGTTGCGTTAGTGAGCGTTTCTGCTTCGTTTGTCATGGGTGTTAGTTCCACTTCTTCTCAAGGTGGCTTGCCAGAATGCTGAGCGGCCAGCAAACGATGAAATACAGCAGCATGATGGTGCCGTAAATGCCGAATACGGCATTAGGCGATGTCATGCGGGTAGCTTCGATGATCTGTTGGCCGACCTTCATCATTTCGACGACGCCGATCATCAGCACCAAACTGGTGGTCTTGATCATGCGGGTGATAAGGTTGACCGACGTGGGAATAAGGCGACGGACGGCCTGCGGGATCACCACATAGCGATACACTTGCGCCTTAGAAAGCCCCAGGGCCTCGGCGCTTTCGTATTGCTGCTTGGGAATACTGGTCAGCGCGCCACGGACAAGGTCGCCCATTTCGCCGGTCCCCCAGAAGGCGAACACGATGATCGAAGCGGCTTCCGCGGAAAGGTTGACGCCCATTGCGCTGGTGGCTCCGAAGAACACGATGAACAGTAGCACCAGCTGCGGCATGATACGCACGATCTCCAGATAAATGCGGGAGATCACCTTCGCGACCGGGTTCTTCCAGGTCATGAAGATGCCGAACAACATACCTAAAGGCAGGCTGATGGCAACGGAAATCGCACTGATCTGCACGGCGACCCAAAGGCCCTGCAGGAGGCGAAGGGCGTTATTGCCCATGAACAGAACATCAAGCCCCAAAAGATCCATAGCGCAGCCTCCTTTCAAGGTATGAGCCCGCAAGAGATACGGGAATCAGGATTATCAGGTAGGACAGAACCAGCAGCACCAAGCATTCGGTGGTGTCGTAGTAAAGCCCCATCAGGTCCTTGGTGACGAACATGAGGTCCATCAAGCTGATGGCGCTGAAAACGCTGGTTTCTTTCAGCAGGAAGATGACGTTGGCGACGAACGACGGAACACTGAGAGCGATCGCTTGAGGTAGCACAACATAGCGCATGGCCTGAATGCGCGAAAGACCAAGGCTCAGCGCCGATTCGCGCTGGATGTCGTCGACGGATTCAAGGCCGCTACGGAAGGCTTCGGCCATGTAGGCGCCACCATGAAGGGCGAGGCCGAGCATGCCGCAAACTTCGGGCGTGATGGAGATGCCGAATCGTGGTAAGCCGAAGTAGAAGAAGAACAGCTGAATGAGCAAAGGAGTATTGCGAAAAAGTTCGATATAGGCGCGGCAGAGCGGTCTGAGTACAGGTATGCGGAAATGGACGATCATGGACACTACCAGACCAATGATGATAGAGCCGATGATTCCTATCCACCCGATGCTCAGCGTCAGGATCGCAGCCTCTTGATAGAGGGGCAAGTATTGCGCCATAGCGCTGAAATCCAACGCGGTGCTTCCTTTCTTATAGCTTGTAAGCGATAACTAAATATATTACCGCGCCGTTGGCTGTTTAAGGCGCAACTTTACTGATTAGATGGTGCCGCTGCAAAATTTTCCTATAAAGGCAATGGTGTAGGTGGCTTGGTGTGCGTTGCGCTGCCTGCTCGGAGAATTGTGTGCTCTCGCAGCACCGTCGCCTGCTCGGGAGTTGCGAGCCTCACTGCGTGCTCCCCGTCCTTTCGCGTCCGCTCGGCGTGCGCGAACCCGCAGCCCGATTCGGTTTCGGCTGGCATTCGTTTGAACATGCACGCTTGTGTTGTAGGGCGGGCTGAACATTTTTGCGCGGTGTGCTGGGTTTTCGCGTGAAGTAACCAAGTGCTTTTGCCGTTGAGTGACGCGGACTTGAAAGTAACCGTCTAAAATGAAAACGTTAGGTTCACGTGAAAGTGATCAAGAACCTGCTTAATTCAGGTACGATACACTGATTTGAAAGTGAACACTGCATTCGACGATGCGCGCGAAAAAGAAAGGAGGCGTCGTGATAACCACCAGTTGTGATGAGAATTCGACGCGTCCTTTGATTATCGTGGCTCATGCATCCGTCGGGTCGGGGCATCGCAGTGCCGCGCAGGCGGTATCGCAAGCCCTGGAAGACCTGCGGGGGAAACATCCAGCGCTTCCCGATGATGTCGAGATCGCAGTGCTCGATATTCTTGACTATGGCCGCGTTCGCTTCGACGGTGATAAGACCGCGAACGTGACGGTGGTTTTCAATTCGATATACGACTTCACGTGGCATCGGTTCTTGACGGGGCGCCTTCTGTGGGCCGGTGGATGGGGTTGGTCGCCCTGTATGTTCTCGCCGTTCACGAAGATGGTCGAAAAGCGCCGTCCGATCGCTATCATCGCAACGCACATCGTTGCCGCTAATGCCGCGGTTGCGGCGCGCATGCTGGCTCCCGAGCCGTTTCCTGTTGTATGTGTGCCGACGGACTACGGCGCCGAAGGGCTGTGGCCCCACTTGGATTGCGATCTGTTCTGCGCCGCGGATGACGAAATGGTCAAAGAGCTGTTGCCCCGCAAGGTGCCGGAGGAGCGCATCAAGGTGACGGGCATTCCGGTGCGCAAGGGCTTTTCAGAGCCGGTCGATCGCGTGGCGGTGCTCGATCGCTTCGGGTTGCCGCACGATAAGATCAACGTCATCGTTATGGCAGGCGCGCGTTTGTCGCAGCCCTATATGCCGTTCCGCGAGATCGTGAATAAGATCTTGCCGAAGTTGGCGGAGTTCTCGCAGATGCATTTTGCCATTCTGGCTGGCGCCGATGAAGAATATGCGGATCAGCTGCGCGGGTACTTTGATGAAAAAGGCACGGAGAACGTGAGCGTATTCAATTACGTGGAAGATATCCCCGGGCTCATGGAAGCGAGCGATCTGATCGTCGCCAAGTCGGGCGGACTGGCGACCACGGAATGTTTGTGTGCGCGTTTGCCGCTCATTTTGGTTGGGCGCTCGTATGGTCAAGAGCGCGCGAACACCTTGACGGTTACTTCTGCGGGAGCTGCGGTAAAAGCCGAAACGCCCGAGGAGCTTATTAGAGAACTACAGCAGATCCACGAAGATCCCGACCGGCTGAACACCATGCTCAGCGGTGGCGAAGCACTGCGTCGTCCTCATGCGGCCCATGATGCCGCAGTGGCTACGCTCGATCTGGTGGGTAAAGTGGGTCGATCCAAGCGGCACTTTTTGAAGGTCTACTGGGGAAAGAAGCCCCACCGCGTACGCTAACACGCATCAGCACGACGTGCCCGCTAGCGCGCATCGGTCCAGCGCGAACTCGCGCCCGCCACGAGAATCAGCTTTGAGCGAATCTGCAGTCACAAACACGTATCAGTCCAACGCGAAGCCACACACGCTGGTGTTGCTGCTGAGGTCGTGCCACAAAGTAAGAGGCTTGTCGTCACTTTCGAATACGCGCACGATCGGGGTTCCGCCGAATAACGCGTGGGCCGATTCGGGCAAGATGTTCTGCGTTCGCTCATTCAGCTGATTGACGAAGGTGGGATCGTAGTAGCCCTGATCGGGATCTTCTAAAAGCGCCCCGTAGTAAATGTCAGCTTCGACCAGATCTTGGAACAGGTGGCTTCCGTAGGAAAGCTCGGGCGAATAACCCGCCTCCGAAGACGCTACTTCGCATACCCCCATGAAATTGCACATGTCAGCGAACGAAACGGGCACGCCTAGCTCGGGAGAAGACGTTCCGATGCGCCCGGGTACCAGCAGTAGGCAGTTCTTGCCGGTGGCGTGATAGTGGTCGTTGACCTGGCCAATGAGGCGCGCCACGGTGGGTTTTTGCGCGTGCGAGCAGCGATAATACTGCAGCGGATCGACCACTACGAGCGCGTCAATATGAGTAACGCGCGACTTCCCCATGGCGCAATTCACGATGCTGAAGAGCGTGTTTTCGCGAGGAAGGTCGGGCAGGGCGATCTTCTTTCCCGACTGAAGCAGATGCAGCGGGCGGCATTGCAGCAGGTTCACCACGAATTGGTCGTCTTTCCCGACGTTGATGGTGTATTCGATGTCAACCGGGTGCTGATAGCAGTTTTCGAGCGTGGAGAGCATGGTCTTCATGAGGGCGGTGAACTCGCGATTCTCGGCCAGCCCCTGACACGATGCGAACAGGACGGGGTGATAGCGCCCGCGTTCGCGCAGACGTCCTTCGGCTTCGCGATCATGCTCGAACACGGCCTGCTGGGCGAAGCGCGGGAACGCTTCTGCCAAGTCGAGCACGTTGCATTCGGTTACCGTGCGCTTTTTCAGGTCCAGAACATCGGCGTTGTGCTGGGAATAGCGGTGCTTGCTCGCCCAGGTCTGGTTGGTCCGAGCGAGCGGCTTGTCCAGGCTCACGATACGCGGATAGTCTGACTGGGTTCGGTCGACCGCCTTCGTTCCGAGCCCCGCGACCAGGCGCAGCATTCCCGCGCCGGGGTCAAGAGATTCCGACCAGCGATACGTGCTGCGGGAATAGCCCACCCCCGCGGCCGTGGGCATGAACAGGTGGCCGCCATAGTGCGATCCGCTCACGCGCATTACGAGAAGAGCCATCTGCTCTTCTTTGCGATCGAGGCCGTTGCGGCGGCGGTATTCGAGCGCGGAAGGATTCATGGTGGAAGCGTACACGCGGCGCACGGCGGCCTCGAAGGCATCGAGCCGCTCTTCGAGCGATCCGATGTTCGCGCAGAACACCGATTCGTATTTGCCGGCGAAAGCGTTGCCAAAGCCGTCTTCCAGGAAGCTGCTCGAGCGGACGATGATGGGTGATTGGCCGTAGTAGTCCAGAATGCGCATGAAGTGGTTGCGGATGTCGTCGGGGAATTCGCCGTTCATCAGGCCTTCGGCGAGCGCGGGTGCTTCTGTTATAAAGCCCTCTTCGCTGCGCTGGGCGATGCGGGTGGTCCACAGGTCGTTGGCTACAAGGTACGAATAGAAGACGTCCGACCCCAGGTAGAACGAATCGTGCGGTTCAAGGTGCTGATAGACGTCGGGCGCTTGCAGCTGGATCATCTTGCGTGCGAGCAGCATGCCGCAGGCTTTGCCGCCGATGAGACCCGTTCCTATCATATGGTTGCGGATCTCGAAGTAGTCGGTAGGAGTGAAGTGGCGCCTGACCATTTCGCGCATCTTCTGGTCCTTGGTGATCATCATGTTGCACATCTTCGTGCAGGTGGCATCGGTGAGGGTGCCCTGTTGGTTATCGAGCTGAGCCGCGGCGAAAAAGCGGTCCCAGCTGTCGGTGTTGCGGTCGGGCGCCGCTTCGGCTTCGGCATTGGCGAGCGCGTAGAACGTGCTGGCTTCCATGCCGTCGGTAAGGGCCGATATCTGTTCGGTTTCCAGGGAGTAGCGGTGCGCCAAGAACATGGTTTCGCTGTAGCGGTTCCACACTTTGAGCGGATGGATGTACAGGTCGTTCTCGGAGCCGGTGTATACGTCGATCAGGACCTGGGTGGTGTCGCGGATCTTGGCGATGGTTTGGAACGAGTGGCCGCCGCGAATGATGGGGAAGTAGGCGACGGTGTCCAGCTCGAACAAGTAAGGGCAGGTGACGCGGAAGAAATTGCCCATCATGAGGTCCGCCGACCAGGCCGCCTGAAGTTCGCTCAGGCAGTCGAATACGTAGCAGGCGTCTCGCCCGGTGCGGGTGATTATTTCGCGCACTTCGATAGTGAACGCCTCGAAGCCCTTGTGGGGATTCAGTTCGTGGATGGTGATTCCCGGTTGCGGTTCGACCAGCGGCTCGTGCGATGCGAAGCGGACGTAGATGAGCGGGCGGTTGTCGCGAACGCACTGGGAGACGAACGCATCGACGAAGGTGCGGAAGTTGGAGAGCGATGACAGCTGCCACACGACGTTGTCGCCCAGTCGTATGTTGTCGAAGATGGCGTCGAGTCCATTGATGCCGCAAGATATTCGTTCGAATGCTGCCATGGGATTTCCTTTTCGCGGGGGCAGTGCATATGTTCTGTTTAGGCTAAGAGCTGCGTGTTTCGTATGCGTAACGTCTGTGTTAAGGCTGTGAACAGGTCGAATGATTCGGCTGATGGAGGGAGAGTGTGGGTGAGTAGGTGCACGCAGGCCGAAGGCAGGCGACCGACTCGACATGCGAGCCCGCGGGTCAGCGCGAAAAAAGCCTCGAACCATCCTTGCGTAAATCTTTGTTCTTAGATATACTTCTTGGGCGCTTATTCGCAAGCGTCACGAGCGCCAACGTGGCTCAGTTGGTAGAGCAACGCACTCGTAATGCGTAGGTCGCCGGTTCGAGTCCGGCCGTTGGCTCCATGAAAACCGCAGGTCAGGCAATGAATTTTGCCTGACCTGTTTTGCGTTTAGGAATAGGTTTTAGCTCGTGGTAACGTTTTTAGGTAGCCTGATTTAGCAGATGGAAAAGGCTCGCATACTAATCTTGGAAGATTTTATGTGCTCAGCACAACGGAAATCGAACGGTATTGAACAGGCGCAAAAAAAGCCGGGAGACCCTGGAAAAGTAACCCGGCTTTAAGCCAACGAACAATGCTGCCCGGCTTGGCGGGGCACCGTTCGATTTAGATTATAGCACCCTCTTGGCGCGGAAGATATGGTTTTGCGCGGGGTGTGTTAGGCGCGTTGTGGAACTTGGTGAGTGGTGACATGTCTTGGGTCGTAGCGGCTATCGCGGCAGCGTTCTTCGCGGGGCTGACTTCCATCTTGGCCAAATGTGGCATTCGGACCATCGATTCCGATGTGGCCACGACCATTCGTACGGCTGTGGTGCTTGTGTTCGCGTGGATCATGGTCGCGCTGGTCGGATCAGCCGGACAGATATCATCCCTGACCACCACGAATTGGATCTTCCTTTGCTTGTCGGGAATTGCGACCGGCGGGTCGTGGATCTGCTATTTCAAGGCACTATCCATCGGCGACGTGAACAAGGTGGTGCCCGTCGATAAGTCGAGCACGATCATCGCGGCGCTTCTTGCTATCGTACTATTCGGTGAAACCAGCCATCTGTGGGTAAAGCTGGTGGCGATCGCGGTCATTGCGGTCGGCACCTATTTGATGATCGAGAAAACAGAGCAGGCGTCGAACAGATCAAAGGGCCGCTCTTGGTTGGTATACGCCTTGCTCGCAGCGATATTCGCAGCGCTCACTTCGGTGCTCGCGAAGGTGGGCATTGAAGGCGTGGACTCCAATTTAGCTACGGCTATTCGTACGGCCGTGGTGCTCGTTATGGCGTGGGCCATTGTGGCACGGAAAGGGAAGAGCAGCCTTGTTCGGGGCGTTGACCGCAAGGAGCTTCTGTTCGTATGCGCTTCGGGTATTGCTACGGGAGCAAGTTGGCTGTGCTTCTACTACGCTATTCAAGCTGGTCAGGTGAGTGTTGTGGTGCGGATCGACAAGCTGTCCATCCTGGTTTCGATAGCCTTCGCGTGGTTGGTGTTCAAAGAACGGCTCTCCGTTCGTGCGGCGATCGGCCTTGTCCTCATCGTGGTAGGCACCGCCGCTATGAGCATTTGGGTTTAGCGCCCGCGATGTCCTTCGCTGTCTTAAGACCATAGGCGCCTTCGGCATTATTTACGGCGTTCTCTATGGCTGTCTGCATGGCTTCGGTTGCCATTACCGCGACCATATCGAGGGGTGCTTCCATTTCGCCTGACGCGAACGTGAAAATGGTGTCGCCATCGTTCGAGGTGTGAACTGGCTTTATCGAACGCGCGTAAGCGTCATGAGCGACGGAAGATGCTTTCGTCGCCTGGGCCTTGGTGAGCTTCGCGTTGGTTAGAACGCAGCCGATGGTGGTGTTCGTGCAAGGTGCGGATGCGGAATCGGGAGCCGAGTCGGATGCAGCCGTATTAGTCGCGACCGCATCAGGGGATGTCGAACCGAGGTCAATCGCGTCGCCCGCGACCGCTTCAGATGCCGCCGTTCCGTCCGCCTGTAGAGCGCTCGCCGCGTTGAGCATAGCGGCGATCGGGTCGAGCACGCGATCGTTGTCGTCGAGTTCGCCTGCGATCCAATCTCCGTTCGCGTTTCGCACATGGCCGAGGGCGTTCACCGCTACGAGCGCCACTACAACGACCGATCCAAGGCGCAACCCTGCCCAGCCGAGACCGCTTTTCATGGCGCGTTCGGGTGCGCCGAATTTGCCTACGGTCGCGCCGCATCCGGCGCCGATGTTGCCCTGTTCCAGTTCGTTCGTGTGCTCGAATGCGGCAATGGTCGCCGCGCGACCCATTGCCTTGTCTGGGTGCGAGTTCTCTCCTACGAGAAGGTCGAACAAACAAGCGCCAGTGACGATGGGGACGCATGCGGGCCCCAGGGTGAAGCCGATGCCGCGCTGGGATAGTTCATCCATCACCCCGCAGCTTGCTTCGAGCCCGAATGCGCTGCCGCCGGAAAGCACCACCGCATGGATGGCTTCGATCATGTTCTCGGGCTTGAGCAGGTCGGTCTCACGCGTGGCGGGCCCACCTCCGCGGATGTCAACGCCGCAAACGGCGCCTTCGGGAGCAAGGATGACCGTGCAACCGGTGCCTGCGGTTTTGTCTTGCGCGTGTCCTACTCGGAAAGCGGGAAGATCAGAAGGCGTTGCGGGCTGGAATGGTTGCGTCATGGGGCTCTCCTCTGCGTGTTGAGCGCCTTATGCCCACACGTGATGCTTGCGGCGGTGGTGCTTGGGGGCGTGGCCCTGTTCCTTTGCGCGCACCAGGCGGAGGGTGGCTGCCACAAGGAGGAACGCTACCAGCGAGAAGATCGCTCCGAAGGCGCCCACGTAGCTCATGCCCACGTTCGCAACGACGGATCCGCCGATCGCGGTGCCGAATGCGATGCCGATATTGAACGCCATGGGCTCCAGCGATGCAGCCAAGGTGAGTGCCTTGGGATACTCTTCGCGAGCAGTGCGCATGAACATGGAAATGCAGGGCACGGAAACGCAGTACATTGAAAGACCAATGGCGAGCAGCAGTACGAAGGCGAGCGTCGTCAGCGAACCGGCTGCGTAAAGCGCTAGCAGAAGACCGGACTGAACAACGAACACAACAAGAAGGGCCTTCATGCCGAAGCGAGAGTCGAGCCAACCCGATGCAAGGTTAGAGACCATGCACATGATGCCGAAGCACATAAGGGTGCCGCTTGCGGTAAGGGGATCCATGCCCAGAATGTTCTCCAGGTACGGGGTGATGTAAGCGTAGAACACATACACGGAGCCAACACCGAATACGAAGACCGAAACACCCGCGATGGAGCGAGGATCCTTAAGCAGGCGGAACTGCTCGCGTGCAGTACAGGGTTCGTCGCTCGGGCTGGTCTTCGGAAGAACGAGCGCCAGGGCGATGCCTGCTACGGCAACGAGCGCGAACATTACGAACATGGTGGTGTGCCAGTCGAAGATCTCGGCGATCATCTTGCCCACAGAGGTCGAGATGACCATGGCAATGGAGAACGCCGCATAGATAACGGAAATAACGCGCGAGATCTGGTCGGCGGGTACCAATTCTGGAAGATAGGTAACGCCGATGGCGAGCACTGCACCGGACACTAAGCCGATGAAGATGCGGCCAACCAAAAGGATCTCGAAGGTGGGGGCAAGAAGTGATATCAAGTTGCCCATGCACAGAAGAACAAGGTAGGCGACCAGCAAATGGAAGCGACGGAAACGGCCCGTGAAAAGAGCCAGAAGAGGCGTAGCTACTGCGTAAGTGACCGCAAAATAACTGATCAGTTCGCCTGCGCGAGCCAGCGGCACGTTCATGGCGTGAGTGATCTGTTCTTCAATACCAATGACAACGAATTCGGAACAACCAAGCGCAAAGCCGAGCACGACAAGAAGCGCGATGCATGCGCGTGCATGTGAGCGAGAATACGTTCTCGAAGCGGTGAGCGTCGAGGCCATTGATGATGCTCCTTTACGGTCTGTTTACGAATAGGGCTACGCGGTTCAATATGTGTTAGCTGCCGTGTGGGACAGCGCGCATCATACTAACAGGATTGGCATGCTGTGGAGCGGGAATTTTCGTTTTTTAAACGGGTTATACAATTCGCTCGATATATGAAACGTGTTCAAAATGTTCACGGGAATAAACAGCGGCTACCATCAGGTGTTTTCACGAATCAGGGCATTCGATTTTTGCAAACGATATTCATTGATTTGACAAAGCCCTACACATTTGCTTCACATGCTCTACACCCGAGTGGTCGAAGTTGCCCGGCGAGCGTAAAAGCGCGGTAATGAATGGGTTGGCGAACACGGTTGAACGCCACAAAAAACACCTCGCAACAAACGGTAGTTGCGAGGTGTTTTTGCTTGATGTGCGAAGTGGTTTCGGTGACGCCCAGAGTGGCGAGAGTGGTTTCGGTGACGCCCAGAGTGGCGAGAGCGGCTTCGGGAATGCGAGGAACGGATTCAGATGCTCGGGCGGTTTCGGCGATGCGCGTGCAGCTGGGTTATCTACGCAGCACGGGTGCGTGAAGCGGTTTCGGGCAAGCGGGCGTTCGCGGCAGCGCGAAAAGAGCCACACCTCGAGGACGTCTATCGCCCTGCATCTGTTCGCGAGCAGCGTACGTGATGCGCAGCGTCCTGAGAGCGCTTTCAAGAGTGCTCTCACAGAACCGACCCGGAACTCCGCGCAGCTCATCGACGATGTCTTGCACCTGCCCTAAACCGGGATACGGATCAACGGTCGGGCGAATATCGCGCACGACCATTTCGGGCTCTTTGCGCGTGCCGCCCATGACTCCCTCGTGGGCGATTTGCGCCTCGGGGTCGTCCGGCAGCGTTTCGAGATGCATCGGCGCTTCGTTGTCGTAATAAGAGAACTCGAGGCTGCCCTTGTCGCCAAAAATAAGGAAACGGTCGATCGCTTTATAGGTGGCGTAGCACCACATGCCGGAAACCACCACGTGGTCTTCGGTAATACCCGAAAGCGAAACAATATCTTCGGCGGGGTAGTAGCCGGTTTCGTTGGTCACCTCAAGATCGAACTGAGTGAAGGGGCCTACGAGATAATCCACCAGGTCGAGCATATGAGCGTCGCCTTCATAAAAGTGGCTTCCGCCCGAAATGTCAGTGCGCACGCGCCAGGGCTTCTGGTCTTCGGGAAGCATCTCTTCGGCGGTTTGACGCTGGGTGCGTATGACCTGCACGCCGCGTACTTTTCCGATGGCTCCCGAATCAAGAAGCCGCTTCGCTTCCTTGTAACGGGGCATGCCACGGCGATAATGGGCCACGAAGCAGCGCGTCCCGCTCTTTTCGAATGCGGCGCGAATTTCCTGCGCCTCTTCCCATGACAGTGCGATGGGCTTTTCCAGGTAGCAATGCTTGTGAGCTTGGGCTACCGCGATGGCCTGGTCTTTATGGCAATTGGGTGTTGTCGCAACGTAGACGATATCGATCTCGGGGCAGGCTAGAAGCTCTTCCATGGAATCGAACACGCGACCATGTCCGTGGCGGGTGGTCCATTCTTCTGCTTTTGACTTGGTGCGGTTCCAGATGCCGACCAATTCGGAGCCATCGGCAAGATAGAGCGCGGGACCGTTCTTCGTTTCGACAACATCGCCGCAGCCTATCATGCCCCAATGGATAGCATTTCCCTGATTCATGTTTCCCCCTGTGTTCCCTCTTTGCTCGCGCGATATGCAGCGCGAAAACACTCTTTCATGGTAGCTTTCGCGCACCCAAAGCGCCATAAAGGAAACCAAATTGAAAGCCCCTTTGGGAGCGCGCTTTCGCGGAAGTTCGAGAAGATCCGCGAAGGTATGTGGGGTGCGAGAAGTGTGTAGGGCGCGAAGAGGGTGCAAAGGAACGTGCAGGTGCGTGGTCGAGCCACTTACCGCAGAAGTGATACGGAATATTGTTTCGTAACACCACTGTGCTACACTACGCTGTGTTACGAACCAGAAAAACGTAACAGTACGGAGCGGTCGAAAAGCGATCAGCGCTCGCGCATGAAGCGGGGGGAAGAACCGTACCGGATAGATCAAGGAATGACCATGGAATTTACCAGACGTAACTTCATAAAGCTTGCTGGAGTAGGGGCAGCCGCGATTTCGTTCGGTGGCTTGACGACCTTTCTTACGGGATGCAGTTCGAGTCCGAAAGTGGTCGATGGCGCTTCGGTAACGGGCAACGCGAACGAAGTGGTCGTCTCCATGACCACCGGATCGGAACCCGCTGCAGGATTCGATCCCATGTTCTCGTGGGGCTGCGGTGAGCACGTGCATGAACCACTTATTCAGTCGACGCTCATCACTACGGACCAGGATCTCAACTTTGTCAATGACCTGGCCACATCCTATAGCTGTAGTGAAGACGGCATGACGTGGACCTTCACGATCCGCGAAGACGCGTATTTCACTAATGGTGAGCAGCTGACTGCGCACGATGTCGCCTTTACCATTAATGGCATCAATAACGCCGAAGCCGCAGAGGCCGATCTTTCGATGGTCGCGGAAGCCGTTGCGGTGGATGACTTCACGGTCGAGTTACGCATGAATAAGCCGTTCAATGCGCTTTTGTACACGCTCGCGGTAGTGGGCATCGTGCCGGCGAACGCGTACGATTCGGCTACCTATGGGGCGAACCCCATCGGCTCGGGTCGTTACATGTTAGAGCAGTGGGATCAGGGTCAGCAGGTCATCTTGAAGGCCAACCCCGATTACTACGGAACCGCACCGAAAATGGAGCGCGTCATCGTGGTGTTCATGGAAGAGGACGCTTCTCTTGCTGCGGCGAATTCCAAAGAAGTTGACATTGCTTACACGGCGGCTACTATGGCGAAGTCCACCCCGGCGGATTATGATCTGTTCGTTTGCAAGTCGGTTGACAGTCGAGGCATTTCGTTCCCGAGCGTTCCTGCTGAAGGTACGAAAAAGGATGGCGAGAACGATTATCCGCTGGGCAACAACGTCACTCAGGATGTGGCGCTGCGCCGCGCTATGAATTATGCCGTCGATCGCGAAACGATGATCGAAAACGTGTTGTCTGGATACGGTACTCCCGCCTATAGCGTGGCGGACGGAACGCCGTGGGCCTCGGATGATATGCTCATAAAGACCGATGCTGATCAGGCGCGTAAGATTCTGGAAGAAGCTGGCTGGGTCGCCGGCGACGACGGGATCCTGGTCAAGGATGGTATCCGTGCGCAATTCGATCTGTATTACAGCTCGAGCGATTCGGTGCGCCAGGCGCTTGCTTCTGAGTTCTCCAACCAGATGGCCGCATTCGGTATTCAGGTCGATGTTCGCGGTGTTGGCTGGGATGATCTGTACCCTCACGAATTCGCCGATCCGGTCCTGTGGGGCTGGGGCGCGAACAGCCCCACCCAGATGTACGATCTGTTGTATTCAAGCGGCGTAGGCAATTACGCAAGTTATGAAAATGCGACCGTTGACGCTCATATGGATGCGGCGCTCGCAAAGCCGAACGTGGAAGATTCGTATACTGAATGGAAGCTGGCTCAGTGGGATGGCAGCACTGGCGTGGCTCCGCAAGGAGCTGCGACGTGGGTCTGGTTCGCAAATGTCGACCACCTGTATTTCAAGCGCGGAAGCTTGCAGGTCGCCGAACAGAAGCCCCATCCTCACGGACATGGCTGGTCGTTGGTGAATAACGTTGATCAATGGAGCTGGTCTGCGTAAATGATACAAGCAGTAGCGCGAAATCTGGTGAAGTTCGCCTTGCTCATGGTCGGCGTGAGCATCGTGGTGTTCTTTCTCGTGGGCATGTCGCCTATCGATCCGGTACAGGCGAACGTGGGGCAGGCGGCTTATGCCAGCATGGGCGCCGAACAGCGTGCGCAGTTGGCTAGCTATTGGGGCGTTGATGTACCCATCTGGGAGCGTTATATCAACTGGCTGGTCGCGCTGTTCCAAGGAGACATGGGAACGTCGTTGCGATTCAATGCGCCTGTGGCGGAAGTTCTGGCGAACAGATCGCTCAATACTTTGGCGCTCATGCTGTTCGCGTGGGTCTTGAGCGGCGTGTTCGGCCTGATCATGGGTGTCGTTGCTGGCATCAAGCAAGGGACGCTCATTGATCGCATCATTAAGGGATACTGTTTCATATTGGCATCGACCCCGACCTTCTGGTTGGGGTTGATCATGCTCATGGTGTTCTCGGTGTGGCTCGGGTTGTTCCCGCTCGGATTTTCCGCTCCTATTGGAAAAAGCGCCGCCGAAATCACTTTGTTTGATTCTCTCCATCATATGGTCCTGCCGGCGCTTACCTTGTCGGTCATTGGCGTTGCCAACATCGCGTTGCATACGCGCGAGAAAACGATCGACATCATGGAAAGCGACTATATTCGATTCGCTCAGGCGCGCGGTATGTCGCGTTTCCAGGCGGCAAGGGCCCATGGACTTCGCAATTTAGCGCTGCCAGCCATTTCGCTGCAGTTCGCTTCTGTTTCAGAGATATTCGGTGGCTCGGTTCTGGTGGAGCAGGTGTTCTCCTATCCGGGGTTGGGTCAGGCAGCGGTGACCGCTGGTGTCGGCAGCGATGTTGCACTGCTCGTGGGCATCACGTTGGTTTCTGCTGCGATAGTGTTCGGCGGCAACATGATAGCCAACATACTGTATCGCGTGATCGACCCTCGCATTAAGCGGGGAGGTGATGCGCTGTGAGTTTTATGCGTACGGCAGCTGAACAGGCGGGCAGGACGAAGTTAGGATTCGCTTCGGGCGGAAGCGCCCTTGGTTCGCTGACTTTGTTCCATGCTCCGCGAAATCGTCGCATGAACAACCGAAAGCAGACGAAGGTCATGTGCCTTGTTTCGGCGGTGCTTCTTCTTGCGATCGTGGTGATGGGAATCGTGCTGACTCCGCAGGCGATGTCCACCGATCTTTCCATAAGCCGCGAAGCGCCCAGCCTGGCGCATCTGTTCGGTACCGATAACCTGGGCAGAGACATGCTGGTGCGCACCATCGCGGGCCTTTCGACCAGCATCGGCATCGGGTTGATGGCGGCGTTCGCTTCGTCGATCATCGCATTGGTACTGGGTATGGCGGCTGCGTTGGGTGGCAAGAAGGTAGATGCGGTCGTAACGTGGTTGATCGACCTCATGCTGGGTATTCCTCATATTGTGCTTCTGCTGCTTATCTCGTATGCGCTTGGCAAGGGCTTCTGGGGCGTTGCGATCGGGGTTGCGCTTACGCATTGGCCCAGCTTATGCCGTGTTATTCGTGCAGAAGTGCTGCAGGTGAAGCAGAGCTCCTATGTAGAGGCGGCGCGTGCCTTGGGACAGAGTTCGTTCTCCATCGCGGTGCGTCATATTCTGCCCGCGGTGCTGCCGCAGTACTTGGTCGGCCTGATCCTTCTTTTCCCGCACGCTATTTTGCACGAGGCGGCGATCACGTTCCTGGGATTCGGGTTGACGCCCGAGCAGCCAGCCATCGGCATTATCTTAAGCGAATCGATGAACTATCTTTCGGTGGGCATGTGGTGGCTCGCACTGTTCCCCGGTTTGGCATTGTTGCTGGTCGTGCTTTTGTTCGACCGAGCGGGACAGGGGCTCCGTCGCCTTCTCGATCCCGCACGAGCACAGGAATAGGGGAGAGCGATGACGGTCGATCATATAGCGCTTACTCATGATCATCGCGAATTCCATCATGGGCATTCCCATGCTGATTCGAGCCATCATGCGCAAGGCCATCACCTTCTTCAGGTGGAGAATCTGAGTATCGGGTTCTCCATGTATGACCAGAACGAGGGCTTTTTGGCCAGCACTCAAACAACGCATAACGTAATAGATCGCTTGAGCATTTCGGTTCATGCGGGAGAGATCCTCGCTATCGTGGGAGCATCCGGTTCGGGCAAGACGCTTCTGGCGGATGCGCTCATGGGGCTGTATGCCAACAACGCATTTGTGGAAGGAACCATCTACTACGACGGCGAACTGCAAGACGCCGAAAGTTTGGCGAAGCTGTGCGGATCAGAGATCGCCTTCGTGCCTCAGAGCGTGAAGTCACTCGACCCCCTTATGAGGGTGGGAAAACAGATCGGAGGAAGCGCGAAGCGGCGTCGTCAGCTGTTCGAGCGTTATGGACTGGTTCAGGGAGTGGAAGAGCTCTACCCATTCGAGCTTTCGGGCGGTATGGCGCGTCGCGTGCTGCTGTGCACGGCGCTTATGAACGACCCGCGGCTCATTATCGCTGACGAACCCACGCCGGGACTTGATTTGGAGCTGGCCGTGAAGGCCATGGATGATTTTCGCGCCTTTGCGAACGAAGGCAAGGGCGTGTTGCTTATTACGCATGACATCGAACTCGCTCTGCGCGTTGCCGATCGTGTGGCGGTGTTCAAAGATGGCACGGTTGTGGAAGAAACAGCGGTGGCCAATTTCGCATCACCTGACTTGCTGGCTCATCCTTTCAGTAAGATGCTGTGGCATGCGCTTCCCGAGCACGATTTTACGGTGGGTAATATGGATGGTGAAGACGCATGAGTACGCTGGAATTGCGCGAGGTAACGTTCTCTTATGGCAAAAAGACCGTGATGTCGGACTGTTCGCTTTCGTTCGGATCTCATGAACGGGTGGCGCTCTCTGCTCCTTCGGGATTTGGCAAGACGACGCTCTGCCGATTGTTAGCAGGATATGCTGCGCCTCAGCAGGGCGAGGTGATGCTTGACGGCGAGCCTCTGGGCGGAATTTGGAATCCAGGCGCTCGTTCTGCGCGTCGCGCATCGTTCGCGAAAAGGCCCGATGCAACATGTCCGGTCCAGATGATCGGACAACATCCCGAGCACATGCTCGATCCGCTTTTACGCATCGAGTCTTCCCTTAAAGAGGCGGGGAGCATCGACGAAGATCTGCTGCGTCAACTTGGGATCCGCGATGAATGGCTCTCTCGCTTCCCGCGTGAATTGTCAGGTGGCGAACTGCAGCGTTGTTGCATTGCGCGCGCCTTGCGGGTCGAACCGCGCTTCTTGATAGCCGACGAGATATCCACCATGCTCGATGCGGTGACTCAGGTGCAGATCTGGCAGGTACTGCTCGATTATTGTCGCGAACGCGAGGTGGGACTCGTCCTGGTAACGCATTCCGATGCGCTCATGAAGCGCCTTGCGACGCGCATGGTCGATCTGGCGCATCTTTCCTAGCGAGGTTCGCTGCGCCCCGCTACTCTGCTATCGCGCCGCGTCGCGCTTTGCTGCCAAGGCCTTCGACCGCGCCGTGCCGCGCTTCGCTGCGCCACCCCTCGCGTGCGCGGGCCTATCGGAAAACCTGATATCTCACTACTGAATACTGCTCTAACCACGTGGCGCAAAGCTCCCGTATACTGACTCCTGGCCCGATACCCGAGGTCATCGGCGAATCGGCAATTATATGAACACCATCCACAATTAAGGAGTTACTCATGGTTAAAGCATCTGCCCCCTTTCGTTTTGACGTCGTAGGAAGCTTCTTGCGCCCAGCACGCTTGAAGGAAGCGCGCGAACAATTCGCGCAGGGGACCCTCTCGAAGGCGGATCTTACCGCCATCGAAGATGAAGAGATCGCAGCGCTGATCGCAAAGGAGAAGGCATCGGGATTGCGCGCGGTGACCGACGGCGAGTTCAGGCGTTCCATGTGGCACCTTGATTTTCTGACGGAGCTCGTCGGTGCGAAGGAAGTAGGCGCAGAGCATTGGTCGGTCGAGTTCCAGGGGCACCAGCCCAAGTCGAAGACGGTAGTCATCGAAGATAAGATCGATTTCGAGAACCATCCGTTCATCGACCACTTCAAGGCAACGCAGCGCTTGGTGGGTGACGCCCTGGTGAAGCAGACGATTCCTTCGCCTACGATGCTCCATCTTATTTGCTGCGTGCGCGAAGAGAACTACCAGCCCATCGAACGTTATGCAGACAACGAGCAGCTACTCTTCGACGATATTGCTGCAGCGTATCGAAAGGCCGTGCAGGCGTTCTATGATGCGGGTTGCCGCTACTTGCAGTTCGACGATACGAGCTGGGGCGAATTGTGCGACCCGGACAAGCGTGCGGCATATGAAGCGCGTGGATTCAACGTGGACGCTCTCGCAAAGTCGTATGTGGCCCTGATCAACGCCGCTCTTGAAGATAAGCCAGAGGATCTTGCGGTAACGATCCATATTTGCCGCGGCAACTTCCGCTCCACTTGGTTCTCTTCTGGTGGATATGATCCGGTCGCTCCCATCCTGTTCCCGAATTTGGCCGTCGATGGCTTCTTCCTGGAATACGATTCCGAGCGCGCAGGTGGTTTCGAGCCATTGGCTCACATTGCTGATCAGAACGTGGTACTGGGCTTGGTTACCAGTAAGTCGGGTGAGCTGGAGAACGCAGAAGACCTTAAGGCTCGCATCGAAGAAGCGTCTCAGTTCGTTGCGCTTGAGCAGCTGTGCATCAGCCCTCAGTGCGGTTTCTCTTCGACCGAAGAAGGCAACATCATCACTGATGAAGACCAGTGGAACAAGATCGCGCTTATCAAGTCGGTCGCAGAAGAGGTATGGCAGGACGCGTAGAAAGACGCTCAACCAATGAAAAGGGGAGATGTGCAGCTGAAGCGCATCTCCCCTTGGTTTTTTACCAGATGGAACGGGCCCCATCGACGTAGAGCGGGGTGCCGTTGACCATATCCGAACAATCGCTGGCCAAGAACAACGCTGCGGCAGCGATATCCATTGGATCGCCCACCTTGCGATTGTGGGGGATAGGGCGGGTGATGGCCTCGTACGCTTTGGGTTTGTTGAGCGTGCTTTGGGTCATGTTGGTATCAATATAGCCAGGGCAAATGCAGTTGGCGCGAATATTGAAGCGCGCCCATTCGAAGGCCATGCAGCGGGTCATCTGCACAACGGCCGCTTTGGCGGACGAGTAGGGAAGCATACGCGTAGATGCTACGCGCGCCACTACTGAAGCGATGTTGATGATGTTGCCGCGTTCTTGTTCGATCATGATCTTCGCCACGCGTTTGGTAAGGAAGAACACCGCTTTATAGTCGGTATCCACCACGCGATCCCATTCTTCTTCGTCGACATCCATGGCAAGCTGGTCGTTGGTCAGCGTAACGCCAGCGTTGTTGACCAGAATATCGATGCGTCCGAAGGCATCCATGGCGGTTCTAACGAGGGCCTCTCGGTCCTTTTCGGATCGCACGTCGCAGCGAACAGGAATGACTTCGGCGTTGAATTCTGCGGCTATCTCTGTTGCGCGGGCCTGTATCTTGTCGTCATGCATGTCTGCGATGACGAGCTTCGCGCCATATGCGGCGAACGTTCGCGCAATGCCGCGTCCGATGCCGATCTCGCTTCCTACGCCTGTGATGATAGCGACTTTGTCCGTTAGATCGAACCGTGGGATCCCCATCTGTCCGGTCTCGAAAATAGTGTGGTCGCTTCCCCTCATGATGCCCTCCTCTATTCGTTTGTGCGCGGCGCGTTAAGCACGCATCGCATTCGTGCGCAAGAGCGTTTCCTTCCCCCTTTTGTCGACGCTTGAGACCCGATAGGTATCTTACTGTCGACTTGAATCGCCTGCGCACCAAGCACTCCCTCTAAAAATGCTCGCATCTTATGATACGAGCATTTAGGGGAAATGGTATAGCAGGCATTTTGTTTTAGAGGCCCTATTGATGTGGACCAATGAGTCGATTGAATAGGTCCGCTCGGAGCCAATGCTTTTTCTCAATGTTCCGTTTTGCAAAAAACCGTAATCTTCAACATAAAAAGAATTAAAATAGCGAGCTATGTGTGAACAGGTGGGCTTCGGCGGCGCGGTAGGCGCCGTTTTTGTTGCTGAGTAATAAGGTGGTTTCGTGGAATACAGTGCAGGGCGCATCAAGTTAGCGACGATCGCAATGGTAGCCGTTGGTTTCTCGTTGGGATTTGCTGAATTCATCGTTATCGGCATCACGCCCGATGTGGCAGAGGTGTATCAGATCGGCCTTTCGGATGCGGGCAATTTGGTGGGCTATTTCGCTATCGCCTACGCGGTGTCGACTCCTATCATCGTGCTATCAACGGGGCGCTTCAGACGCTTCCCCTTGTTCGTTACTTTCTTGGTGGTTTTCAACGTGGGCAACACGCTTGCCATCTTCGCGCCGAATTATGAGATCCTGATGCTCGCCCGTATCTGCACGGCCATTGTTTCGGGCGTTACGCTTTCGACGGTGATGACGTTCATCAGCGACATCATTCCTCAGGAAAAGGCTCCCCGCATTATTTCGTTCGTATACGCTGGGTTCTCGGTCGCCAGTGTATTGGGCACGCCCGTGGGCACGTTGCTTTCCGATGCATATGGCATCAAGGCGGCCTTCGTGGCGGTTGAAGCGGTCGCGATCGTCGTTACCGTGATGCTGCTGGTTTCGGTGCCGCGTTCGGGCTCGACCGATGTTTCGTCGAGCGTACGCGAGCAGCTGGTCATTCTGAAGGATCGCCGCATCATCTTGGTCCTCATGATGAAGGGCTTCGGCATGGCGGCGACGTATGTGTTCTATGTATATGTGACGCCCATTCTGGAAGACGGCGTTGGTTTGCCGGTATGGATGGTCAGTATCGTGCTGTTCTTCTATGGCGGCGCTACCATTGTGTCGAATTTGGGCGGCGGGTCGCTCGCTCAGCGCTACGGCCTGGGCAAAATGCCACTTATGTTCATCCTGCAGGCAGTGGTGCTGCTGATGCTCGGCCCCAGTTTGGCTTCGGGCAATACGGTGCTGTGCATCATTAACGTGGTGCTCACGGGTGTGTTCATCTATCACATGAACGCTCCGTTGCAGTCGTACTTATTGCAGGTGTCCGCGAAGGATTATCCGCGCGCGCTCACGCTGGCGTCGGCGGTCATGCCTACGTCTTCGGATTTCGGTATCGCCGCAGGATCGTTCTTGGGTGGCGTGGTCGCGAACCATGCCGGTTTCGTGTGGTCGGGCCCCGTTGGTGCGGCCTTGGCCGTGGTCGCCATAATCGCCGCCTTCATGATCTTGCAACCCGAAAGCCGTATGGGTGGATCGCTTAAATCGCGCCTGCATCGCTCTGAATAATTCGCCTACGTGGGGCGCACTCCTCAGTGGGCTCGATGGGCGAGTCCTGTTGATGTTCGTTGTTGCCTACGTGCGATATGGGCCGTCAACGTTCGCTGTCGCTTGTGGCGGACAAGCCGTTGGCGTTCGCGCGTTCAGGGTGCGAGCCGCCGCACGTGCGAACTGCCAGCATCCGAAGCTCGGGTCCTAATACAAGAACCCGAGCTTTTTTGCTTCGAAGGTCAGCTCGTCGCGGAGATCGGGATGAGCGATGTTGATAAGGCGCTGCGCGCGGGTGGGAATGTCGGCCCAGCGCAGGTCCGCTACGCCGTATTCGGTGACCACGTACTGTAGGTCGTTACGTAGCGACGTTACGGCGCTGCCCGGTGTGAGGGTGGGGACGATCTTCGATACGGCACCCTTTTTCGTGTGGGCTACGCTGGTCACGGCGATGAACCCGCGTCCGTTCTTGGAGTGTTTTACACCGCGAACGAAGTCGAACTGCCCTCCACTTGCGGAGTACTGGCGCGCTCCAATGCTTTCAGCGCATACCTGGCCGGTGAGATCGATGCTTACAGCTGTGTTGACTGAAACCAGGTTGTCGTTCTTCGCAATGCATACGGGATCGCAGACCGTTTCGTATGAGGAATAGAACATGTCGGGGTTGTTGTTGATGAAGTCGTACAGGCGCTGAGTGCCGGTGGAGTACCCTCCTACTGAAACGCCGGGGAAGTAGTTCTTGCGTGAGTTGTCTATGACCCCTTTCGTCTGCAGCTGCACGAACGCGTCAGAGAACATCTCGGTGAACACGCCCAAGTGCTGTTTCGTTGCAAGGCCGGCGGCGATGGCGTTGATAATGCCGCCGATACCCAACTGGATGCAGTCCCCGTCATTCACGCGATCGACGATCCATTCGGCCACCTTGCATTCTTCGAGGGTGGGATCAGGGGTGATGATATCTTCAAGCGGTTCATCCTGTAGCAAGAACGCATCGATCTGATCCACGTGGTAGTCGTGAGAATCGCCGAACACACGTGGAAGGCGGGTATTTATCTGACCGATGATGTGTTTTGCGCCGCGCAGGGCACCCTGCTCGAACCCGAGAGGCCCGATGTTGCAGTTGCCATGAGCGTCGGGTGGCGTCATTTGGACCACGGCATAATCAAGACCGATCTCTTCGAGCATCCGATTGGTATCGGAAAAGTGGACGGGAATGTGCGTGACGCATTTCGACCCAGCGCTGAAACCGGTGCGCTCGTTCGGGCCGGCGAAGTAAGTGTGATAACGGAACTGATCGGGCGTTGCGTGGATATCGGCGAAGGTGATATCGCCGTTCATCCAATTGCCGTACACGTCAATGCCGCTGATGGTGCCCGCTTTCACGCGATCGAGCAGTGCATTAATGATGGTGGTGGGAACGTGAAGTCCACCCATATATATTTTCTGATTGCCGGTAAGGTGCTCTTCGAATATCTGATCGAGCGTGACCTGTTTGCGTTCGTAGTCCTGTTGCCAGTCCATGGCGCCCCTCCTTATGTGTTCCCCATAAGCAAAAGTGTATCACTCAACAGGGACGAGAACGGTTGTCGGGTGGTAGAAACAAAGGTTCACTTGCGAAGGCGAGGGAGGTAGCGCGCGATGGCTTTGTCGCTGATGCGGTGGGTTCGCCAACGGCAGCGCGATGGCTTCGCCACTGAGGCGGTGGGCCCACCAACACCGACGTGTGCGTGTTGATATCGTGCAGGTAACGCCACAAATGCCGCTTATCGCTCGTACGAAACGGGTCTTCGTGTGCATTTTGCCTGTTCGGTATAAAATGATAATTCGCGGTTGAAAGGAATTCCCATGGAAGAACGCAAGCTTGCTCTCTACGACAACATCACGAAGATCAATTCGGTCGATCCAGAACTGTACGAACGCTACCCTGTAAAACGCGGGCTGCGCAACAGCGACGGATCGGGTGTTATCGCGGGCATCACCAATATCTCCAACGTTCACGGGTATCTGATGAGCGAAGGCGATAAGATCCCCGATGAAGGCAAACTCACGTTCCGTGGATACGATATTTACGACTTGCTTGGTGGCGACGAAGATAAGCGCTTCCGTTTCGAAGAGATCGCTTATCTGTTGTTGATGGGTGATCTACCCACTCAAGATCAGTTGGATTTCTTCATTTCGCGCCTCGATACTCATCGCGATCTGCCCGATGGCTTCACGGCGTCGAAGATCATGAGCACTCCTTCTCGCGACATTATGAACCTGCTCTCCCGTTCGGTACTCATGCTGTACGCCGACGATCCCAACGCGGAAGATCGTTCCTATGAGCACGAGATCTCAACGGCAATGCAGCTGATCTCCCGTTTGCCGCGCGCTATGGTTCTTGCTTATTACGCGAAGCGGGCAGCGTTCTTCGGCGAATCGATGATCATGCATCGTTTTGTCCCCGGTGAATCAACTGCGGAAACCGTTCTGTCCATGCTGCGTCCCGATCGTCAGTACACGGCCGAGGAAGCGCGCATGCTCGACATCATGATGTGCCTGCACGCTGAACATGGCGGCGGTAACAACTCCACCTTCACCTGCCGCGTGCTGAGCTCGGCCGATACCGATCCATATTCGGCATACGCAGGCGCTATTGGATCCTTGAAGGGCGTTAAGCACGGTGGCGCTAATCATCAGGTGCTCGCTATGCAGAAGGAGATCAAAGAGAACGTAGCCGACTGGGAGAACGAAGACGAGGTGGCGGCTTATATTGCCAAGATCGTCAACAAGGAAGCGTTCAACCATACGGGCCTGATCTACGGCATGGGCCATGCGGTATACACCAAGTCCGACCCCCGTGCGGTCATCTGCAAGAAGTTCGCGACGAAGCTCGCCGAAGGCACCGAATATGAAGCAGAGCTCAATCTTCTGAAGATGATCGAGCGCTTGAGCCCCGAAGTCATTCTGCGCGAAAAGGGCACCAAGAAGGACATGTGTGCCAACGTGGACATGTATTCAGGCTTCGTATATTCGCTCTTGGGCATTCCGACCGACCTTATTACGCCCTTGTTCGCTTGCTCGCGTATGGCGGGTTGGTCAGCGCATCGTTTCGAAGAGCTGGTAAGCGGCAAGCGCATCATTCGCCCGGCATACAAGACCAATGCGCAGGCAAAGGTCTACAAGCCTATCGCCCAGCGCTAAGCGCGAACAGCCCACACCCGCGGTCCAGCACTAAGCGTGGCATCCGGCATTTGCCGTCCAACGCGCGGCGTGAAGGTCGACCTCCCGCGGCCCAGCGCAAAGCGTGAACGCGCGAGGTGCGTCGTCCGCGGCGCGAACGCTCAACGGCGGCACCCAGCGAAAATTCCATACCCCGATCCATCCCAGCAGTTTGATTGCAAGATCAGGCTGCTGGTTTGCTATTATGCGAATAACGAAATTGTTCGGCTGAGTAATCGAAGAAAAGAGAGAGGCGCGCCATGGAAGCGTACAAGCAGGAATTCATCGAATTTATGGTGGAAAGCCAGGTTCTGAAGTTTGGCGAATTCACCCTGAAAAGCGGCCGCAAATCTCCGTTCTTCATGAACGCCGGAGCATATGTGACCGGAAGCCAGCTCCGCCGCTTGGGCGAATACTATGCACGCGCCATTCATGATAATTTCGGACTCGATTTCGACGTGGTGTTCGGCCCAGCCTATAAGGGTATTCCGCTGGCTGTGGTGACCGCCATCGCCATCCAGGAGCTCTACGGCAAAGAGGTGCGTTATTGCTCTAACCGCAAGGAAGTGAAGGATCACGGCTCCGATGCGGGCAACTTGCTTGGTTCGGAACTACATGATGGCGACCGCGTGGTGATGGTCGAAGACGTGACCACTTCCGGAAAGTCGATCGACGAGACCTATCCCATTTTGAAGGCCGCCGCCAACGTGGAAGTAAAGGGCCTGATCGTTTCTTTGAACCGTATGGAAGTTGGTAAGGGGGGCGTGGTTACCGCCCAACAGGAAGTGCAGGAAAAGTACGGTTTCCCCGTGGCGTCTATCGTAAGCATGGCGGAAGTTACCGAGATGCTGCACAATCACGAGGTCCAAGGCAAGGTCGTTATCGACGACGCCATCAAAGCGGCGCTCGATGCGTACTACGAGCAGTACGGAGTGAAGAACTAGCTTCTTTTGCTTGGGTATCGTTCGCCCTCAGGGAGACCGCGCGTCTTTCGGTAGAACCGGCACCCTTCGGCAAAGATGGCGTCCTTCGGCAGAGGCGGCCTCCGCCTCAGGATTCAGTGCGTCCTCCAGTAGGGTAGCGTCTCCGCCTTCGGAACCCGCGCGCCCTTCGGTAGAGGATTTCAGGATATTTCCGTAGCGCGCCTTTTAAAAAGACCGACAAAGCACAGCCCCTGGTTCGCGGTCAGAAAATTCCGGGACGGAACTGCCGTGTCCGCGTAGCTTCGCTGTGCTTATTTGTCTTTTTAAAAGGCGAACTAAGCGAAGGTTATCCTGAAATCCTCTACCGAAGGGCGCGCGGTCTTTCGTGGTGCCAATGCGTAGTTTCGTTGGAGGAACGTGTGGGGTTGTGCGGGCTCTTGACTTAGAGTGCGTTTCAAGTTTTAAGATACTGCTTGCAGAAACTTCAAAACAAGGAGCCCATTATGTCTAATCTTCTAGATACGCCAAAGCTCGGCTTCGGCTGTATGCGCTTGCCCCTAACGAACCCCGAAGATCAAACTGCCATCGATATCGAACAGTTCAAGGATATGGTCGACGCTTTTATGGAAGCGGGCGGCACGTACTTCGATACAGCATATGTATATCACGAAGGAACGTCGGAAGTTGCGGTCCGCAAAGCGCTGGTGGAGCGCTATCCGCGCGATTCGTTCACGATCGCGACGAAATGCCTCGCATGGGCGCAGCCCGATGCCGATGCTGCGAAGGCCTGCTTGGATACGTCGCTCGAGCGCTTGGGTGTGGATTATATCGACTTCTATCTGCTGCATAATGTTGGCGGCCCGCGTACGGCCAAGTTCGACGAGTACGGCATGTGGGAATGGGCTCAGCAGAAAAAGGATGAAGGGGTCATCAAGCATCTGGGCTTCTCCATTCACGATGGCGCTGATGCGCTTGATAAGCTTCTGGCCGAGCACCCCAACATGGATTTCGTTCAGGTGCAGGTGAACTATCTGGATTGGGATAACCCGGTCGTCGAATCTCGCAAGTGCATGGAAGTTGCGGAAAAGCACGGGGTCCCTGTTGTCATTATGGAGCCAGCGCGCGGCGGTCGTTTGGCGGAGCTGCCCAAGCGCGGAGAGGATGTTCTCAAGGCGGCTAATCCTGATAAGAGCACGGTTTCGTGGGCGTATCGCTTCTGCTATAACCTGCCCAACGTGGTTTCGGTTCTTTCCGGTATGTCCACTCTTGATCAAGTGAAGGAAAACGTAAAGGAGTGGAAAGCCAACGCTCCTTTCACCGAAGAAGAGTCAAAGGTGCTCGCACAGGCGATCGAGGCGCTGGAAAGCGTGGGAACCATTCCGTGCACTAACTGCCGTTATTGCGTGAAAGATTGCCCTGCTGGAGTGAAGATCCCTGAGATCATGAGTTTGCTCAATCTGGAGAAGATGACGGAGAACCGCGAGTTCGCTAAGAGCCAGTACGCTTGGCAGACAAGGGACGGCCGTGCGTCGCAGTGCACGCAGTGCGGTTCGTGTGAAGACATGTGCCCGCAGAGCATCAATATCATCGATCTTCTGGAAGATGCGGCTGATTTCTACGAGGACTAGGGGTCAATGTGGGGTGCGGGTTAATCGGCCCGCGCCTCGGCACGCGGGGCTGATTCAGCCTGAGTCTGCCCCTGGGGTGCGAATCCCCGACACGCTCCGATCGGGGCGTGTGGCAACCTGAGGCGTTCAGGCTATTTCGGCTCCAACCCGCCTCGGCGGACTACTTCAGCCCGAGCCCGCCCCGGGGTGCAGGGTTAATTCAGCTTGAGTCTGCCCCGGGCGCGACCTCTTCAACCCGATTCACTCCCGGCGCGACCGTTTCAGCCCGAGTTCACCCCCGGCGCGACCGTTTCAACCCGAGGCCGCCTTCGGGGTGCAGATCAAAAATACCTTGCGCAATTATTACGAGGTAATTTGGCAATAATTTTCGTTTTTTGACGAATGGAAATTCGAGTCGAACGAAAACTTGCCATCAAAAGTGGAATCTGTGTACTAAATGCCTGCTCAGATACACAAAAGTCTCGATGTGTGGGAAGCCTTCAAGTGCCGAATCGTCGAAAACCGAAAAAAATTGCCAAACTACCCCTCTAAAACATGCACAAGGCTGTTCGCGCACAAGGTTGTTGCCCATCCTAGGGTGCGAGTAGGTGGAAAGTGTACCGCTTGTCGAGCTACTTCGGCCACCAACCTTGGGGTGCGAGCCCGCTTCGATCTAATCCTATCTCGAGGTAACGTGGCGCGTCGGGGTGCGAACAGGTGGAAAGTGCGCCGAGTGGGGTGTCTAAGGCTGCTTCGACTCAAACCCACCTTAGGGTACGAGCAGGTGGAAAGCGCATTGCCCGCAGGTTGCCCCAGCCCGAGCCCGTGCGTAAGGTTGCCCCAACACGAGCCCATGCGAAAAGGTTGTTTCAGCGCGAGTCCGTTCGTAGAGCTGCCCAGCCCAAACCCGCTCGCAGGTCTACTTCAGCCCGAGTCCACCCATGTTCTGGAAGCGTTTTTGCAGCATTTCGGTGGGATAAGCCTCGTCGCAATACTGCTCGAATGCGTTCTGCGCGGGAATGCCGTGAACGCGGTCGTCGGCGCGCAGAAGCACGGCAATGGTCATGACAATGTCGCAAATAAGGAACACGGTGAGGAGCGTCGTTGTGATGCGGTAGATCGCGCCCTTTAGGTTAATGCGGTCGAACACCTTTTGGCAAAGCGGAAGTCCGACCTTCACCCAGATAGCTCCGAGACAACCCCATATCAGCATATGAAACAGATCGGTGCGGCCGTCAAAGTTGAAGGGAATGGTAAGGTAGCTCCAGGCGACGACGCCCCAATACGTTTCCATTGCCCAGCTGGCGAAATACTCGATAGCGCCGCCAACGATGCCCCCGACGACGATGATCAGGATCGTGCTGCGCTTCTGGAACGGTTCGAGAATGACCGTCAAGAGAGCCGCGGCAAGACCATAAATGGGGGATAGTGGCCCCCAAATGAATCCAGCACGGTTCTGCCATTCGCCAAAGGCTACATAGTGCTGAATGGTTTCGCCCACCAAGCCAGCGAACGACATGACGAAGAAGATCCAAACGAGCTTGCCAAGGCTGTCGCCCATGTGGGTACGTTGCTCGTCGCTTTCGACGACCGTACGCTCAAGCGCGCTTGCGTTCTCCATATCGTTCCTTTCTGTGGGTGTTTGACAAGCGATCATTAGAGCAGAGGCGGGAGCTCTGCGAAGTAGTTAGCCAATCTATTGTAACTATCTGGTTGCTTTGCAAAAAGCAGAACAACCAGCGCGATAAACGGATGAATGCGCGGTATTATCACGACATGACAAAATATGATGCACATAATCAGGCGAAACGCGTTCTGGCGCGTTTGAGGGCCATCTTTCAAGATAGGCACACCTTTCAGAAAACAGCGCATGAATGTGTGCAAAACGTGACCGAAGCTACGAAGCGCTTCATATCTGAAGAGGCGCGAGCGCTCCCTTCTCGCTTTAGCGAATGGGCGAAGCGCGCCAGGCGATTCATCGTTCAGAGCCCGGCTTTGCTGGGCGGCGCGATTGTGTGCGCTGTTGCGGCGGCAGGATTGTCGGGCGCCGTGTTGCCTGATGTCGACCGAAGCAGCATCGGCCAGATCGATGCGATGATCGTTAGGGGGCAGACGGACGTGGACGAGCGTGTGACAACGTCGGGTCGCTCTCAAACGGACGAGCACGAAGAGGCGGGCTCTGGCCAGGACAATGCGGGCTTAGCACACGACAAGACGGACTCTGACCAGGTTGAAACGGTTTCCTTCGACGATATTCGTGCAATGGACGTTATTGCATCGCAGCTTGAGGCGGGTGCTGCCGATGCGCTGGTCGTTCAATGCGTTTCCGCCGCACAGGACGAGATGCGGATTGTGCATGGCGAAGTTATCCAAAGTGCGATCGCCAGCGTGCTCGACGTTGATGCGGTGCGCTCTATTGATGCGTCGAGCGATGCTCCGCAAGTGTTCTCACTGCTCGAGCAGGAATCTTCGACCGAGCGGGATCTATCGGCGTTGAGCAGCGCTATCGAAGCTATAGAATCGCAGGGCTACACCGTGGGCTGCTTCATGATTGATGTTGATACAGGCAGCGGCGTGGCGTATAACTTGGACAGCCGCGTGTATGGCGCGAGTTCGTTCAAGGGCCCTTATGCGGCGTTCCTGTGCGAGCAGTTGGCCGATGGAGAGCAGGGGTTGTCGGCGTCTTCGATGAGTTTACTTGAATCGATGGTCGCCTACTCTGATAACGATTCCTTCAGGGTTCTACGCAATACGTATGACAGCGCTGGGTTCACGGACTGGGTGGCATCGTGCGGCGTTGCCGCCGATATCGTGCACGATACCCATTTTCCTCGCTATTCGGCGCGTGAATCGGCCCTTCTGTGGCTGCACATGTACGACTATCTGGAAAGCGGCGCGGAGCACGCGTCGTATTTGGCGGAACTGTATCAGCAGACGAACACGTCGTTCATTCGCGATGGCGTTTCGACGGTTCAGGGCGAGGGCCAGGATGGTGAAGGTGCGGGCGTCGAAAGCCAGGACGACACTCAGAACAGCGAGAGCTCTGGAGCTGAGGGCGGCGCGCAAGATGATGCGAGCTCCGGCGCCGAGAGCAGTGACGTCCAGGATGGCGAGAACCTAGACCCTGGCAACGACGGCACCCACGAGGGTGAGAATCTGGACTCCGAAAGCCAGAGCGCAGAAATCCCCGTTGTCATGAACAAAGCGGGATGGAACGCCAGCGGCACGCGATTCAGCGGTTTGTGTGATGCGGGCATCATTGAATATCAGGGTAGGACGTACGTGATGTCGGTCATGTGCAGTGCGCCTGATAGTGAAAGCCATCGCTTGCAGGTGTCAGAAATCGCTCGAGCGCTGTTCGATCTTCGCTAAGTTTTGATTTTTCTGCAAAGAGCCCGCACTTATAAATGCTTTGATTGACAAGTGGCAGCGCATTGATACCATATTGAGCAATATATGACTACGGGAACAGTGTCCGAAAGATATTGTTGCCAGAACAGGAGATTCAGCTGTCGTGAACGACTCCGACGGCGGTGGTCGATGTAGTTCGGCCCGAGAGCGCTTTATCTCACATATTCGTTTCTTCTGGAACCCAGCGCGGTCTAGGTCTTCGTGTGAAGTCAAGGCTGCGTTTCTTTATGCCCGCACCCCAAAGGAGGAGATGGCCGTGTAGAACCTCGGTTGTGTTTTGGTGAGTGTTTGCGGCTAATCGAAAGGAACGATTGATCAATGCCGATTTGGGTAAGTCTTTTATTAGTAGTGGTATTTCTGTTGATGAACGCCTTCTTCGTTATGGCGGAATTCTCGTTGGTTCGTGTGCGTAAATCACAGATCGAACTGTTGCTGGAAGAAGGTAAGGCGGGTGCTAAGCGCGCCTTACATATTGCCGAGAACGTTAACGCATATCTTTCAGCGTGTCAGCTGGGTATTACACTCGCTTCGCTGGCTCTTGGTTGGTTGGGCGAGCCGGCCATTTCGGCTCTGTTCCATCCGGTGTTCGCGGCGTTCAATTTGCCCGCGGCGGCGATAACGGCCATTTCGGTTGCAATCGGTTACTTCATCATGACCGCGCTGCATGTGGTAGTGGGCGAATTGGTGCCCAAGTCGATGGCTATTCTGAACACCGAAAGCTATGCACTTCATACGGCCGGTCCGTTGCACGCGTTCTATATGTTGACCTATCCCATTATGTGGCTGTTCAATACGCTGACCAATGGCATTATGCGCCTGACTGGGCATGATCCTTCCAAGGAACACGACGCTTACACCGAAGAGGAGATCAAGATCCTTTTGGAGGAAAGCGCTGAGAGCGGTTCTATCGAGCAGGATCAGTACCAGTATCTGGATAACATTTTCGATCTGGACGACAAGGATGCTAAGTCCATCATGACGCCGCGTATCGAAGTGATGGCGATCGACCTGGATGATGATCTGGAAACCAACCTTGACCTGATGGGCAAGAACAAATTCACTCGTTATCCGGTGTTCCGTGAGGATAAGGACAACATCATCGGTTTCGTTCACATCAAGGACGCATACTTGTTGCCCGAGGGTTCTACGATGAAGGATCTTCGCATTCGCACCGTTCAGGTGGTACCGGAGAGCCTTTCTATCGTGAAGTTGCTGCAGATGCTGCAGGCTAAGCATACCAAGATCGCAGTGGTCGTTGATGAGCATGGTGGTACTGCAGGTATCGTTACTATGTCGGACGTGGTCGAGCAGATCATTGGCCGCATGGAAGATGAGTATCTACACGACGATCAGGACGAAATACTCAAGGTAGGAGATGATCGTTACCTGGTTGACGGATCGTTGCCGGTGGATCAGTTCGTTGAGTTCTTGGGCTTCGAGCCTGTGCCGGTGTATGACTACGAGACAGCCAGCGGCCTGATGCTCGACCTGATTGATAAGATCCCTGAAGAGGGAGATACCTTCGAGTTGTCCAATGACGGCAAGAAGTACACGCTGTGCGCGAACCTGATGGATGGCTTGCGTATTGACAAGATCGGCGTGAGGATCGAGCGCGACGAGTCTGCCGAAGAAGGCGAAGAAGACAAGTAGCGCAGCGCGGTGCGCGGGGATGCCGGGACGTGGTGTTGACGCGTGCGGCGGCACCGATGTAGTGGTGCGGCGTGTCGCGCGTGCAAGCGTGAGGCACCGCCGGTGTAATCACGAGGCCGCGTCGGCGCGAACGTAAGGTTGCGTGCGGGTCGCGTGCGACCGCGCAGTGTTGGTGCGTGTAAGCGCGAGGATGCGGGTGTTGCGTGCTCCTCATTGGAGCGGCAGTATCGAATAGTGCTTCTTTGTGCGTTGACCTGGTATCAGGGGGTTCAGTTCGCTGAACCCCCTTTACTGTTCTGTGGGACGAAAACATGCGGGAGGCGCCGATGAGTCGCCGCAGTGGCTCGGGTTGAGCGTGATGTGACTGCGATATGACCAGGAGGCGCGCGATTCGGGCGCGGTATGGCTGCGAAGACGATACGCCGGGTGCGACATGGCTGCGAAGGCGATAGCGTGGGGCATGGATAGCCATGAGGGCGATTGCATCGAGTGCAGTGCGCCCCCAGGAAGAGTTGCGCAATTTTTCTGGGTTGCCGTGGCAATTATTTTCGTTTTTCGGCGACTTTTCGCTCGTTTTGAGCCTTCGCTCATGATGGGACGATATGGCATAAGACTCTGACCTGCGGAAATGGAAATACGAAATAATTCAGCGTGGTTTTAGTCGTCAAAAAACGAAAATAATTGCCAAAAAGCCTTCAAAAACCTGCGCAACGTTGTTTGCGGGGGACGGTCCTATCCTCTTGGCTCGCGAATCACGGACAGGAGTCATGAAGCGCGAATCACGGGGGAGAGCCATGAAACACGAATCACAGGCGGAGTCGCGAAACGTGAATCATGAAGCGCGAGGAGCAAAGGCGCGACTGTTCGGGTGAGATGTGAGGCGTGGGGTGTTGCGCTGAGTGTGAGGTGTAAGTCGACTGCATGCCAACGTTGTTCTGCGGAATACGAGGTTGTTCGTGTGGAAGTGGTTATTTTTGCAAGATCGTCAAATATATGCTTGCTGCACGCTATTTTTTTCGCACGGGGTTAGTGGGTTGCGCTGATATCTGGATATTGGCTAAGGATACTTTGCTTCATGAGTGCTTTTAGTGCGAGAAAAGGGAGGCGGCCGGGGGGAGTTATGGTAAGGGGGACGGCCGCCAGAAGAGAGGAAGGAATCGAACGAGCTATTCTGATGAAAGTTCAGCGCGTATTTCCTCAATGGGGATCTCTATATCGAAGCGTATTTTGTCGGCAACGACCGCCTGTTGATCATTCATGCCTAATCCGCCGAAGGTCCGACAACCAAGCTTCTTTGCTTCTTTTAGCAGCTGAGTTTCGCGAGGGGTGTTTATCACCTCGGCGACTCCCATTCCTGGTTTAATGAGGCTCGAAGGGATGGGTGTATCGGTGTTGCCGTTGCCCATTCCAACGTTCGTACAGTTGGCAAGGATGTCTGATTCTTCGATCGATCGTTTTAGCTGGGCCTCATCTTCGAAGGGATATATGTTCACTTTGCAGGAAGTGGCCCGTTCGATTCTTTCTTTTAACGCGAAGGCTTCCGTGTAAGAAGACCCTCCTTTTCGGGCGAAAGCATCGATCCTTGTAACTCCATCAAGAGCTGCTTGAGCGAGAATGGCTGACCCTGCACCACCAGGGCCCAATAGGGTCATGGTTGAGCCGGCTATTTTTACGTGATGATTAATGAGATTATTCATAAATCCTGCGCCATCCGCATTGTAGCCAACAATGCGCCCGTCGACTTCTTTCTTGACGACGTTCACTGCTCCGGAAAGTTTTGCTTCAGGGCTTAAATCATCCAAAAATGGAATTATGGCCTGCTTGCAAGGCATGGTGACGGTGGTGCTGTCCCATCCGTCCATCGCGCGAAAAGCACTCATAACAGCAGGAAGGTCTTCGTTTCCAATGTCGAACACGAGAAATACGGCATCAATACCGAGTTTTTTATAAGCGAGCGAATGGGTTGCGGGAGAGACCGAGTGTGAAACGGGGCTTCCGATCATTGAAACAAGGTGCGTTTTTCCGCTGATAGGAACTGATGGAGAATTCATAATCACCACTCCTTCTGATTTGGGTGCTTGAAAAACTCGGCCGATGATGTACTATGATAACATGTTATGTAACATGTTACGTAACGTGTTATGTATAAATGTGGGGGAGGGAGATCCACATGGATGCGTCAAACGGTCGTGTAATTGTTGTAACGGGAGCTTCAAAGCCTGATGGAATTGGGGCGAAAACCTGTCAAACCTTCATCGAAAAAGAGCCGAATTGCCACGTTGTTGTATTGGATGTTCTTGATGAATGCGCCCAGGAGTGGATTTCCGAATACAACAACGTGACATTTATCCATACCGATGTGTCGGATAGAAGCGAGGTCCATGCCGCTAAGGACAAAGTGATTGAGCTATTTGGAAAAGTTGATGTTTTGATTTGTGGTGCAGCCTATCAAGGAGCAGGCAGTCTACCCCTTGAGTCGCTTTCTGAGGAAAGCTGGCGAGCTTGTATTGACGTCAATTTAACCGGAACGTTTTTCTGTTGCCAGGCTTTCGGTAAGGAGATGTTCGATAAAGGTGGAGCCATTATCAATATCGCTTCACTTGGTGGCGTTAATCCTATTTTTATCTCGGGATCATATAGCCCCTCGAAGGCAGGAATCATCATGCTATCAAAGCAGCTTGCTGGTGAATGGGGTTCTCGTAAAGTGCGCGTGAACGTGCTTGCCCCTGGTCATACGTATACCGATATCAATCGTGAGCGGATAGATAAACCTGGTGCGCGGGAAAAGCGTAACGCCATGACGCCACTTGGTCGTGTTGGAGAGCCGGCCGATCAAGCAAGTGCAGCTTATTTTCTTGCGAGCGATGAAGCAAGTTACATTACTGGCTCCGTGTTGCTTGTCGATGGCGGCATGACCATCAACACTTTAGCTCCTCTTATGACTGCGTTTTAGAACAAAGACCCAAATCGTCCCATGCGACATGTTGAAGGGAGGCTGTTGTTATGAGCGATAGGTATACTACGTTGCTTTCTCCTATCAAAGTGGGGGAAAGGTCGTTAAGAAATCGCATTATAAAAACGGCAGCAGGAAGTCGGTATTGGTCGCAAGATGGGTATGTAACTGAACGTGTAAAAGCTCTTTTTGACAAAATAAGCGCTGGCGGAGCGGCTATGGTCGTGGTTGATACGCTCGCCTTTATGCCATGGGACGATTCTCGATTCACTATGGGCGGCGTATGGCACGATAAGTTTATTCCTGGCTTAGAAGAGCTTGTGCAACTCGTGCATGATAATGGGTCGCTGATCGTCGGTCAATTGCATCATGCTGGACCAGCTGATTTCACTGATCCCGTAGGACCTTCGGCATTGAGCGACGAAGAGATGCCGTTAAATGATCCGTCGCCTCGTGCATTGAGCCTTGAGGAAATCGAAATCATGAAGCAGCACTATTTTGCTGCTGTGGATAGGCTGGTGCGAGCAGGCTTTGATGGGCTGGAAGTACATGCGGCTCATAGCTATTTCATGGCAAGCTTCTTAACAAGGGTATGGAATAAGCGATCGGATCAGTACGGAATAGACTCGTTTGAAAATCGCACTCGTTTACCTCGTGAAATAATGCAGGAAGTGCGAAGAAATATCCCGCATGATTTCCTTATGGGAGTTCGTTTCAATGGCATTGAGTTCGGTAATGAGCGAGGCATGACCGTAGAGGAGTCATGCCAAATAGCAAAGGTGTTCGAAAGCCAAGGCGCCGACTACCTTTCGATAACAGGAGAAGGATTCGGAAGAATCGATTCTCCCATGCTATATCTCCCTGTTGATTATTTTCCATATCCCGAGCCTGATGGGTTCATGAAGCCATATATCAAAGACTTCGAGGGGCAAGGGACCCTTATTCCTGCGACAGAGGCGATAAAGAAGGTAGTGGATATCCCGGTTGTATGCGTGGGGCGTCTTGATGAAAACAGTGCAGAAGAAGTTCTGTCTCAGGGCAAGGCGGATATTGCGGGCTTTAATCGAGCATTATGGGCTGATCCGGATATGCCGAAAAAACTCATCGAACAACGTCCTGAAGACATACGGCATTGTACTCGTTGCGGGACGTGTGAGGGCGGCGGGAAGATCGCCACAATGGGACCTAGGGTATGCAGGATGAATCCCGCGCTTGGACGATATGATCTGGATATTAAGCCGACGCTGCACCCAAAAAAGGTTTTAGTTGTCGGCGGTGGACCGGCGGGAATGGAAGCTGCGTGTACTGCAGCGCGATGCGGACATGAAGTCGTACTATACGAAAAGAGCGCAAAGCTTGGTGGGCATTTGCCGCTTGCAGCCATGATAAAAGGCACCTATTTGGACAATGTTGAACTTGCGCTCGATTATCTTGTCCACTCGGTAGAATCTCTCCAGATCGAGGTGAAGACAGGTACCGAAGCGACGGTAGACACTATTCGGGAGGAGTCTCCCGATGCCGTCATCGTGGCTTGTGGCGGAAGATATGAAGTCGAACCAATTGTTGGCGAGAACTTCCGCAATCATACTGACGTAAATAAACTTCAAGCCATGGCGGATCTTCCTTTGAAGCTACTCGGTAGCACTTCGATAAATGCTGTAACAAAGCACATACTGCCCGGAATTGGAAAGGACGTAGTGGTTGTCGGTTCGGGAATTGCTGGTTTGCAAGGTGCCTTGTGGTTAAAGAAGCGTAACAGGAACCTATCAATAGTTTCTTCTGATGACAAAATCGCTGATCAAATGCCACCGCGCTATAGGAATCGCTTACTGCCCTGGTTCGAACAGAACGAGGTTTCGATTTTTACAAATGTATCGGCAATGCGCCTTGTGGGAAAAGGCATGCAGGTCGATCTAAAGGATAAGTTCCTTGAATTACCCTGCGACACCGCAGTAACCCTTCCTGCCATGAGCTCCAATCTGGGGTTGTATGAGGCGATAAAGGCCGAGGGAATTGAGGTCTATATTGCGGGCTCCGCTAAAGGTGATGGAAATGACTTGATCGTTGATGCGATTCATGACGGACGGGAGGTCGGATTGGCTTTGTAGAACATACGGGGCCTCTAATCCGGGGGCCAGGAAATTAGGGACGCGAGTCATGAAATAGGCTGTGGTTCCGGAAAGGATCGACGTTGAAAGACCAGAAGTTAAATCTTGCTTCTGAGAAAGATGGTCGTGGTGCTTCTGTCGTTAAATGGTTCGATGTCCATTTTGAAGAAGCAATCTTGATCTTTTTCTTGGTGATTATTTCTTGTGCGAACTCATGCAGGTTGTCGCTCGAAATGTATCGTTCATCCCAACATTGACATGGGCAGAAGAGCTCTGTCGCTTTGTTTGGATCGCGACGGTTTTTATCTCTGTTCCGTACACTATCAGAACTATGACCGCACTGCGGGTTACGGCGCTCATTGAAGCATTTCCTTGGAAAGTTGAAAACGTCATAAACATCGTAGTGGATATTATTACCGGAATCCTACTTGCAGTATTAGCCTATTTTTCAGTGGATGTCCTCCAGGGTGTTTATGAGAGCGGGGAGTTGTCTCCCGCGATGATGCTGCCTATGTGGATCATGTATGTCATCGTCTTCGTTGGCTTTGCCCTGGGCGTTCTTCGCAGTTTTCAAATGATGTTCATTCATATCAAGCAAATCAATGTTCCTCCTAAGAGAAGTATTGACGAACAGGTAGAGCAGGAGTTGGCCGCAGAGAAGCACAGCTCTGGATCTCTCTCTGAAAAAGACGCTCTTGATGTTGAAGGGGGGCGTTCATAATGCCAGCCATACTTGTATTTGGAGTATTTCTTGTTGCTATCGCGTTTGCGGTGCCAATCGGTATCGCCATGGTTGCCGGGTCTCTTTCTCCGATCGTTCTTACCGGCACAGGAGGAAGTATTCCTCAGCTAATCAATAATGCTTTTTCTGGAGCGAATTCCACACCCATCTTGGCCGTACCTCTATTCATCTTCGGCGGCATCATTATGGCGGAAGGTGGTATTTCCAAAAAGCTCTTTAACTTCTTTGCGTTCTTTGTGGGACGTTTTCATGGGGGCATACCCTGCGCGGTTATTCTTACCTGCCTGTTCTACGGGGCTATTTCCGGATCAGGACCAGCCACTGCAGCGGCGGTAGGCGCGATGTGCGTACCGTTTTTGGTGAGCTTAGGATATGAACGTCAGTGGAGTGCAGCGATTATCGTAGTCGCAGGTGGACTCGGCGTTATTATTCCGCCTTCTATCCCGTTCATTTTGTATTCGTTGGCTACGGGCGTATCTACGGGAGACCTGTTTATCGGCGGTATTTTGCCTGGTATATTGATTGGCTTGTGCCTTATGATTTACTGCATCATTCACTGCCGTCGAAAAGGCGAGAATCGTGAGCGCATTCAGGACGCGATGAGCGAATTCAAGAACATGGGATTTGGGCGGCTATTTATTGATAGTCTTCCGGCGCTGCTGTGCCCCATCATCGTCCTTGGTGGTATTTACGCGGGCTTTGTAACTCCTACTGAAGCAGCGTGCATCAGCGTATTTTATGCTCTCATAGTGGCCTTGTTCATTTATCGATCAATCAAGTTCAAGGACATTCTTGAGATCATGGTCACCGCAGTTCGAACATATGCGGGTCTCGCGTTCGTTCTTGCATTCGCCACTGCTTTTGGCCGAGTGCTCAGTTTGACCGGTGCATCGTCGGCTATCACGACGTTCATTACAGGAACCTTTGACAGTGTTTGGGTCGCTCTTACGGTGTGCGTGGTCTTGTTCCTTATTCTAGGCATGGTCATGGATACAGGACCGGCCATTATTATCCTTGCTCCCATCTTGCTTCCTGCTATGGAGGCGATGGGGATGGATCCAGTTCATTTCGGTGTAGTACTGGTATGTTGTTTGGCTATTGGCCTTGCTACCCTGCCATTTGGACTGAACCTATTTGTTGTGGCGAATATCTCCCAAGAAAAACCAATGGCGATTGCTCGTCAAGCGGTGCCATTTATTCTCACGTTTTTAATTGCATTGATCCTGATCGTGTACATCCCCTGGTTCTCCACATGGTTCTTGGGATAAGTATTCGATTTGGTGAAGGCAGTGCAAATTAAGAGGAAGAGAGAAGGGAAGGAAAAATGAAAGCGTCAGAGAAATCATGTAAGAAGAGGCATTCATTGTGGTTCGTTTTAGCTGCTGCAATGGCTGCACTGCTGTCCGTGAGTATGCTCGGTCTGACGGGTTGCTCGGGGGGGGGACCAAAAATCCTCCGATGCTTCTGAGGGCACTGAGTATGCCGATCTAGAGCCGGTAACTCTTATTCTTGCTGACTGTGCAAGCCCGGGGTCGAGCGGAAATCTCTGGTCTGAGCAGTTCGCTGATCGGGTAAATGAAATTACGGGAGGCAAAATCACAGTTGATTATCACGGAAACAGTGAATTGGGTGGCGATACCGACCTTCTTCGCCAGGAGCAGAGTGGCGACATTGACATGGTGACCGTTCAGCCTGCGCCGATGGTGTCGTTCGTTCCAGAACTTGCCGCCTTTGACTTGCCGATGTTGTTCGCGACGGCTGATCCCGATGACATTGAAACCGTGCTGAATGGCGAAAATGAGTTCACTACGTCTCTTCAGGCTGCCTATGAAAACGTTGGTTATCACAACCTGGGCTTCTTACAGAACGGAACATTCCGTGAGGCCACGTCCAATAAAGAACTGAAGACGCTTGATGACTTCAAGGGATTCCAGATTCGTACGATGGAAAACACCAACCATATGGCATTTTGGCAGTCTCTCGGATCAGAGCCAACGCCTCTTGCTTTTAGTGAAGTTTACTTTGCATTGCAGAACGGAACTGTAGATGGCCAGGAGAACGCGAACGATACTACCGTAGGGGCGAGCTTGCAGGAAGTGCAGAAATATCTGTGCAAGACCAATCACATTCTGTACGCCTACGGAATGAGCATCAATAAGGAAACGTGGGACTCTCTTGACCCCGCATATCAGGCAGCGATCAATCAAGCGGTTGCCGAAACTAGGGACAGCATTCGTGGACAATTGACGGATCTTGATTCTAAGAACGAGCAGGCAATGGTTGATAGCGGCATGCAGGTTATCGAGTATGACGATGCATTCTTTGAGCAGGTAATGGCCCTCGAGGGAGTTCAGAAGCTGTACAGTGATATCAGTTCTCAAACTAATGGCTTGAGTGACACGCTTGTAAGTGAGCTGGAAAAAGCCAAAGCATAATTTAGGGTAGTTCTGAGGTAAAAGAGGGAGCGCTGTCGTGTTTGCACTAGGAATCGATATTGGTTCGACTGCGACTAAAGTAGTTGTTGTTGATGGATCTAAAGACCTTGTAGGTTGGGAAGTTTGTGCTTTGGGCACGGGCACGAGCGGTGCCGACAAAGCCTTGTCGCAGCTTCTTGAAAAAACAGGGCTAAAGTGGGGAGATGTCGATTTTAGTGTGGCTACTGGCTATGGGCGGCAGCGCTTCGAAGATGCAGATAAGCAAATTAGCGAAATTAGCTGTCACGCGAAAGGAATAAGTTTTCTAGTGCCCGGTGTTCGCAGTGTCATAGATATCGGAGGACAAGATGTTAAAGCATTGCGATTAAGGTCAGATGGAACACTCGATAATTTCATAATGAATGAAAAGTGTGCAGCTGGCACCGGGCGCTTCCTTGATGTGATGGCGCAAGTGCTCGAGAGCGATGTGTCTTGTTTGGGTGCGCTTGATGCGCAGTCGTCAAGTGCGGTTGGCATTAGCTCGACCTGCACGGTGTTTGCGGAATCTGAAGTGATCTCTCACTTATCGGCAGGTAAGGCTATCCCCGATATTGTTGCTGGCATTCATCAGTCGGTGGCAAGAAGGACGGCGGGACTTGTTAAGAGACTTGGGCCGACAGAGGAGCCTGTTGCTATGAGCGGCGGTGTTGCTTTGAATGCGGGTGTTGTCCGTGCGCTTGAGCGAGAATTGAATGTGAATATTACAGTGCCTGAGTACTGTCAAATATGTGGAGCATTGGGGGCTGCATTGTACGCAGCTGAAATGGCAGAAAAAGGTGCTGCTTGATTTGTTGGGTTAAACAGTAAGAGAGAGGGGGCGGTGAGCGTGGTGCATGACATTATTCGACGCTTCGAAGAAGAGGTCCAAGATCCATTAAAGCAGGTGGAGCAAGCAAGGGCGAATGGCAAAAAGACCATTGGATGCATACCTTATTTTGCGCCGGTAGAATTGGTTTATGCTGCCAATATGCATCCCATAGAACTTTGGGGTGGCGGTTCGTTGACGGGGACTGCCGGAAGCTATTATCCGGCGTTTTATTGTTCGCTTTTGTTCACTCTCATGGAACGAGCGCTTGACGGCAGTTACGATGAGCTCTCAGGGGTAATCGTTCCTACTACTTGCGACGGCTTGCGCAATCTAGAGGAAAACTGGAAATTCGCTCGCCCGGATGCCAACATTATCGATTTCGTTCAGCCAGCGGTTCGCGATACGCGAGAAGCTCATGGATATCTGGTTGGTCAGTTGAAGCATGTGGCGACACGGCTTGAGGAGATATCAGGAAATAAGATCACAGAGCGCACTTTGAGGGAAAGTATCGCCATATATAACCTTCAAAGACAATCAATGCGTCAGTTCTCTGCCATTGCAGCAAAGCATGCTGATGTTATAACGCCCTCTGTTCGCAAGGCTGTGTATGCCGCAGGGCGAAGCATGCCTGTCGAAGAGCATATAGCGTTAGTGGGTGAGCTTATTTCGTGTCTGAGCTATGAACCTGAATATGTTTTCCCAGGCAAGAAAGTTATCTTGACGGGCATCCTTGTGGACTCTCCTTCGTTGCTTACGGAATTTGAGCGAAATGACATAGCGGTTGTTGGTGATCTGACGGTTGCTGAATCTGCTCGTTACGCCATCGATGTACCCGGACGAATAGATCCATTCGATTCTTTGGCTGAGTTATGGGCGAATATCGAGGGTGTTTCTGTTGCACTTGATCCTTATAAAAAACGAGGCGAATTACTAAGCGATCTGGCAAGAGAGCGGGATGCTGATGGGGTTGTAGCCTGTGTGGTCAAGTTCTGCGAAGAAGAGGAATTTGATATGCCCGTTCTTAAACAGCAGCTCGATGTGGAGCATATTCCATTTTTGATGTTGGAAATTGAATCGCAGGATGTTTTCAATGAGCAGGTGGCGACGAGGATCCAAGCATTCAAGGAAATGCTCGACACATTCTAGGGCTAAAGCAAGTCCGCATATGGGCTGAAGGGGGCACAAAGTGGCTACTTATGTGAAGAATCGAAGTCGCGCACGTGATCTTATGCGCGAATACGTTGGGGATATTTATTCGGATATTAGAGCGGCGAAAAAGGCTGGAGAGCCTATTGGGTATTCAACATCGAACTTTGCCAAGGAACTTTTTGAGGTATTGGACCTAAAAATCGTATATCCCGAAAACCATGCTGCGGCTGTTGCGGCGAAGAAGGGAGCGATACAGTTCTGCGAGAAGGCGGAAAGTCTAGGCTATTCAGCCGACCTATGCTCGTATGCTCGCATTAGCATTGGGTTCGATGAAAGAGACGAAGACTTTGGTCATGGCTTGGATATCCCTGCGCCTGATTTTTTGTGTGTAGGTAATAATATTTGTTCGACCGTGAATAAATGGTATGAAAATCTTGCTTGGAAATACGATATTCCGCTCGTCATGCTCGACGTTCCGTATAGCACTCAGGCGGATTTCGAACCTGAGAAAATAGAGTATATAAAAAGCCAGCTGCAAGGAATCGTCTATCAGCTAGAAGAAATCTCTGGCAAAACATTTGATTACAACCGCTTCCAAGAGGTGTTAGAAACCTCGAGCGAAAACGGCCGCTTGTTCCGGAAGGCTATGGATCTTATCGGGCAAACGGTTCCTGCTCCTGCAAGTGCCTTCGACGAATACAACTTTATGGCTCTAATGATCATCGCTCGGGGCAAGAAGGAAACAACGGAGGTTCTAAGGCTATTCGTTGAAGAGCTTGAAGAACGCGTAGCCTCGGGAACAACGACCTTCCCTGGTGAAGAGCGGCATCGTATTTTCTGGGATGGGTTATGTTGTTGGCCTTATTTGCGGCAGAACTCCGCTTCGCTTGCAGAAAAGGGAATAAATATGGTGGGGACTCCTTACACCGGAGATTATGGAACTACCTTTGAGAACCTATACGAGCTTTGCGTTTCTTATTCGAGTACGAACAACGCAAAAGGAATCAAAATTGCTAAAAATTTCCGCAGTGGATTGATCGACCGTTATAAATGCGACGGTATTTTGTGTAACGTTATGCGTAGCTGTAAGCCTTGGGTGGGAATTATGTTCGAGATGGAGCGGCAGTTAGCAGATATACATGATCTTCCATACACCATGTTCGATGCCGATCAAGCCGATCCGAGAGTTTTCTCTGAGGCTCAGTTTGAGACTCGGCTGCAAGGGCTTCAGGAGGCAATGGAAGCTCGTTCTTAAAATGCCCGTTTTGGTTATGCAGGCGCCCATCTTGAGTAATCGAGATGGGCGCTTTCCATGCAGGGCAGAGGCGCGTTAAAGGTCAGCAGAAAGGTCCTGTGGTGTTTCGAGGGTGGAAAGATAGTTCGCTAGGTTCCTATCGACTATGGAAGCTGCATCCATGTCGCCCTTGAATACACACCAGTAGAACATTGCTCCGGTGACGATCATGGCTATTTCGAGCTTCGCCTCCTCGAGATCAACATCTGGAAGAATCGACCCATCCCGCTGACCTTGTTCTAGATAGCTGTATACCTCTTCGAGTACGACGGGTTCGTCGTTCGGGCGCATGCGGAAATTAAGCATTGCATTTGAGGGAGAGTAGAAGGCGGTCATGAATTCATATCCGGCTTCCATATAGCACTTGATCGTGTATTGGTAGATATTGCGCACCTTCTGTGTTGCGGAAAGATTAGCAGTGCTGTTGAGAGCTTCTTCTTTGTAGCGCTCGAAGGTGGAGTTCAAATAATAGTTGATTACATCTTCTTTGCTGTTGAATAGATGGTAGAACGCTCCCGTGGAAAGTCCGGCCTGTTCACATATGGCTCTGACATTAAGCGCAGCAATGCCTTCGGTTTGGATGATGTGAACCGCAGCCTCAAGAAGTTTTTGCCTTGTAAGCGCAGATCGGGCTTCTTGTTTTGTGTGTGATTGCCGGAGGGATTCCGTTGTTGCTTTATTTGCCATGGTGAGTCCCTTTAGTGTTTGTCGGATTGAAAGCATGAATGCTATTTACGGGTATTTGCGTTGGAATATTATCATTGCGCACAAAGTCATCAAAGACTCGATTCAACGCCCTTGATATATACCTCAAGCCACCCGTGTTCGTCCTGTAGGGGCGTAATCGTCGGTGCGTATTTTTCTGCTATAGAGTCGATATCTGCTTCGAGAGCTTTTATCCGTTCCCGTATTTCATGTTTCTGGGCTATCTTGTACGGCTTGCAGTTTGATAGTTGCCCAAGGAGATTTGAAAGTTGTCCCTGGTAGAGGTCCTTACCAGAAAAGCCCTCGATTTTCTCAATGTCCTTTTTTGTTTGATAAAGGCAGGCTTTTAAGGAATCAAGTTGATCTTTTGTGGGAGAGGTGGCTTTCTCCTGATGGTCGAGAGCCGCTTCGGGTTGTATGCCAAGTTGTTGGTAAAGCACCTTCCTTTGCTGGGCTCGCTCGATTGCGATAGAAAGCGCATGCTCTTCGTGCGATTTCTGGTTTTCAAGGCGCTTTTGAAGCGCTTTTCGAAAAGAGGAGCCATAGCTCTCTTTATTGTTGAATGTTTGATATGCCGTATAAATGAGACGTGCGCTAGGGGATATCCCCATTCTTGATCGATTGCAAAGATTCTCACATACAGCAATTTCATCTTCTAGGAGTCTTGCGTTTAGATAGGGAATGTCAACAAGGAAATTTAGCCATAAAAGCATAGTTTCGTGGAGTTGCTTTGCGTTAGAGCGGGATGGCATAACGAGGAGAGAATCAATTATGAGCGAAAGTTGTTGCTTTCGAGCGAGATAGATCTCGGATGCCAGATGGTATCGATAGTGCTCAGGTGCCGCTGCCATTAGGCTGTTCAAGGCTTCCAGGGCGTGATTTTTATCAAGAGTGTATAGCTCGGGATCCCAACCCGCACAGCAGGCAGAATCAATATTTACATCTGTGAGATATTGAGTGTCGCGTGTGGTCATAGTGCTCTCCTAGACCATATTTTGATGAATCTGTTTGTCTGCACACCAATATCATAACATGTTCGGTTTTTTATAATAAGGCTCAACAATAAAGACCGCAGAAACACAAATCTCCTGATGGTCTAGGAATATCTGAGTTGCATTTCTCGATAATAAGTAGTTACAAATCACGCTTCTTTTGAGCTTGCGCAATCATTTCGGGTCGATTTGGCAATTATTTTCGCTTTTTGACGATTTTTTGCTCGTTTTGAGTCTTCGCTCATGATGGGGCGATATGACACAAGCTTCTGACCTGCGGAAATGAAAATACGAAATAATTCAGTGTGATTCCAATCGTCGAAAACCGAAAATAATTGCCAAAAAGCCTTCAAAAACCTGCGCAACGTTGTTTGCGGGGGACGATCCTATCCTCTTGGCTCGCGAATCACGGACAGGAGCCATGAAGCGCGAATCATGGGGGCCATGAACCGCGAATCATGAAGCATGAATCGCGAGAGGGAGTCACGAAACGCGAATCACGAAACGCGAGGGGCGGAGGTAAGACTATTTTATATCCTTACCGTTATCGGCAAAAAGAGCAAAATTTTAGGTGATAAAATTAAAGAAACTTGCCGCACACGGAAGGAAATGCGATGCCTGAATATATTTCGGTTGCTGAAGCTGCAGAAAAATGGGGCGTTTCGGACCGCACCGTACGCAACTATTGCTCGAATGGCGCCATCAGCGGCGCGTTCTTGGCGGGAAAGCAATGGCTGATTCCCTGCGAGGCCGAAAGGCCCACGCGCAAGGGCGCGGCAAAAGAAAAGCGCGACTTGCTTTCTGTTTTGCGCGCCGAAAAAAAGGCCGGCGTTTCGGGTGGGATCTACCACAAGCTGCAAATTGACCTTACCTATAATTCGAACCACATAGAAGGAAGCAGGCTGACCCATGATCAGACTCGCTACATTTTTGAAACGGCAACGATCGAGCTCGATCCCGACCAGGAGGCCACGTCGTTCCGCATTGATGACCTGGTGGAAACGCAGAATCACTTCAGGTGCATTGACTACGTAATAGAAACCGCAGGAAAGCAGCTTACCCAGGCGTACGTCAAGCGGCTGCACGGCATGTTGAAAACGGGAACCACGGACGCATCGGAAGATTGGTTTGCTGTGGGCGAATACAAGCGCTACCCGAATGAGGTAGGGGGAAGGAGCACTACTGCTCCTGAGGAAGTGGCCGAAGAGATGGAGGCTTTGCTCGGGTGGTATCGCGGCTTGGCTACGGTTGCCCTTGATGAAATCATCGAATTCCATGTGCACTTTGAGCGTGTCCATCCGTTTCAAGATGGCAACGGCCGCGTGGGCAGGCTGATTGCGCTGAAGGAATGCCTGAAGCACGGAATCGCGCCTTTTATGATCACCGAAGAGCTGAAGCTCTTCTACTATCGCGGCCTTTCGCAGTACAGCCAGGAACCTGGCTTTTTGGAAGGCACGGTGCTTACCGCGCAAGACCAGTTCAGGCAGATAATGGACTACTTCAGGATCGAAGGCGCTTAGCGTTTGGGGCTGGCTCGGCTTCGGTGGGCTCTAGTGGCGGATGCGTCACCTGCTGATCAAGTTGTATCTCTCGGCCTTAGGCCAATTTCGTAAATGCCCGCTCGGCTTCATGGACCCGAGCGTCTTTCTCCGCCTGGGCTTGATGTAGATTACGAGATATTGGATGCCCTGCTTCCGTGATTGCAGAAAATACCTCTTTGTGATTCCGGAAAGAATTTGCGCAATTATTTCGGGTCGATTTGGCAAAAATTTTCGTTTTTCGGCGATTTTTCGTTCGTTTTGACCTCTCGCCCATAATCAGTCGATATGCCACAAGCCTCTGACCTGCGGAAATGGAAATACGAAGCAACCAAGTTCGATTTCAATCGTTGAAAACCGAAAAATCCTGCCACGGAGACGTCGAAAACGTGCGCAAGCATATTCGAACGAGGGGTGGCTTTGAGTTATCGGACGTGATGCGCGAACCCTGTGCCATGTGCCGCGAGCGGCGAAATTAACACCTTGGGAGTCGTTTCTTTTTGTATCATTCGAGGGGGGATCTCGCCAGAGGGACCCGATGCAAAACTCCTGATGATAGGGACATAACCGTGATTGATGCAAACAGCACGCTGCCTTTGAAAAACGCGCTTCCCCTGAAGAGCACAGCCACCCGTTTTGCTGCGATGTTCTTCGCGCTTGTTCTCGCCTGTTCGTTGGTGCCGACGTCAGCTTTTGCGGAGGGCGCTTCGGCTCAGGGGGATGGAACTGCATCGAGCACCTCGGCTCGGGGCGGCGCAGCCCCGAACACCTCGGCGCAAGGTGACGCAATCGCGATCGTGTTCACCAACGACATTCATTGCTCGATCGACGAGAAAACGAGCGGCGAAACTAAGACGAACGCGGGCTACGTAGGAATGGCGTCGGTCGCAGATTCGGCGCGTGCGACATATGGCGAGGCCAACGTTGAACTTGTTGACGCCGGCGACGCAGTACAGGGCGGACCCGTGGGAACGCTTACCAAGGGCCTGGCCATTGTGGATATCATGAACGCCGCGCAGTACGACTACGCGGTTCCGGGCAACCACGAATTCGATTACGGAATGGACCGTTTCAATGAACTGGTCACCGCATCGAAGGCCACCTATCTGTCGTGCAATTTCACCGACCTGCGTACAGGGCAGGCGCCGCTGGACGGGTATGCGATAGAAGCCTACGAAGAAATCACTCCCGCCACCAATGACGCCGATGGCGTGGTGAAGGTGGCGTACGTCGGAATAACGACGCCTGAAACGCTCACCAAATCGTCCCCGGCCAACTTCCAGGACGAATCGGGCAACTGCGTGTACGGCTTTTGCCAGGATGAAACAGGTGCCGCTTTGTACGCCGGCGTGCAGGCATCCGTCAACGCCGCGCGCGATGCAGGAGCCGATTACGTGGTGGCCATAGGTCACCTGGGAGAATCCGGCATCACCGACCGCTGGACGAGCGAAGCGGTCATCGCGAACACCACGGGCATCGATGCGATGATTGACGGTCATTCTCATGAGACGTATTCCCAGTTCGTTCAGAACAGCCAGGGTGAAGACGTGGTGCTGGCTCAGACCGGCACGAAGCTTGCTAACGTGGGTGAGCTGATCATCGACCCCGATGCGGAAGATGGCAAGGACGTTTCGGTTGCCATAACGCCGGCTGCACAGGTCGAAACTGGCACTGGCGAAACTGCTGAAGCGGTGAAGAACGCGGTCGCCAAGGTGAATGAAGATCTGAACGCGGAACTGAATACCGTGGTCGGCACAAGCCAGGTGGACCTGAAGTCAGAAGATGCGGCCACGGGGCTTTACGTGCGTTGGCAGGAAACCAACCTGGGCGATTTCGTGGCCGATGCGTATCGAGCTCGGTTAGGCGCCGATGTTGGCCTAGCGAATGGCGGCGGCGTGCGTGCGTCGCTTAGCGCTGGTGAGATAACTAATGGCGATCTGCTTGCAGTGCAGCCGTTCGGCAATGAGCTGTGCCTGGTGGAGGTCACGGGCCAGACGTTGTTGGATGCGCTCGAAATGGGTGTGCGCAAGCTGCCAGATTACTCGGGCGGGTTCCTCCAGGTGTCGGGCGTTCGGTTCAGTGTGGATGCTTCGATCCCGAGTCCGATTGTGACGGACGCGAACGGGAACTTTGTTTCGGTTGAAGGGCAACGGCGCGTGTCGAACGTGATGGTGGGCGATGAGGCTCTGGACCTTGATAAGACCTACACGATTGCGTCCCATGCTTACATGTTGCTGCAGGGCGGCGACGGCATGGTCATGTTCAAAGATGCGAACGTGCTGCTAGAGAGCGTGATGTTGGACAACCAGGCGCTGATTGAATACGTGACCAAAGATCTGAAGGGCGTCATCGGTCAGGAATATGCTGACCCTGAAGGCCAGGGACGCATCGTGATAACGAAGGAGCCCAGTGGCCCCGATGATGGCGGCGGCTCGGGCGAAGGTGCAGGCGATGGCGGCGACTCAGGCAGTAGCGACGGCGTGGGCAACGGAGACGGTGCGGACGGCAGCGTCGCGAATGCCTCCGATCAGCCCAGCTCCCTCCCCAAAACGAGCGATGCTATGAGCGATGCGGCGAATATAGCAGCAGCCATCGCGCTTCTTGCGGCGTTGGTCTCTGCGTCAGCGGCGGCGCGGATCGCCAGGAAGACGCGTCGCGCGTGATTTATCTCGAAATATCTCAGAATTCTGAGATATAAATCGAAATTCTGAGATATGCCGATGGCTTTGCGGGTTAACCGCAACATCTGTCCGACGTAAGCTCATTTTATTAAATCGATTATTGGTGCTGCGGTAAGTACGGAAAGATACGTTGGACTCTGCTTCGATTTATTGCATGACTGAAAGGCGGTTTCGTTGGAGGTGCCCCATTCTTTAGGTATATAATAAGAACCTAAAAGCGGACTTAATAAGGTACATAGGAGGAGCCATGCCAGCTATCTATCCTTCGGTGGCTTTGAAAAATCAGCAAAAAGAAATCAAAGCACTCGCCGATAACGAAGTGGTGTATATCACCGAAAATGGACATGGGAAGTACGTGTTCATGTCAGAGGATCTTTTATCTCGCCAAATAGAAGACGCAGTTGAAAATGCTCTTTACGAGCAGCGGGTCGCTGATGCTTTGCGGGAATCGCGTACGGACTTCGAAGAAGGACATTATTATTCTTCGCGTGAAGAGTTGATGGCTGCAGTTGCTCGGAAGCGGGCCGATTATGCCCAGGCTTGAGTTTTCTGATAGGTTCGCAACTGATCTGGCTAAGGTCGAATCGGATAAAGTGTTCGGTCTGGTCATGGAGTGTCTGGATAATATTGAGCGTTTTGGGGAATTTGGGTCTCGCAACATCCCGCGGTCCATCAAGAAGCAATTTGGTGAAGGGGTGCGCAAAGTGGCGATAAACCCGTTCGATCTTTTTTATACCTTTTTCGATGAATCCGATATAGTGCGAGTTGAAGCGCTAGTGCTGCAGCGACGAGTAAAGTAGGCCCGCGCCGCCGCTACATGAATGGACTAGGCACTCTCGAAAGAGGTTACGCAAAGGCTACTGTCTGCCTGGTTGACGCTGACGTATTCCATTAAAGGAGGCTGAAATCACGCTTGGTAGCTCGGATACAGCACAAGGAATCGAATGGGCTAGTGTCGTAATCTGGCTACGATGTTGTGCCTGGTTGGCTTTGCGCTGTTGTCTCGGAAGGCCATGTAGCCCAGTGCGATATAGAACGGAATAAGGAATTGTGCGGCAGCGCCGTAGCGGGGCCAGTACCAAATAGGTGATGCGATAACCATTGTTGCTAAAACGCCCAACGACGGCAATATTGCCAAAATCCAGCTTTTTTTCTTTAATAAAACCAGGCAAACCGTTAGATACAGCATGAACCAGAAAACCAAACCGATCGGGATGGACGTTGCATCGTGCGGGAAGAGGTTGTGCCAGAAGTCATCGTTCAATCCGACGGATGCATCAATGCCGTATGCGTCCAAATCACCCTGATAGGCAGCGGTTGTGTTGCGGGGGACTCCCCATGATGTGTTCATCGCGGAGAAGCATTCGGGTCGATTAACCGTCCAAAAACCAAAGGTCTGTAGTTCCCAAGATTGAACGTAGGTCATAGGGTTTTGCGTAAACATAGAAATCCAATGACCAAAGAATCCGTTTTCAAGTACTGCGTTATTGAAGCTAGGATCCCATTTAAGAAGGTCTGTGCAGCAAGGCCTATAGGTTGTTTTATACATCTCTAATGGCAGTAGCGCGTTCATGTATTCCCTATCAGACTCCGTCATGTCTCCGTCGTGAGCTGCAACTCTTGCCATCTGGTTAACCAAGATTCCAATGCCTTCGACCTTTGGAATCGGAGCAACGCCTATCGCCTTGTAAACGGGGCCTGTAACAACGAAGGAAAAAGCGACAACGAGCACCATCGAAAAGCAAGCTGCTCCTATGCCAACATTGTTGAACGTTTTGCGTTTGCCTGTCAGATGAAAAAGTAACCACGCAAGCAGGACAGCAGCGGTTAGGGCAACTACATATACACCGTTATTTCTGCTAAATACTGCAATAAGTGCAACGGCTATGAGTCCGGGGAGAAAAAGCCTACTTTTGTTTAGAGCATTACCTTTTGATGTAATCAAATCAAATATCAAAAGCGACAAGACGGCTATAGCGACAGAGAAGGCCGGGTCTTTCCACATAGATATGGAAAAAGTAGCGACATAAGGACAGAGGGCAAAAACGACAGTTCCGAGAATAGCGACCACTTTTCCCAACCCAGTGCGCTTGCAGATCCAGATAGACAAATAGGAAAGGCACCATGCCATGAACGCCATTTGCAGCAGGCTGTATATCGCAACGCCTCCTTCGGCGTCCATGCCAAGGTGCCCGCCAAGCCATAAGCAGCATTTAATAAAGATGGTGTAAAGGAAAGGATGATGGTTTGAATAGGCTGCGTTGCCGGTTGCTTGCGCGAGGGATGAGAGACTGTCGCCAAAAATGAGGCCAGGCCAATAAAGGAAAAGATAAGGCAACCAGCAGATGAATATAGCTATGGCACAGGTGCCTATGGTCTTTAGACCGAGCGGTGAGTAGTCGGGAAGGGAAGGCAACGCTTTTGATGTGGTCAATTTGCGTGTAGTACGAAATCCAAAGAGGAAAAGTAGGCAAAAACTTGGCCACATCAATATGAAAGCGAAGAGGTCAATGAATCCGTATGTGGAAATATAGTTTTCGCTTGTAAGGCCAGAATAACCGGATTCGCCAAGAACAATATGCTCACCCGCAATTAAAGAGAGGGTAAAGAAAAAAGAAAGAGCGGCGAACCATATGGTTGTTCTTGGATGTTCATTTGTTTCTTTTGCGGCATCTCGTAGAGAAAGGGCAACTAAGGCAGAGAAAGCGAGCCAAATGAGAGCTTGAGGTTGGATGTTTAGATAAAGGGATATAGCCCAGCCGGCGGAAATGGAGAAAACGAATGCAGCAACGATTCTGCAAGACTGTAGGGGATCGACAAGGTTGACCTGAGGCATGCGTATTCTTTCTTTTCGAGTAAGGTTCTTTGATTCTTGTAAATAATAAAAGCAATACTCTACCTGAACAAGAAGTACCTGATTATATGCCAAAAAGAAGATCACACGCGCCTCTTGAGAGGGTTTACGCGGCATGAATCAAAGCGCTAGCGCTGTGGCGATGGATGAGGCGGGCCTACATCGCGCATCGCCAGGAGAACGCGCCGCGCCATCGCGCGTAAATCAAGCTGAGTCTATTAAGCAGAAAACGTTAACGCCTCCATGGGGGGGGGTTCTGTCTTTGCTAGATGCTCCCGCATAACGTCGAGCATTTCTTGCGAAAGGTGGTTCTCCAGCTTTCGATAATGCGCGAGCGCAAGGTCGCGCCGGTCCATCGCGATGAGGCTCTTTATAAGGATCAGGTGCACTTCAGGGTTGGCCTTCTGTTGGGTCGACAGATGGGCGATCGTACGGAAGATCCGTTCGAACTTGTTGTTCTGCGCGAGGATATTCAAATACTCTTCCAGTGCATTGTCGAAAAGCAGCAGGTAATAGGTGGCGTGCCCCATGAGTGAGATCTCCGTCTCAAGGCCGGGCAGCAAGTTGCCACTGTACATTTTTATGGCGTATTCCAGCAGAGCGAGCCGTTCGATATCTGAAATGTTCTTTTTCTTTGCCATGTTGCAGAACAGCTCGAACTGGCTTGCATCGAGGATGATCTCGTAGTCAGGGTTGATGAAATAGGAGTTGTTCTGCGAAAGGATGAGCCCTTCGCTAAGTACGGGGTCGAGCGCTTTACGAATGCGAAAGATCGCGCTCTTCACCGAACTTTTTGGGTTGTCCGCCAGTGAATTTCCCAGCAGGATCTCGGCGATTTCCTGTGTGGATATACGTCGCTGCTGGTGAAGGAGCATGTTGGCTAAAAGCAAGGTGCATTGGTGTCCGCCGATAGAGTTGCAATCGATGGTCCCTTGGCGGCTTGTAAGTTGGAACATGCCGAGCATCTTTACAAAAATGCCTGCTTCGGGAAGTTCGGTCTGTAAGAACGGGGTACTTCCTCCTGCTATTTCTTCAAGCATGAGTCGCTTGGAGATCTCGGTTTTGATGGCATCTCCCGCAAGCGAAGTGGAGAGCGTGTATTCCGAAAAACGCCGCGGATTCACCACGTTGAGCAGCCAGAGGGTATTGCTTGTTTTGATCAGGGGGTAGCAGATAAGAAGGTGCTCACGTTCGCCGACTCTTTTGTTCGGGTCCAGTCGGTAGACGCCCTTTTCGTTGCGGATGAAGTAATAGATCTTGTCTTCTTCGAGCTTCTGTAGGCTTTGTTCTTGGACGAATTCCTTCAGGCTGTAAGCCAGAGAATCATTGAGGGGTCGCCGACCGTGTTCGGATGAGAACATAGTGTTCGCGTCAAGGGTGCGCAAATTGATAGCGACTACGCTCGTAAGGTTAGCCTGATATACGTTCTTCAGCGCATCAAGTCGGATGAGAATACGCTCGTCGAATTCTCTGTCTGAAGTGCATTTTCTGATTACCTGATTGGTGAAACGTACAAATACGGAAGCATAGTTCAGATCCGTTTCTTCAGGTGGGATGTCACCCAAAGATGCATTAGGTTCTTTAGAAGAAAAATCCATAATGGTCTCCAAAATGAACAGGCCTATATGAGTTCGGCTTCATGTCTTATGCGGTGCCTGGGTTGGTCGGGGTCGGGCTGGTCGTCGGGGTCGGCGGTGGTCATGCTGGTCGAGGTGGCGCTGGGGCTGCAATAGGTATAGTGGTTGCGTTCAACGTGTCTCCGATAAACCGAGAGCCCCGGCTTGGTGACCAGGGCTCTTGATCATTGAGGGCTAAATGAGGTTGCAAGCTAAACTGCCATGCCAACCTGGTAACCCGCATTGATGGCTTCGAGGGTCCTTGTGACGGTGCCTCTGGGACAGGTGGCATCTCCGATGAGCTGCGCCTGTGGGAAGGCGGAGCGTATGCGCTCATACAGCTCGCGGTTCTCCTCCACTCCCAAAGAAAGCAGGACCGTGTCGCACGCGATAAGGCTCTCTTCGCCCGTTTCGGTGTTCTTGACTTGCGCTCCTTGTTTCGTCACTCCAATGAGCTTGGTGTTGGTAAGGCAGACGCCCCCGCGTTGTTTGATGCTGTTTATCTGGGGCTTTCTGTCAATGATCCCAATGCCATTGCCCAGTTTGGGGCCTTCCTCGATCACGGTCACTTCGCGCCCTTCCAGCATGGCAGATGCGCATTCCAGACCTGCGAATCCGCCGCCTACGATAACGAGGCGCTGGCCGAGAATGGTGTGCATCTTCAAGCCGGTCCGCATGAACTTCACGGTGCCGCCTTGGGCTTTGATGGCCTGAACGGCGCTCCACCACAGGAGCCCCTTCCCCTCGGGCACATTTCCGCTCACCATTTCCTTCACGTCTTGCGAACTCACCACGTTCTTGCCGTTAATGCCGGGAACATCAATGCTGATGATCTTGCCGCCTGGGGCGACTATGACTTCGTCGGGCTGCAATGACTGGATGGTTTCGACGCTCGCTTCGGTGTTCAGTCGAATATCGACGTTCTTGAGGGTCTTGACCTCTTCGTTCCAGTAGTTCACGTAGGGTTCCATGCAAGGATTCAGAACCTGGGCCATTGAAAGCAGGCCGGCTATGCGCCCTTGCTTTTCCAAGATGGTCACTTTGTGGCCACGTATGCTGGCGACTCGCGCAGTTTCGAGCGCCGAAGGGCCGGCGCCAATGATGACGATGTGCTTCTGCTTCGGCGCGGGGTGGTCTTCCGGAAGCCCGAGTGCGTAGTTGGTGACGTTGGCGTTCACCGAGCACTGAATGGGCTTTCCGAGGAAGCTATGATCAAGGCAGCGGCTACACACAATGCAACTGCGGATCTGCTGGGGCCTGCCCTCTGCGACCTTGTTGACGAATTCCGGTTCCGCGATGAACGAACGTGCCATGCCTACCATGTCGCCATAACCCTCTTCGACTACCTTGTTGCAAAGCGACAGGTTCGTAATGCGGGTGCCGGGGAACACGGGCAGCTTTGTGACCGCGCGAACGGCTTTCGCCAGATCGATGAATTCGCCTTCGGGTACGAGCGAGTTAGCTACGGGGCGGGGTGCCTCGTGGAATCCGACCTGAATGCTCCATGCGTCGACCCCATGAGCTTCCACTAGGGGGATGAGCGCCAAGGTGTCTTCGATGCGGTTGCCGCCGGGCATAAGATCGTCTGCCGACGTGCGGATCAGGATGGGCGTTCCGGGGCACGTTTCGTGGATCCGGTCGATCACTTCTGTGAGGAGCCGCGCCCTGTTCTCCAGGCTGCCACCGTATTCGTCGGTGCGATGGTTGGAATACTTGCTCAAGAAGCGCATGATCATATATCCGATACCGGCATGTACTTCGATGATGTCGGCTCCGCCCTCGACAAGGCGCCGTGCAGCCTGGCCGTATTGTTCGACGACGCACTTGATCTGGTCTACGGTGTACTCGTGGTCGGGCATTCCAATAAAGGGCCCGCTGACCACGTCTTTTGAAGGAGCGTAGGATGCGAGCGGATCGTCGCCGGAGGCGCGCCATTCATAGCAGAGCTGGAGCTGTCCGGCTACCTTCGCGCCATGCTTGTGGCATGCATCGGTGAGCTTCTTCCAGCCAGGAATGAAGCAGTCGTCCCACATGCCAACGGCCCCTGTGGTGGTGTAGTACTTGGGCTGAGTGTCGAAGAGATCGCTGATGTATACGGACCCCACCTCAATTAGCCCCACGCCACCCTTCGCCCGCTGCTCATAGAAGTCAACGATGGCGTCAGTGATGTAGTAGTTGTCTACTAATTCGGTAGTCATAGGCAGCATGACGAAACGATTTTTGATATCGACATCTCCTATGGAAATTGGCTCAAGGAGCTTTTCGTAGGGTTTCATGACGCCCCTCCTTTCTAATCCCGAATGGAATCAGGGCCATAGCTTGGTTGCGTAACGGAGGAGGGCAATTCGGGGCCAGCATAGACTCTGACAGCACCTTGTTCTTGGAGCGATGAGATCTCGTTTTCCCCGTAACCTAAATCAAGCATTACCTCTTCAGTGTCATAGCCGATAGACTTGCTGCGATACAGTACGGGGTCGCCGACTGATTCGAGCCTGATCGGGCTGGTGGCAAGGCACTTTTCGCCGTATTCGTCGTAGGGAAGCTTGCGCAGGATATCGTTAGCGAATGCCTCTTCGTCTACGAGGACATCTTCAAAGTGGAAGAGCTTGTGGTACGCGATGGAGTTTTCCTTGAACACCTTCTCCCAATAGTCGAAATCGTGCTGCGCGAACGCTTCTTCCATCCACTGGATGACCTTTTTGTTGGTGCCGGTCGCATTCATAACTGCAAGGGTATTGTACCGTTCGTCGTCGATCAGGTGGTCGAGCCCGAGCAAGTGCATAACGGTGGGGAAGTACGTATCGGATGAACCCATGCACAGAATGAACCAGGTGCCGTCTTTTGCCATGTAGGTATTATTAGTTGGAGTTGCGGCGTTCTTGCGGCTCTTCGGCCATACGTCACCAAACTGTGTTGAAGCAAGACCGATCTGCATGGCCCAGCATGCAACGTGGTACAGATTGACGGTCACTTTGTCGCCCAGGCCGGTCTTTTCGCGACGGTAAAGCGCGCCTAAGATACCCGCCGTGAGCGCCAAGCTGCACTGGAAATCGCCGAATCCATTGGGCATGTTGACGGGTGCGAAGTTGTCCGACTGAGGAAGGCTTGCGAACACGCCACCGCGTCCGTTGTAGGCGGTGTTGTCGAATCCGCGGGAGTCCTTTTCCGGACCGCGCCAGCCGAAGCCGCGCATCTGCGCCCAGACGAGGCGGGGATACTTTTCCTTGACCGTTTCGTAGTCGAGCCCCAGGTGCTCAAGCCCCTTGTCTCGGAAGCTGGTCACCATGACATCCGCGTTCTGCAGGAGCTTATCCAAAAGCGCGGCTCCTTCAGGGCTTTTCAGGTTCACGCTCAGGAACTTCTTGTTCGTCGAGCAGAGGTCGAAGGCCGGATCATCAATATCGGTCTTCTGCATGCCGAATCCGCTGGCGTTGTTGCGGTAGTCATCGCCTTCGAACGGTTCGACCTTGTAGACCGTGGCTCCCATTTCCGCCAGAACGCGCGGGCAGGCGGGCCCTGCGACATAGCTGGCCAGTTCTACTACTTGGAGTCCTTCTAGTCCTTTCATGGGGATCCTCCTTTGCTAATGGTTTTAGGTAAAGGCGGCCCTGCGAATCAAGTTCGAGATGCGCTCGATCCGCAAGGCCGGTGGGTGACAGCTATGACAAGAGGGAAAAGGAGGCAGCTGTCACATGAGGGTGGTTATTTCTTCTGCTTGTCCCGGTATTCTTGAACGACCTCGTCATTGATCTTTTCAAGCGTCTGTCCCCGAGTTTCGACACCGCAGATCGCAATGATGAGTGCCATGACGAACAGAGTGATACCGATAAAGGTGTACACAGCGCCTGCCGGGTTCGCTGCTGCGAAGCATCCTGCGATGATCGAAGGCGAAACGATAGCCGCTACGCGTCCCATTGCGTTAGCGAAGCCGCCACCACGGAGCCTCAGCTCGGTGGGGAACACTTCACCCAGGTAGGCCGAGCACGCGACCAGTGCGTAGTAGTAAGTAAGAGCGCACAGGATGAATCCAACGACCATGACGATCGTGGGGTCGGTCTGCTGCGACCATGCGAAGCCTGCGATAGCGATGGCTATGAGCAGGATCACCATGCCCCATTTACGCGGATGCTTATCTACCAAGAGGGATTCGATCAATACGCCGACCGGACAGCCGATGAGCATGATAACGGTCATGTAGAGCGACTTGCCTACGTCAACGCCTTGCATAACGAACAGGGTGGGCGTCCAGTTCGTGATGGTCTGAACGACGAGGTTCATTGCCATGAGGCCAACACTTACGGTGATGGTACGGCGGATCATCTTCTTGCCGAACAGTGCGCGCCAAGGAAGGTCTACTACTTCGTTCATTTCCTCGTTCGCCTTGCGTACTTCTTCGAGCTGCTCGTCAGTGAGCTCGGGTACTTCGATGCCGCGAGAGCGGTAGGCGTTCTCTACTTCAGTGAGCTTCGCGTCAGCTTCGTCGTAGCGACCCTTAGAGGTGTACCAGCGAGGGCTTTCGTCGAGGAACTTGAAGATGAGGAACCAGATACCAAGAGCAACGATGGAGATGAGGATGAAGATGGGGCGCCAGCCAACTACCGGAATGATGAGCATGGTCAGAAGCGCGCCGATCGGAGGCGAAACGTTGCCGATCAATCCAATATAACCTGAGTATTTTCCTCGGATCTTAGGAGTGAGATATTCAGGGAATGCTGCGTAACAGCCAGGCATGGTCGCGCCTAAGCCGATACCCATAAGGAAGCGTGCAGCGATGAGGACGTTCATTGAAGGAGCGAATGCAGCAAAGAACGTCGCCACGGTGAAGATCATTACATTGATGAGCAACGCCTTGCGTCTTCCGAAACGGTCGCCCAGATAGCCTGACAGGAAAGAGCCGATCAGGTACCCGAACATGGTCATGGAGACGAACAGAGAGTTCTGGTCGATGGTGGACCAGCCTTCGCTTACGAGCTGAGCTAAGATGCCGCCACCAACGTAGTTATCCAAAGAGTCGATGAAGATAGCGCCGCCGAAAAGCCACATGAGCTTTTTCTGCCAACGCCCAACGGGCATACGGTCGATTCGAGCTGCAATACCATGCGTTGTTTTGTTGAGTTCGGCACGATCGAGGGCGGAGAGGTTGTCGGCTCTAGCATCAAGGCGAGCTTTGGTGTCTGCTGTCATGATTACACCTTCTTTCTGTTTCCGAAATGGATAAGAGCGCGAGTGACGCAGGCTTTCACGCGCTAGGCAGAAAGAGGAGAGAGCCCCCTGCACGAGTCTCCCATTCGACTGCTTGATTGCATGGTAAAAAGCAAAGGTCGCAAAAAAAGAAATGGTGCGGTTGAATTTGGGTTTATTTAGCGGTTTGTTTTGGGTGCGGGGGGGGGTGAGTGGCGGGGGTGGCGTCAAGTGGCGTCGTCTGGCGCGAAGTGGCGCCAAAGTGTCGCCAGATGTCACCAAACCGCGCTAGAGCGACGTCGGATGACGTAAGGGTGACGCCATATGACGTCGTATGGTGTCGAATGTCGCCACATGACGTCAAATGACGCTGAATGGCGCTGAAGCGACGCTGCATGACGGTACGCTCCTTTCTTGATACTTCTGAAAAATAAAATAAATCTAAAATCATATTGAGAAAAGAATTTAGAATTGATATAGTTCGGGTATAGATTTGGGGATTAAAACTTGCTTTTCCGGAGGGGCGAGTTTTGAGGGAGATCACGTTAGTGTACAGATTACGAGGGCATTTAGGGAAAGTGCCCAATTTAAAGAAAATAATCTCTCTAAAGCGATTTCTGCATTCTCTTATCTAAGTCGCGACAATATTAAAAGATTTTAGGGAAATCTAAAATATGTCGACAAGACAAAGGGGGTGCCTGATGGTATCAGCTGCTGAAATAGATGCAAGATGCGAGCGTTTAGAGAAGGCGGATCGCGACTTGTTATCTAAGTCGTATCACGGCATAGCTGCTCGACTCGATCGTTTGCCTGTTGGAACATGGCAAAGAAGAATCGTAGTCATTTTTGGTGGGGCGATATTTTGTGACTGCCTTGATCAGTATGTCGGTGGCGGCATTATCGCTCAGTTGCTAAAAGATGGGTGGTCAACAGCCGATTTGAATGCAACGTTTATTTCGATGACTATGCTTGGCTATCTTATTGGTGCATTAATGTCTGGGTATTTGGCGGACCATTTCGGAAGGCGAAAAGGGCTTCTGATTAATATCTTGATATTTTGCATCGCAACGTTTGCTGCTGCGTTCGTTCCCAATATGGAAGCCTTGATCGCAATGCGTTTTCTTATGGGTATTGGCTTGGGAGCTGCATTGCCTGGGTCGTATGGTGCACTTGGAGAATTTACTCCTCCGTCGGTGCGAGGAAAGTATGCCGGGTACATAGGATTGATCGGTAATTTTTCTCCGCCACTAGGTGCTCTATGCACGATGATTCTTCTGCCTATTGTTGGTTGGCGTCCAATTTTCATTGGTATCGGAGTGCTGTCGGTCATTATCTGGGTTGTCATGTGGAAGTATATGCCCGAGTCCCCCAGATGGTTAGCATCTCAAGGACGCAATGATGAAGCTGATGCGATCGTGACGGCCGCCGAGAAGAGCTTTACGGCAAAAGGTATTGAACTTGAACCTATCAATGAAGAGATAGTTGCGGAGAGAGCTGTTGATGATGAGGTAAAGCAGCTTCTTTGGAGCGCTCTTTTCCGCAAAGGCGCGATCCGTCGAACGGCTACTATGTGCTGCGCTCTCTTTGCTATGAACGTGGCAATCTACACAATTAGCGGATGGACTCCATCGATCTTTGTTTTGAAAGGCATGGACGTATCTATGTCCATCGGTATCACAGTTGTAATGCTGATCGGAGCGCCTGTTGGTATTTGGATCTTGTCGATGCTGGCGGATAAGTTCGATCGAAAGCCAGCATTAGTAGTCACTCTTGTGGCAACGGCTGTTTGTGGCTATCTGTGGTCCCTGGTTCCTGTTGATAATATCCCGGTAATCATGGCGGTAGGGTTCGTTCTTTGCGCGCTTGTGTATTACTACGCATTGCTTGCCTGCTCTGTTTACATTGGCGAGATCTTTCCGACGGAACTACGAATCCGTGGAGCTGGATTTGCAAATGCGGTGGGACGTGTTGGTGCTGTTCTGAGTCCGTATTGGGTAGCGGCATTACTTCAGTCTGCAGGTGTTGAAATGGTTTATCTCGTGAACGGCGGTATATGCATTGTTGTCGCGATCATTTTAGCCATATTTGGTGTGGAGACCCGAAATAAAACCTTAGAAGAAATCAACGATTCGATTGTTCGCGAAGACTAAGCGTCTTTGTTAGAGGTGTTGTTCTTTGGAAAGGAAAACTCATGACGAATTGGTTTAGCGTGGACCCGCGTACTCATTTAGCAGGAAAAACAGCTATTGTGCTCGGAGGAAGTTCGGGTATTGGGCAAGCTGCAGCAAATGCATTGGCGGCTGCTGGGGCAAATATTGTAGTGAGCGGAGTGCCAGCTGAAAGGTGTGCTTCCGCGGCAGAGGAAATCAAGGCTGCTGGTGGTACTGCCGTGGCAGTAGGCTGCGACGCTACTAAGCAGGATGAAATTGATAATGTGGTGAATACCGCTGTTAAAGAATTCGGCGGGTTGGATATTGTGGTATCTAGCTGCGGTTATGCTCCACCACGGCAAGATGTCCTTGAATTCTCTCGCGAAGATTGGGCGAAAGTGTTTGACATTAACCTCAATGCGAACTTCTTTCTTGCTCAAACAGCGGCTCGTGTGATGAAAAACAATCCCGATGGTGGGCGCATGGTCTTTGTTGCGTCAGAGCGTGGCATTTTGCCAATGAAGGATGCGGGTCCTTATGCCATCACCAAAGCAGCGGTAATCGGCATGATTAAGTCTCTTTGCATTGATTTGGCTCCGTATCAAATTACCGTTAATGGCATTGGGCCAGGTTATGTAGCAACGGAAATGGTCGAACAGGTATTCAAGGAGCTTCCGCAGCAAAAAGAACTTGTGATGAGCCGAACCCCTCTCAAAAAAATTGGAACGGTTGACGAAATGGCGGCAGCGATCCTGTACTTCTGTTTGCCACAAGCAAGTTATACCTCAGGACAGACATTGATGCTCGATGGCGGTTGGGGAGTAAATTCGTAAAGGAGGCTCGTATGCCGAAAGTAAAAGACTGCTCCATAACGGATCAGTGCCAGGTGCTTGATCAAATCGGGATTATTTGTTCCGACATGGATGTAGCTCAGCAGTCCATGCTTGACCTCTTTGGGTTGGTGCCCGAAGTGAACTACGAAAAAGATTACACGTTGCTCTACCGCGGTGAAGAAGTTCAAGCTCAGGCAAAGGTTTGTTCGTACACATATTTTGACGTGGATCTAGAGTTTATTCAGCCTGTTGGAGAAGGTAAGACCGCCTGGCATGACTATCTGAAAATGGGGCAGTCGGGATTACATCATATTAGGTTCAACGTGGATAACTACGATCTTGCAAAACAGATGCTCTTAGACAAGGGTCTGTCCATCTGGATCGAGGGTGAAGGGACAGGTGCACCCGGTTTGAAATATGCATACTTTGATGGACTGGATTCCGTTGGTTATGTGATTGAAATCATTAATCATCGCGAAATCGAACAATAACCGATCCCTCTCGTAGCACCCTGCGCTCCTCCTTTCTCGGCGCAGGGTGCTCTTTGTTGTGGGGGGGGGTGCTCTTGTATGCTATTCAAGGCACTATGTTTAGTCGCTTTGATGATTGGGCGTAGTGAGTGCTTCTAACGCTAAACACCAGCGTGGAACTGCGATTTTATTGCAAGCGGACAATGAATTGTATAGGTAGGTTTAACGTATCGCCCATTGGGCTTAAGGGAATACTGGTGGAGTGCTATGAATGATTTACATGATATAGCGGCGCGATTGGATAGATTGCCGTCGCACAGCACTTGGCATGCCAAGATAGCGGCAATTCTTGGAACAGTGGTGTTTTGCGACTGCTTTATCCAGTATGTTGGCAGTAGCATGCTTACCGACCTTCTAAAAAGTGGGTGGTCAACGCTTGAGTTAAATACCCTGAGTATTTCTTTGACTATGTTGGGATACGCAATTGGATCTTTTGTTGGCGGTGTTGTGGCGGATAGATATGGGCGGAGAAAAGGCCTTATAGGTAGTACGGCCATTTTTACTACGTTCGTTTTCATCGCAGCAGCGTCTCCTAGCATGGAATGCCTTATTGCATGCAGGTTGGGGATGGGTATTGGCCTAGGTGCGGCGTTGACTATATCGTATGGCTGTCTCCCCGAGTATACCCCCTCGCGTGCAAGGGGCTATTATGCGGGGCTGGTTGGCCTGATAGGGAATTTCTCTCCGCCCTTGGGATGTTTTTGTGTGGTGGTGCTAACTCCAATAGTTGGCTGGCGGGCTATATATGTTTTGCTAGGTGTAATGGGGTTTATTGCCCTCGTGAGCACGGTGCGTTTTTTTTTCGGAGTCACCCCGCTGGCTTGCTTCCTGTGGGAAAGCGGCCGAAGCGGATGACGTTGTGTTGGGGATAGAGAAGAGCTTTCTTAAAGAAGGTATTAGCCTTAGTCGGATCAGGTGTTATACGGCTCCCCGTGAAGAAAGAGCGAATTTCACGGTTATTACTCTGCTGAGGAGGCCTTTCAGGAGACGGCTAATTGTCGTATCTTGCGCCCTGTTCACTATGAACATGCTAGTTTACACCGTTACGAACTGGACGCCAGCAGTTCTTGCTATGCAGGGCTGGGATACGTCGCTTTCGCTGGGGGTAACGGGCGTTATTCTTTTAGGGGCTCCATTTGGAATTTTGCTGCTGGTGGTTTTTGCGGACAAGCATGGACGTAAACTCGGATTGATCGTAGGCTTGGTTGTGTTAGCAGTGCTATCTGCTGTATGGTCCGTAACCCCTCTTTCTCTTACTCCAGAGGTCGTTTTGTTGGGATTCGTGTTATGTGCATGCTTGTACTACTATGCGCTATTGGTGTGTTCGGTGTATGTTGGGGAGTTGTTTCCTACTGAAATCAGAATGACGGGAGTGGGTGTATCGAATGCAATAGGCAGAACTGCTTCGATATTAAGCCCTTATTTGGTCGTATCGGTTCTGGATTCTTTTGGCTTAGGAGCAGTGTATATTGGGTGCTCAGTTGCGTGTCTAGTTACCGCTTTGGTGGTTGGCTTGCTGGGTATAGAGACAAGGTATCGTCCTCTTGAAGATATCTCTTGACCGAGATTTATGGGGAGCGGTTTACTTGTGGTCCAATAGGGGCAAGGTGACCTTGAAATGAGATCCTTTGTTGGGGGTGCTCCTGAGAGTGATATTCCCTCCAAGGGATTGAGAGATCTCATAGGCAATGGCTAATCCAAGTCCGGTTCCTTTTCCGAATATAGGATGGTTTTTATCCGTCTGATAAAAGCGCTCAAAAACAAGGGCCTGGTCTTTTTTGGATATACCAATGCCAGTGTCGATCACTTCGAGACTAACGGTCTTTTCGCTTTTCGTGATAATGCCAGTAACTGACCCCTTTTCAGTGAATTTGATCGCATTGTCGAGGAGGTTATTTGTGATGGTCGCGATCGATGGCAAGGGGGAATTTACGAGGCATAGTGACCCTGAAGGGCATTTGTCTATAAGGTTCAGATCGATCCCTTTTCCTTCGGCGATTATCTTTCTGGAACGGAAGGATTGAGCGACGGTTTTGTTGAAGTTCACGGGCTTTGCTTGCTCCATGTTCAAGTTTTGCTTTGTTGAGGGAGTGCCATCCGTTTGGGAAAGGGCGATAACATCGGCGACAAGGGTCTCAAGTTTATCTGTTTCTGCGTCTATTTTCTCGGCCAGGTCGCATACTTGGTCAGTTTTTTGCGCTGCAGCCAGTCGAGGGATGGTTTCGGCCAAAAGTTTTATTCCTGCAATGGGGGTTTTGAGTTCATGGCTCGCATCGGCAATGTATTGGGTTTTTACCCTGACGGCTCTGTTGACTAGTCTGACTGAACGTTGATAGCAAAATAGGGCTATCAATGAGGCAAGAATCATGATGGTGAACAGGATTCCAAGCTGCGGAAGGCAGATCGATATGAATGGCAATGTTTGCGTTTTTGCTTTAGGGGTTGCCGTAATGTAGAAGATCCCATCATGCGTAGAAAGTTGCGCTAGCGCAACTGGCGGGACGCCTAGGGTGAGAACTTTGACTTTCTCGTTTTGGCGGAATGTAATTGGCGAAGAGAAAAGATAAGGATCGGTAAACGCGGAAGTATTTTCCTGCGTTGCTCTTATGGGATGACTTTGGGCGTTCCTGATGGAAATGGTGAACCGGTCGGTGTCGATGGCGTTTTCTAGTAAGACGCCAATTTGCTGTGCGGAGTCGCATTTGCTAAGGCTGTAGCTGAGCGAGTGGGCTGCGGTATCGGTTTCGTGCTGGTGGAATTCTGTTTCGATATTAGAGTTGACCAGCAAAAGTGAGATGAGCCAAGAAAAGAAAAATAGGGATATGACCACCGAAAAACCGAGTGTGATCCACGTTTTCCAGGTGGGGGTTCTGTTGATAAAAGGAATCATTGATTTTTAGGATTGGCTTCAAAGCGGTAGCCTCGCCCATATTCGGTGGAGATATAGTCAAAATCGGAGGCATCTAGCGCTTTTCTTAGATTGTAGATATGGGCATCGATCGTATTGGTTGAAGATGAAACTTCATTTCCCCATACTTCTTTGATGAGCGTACGTCTGTCTATGAGATCCCTGCTTTGCGCCAAGGCGACCAACAGGTCGTATTCTTTACGCTTAAGGTAAATCTGATTTCCTTTTATGGTTACGATTTTGTTGTCTAAATCGATGATCATATCTCCCGACGAAATGATGTTCTCGTGTTTGTCTGGAGATATTTTCAGCGCATTTGCGCGACGCAAGCATACGCGAATACGAGCAAGTAATTCATCGATAGAAAAAGGTTTTGACAGGTAATCATCGGCGCCGTTATCAAGGCAAGTAATGCGATTGTTGTTGTCTGAAAGGGCAGTAACAATAATGATAGGGGTGAGAGGTTCTGTCTCCCGTAAGCGAACCAGCAATTCACGACCATCCATTTCTGGAAGAAGAAGATCGAGAAGAACAAGGTCCGGTTTCATATTCAAAGCTGCTTTAAGTCCATCAACTCCGTTATCGCAAGAAACAACACGATACCCCTCGTCATTAAGGGCTATTTCTATCGCAAGGCGAATATTGGGATCATCTTCGATAAGCAGTATGCTGGTCATAATTTTAGTTCCATTGAACAGGGCTGACAATTCTCGAAAGTACTGCTTCGATTCTAGCATAAGAGCTTCATAAAGATGCGATTCCAAAAGACCAGGTCATATGCATGAAATATGGATTTGTGTATAAAAGATCCTGTGCGCTTGGTGCGATGTGTGCTGAGGTGCTAGCGTGCGGCAGTGGGCGCGGCAAACAGGCAGGGTTAGCCGGGGCCATTCAGTAAAGGTTTGTAGGGCTTGCCCTTCGTCACCCCACATGAAGGAAGAAATACAATCAGTGTCGAAGAAAAGGCGATCAGTCAAGGATATCGTCACCTTCTAGTTCGATTACATGGATGTCGTCGCGAAATCCATCTGAAAGAAGCTCTTTAGCCTTTCCTCGGGATATAACATTATTTGCGAGCAGATCGCTTATTAGGTCAAGATAGTATCCATCGGCTTTTTTGGCATCAGAACCTTGACGTCGTTCGTAAAGGCTCGTCGAGAATCCGAGGCGTCGTGCGTTGCGCTTGATGTCCGAGCTAAGCCAGGTTTTCTGTTGGGGGGTTATTGCCTCTTCGTCTTCCAGACGAACAAGGAGCGCCCCTCGTGAGATTTCGTATTTTTGTTCGATCTCGAATATTCCCTTCAGTAGCCCATCGTTCATCGGGGTGTCTTTTGAAATTCCGTGGATGACGAGCTCGTTTTTGAGGGCCAAGCGTGGAAGAAGGAAAAACGAAGCGAAAGAATCCGCTTCACGTTCAATATTGCTTGCTCTCGAAGAATCGCTAGGGCAAATGATGGTTCCGGACTGTTTGTCGAAGTAGAGATGGTACAGCTCATGTGCGAGAGTGAATCGCTGACGGCCATACGTTTGTGTGGAGTTAATGGCAACGAGGGAGTAGCGCTCGTTCTTTATACAGAGCCCACTGATCGCTTGTCCGAAAGGGAACAGGACGGTGCTTAAGTGAGGAACGGTTCTTGAAAGGGCGAAAACGTCTATGGGCGCGAGGTTGTTGACGTTGAAGTGGGCGCGTAGTTCTTCAGCAAGAACAGTGCATTTCATTTTGTCGATCATAGGGGCACCTCATTGGGGGAGTGTTCATGCTCGAGATGCTCGTGGTTGTCCTTTGGAATGAATGATTCTTTGAGTGCGATCATTTCTTCGAGATTGCCAACAATACGCCCGATTTCTGCGAGAGATTCTAGCTCGGTTCCATCAAGGCTCTTGGTGCGAAAGGCGATAGCGTTCGGGCTTTTGGGTGTTTCGCCCAAAAGCTGGTCAAGCGAGCAAAAATAGAGCGCCGCTAGTTTTTCAAGCATGACGACTCCGATTGTGCGCGTGCCATTTTCGATTTTGCTCAAGGTTGTTTGATCGATGCCTAAATAGTTGGCAACTTGGGTCTGCGACAGCCCTCTGCTTTGTCGCATTTCTTTTAAATTAGCACCAATATTCATTGCGTCTCCATTCGTGTTGTCCTCCTTTATCAGGCATAATACCATGGTGTCATAAAAATAATCCAATAAGATAAATAAATATGACACTGAGAAAAGCGGAAAGTTACAGGGGAGTCTGCTGTTGACTTCGTAGAACAGAAAGGGCGTATTCTGGGTGGATGGAAAAAAGAAAGACAGTCTAATGATTCAGCTTGTCACTATTAAAAAAGAGTATCTGAGAGTCAGGGATCAAGAAGTAACCAACAGTCAGTTTTTGCGTTATGCAAATCGATGGTTTGACAGTGTGGTAAGAACGATTTCTTTTGGTCAGGTAGTTGCTGTTTTATGGGGTTCACTTTTCGCACTATGGGCTCTTTCGGCTCAGGCTTATTTGGGGATTGTGCCTGGGGACTTCCAGAATACAGAAACAATAGCCAAGGCGGATGGCAGTCGATATATAGCTAGCATTCTGTTCGTTTTGGCTCTTGTGGGGTTGATGTCATACTGTATTTTTCGAACCATTTTCGATAGTTTTTCTGAAAGGAAAAAAAGTAATCAGCTTGTAGGTTTAAGTAGGCTTTGGCTGGGATTAAATATTGCCAGTTTATTCCTTGCCGTCTTTTCTTTTTTCGTAAACAAGGATGTTGTGGAATCTGGACCCCTATTTATGCTATCGGCAATATTTGGGGTGATTCACATTTGGGCTTTGTGCCCGGGTGGTAATCATAAGCAGTTCGTTTGGATTATATTGTCGGCTCTGATTGCGTGCGTGGCTGGTTGTGCCGGGTCGTGGATGCTGTCTGTTCTCGGTACACCTGATTTGATTGTTCGGCTGGCAGTCTTTTATCTAATTGCGTATGAGATGTTTAACCTAGCTTGGTTTGCCCTTGGTGGGCTATTCTGTCTCTCCTGGTCTTTGGCGAATTCGAAAAAGACCAGGAAACCGAAAGAGCCTAATCGGGCGAATCTAACTTTCCCTGTAGAGCCGAGCTTCGATTCGAAGGAAAGGCCGCCAAAAGAGAAGACCGTTAAGAAATGGTTACGGGGGAAGATCCTTGTCTGTTCCATCGCAATTTTGCTGGAGTTATTCTTGATAGTTTTATTGATGATGATGGCGATAAATGCGATTGACAGGGTAGTCCCCTGCATACTAAGTCTTTATTCCTTAATTATGCAGGCGTTTGGTTTTCTGCCTTTATAAAAAAGCATGGCTATGCGTATGAATAATCTCTTTGGAATCTGACGCAAGGGCATGTTTGACATGCCTGATGGAATGCTAAGCGTCTAGTTGCGGGCGCCAAAAACCACCCACCCCGCGTCCGGACTAACGCCCCTTCCCTCTGTAGTTTTTCTATACATTCGTCTATCATGAGTAAATTGCGTAGGACTGCGTAGTTTTGCTGAGTGTTCGAACGAAGCCGAATGGCCTCAAAGTCGAGTCGGACATTTGGTTCACTAGTAGATTCACGCGAGTCACGGGCTTGCTTCGCCGTTGCTTACTTCAATAGGTTCGCGAACGGAAAACTTGTCCTTGGGCTGCATAGGTAGAAAACGGAGATTTCTGCCTGGTCTACAAGGTGGAAGCTAGAAGACAGAGGTATCAACATGATCCCATTTAACGTTCCCCCCTATGTTGGAACGGAGCTCTCGTATGTAGAGCAGGCGGTAAAGAACCATAAGATATGCGGAGACGGATCCTTTACCAAGAAATGCCATACGTGGCTTGAGGAAAATCTCCCGTGCCAAAAGGCTCTTTTGACGACTAGTGGGACAACAGCTCTGGAAATGGCGGCCATCCTGTGTGAGCTTGAGCCAGGGGATGAAGTAATTCTTCCAAGCTACACTTTCTCTACTACTGCAACAGCATTTGTGCTTGTGGGGGCAAAGCTCGTTTTTGTTGATATTCGCCCAGACACCATGAATATCGATGAAACGAAAATCGAAGCTGCAATTACGGAAAAAACGCGAGTAATCGTCCCAGTGCACTATGCGGGAGTTGCTTGCGAAATGGATACCATCATGAGCATAGCTCAGCGCTACAACTTGAAGGTTGTGGAAGATGCTGCGCAGGGAGTGATGAGCTTCTATAAAGGAAAAGCGCTCGGTACGATCGGGGATTTTGGTTGCTTCTCCTTCCATGAGACAAAGAACTACTCCATGGGTGAGGGCGGTGCTCTCATTATTAATAAGGAAGAGTACAACGATCGTGCGGAAATAATTCGCGAAAAAGGCACCAATCGATCTCGCTTCTTCCGTGGGCAAGTGGATAAGTACACTTGGGTAGACTACGGTAGCAGCTATTTGCCGAGTGATATGAATGCCGCTTATTTATGGGGGCAGCTAGAAGCTGCCGATAAAATCAACGACGATCGTTTGGCAACTTGGCATGCGTATCACGAATCGTTCAAGCCCCTGGAGGAGCAAGGCAAAACAACATTGCCGACCATTCCGGCTGAGTGCGTTCACAATGCGCATATGTTCTACTTAAAGTGCAAGAGCCTAGAAGAGCGTACTGATCTTATTGCTTTCTTGAAGGAGAAGGATATTCTTCCGACGTTCCACTACATCCCGCTGCATTCTTCGCCGGCAGGCATGCGTTTCGGACGATTTGCTGGAACGGACGAAGCAACCACAGCCGAGAGCGAGAAGCTCGTCCGACTTCCTCTTTACTACAACATGAAGCAAGATGATCGCGACAGTGTGATTGCTGCGGTACTGGATTATTACGACGCCAGATAATGCATCGTGCTGGCAATTTAAGACGAGCCTAAATAATGAAATGGATCCTGAAGTGAGCAATATTGAAAGTCACATTAAAGTATCGGTGGTAATCCCATGCTACTATTCCGCGCAGACAATTGGCAAAGTAGTTCGTTTGACTCGCGAAGAATTGGTAAAGGCGGGATACGATTACGAATTTGTTCTTTCGAATGACGGCTCAACTGATGGTACGTTTGCTGAAATAACAAGACTTCACGAGGAAGACGAAAAAGTTATAGGGGTGAACCTCGCCCGAAACTTCGGACAGCATAGTGCGATCATGGCGGGCTTGCGCCATGCATCAGGCGATCTGGTTATGCTCATGGATGACGATATGCAAACGCATCCTTCGCAGTGCATTAAATTGCTTGAGGCTGTGACCGATGATGTCGATGTTGTTTTTGCTACGTTTCCCGATCATCGCGAGTCGTGGTGGAGAAGACTTGGATCGCGTTTCACCGTTTGGAGCATGCGTGTTCTTACAAAGCGTCCAAAGGAAATCGAGTCGAGCAATTTCATGGTCATGCGCGGCTTTATTGCAAAGGAAGTTACCCAGTATGATGGTCCTTATGTATATATCCAGGGTCTGATTTTCCGCGTGACTAATCGAATGGTGAATATTCCCGTAAAGCACTTTGATCGTGAAGTGGGAGTTTCGGGTTATACGCTAAAAAGCTTGATTCGGCTTTGGTCGACGGTTTTGAATTTCTCGATGGCGCCCCTGCGTTTTGCGGCGGTAGTAGGTCTCATTTTGGGCGGCCTTGGACTGCTAGGCGCCTTGTTCTTGGCTATTCAGCGAATTACCGACCCCACTATTCAGCAAGGGTGGAGTTCCTTGATGGTCACTATGCTTGTTTGTTCGGGAATCATAGTCCTGTTCTTGGGGCTTGTGGGCGAATACTTAGGCAGGCTATTTATGACTATAAACAAAGCTCCTCAATATGTTTTACGGGAAGTTATTGGTAAAGAACCGTCTAAAAACGACGTAGTAGATCAGATGAGTGACAAATAAGGAAGAAGGACCAACTGAAATGGCAAATGCACAGGAGAAGCATCGTCTAGTAGTTCTTGGCTCTATGGACGAATTCGTGGAGTTGGTTAAAGTTGCGCAAAAGCGTGGCATTTATGTCATTGTTTGTGATGGCTACGAAGATGGTCCTGCTAAAAAGGTGGCCGACAAAAGCTATACGATTGGTGTTCGCAATACGGACGAAATTGCGGAGATGTGCAAAGCGGAGCAGGCAGATGGGATCATCGCGTCGTTTTCGGACTTGCTTGCGGAATGCTTGGTGAATATCGCCGCTAAGGCAGGGCTGCCTTGCTATTGCACCCCAGAGAAATTTTCCGTGCTGCGCGAAAAAACACTCATGAAGCAGATGTTCTCCGAGATGGGAATCGGTACGCCCCGTTCGATGGTCCTTCGCAAAGAAACCCTCGATGGTGACGTTTCGTCCATTGGGCTCCCTTGTGTCGTGAAGCCGGTAAACGGCTATGGGTCACGTGGAATTTACAAATTCGATGACTTGAAGGACATCGAGGAACACTTTGATGAAGTCGCATCGTATTCGGACTTTGATTATATTTTGGCCGAAGAATACAACGATGGATTCGAATTCAATATGATGACCTGGCTTGTTGATGGGGAACCGCAAGTTCTGAGCATTGCAGACAGGGAAAAATCAGTTGAGGTGCCCAACGCGATTCCACACGTAAGCAGATGTGCGTATCCCAGCAGGCTCATTGATGAGGTGTACGAAGATGCTCGTGCGATCTTGCGAAAGGTCGCTGCATATGTCGGAATGACTTCAGGACCTCTTTCGATGCAGTTCTTTTATGCGCCTGAAAAAGGGATACAGGTATGCGAGTGCGCAGGACGCTTATTTGGTTACGAGCACGAGCTGGTTACCTTGGCGAGCGGTCTTTCGATCGAAGAGCTTTTGGTCGACTATGTGTATGATGAGGAAGCGCTTCGCGAAAAGCTGGCTAAGCACTCACCGTTCTTTGATACTTGCAGTGCTGGTTTGTATTTCCACGGGTACGAAGGAAAGGTATCAGAAGTCCATGCTCCCGTGGTGGGCGATGGTACCCATGAGATTCTCAAGTATTATCTACCTGGAGAGCAGATAAAGCATGGCGTCGGTGCCAAGCCGTATGCGATCCGTTATTACATAACTGCGCCAGACCGCGCTACTTTAGACTCGGTTACCGAGCAGCTTTATGGTCAGGTGAAGGTGTTTGATGGGTGCGGGGTAAACTTGCTCTACCAAAATCAAATGACCGCGTATTAATTACCAAACACAAAAAAGATCATTCGACTTTGTGTCTGCCTAGGAGTTGCCAAAATGGATTTTACCCCTCTTGCGTTGCTGTACGATGTTTGTATTATTTCCGCCCTTATTGTGGTTGCGAAGATCATTAGAGCGAGGGTCTCCTTTTTCCAGAATCTGTTTATTCCGACGGCTCTAATTGCCGGTTTTCTTGGTGTGATTTTGGGCAAATATGGCCTGAATGTCTTACCTCTTAGCAGTCAGGCTTCGAGCTATGCCGGGATTCTTATTGCGGTTCTTTTTGCCACGATGTATTTAGGAAAGCGCGATAAAGCGGGTTTTCGTGAGATGTTCAAACGGGTTGGAGATACGTTCTTACTGAATGGCGCTGCGGAAATAATGCAGTATGGCATCGCGTTGGTACTGGGGGGACTATTGTTCGCCTTTGTTTTTCCCGATGTTATTTCGTGGTTCGCTATTATGATGCCGGGTGGATTCGTTGGCGGGCATGGTACCGCGGCGGCTATGGGTGCAGTATTTGAAAATGCTGGCTGGTCTGAGGCAATTACTATTGGTCAGACGTTTGCAACGTTCGGCTTGCTTGGTGGTATTTTCAGCGGCATTGTTGCGATTAATTATTGTGCGCGAAAAGGGTATACAACTGAAATCAAGAAGATCGGTGATATGCCCGATGAATACAAGACCGGATTAGTTCCTGATGGTAAGCGTTTGCCAATGGGCGAAAATACCGTAAGCCCTATGTCGCTTGACCCAATGGCATGGCATCTGTCCCTTATTTTGGTCGCTGTTGGCGGCGCATACCTAATTAATGAAGGCTTGAAGATTCTCATTCCTTCAGTCTCTATTCCTATTTATGGTATTGCCCTCATCGTCGGTGTCCTGCTCTTCTCTCTGCTTAAACTGATCAAACTGGATTCTTACGTGGATAGTAATGTAGTTTCCCGTATGGGTAGTTGCGCTACTGACTATTTGGTTGCATTTGGTGTTGCGACCATCAATGTGAATGTGGTTATGCAGTATTGGCAGCCCATTTTGATCTTGTGCCTCTTGGGATTCGCTCAGGTTATCTTCTTCTTTTTCTTCTTCTCTCGACACCTGTTCAAAGACCATTGGGTAGAACGTGGTATTTACATCTGGGGTTGGTCTACTGGTGTTATGAGTATTGCGGTTCTGTTGCTAAGGATCGTTGACCCTGAGTTCAAGACGGGTGTATTGGAAGACTCTGGATTTGCATGGATCTTCGTTTCGTTTATTGATATTGCCCTTGTAACGTTCTTGCCGCTTTTCGTTATGCAAGGATTGGGTCTCGTGGCAGGTGTTGTTCTGCTTCTTATCGCAGCGGTTCTTCTGGGGCTTGCCGCGGTGATTTATGGGGTATTTAATAAAAACGGTAAAAAAGTCTTCCCATCCAAGAGCGCCTAAATAAAGTAAGAAATAGGTGTAAGTCGGCAAACTTCGGAGCTTTTGGAATATGCAGAAGAAATTGAACAAGCGCGCAGTGGTTCTAATTGCGCTTCATGTGTTACTGCTGTTCTATTCGCTTTCCGGGATTTTTAGCAAAAATGCAGCTTATCAACCCTTTTTAAGTGTTTCATTCGTTCTTTTGTATGGTGGAATGCTGGCTGTTCTGTTCATCTATGCCATAGGGTGGCAGCAGATTATCAAACGATTACCTCTAACAGTTGCTTTTGCCAATAAGGCAGTTACAGTCGTATGGGGTATCGTGTGGGGAGTTCTTTTTTTCGGCGAAACCGTTAATGCTCAGATGATTCTTGGGGCATTATTAGTGATAGCGGGAATCGTTATATATTCGATTGAAGACGGAAGGCAATCAAAGGAAATCGCGAACCGGAATACGGAGGGTGAAAACTGATGGATCCCTTGGTTGTGTATTCCGGTATTTATTTGCTGGGGGTTTTTATTAGTGCGGTTTCCCAGGTGCTGTTAAAGAAGGCCGCAATGCGCACGTATGCTACTCCATTGCAGGAGTATCTCAACCCGTTTGTGATTTTCGCTTATACGATTTTCGTAGCGGCGACTCTTCTGACGATCATTTCATATAAGGTCGTGCCGCTTTCGCTTGGCCCGATTCTTGAAGCGACGAGTTATATCTACATTACGGTCTTTGGTGTGGTGATTTTTAAGGAAAAAATGTCGAAGACCAAACTCCTTGCTTTAGGGCTTATTATTGTGGGAATTTGTGTATATGCGACAGGATTTTAGTTCGTTGAAACAATAAGAAGTGGAGCCAAGTGGCCTTCCGCTTGTTGATCCGTAAGGACCGAGAGCATCCTTCTTGAGTCTACGTAGCAAAATGGAAGGTAGTGTTGTGTATGTCGAATCCAAAGAAAACAGTGGTGGTTTTTGGTGCAACGGGCACATTGGGCTTGTACTTTGTAGATTATCTGGCGGGACATCTTGGTGAAGAATGGCAGATCGTTGCCACGGGTAGAAGACCTTCGGTGGAGTTCGCGGAAGTAAGAAGCGGCTTTACGAGAAAGCCGCCAACCGAATAAGATCTATATATGAACCTTCCAGACGCTAAAGGTGTCTTTGGGTCCTTTTCCTTTGAAGCTGTCCACTTTTTCAATAGAGGCGTTTGGATAGTAGTGCTCTCTAATGAGATTCAGGATGAGATTCGGCAAGTGCCCTTCTCTGTGTTCTTCGATTATTAGGTATGCATTTGGGTTTTCGGCAAGCCCTCGAATTACGTTCGTCATATCGGCCCGTTCGCGATTCGCCATGGTGTAGGGGGCGCGATCGGTCCATCCACCCAAAAATAGGTTCTTCGACAAGAACTCTTCTGAAGGCAAGAACTTAAGTCTATAAGCATGTTCAACATCGAAATATGACGAGGTTCCCCAGACAAGGATCTTGCCATCATCTTGAGAAGCGTATTCGACAGCGGGGTCATTCGGCTGGAAGGAATCTTGATTCAAGTATGCAGGCAAAAGTGCGGGATTGAATTTTGGTACGGTGAGAATAAGAACCAGAAGGGTTGCTCCTGCCCACATTATCAAGCCAGAGGTAGACGCAATGGCTTCCCTGGACTGATAGGGTGCGGCCATCTTGATCTGGGCTGTTTCGGGATCGTCGTCATAAGCATTGTGTTTAATAGAGAGAAAAATGGCACAAAGGGAGTAAAGCCAGACGAATGTTTCAACGCGTTCGGGAAGGCGTCCTATTGCGGCAAAGTATAGGCAGATGATGGCAGCGAAGCATAAAGAGGTTAAAACCTGCGGAAGAGCACTTTTCTTACGGGAAACTAGAATCGCTACAACAGCAAGAACCACCACTAAAAGGACGTGCGAAGGCATGGCTTTGGCTACATTCTTGAAATAATCAATGACATTCGCAAGGTAATTGTCTAATGTCAAAGCGCTACTGAGAGAAGACAGATACTCCATAGTTTCAGTGGTGTAGACTTCGGTGTCTGCGGTGATCCACATCAACGGAGCAAAGTAACCATCCTTGGATAAGCCGTGGTCTGACAGGTGTCCAGCCACTTTGTCGTAGTCAGGCATAGGATAGTCGGACAGTTCAGAGCGGGGCGCGTTGAAGTCTCTCCAGGCATCCCATTCTGGTTCTTGCCAGGCTATTTGGTTATAAACGTAGAAGCATCCGCAAAGAATTACTACGGCAATATAGGGGATAGATGCGCGCGCAACGGACGAGATGCTAAAAGAAAAGGCCTTCTCTTTTCTGCTTTGGCGTGAAAGGAAAATGAATCCGAGGGCAACGGCAAAGAAAGGGACGCTTAGAAGAAGCACTTCTGCTCGCCACAGGAATCCCAAAGTGCAAAATATGACCCCAGCGATAGGGATAATAATGGACCTGCTTTTGGTTTTTGTACTTCCAACAAGCAGTAGGAAACCTGCTAAAGATGCGATTCCTGCTACGAAGGTGAAGTTGCTTTCATAGGTGAACCCAGGAAGAACGAACGCCTCCACTGCACCAATAAGAAGGAATCCGAAAAGCGGTTTCATGTAGGTGAGTGCGCCATATACGATAGAGAAAAAGGCACTTGTAGCAATAATAAGCTCGATTACCAAAAACCAGTTTTGCGCAGGGAAAGCGGTGTTCAGCGCCAGAGTGATTTGGCTGATTGCTGCATTCACGAAAAGGCAGAGTCCGCTATCGGGCAATCGGCCGCTGAGCGCAAGGGAAATGGCCCAGTCGTCATCGGATCCACCACCATATCTATCAGTTAGAGTCATGAGGGTGATCATTACAAAAGTGAGAACAAAAGCGAAAATAAGCCTATTGCGCCTGGAATAAACGAGCTTATTGACTAGATTCGAAATGGACTTAACTGCTCCGGTAGCGCATTGTGAAAGTGTTGAGGTAGACATCGCTTCCCTTTGGTTACAAAAATGTTATTTTCTGAACGTACAGAGTATAACAGTGGGCTATTAAGAAAGTTGTTTGCGTATAGGTGCAAGGGATTGATAGATGCATCAACTCTCAGTATTTTGCAATTTGTTGGGATGTAGCGGTAAAGGCGATCAATGGTGCTAGCAGCGATGTCCGATGCTGTTTGGTTGAGGGATCGTATCTCCTTCGATATTGATTGGGAGTGGTTCGGTTATCTCTTTTTAGTATAGGCAAAGGGATATAATAAGAACCCAAAAGCGGACTCAATAGAGTACAGAGGAGGAGCTATGCCAGCCATCTATCCTTCAGTTGCTTTGAAGAACCAGCAAAAAGAAATCAAGGCACTTGCTGATAAAGAAATCGTATATATCACCGAAAATGGGCGCGGCAAGTATGTGTTCATGTCCGAAGATGTTCTGTCTCGTCAGATAGAAGATGCGGTAGAGGATGCCCTTTACGAGCGACGAATGACCAATGCTTTGCTAGAATCTCGTGCCGATTTCGAGCAGGGTCGATGCTATTCTTCGCGCGAAGAACTGTTAGAGGCAGTCGCCCTCAAAAGGGGCACTTATGCCACGGCTTGAGTTTTCTGATAGATTCGCGACCGATTTGGCTGATGTCGAATCGGATCGAGTGTTCGATTTGATCATGGAATGTCTGAGCAATATCGAACGTTTTGGAGAATTTGGTTCGCGTAACATTCCGCGATCGATCAAGCAGAAATTCGGTGAGAACGTGCGCAAGGCGGCGGTCAACCCTTTTGATCTTGTCTATACCTATTATGACGAGTGTAATGTGGTGCGAGTTGAAGCATTGGTGTTGCAGAGACAGGCGAGATAGTCGGTGTGTGTCTATTGAGTGGTGTCTTCGGATTATTTTGGGCGGATGCGTTAACTCTTGAGCCTAAGGTGCACCGCTCATCTTTCGATATTGCTGCATTCTTGATAGAGCAATGAGTGAAGTTGGTCATTGTTGAAGCTAATGAGAAGAGAAACCGATCATGGTTCCAACTTATAATGGGACGGTGGCTCATGATTGCCTCTTCTAAAAAATGACAAAGGAATGCCGAGACGGAAGCGGCTGTTAGTTACAGGCATGCGAATAAACCATTCTTATTGTGGGTTGTGTGGTTGCGAAGGCCTTCGGATAGGTTAACCTTTTGGCGTAAAATCCTGATTTTTGCTAGTGATTCTAAATCTAAGAGGTGTCATGGTGGCAGTATTGCTTTCGAAAAAAGCTATCTCGGTTCTGCTGAGTGTCGTGCTTGTTCTTTCTTCCGTTCCTTCTCTTGCCTATGCGGATGTGGATAGTTCGTTGCAGGACGAAGCTGCTTCGAGCGAGATCTCGAACGAGCAAGGCCAAGGGGTTACGAACGCCCCCAATGAAGGCGAGATGAGTGATACAAAGAACGATGCCGATGAGGATTCTTCTGTATTGGAGGACAGTAATCAAGCTCTATCTCGAGAAGGTGCCCCAAATTCATCGAACGCAAATAGTGATGCCGATCAAGAAAACGGGCTATCGAATTCCGACGAATCTAACGATCAGGCTAATAGCTGGCGTTATGTAGACGGTGAACAGATCTATTCTTATGAGGGCGCCTCCACTGAAGCGGTCGACCCCAGCACTCCGGTGCCTTTTGCGGCTGCACCGGGTGCATCATCGTATGCAACTTGGTACAAGTCGAATGGAACTACTTCGTATACCTATAAGGCGAATCCGGGCGATAGTGGGCAGAACGTCGCTATAAGCGGCGTGAAGCGCGTCGGCATCGACGTTTCTTACCACCAAGGAGTCATCGATTGGGCAAAAGTGAAGAACAGTGGCGTCTCGTTCGCGATCATTCGTTGCGGATACGGGAGTGATTTTACGTCTCAGGATGATACTCAGTTTTTGAATAATGTTCGCGGAGCGCAAGCGAATGGTATCGATATAGGCATTTACCTTTACTCATATGCTCTTAACGTAACGGGTAGCGATTCCAGCGCGGAAAGCGAAGCTCGGCATGTATTGCGTCTTCTGACGCAGGCAGGGCTTGAGCCAGAAGATCTTGCGTATCCGGTTTACTACGACTTGGAAGAAGGGAGCCAAACATCTCTTGGCTCAGAGAAGCTTGGCCAGATGGCAAAAACATTCTGCGATGCTATTTCCAATGCTGGTTACGATGTGGGTATCTACGCGAACCAGAATTGGTGGAAAAACTATTTAACGGATTCCGTATTCGCGAATTCCGGATGGAATAAATGGGTTGCGAGATATCCCGGAACAAATAAGGCTACGGATAGCGGTGTGCCAGGCACGGAAATTTGGCAATTTTCAGATTGCGGCAGCGTTGATGGTATCAATGGAAATTGCGATATGAATTTCGACTATGCATATTCGCCTTTGGTTTGGGACTCCAAGGGTCTGCGCTATCTCAATGCGGATGGAACCTACTTTAGCGACGGCTGGAAAACCGTCGCGGGTAAAAAATATTATTTTGGCTCGGATGGATATGCGTATCAATACGAGCACTGGATCGATGGGGAATTCTACTACTTTGACGGCGATCGAAGTGCTCATTCTGGCTGGCTAACCTGGTGGGGGACGGATTCCCGTTCCTACTTCGATCCCGAGACCGGTGCAGCTTACCGCTATGAGCACTGGATCGATGGGGAATTCTACTACTTTAAGGCAAGCGACAAATGTGAAATATATACCGGCTGGCTGACCTGGTGGGGGACGGATTCCCGTTCCTACTTCGATCCCGAGACCGGTGCAGCTTACCGCTATGAGCATTGGATCGATGGGGAGCTCTATTACTTCAAAGGTGACGGCAAGTGCGAGACCCACACCGGTTGGCTGACGTGGTGGGGCACGGATGCCCGTTCCTACTTCGGCGAGGACGGTGCGGCGCTGACGGGATTGCGCGAGGTGGACGGCGAGCTGTACTACTTTGATCCGGATGC
>JAXKCR010000007.1:0-5020 GCA_036552405.1 Eggerthellaceae bacterium | reverse complement strand
CGTAGCATCCCCCATCGGCACCATCGGTGCTTACATGGTCAACTCTTGCCTCATCATCGTCACCGCAATCTGGCTGGCAATCTTCGGTGTTGAGACTCGCGGTCGTACGCTCGAGGACATCACTAAGGGTCTGGAAGACTAAGTATCTTGTTCTCTCTCTGGAGTGGGGCCTTTCGGGGCCCCGCTTTTTTAGAGAGAGGTCGCGGTGGATAGCTTAGCGAAACGGGATAGAATGATCTTTGGGGCTAGTTCGAAGATCAGATGAAAAAGGCGCTGTGGCGCAGATATACGTAAGATATGAGGGGAGAAATCATGGCAGAAAAGAACGAACTTCTGGATATGCTGGGCGATGTCGTCCAGGTTGGCATCGTTATCGCAGATGCGGAAAAGGCGAAAGAGGGCATGCGCACTCTGTTCGGTTTGGAGCCCGATGCGGAAAGCGACAATCTGTATAAGAACACGTGGTATCGCGGCGAAATGATCGATGCGCCCGTGAAGGCGGTGTTCTATAACCACTTCAATGTGCAGCTCGAGTTCCTGCAGCCCGTAGGCGACACTGACACCATTTGGCATGACTATCTTGACGAAGGCTTCAAGACCCGTGGACATGCATTGCATCATTTGCGCTTCGACGTTAAAGACAACGACGCCGTTACCAAGGCGATGGAAGCGGCCGGCATTGAGAAATACATGGAGGGACAATCGCTCGTTGACCCACGAGCGAGGTTCTCTTATTACGACTCCGTCGAAGCGGTTGGCTTCATTATCGAAGCGGTGACGAAGGTCGACGACTAACGGAAAAGCGCGACATCTAAGCGCTGCTTCATTGCCTTGAATATCGATGGCGAAAGCGCCTTGGCCCCTGTTCGGCCGAGGCGCTTTTTTCGTGCTTGCTCTTAGCCGCGGAGGGTGCCTGAAATCGTATATTTCCCAAAAAAACTTATAAAACACCAGGTGAAAGCCACTATTGTTTTATGCAATGGAGCTATACATGACCAAGCGTAACACTATTGGATACCTCGTATGACTCTTTGGATAATTGAATTGTCACCGAGGGGAAATAAGAGAAGGGAATCCTTATGGGTGCTATTAAGATGGCTGTTCTTGGACTGAATCAGGGCTCCAAGATTGCTCGTGATGCAAGTGTTAATCCAGAGATCGATCTGGTTGCCGTAGCAGGTTTTGGCGATCATGACGCTCAGGTCGCACAAGAGCTTGAAGTGCCACTGTATAACGATTACACGCTTTTGCTGAAGCAGGTCGAGCTCGATGCGATCGCTATCGCGCTTCCTAACAAGCTTCATGTGGAATCAGTCGAGCTTTCTTTGCAGGCGGGCATCAAGAACATTCTTCTTGAGAAGCCGATCGCCAATACCGTAGAAGAGGCTCAGCATATCATCGATATCTGCAATGAAGCAGGCGCGACTCTCCTTGTTGGTCACCATCGTCGTTCTTCAAGCAAGTATCAGTTCCTGCGCGAGATCATCGATTCGGGCCGCATTGGAGATATCGTCGGCATTCAGTCGAACTACGCTATTGCAAAGCCTCATTCGTACTACGACGTAGAGTGGCACACCAAGAAGGGCGGCGGTCCACTTTTGATCAACGCCATCCATGACTTCGACGACCTTAACTTCGTTTGCGGCATGACTCCTGCAAGGGTATATGCAGCAGCACGCAACACGGTACGCGGCAATGAGGTAGAAGACTCAGTTTCAGCGGTTGTTGAATACAAAGAAGGCGTAACGGCAAGCTACTTCATTAGCGACGCTACTCCGAGCCCATGGAACTACGACTTGGCTGCAGAAGAGAACACCTTCTTCACCATGTGCCCAGGCGAGAACAGCTTGCGCGTATTCGGCACGAAGGGTTCGTTCGGCTTCCCGAACATGGACCTGTACTACTACGACGAAAATGCATTTGGATGGACCTCACCACTTATTCACGAGCATTTCGAAGTAGAGAAGAACGATCCCATGACCGCCGAGCTCGACCACTTCGTCGATCTGTGTATGGGTCGCGAGACCAAGCCACGCTGCACTGGCGAGAACGGCTTGGATACGCTCAAGGTCATTAACGCGATCCTCGAGTCGGTCGATACGGGTGCACCGGTAGAGCTGTAGTACCCGACCGGATACGGAATTACTTATAAGAACACTTGCAGCGTGCGCTGTATGGAAAAGAACTAGCAGGTTCATTCACCGCTAGAGTTTATGGAAGGATACAATCATGGATGTAAATACCTTGCCTCAGGTCGATGGTCGTACGAAGTTGGTGGGTCTGCTTGGCTCACCGGTCGAGCAGTCTTTCTCGCCGACGATGCACACCACGGCATTTGCCAAGATGGGAATCAACGCAGTGTATCTGGGCTTCGACGTTGTGCCCGAGCAGCTTGAATCTGCAGTAAAGGGCTTGGCAGATATCGGTATCGTGGGTTACAACGTTACCATGCCCTGCAAGACGAAGGTGCTCCCTTATCTGGATGAGCTGACTCCTGCTGCAGAGCTGATGGGCGCAGTTAACACCGTAGTCGTAAAGGATGGAAAGTCCATCGGTCACAACACTGACGGTGCAGGTTTCGTTCAGAACCTCCGTCTGCTGGGCTTCCAGCCAGAAGGCAAGGTCGTCACCATCGTTGGTGCAGGCGGTGCTGGATCGGCTGTATTCACGCAGCTCGCTCTTGACGGAGTAGTCGCCATCAATATTTTCAACCGTCGCGATGACTTCTGGGACGTTACGAGGGACAAGATCGTAGAGCTCTCTTCCAAGACCGGCGTACCAATGGTTCTCAATGATCTTGCTGACAAAGAGCTCCTGGCTCGCTCGGTGAAGAACTCTGATCTGTTCATCAATGCGACTCGTGTAGGTATGGCACCTTTCGAGGACGAGTGCACCCTTGAAGAGGAAATGCTTCATGACGGCCTGTTCGTCGCCGATACGGTATACGAACCCCGCGAGACCAAGCTCATCAAGATGGCTAAAGAACATGGCCTCAAGACGGCCCCGGGATTGGGAATGCTTTTGCATCAGGCAGCGCTGGGCGAGAAGATCTGGTTCGACGTTGATATGCCGGTGGACTACATTGAGGAAACGTTCTTCTAAGAAAACGCGTTCACTGTGAACAAGGCGGCATCTCTTTCGGTTTAATTGCCGAAGAGATGCCGTTCGCTTTTGTGGAGATACCGAAAAATGGTACAGGAAAGCCAATTAATGGCGGAACGCTAGAATAAGCGACGGAAATCCCACCACAATTTATGCCGCTCTGAAATGAGGAAGAATCAATGAGGATTGATTATCTGCAATATTTTGCCCATTTGGCTGAGGTCCTGAACTACACGAAGGCCGCTCAGGATCTTTATATTGCACAGCCGACGCTCTCCATTGCCATGAAGCGAATGGAAGAAGAACTTGGTTTCAAGCTGTTCGAGCGCGGAGACAGGAATACGCGCATCAAGCTGACCGAAATGGGCAAGATCTATTACGAGTACGTGATGCTTGCACTCAATAACCTTGAAACGGGAGCGCGTGTTGCACGTGAGGTGAAGGGTGAGATCAATTCCGTCATTCGAGTGGGTACGATCTATGCGATGCAGGGCAGAACGTGGTCGCAAGCTATGCAGGCATTCACGCAGGAATGCGATGCTCCTCCCAAGATCTCCATCGAGCAGGCATATTCTCCTGAATTGGCCGCTCGTTTGAGGGCGGGGTCCCTCGATGTTGCTTTTGGTGCTCGCGTTGAGGGCACCGAAGATCTGGATCGGATCTTAGTGTGGTCGCAACCGCTGATGCTGGCCGTTCATAAGGATAACCCGCTCGCAAAGAAACGCAGCCTATCGTTGAATGATCTAAAAGAACGCGAGGTCCTTACCTATGCGCTTGAGTCGCCGGTATCTCCGAATATTGACGCGTTCCTGCCGATTGATGAGATGAACCTCCGCCGTCAGTACGATGACGAGATCACTCTTTGCGCGATGGTGTCTTCCGATTCGCAGAAGATCGCCCTTTTGTGCTATTCGTTCTTGTGCGTGGCGTTCGAGGATGTCGTGTATATACCTATTGAAGACCTGCCGATCGACTTCCATAAGGTGTATTTGATGAGCCGCCGTGAGACCCATCCGAAGATCGTGGACGACTTTATTGACTTTATGAGCGCTTATCGCTTCCCGAACGTTATGAAAAGGCAAGACTAGACGAGCGCTATGTGAACGCAAGGTATAGGTATCGTCAGGTAAGCTATTTCAGGCAGATATATGGGCACCGTCTCTTCGTGGGGCGGTGTTTTGTTTTACGTGAATACGCGAATAAGCGCCTCCTGAACCCTTCCAGAGTTTCAAATTCGGGTTCGAACGCAGAGCACGAATGAATGTGTTCATTTTCCAATAATAGTTTCTAACTATAAGAAAATGGATGAATTATCAGGTTCATAAAGGAAAGTTGGACTTTATAAAGCAGGAAGAACATCTACTCATAAGCGTGGGAAATGGAACCTTTTTAAAAGACCAGGTGAAATAAGCAAATTAGGAAAAGCGAAGAACTCATACCATAAAGATCGCAAATACGATTATGACAAGTGCTTATTTACCAGCTAATATAACAAAACTTAATAACTTATAAAAAGGCACGTAACATAGCTATTGGAAATGAATCATACATAGTTTGAGAATGAATTCCGCAGCATTCAGAAAAAATGAACAAGTTTTAAAAACCTGTATGGTCGTCATGCGGGTTCGGTTTGAACGAGTTCTTCGTATGCTGCAGGAGAAAGAGGAGCGCGTATTTCCCGCCATTAAAAGAGAGCCTGGCTCGAGTGAGCCTGGTTCTTGTGATTTGAATTGCAGGAAATGCGCAAGGGAAATCGATTAACAAGAAAGGAAGGGAAACGCATGGCATCTAATGCTCAAACGTCATTCCACGGTATCGCGGCACGTCTTGACCGTATGCCTATCTCTGGTTTCCACATGAAGATCATGTGGCTGCTGGCAGGTATCACGTTCTGCGACTCCGTCGACATGTCTATCGG
>JAXKCR010000006.1:0-58375 GCA_036552405.1 Eggerthellaceae bacterium | reverse complement strand
TCACCACAGTATCCAGTTGTGAAGGTTCTCTCTGACTACCTTTGTTGTAGTCACGCGCTCGACTTCGTCGCTCGCGCAAGGAGATAATTTACTCTCCTTACCAGGCTCTGTCAACAACTTTTTTTAAAAAGTTTTGATTTCGCGAAGTGAAAGAACGAATCGCCCTTTCGGAGCACGTCCCTCGTAAGAGGGTTTGACCATACTACCAACGAACTCCGCATAAGCAAGACTCATCAGGCTAAATTCAAATTTTGTACACAACCTTAACGATTTATTACTGATCTTATACAGACATACGTAATAAAGAGTGATAAACGCCCACGTGGTGACTCCCATGAGTATGGATACGCACGCTGGCATTCCTGCACCAAAGCACTTCGGGTAGCTGATAGTTCATTATTTCAGGTGTTGCGCTCCCCCAGCCGACTGGAGCCATTAAAGAAGAACCGGCAGCGCATGGCCACCGGTTATCTTTGAACTCTATAAATAAGCGTTCGAATGCCCCTCTATACGGAAGGTACGCATAAGAAAGCGACGAGGTTCGTCATGCGCCTAGAATGAGCGGAAGCGCTCATATCGTTGCTGACGCAATTCGTCAGGCGACAGCGAAATAAGATCACGCAATGATCGGACCACAAAATCCTCGACCGCCGCAACGGCCTGATCGGGATTCTCGTGGGCGGGCTTCACGCCCTCACTCAGAACTTCTTCAATAAGACCCATTTCGCATGCCTCGCGAGCGCTCATCTTCATAACTGCCGCAGCTTCGGCAGCACGAGAGCGATCCTTCCACAGAATAGATGCGAAGCCTTCAGGCGATAGAACGGAATACACTGCATGCTCCTGCATGGCGACCCGATTACCCATCGCAAGCGCCAAAGCGCCACCTGATCCACCTTCGCCTAGAACAACGCACACTACCGGCACGCCAAAGCCCGACATCGCGAACAAGTTGTCAGCGATAGCATTGCCCTGGCCGCGTTCTTCGGCTTCCATACCGCAGAACGCACCCTGAGTGTCGACTAAACACACGATAGGCCGACCGAATTTTTCCGCCTGGCGCATCAGACGCAGGCTCTTACGATAACCCTCCGGCTGAGGACAGCCGAAATTACGCTCGATTCGTTGATGTAGATCGGAACCCTTTTCCTCAGCGATAACGGTAACAGGGACACCGGCGATCCAACCAATGCCGCCCACGATAGCACCATCGTCAGCGAATGCGCGATCGCCATGCAGTTCGATGAAGCCATCGATCATATGGTCAATGTAGTACTGCGCAGTAGGACGATGAACATTGCGCGCCAGCATAACGCTTTCCCAAGCAGGATTCTCTTTTTCAAGGGGTTTCTTTATTGGCAGCACCGATGGCGCATCTGCCACACCACGCTTATCCAAAGCACGCTTAAGAGATGCGGATTGCCCACCGCCGAATGCAGCGCTCGCCGCCTCGATCAAGCGAGTGAGTGGATTACCGCCCTGCTTCGTTGAGCCAAAAGAAGCGCTCTGCGCATCGGATACCGCAACACGCGCCGCGCTGATCGCCGAAGCGACCGCGCCCTGCTCGTCTTCTTCGGTGACTTCTTGAGAAGCGCAATGGATCTCAACGACACGGGAGAGATAGTCACGCAACTGAGCACGTTCGACAATGGCGTCGATAAGACCATGCTCCAAAGCGAACTCCGCTGTTTGGAACCCCTCAGGTAATGTCTGCTTGATCGTGTCTTGGATAACGCGGCGACCAGCAAAGCCGATCAATGCGTTCGGCTCAGACACGATGACATCACCCTGCATCGCGAACGATGCGGTTACACCACCGGTCGTAGGATCAGTAATAACGGAAATATAGAGCAACCCCGCACGACTATGGCGTTCGATGGCAGCACTGATCTTGCCCATCTGCATCAGGGAGACCAGGCCCTCCTGCATGCGAGCACCACCTGACGCAGTGAAGATAATGAGAGGCAGCTTCTCTTCGGTGGCCCTTTCGACCGTACGCGTGATCTTCTCGCCCACCACAGAACCCATGGATCCCATCATGAACGTGGACTCCATTATGCAGACGGCGACCTTACAGCCATGCAGATATGCCGATCCGCAGCGAAGCGCTTCCTCAAAACCGCTCTTCTTGCGATTGCTTTCTAGAAGACCTTCATAATTAGGGAACGAAAGCGGATCGGTTTCCTCGATATCCGTGTTCCATTCTTCAAAAGAGCCGGCATCGAACATCAGATCAAGACGCTCGCTCGACGTCAGACGATACAACCTGCCACAAGTCGGGCATACACCGCCCGTCTTCAGGACCGGCTGCTCGTCATGATAGAGCTTACATGACGGACAGCGCCGCCATACGACCTTATGATCCTCAAAAGAAGGATCGGGGCCGCACTCGGCCCACAACGTATGCGTACGATCTTTTTCCATCGGCATCAGCACGCGTACATCCGCCTGATGCGCGACCATACGAAGAAGAGGGCTTTGGGCGAAGTCAGCGTTACATACCAGCATGACCCGTGCGCCGCTTTTGCGAACCGCATCCATAACGGCATACTCGTTCGAGAACAACCGTGGATCGAATTTTTGACCGAGCGATGCCACCTGGGCAGCACCCGAGCACGAGAACGCGCGCGCCTTATCGTCGGTGCCCGTGACCCAGATCTGCCCACAGCCGCACTTCGCCGCAGCTTTAACGCACGCCTTCATGGGTGAGCCGTACCCCACCACCAAAAGCGGATCAGAGAGCTTTTCCGCCAAGATAGGCAATTGATACACAATGGTCGGCTCGTCGGCAACAGAGCGCGCGCTCGATGCGGTACTCTGCGAAACGTTCTGTTCTGCTGCTGTCATCTATGCATCTTCTTTCGTCTGTTCCTGTGATGCCATCACGTATTTCTGCACTGCTGTTGCGGCGATCTCCCCCTCAACCGAAGCTTCGACCTCGGCAGCGCACATACGCTTAGAGTTCTTGGTAATGGTCGCTTTCAATGTGACCGTATCTCCTGGCAGAACGGTCCTACGGAACTTCGCCTTGTCGATACCGACCAAATATCCCAAGGTACCCTCTTCGCCACCGACCAAAAGACAGCACGAAGCTGCTTGAGCGAGCGCTTCCATGATGATGACACCCGGCAGAACAGGATGATCGGGGAAATGTCCCGCGAATAACGGCAGGTCAGGATCGACATCCAGTTCAGCAACGATCTCGTGACCTGGATCGCACGAAACGATACGCGTCACCCACACAAAGGGATCACGATGTGGAAGGATGGAAAGCACCTCTTCGCGACCGCAAGGAAACGTGATATTCGCCATTAATCACGCACCTCCTTAAAAGGCGACAAAGCCAATGTCGCGTTATGGCCCCCGAAGCCCAATGAATTAGAAAGCGCGACCTTTTGGCTATAGTCGACCAGGGCGGTCATTGGCACCATAACCGGGCATTCTGGATCAGCTTCAGCAAAGCCGATCGTCGGCGGGACCATACTGCGTGAAACCGAGAGGGCCGTGATGATGGCCTCGATCGCACCTGCGGCGCCCAACATATGGCCAACGCAGCCCTTAACCGAAGTCACCGGAACCTCAGAGGCACGATCACCCAAGAACGCATGCCACGCTGCTGATTCAGTGCGATCATTGACTGGCGTTGCGGTACCGTGCGCATTCAGATGACCGACATCCTCGAGCCCTAAACCGCTTTCAGCCAGCGCTTGTTCCATGGAACGTACCGCGCCTTCACCGCTAGGCTCGGGAGCGGTGATGTGATAAGCATCTCCCGTAGAACCAAAGCCCGTGATCTCGGCAATGATATTCGCACCGCGCGCCTGAGCATGCTCGAGCGATTCAAGGACTACAGCACCTGCTCCTTCACCAGCCACAAAACCACTACGACGACGATCGAATGGCATGGAAGCATTCAACGGATCTTCCGATTTCGTTACCGCACCCAAATTCGCGAAGCCCGCAAGCGACATAGGAGCCGTTCCTTCTTCGGAACCACCCGCCAGGGCCGCATCGGCAAGACCGAAGCGAATGAGACGATACGCCTCGCCAATGCAATGGCTGCCCGTTGAACAAGCCGTGACGATATTCAAGCAATCGCCACGCAAGCCATAACGGATAGATAGATTACCCGCCGCCATATTGGAGATCATAGTAGGAATGAACAGGGGGCTCACGCGTTTGGCGCCCTTCTCATGCAGTACTACCGATTCTTTTTCGAAAGTATTAAGACCACCGATGCCAGAGCCGAACACGCACGCGAAATGCGACGTATCTTCCTGTTCCATATCGATATCAGCCTGCTTCATCGCCTCATCGGAAGCGATGATCGCATACTGCACGAAGGGCGCGAAGCGACGAGCCTCTTTTTTCGTGAACCCGACCTCTAGCGGATCCCATCCCGGAATAAGGCCGGCAACATGAATGCCGAAACGCTCGCGCACTTCATCGGAGAACAACGACAAACAGCATTCACCGCCAGAGACCTTCGACCATAGCGCTTCAACGCCCAGGCCAGCAGGAGACACTGCGCCCGTTCCCGTAATAACAACACGATGCAGCCCAACGCTTGCATTCGAACTCATAACGATAATCCTCCATCTACTGTTAGTACATGACCAGTAATGTAGCGAGCATCTTCGCTTACCAAGAACTTCACCGCACCGGCGATATCATCCACGCTACCAAGTTCACGCAGCGCGATACGCTGCACTACCCCTTCGCGCGCTTTCTCACTTAAAGCACGGGTCATATCGGTGTCAATAAAACCAGGAGCAACCGCATTAACGGTAATGCCGCGAGCTCCCAGTTCCTTAGCAGCGCTTTTTGTCATGCCCACAATGCCCGCTTTTGAAGCAGCGTAATTCACCTGCCCTGCGTTGCCATACAATCCAACAACGCTCGAAATGCTCACAATACGTCCGCTTCGCTGCTTCATCATGAGAGGAGCCACGTGACGCATACAGTTGAAGGCACCCTTCAGGTTGACTGAAATGACCTGATCGAATGCGTCTTCACTCATACGAGCAAGCAAGCCGTCGCGCGTAACGCCCGCGTTATTCACTAATACGTCTATGCGACCGAACTGATCATGGGCATCGGCGACCATGGCCTTCGCCGCTTCAAAATCAGAAACATCAGCGCAGAACGTTGCCGTAGGCACGCCGCATGTTTCCGTCAGCTCAGCTGCAAGCGCCCCACATGCTTCAGCGCTTTTTTCACTGGAATGATTGAGCGCCAGGGCATACCCCGCACGAGCCAGTTCACGGGCAATGGCCTCGCCAATGCCGCGACTTGCACCCGTGACCAAAGCCACAGGCTGATGATCTACTTCACTCTTAGCCATAAAATCCTCATTCATTTCGACTTATGGAACCATGTTGGTAAGTTCTTTTTCCCATTCGGCGAAAGTACCGATACGGAGACGATCCGTACCGCGATCAATACGCTTCACAAGGCCGGTCAGCACCCCTCCGAAGCCCACTTCGACGAATTCCGATTCACCCTGCTCTATTAAAGCCGTAATGCTCTGCTCGAAACGGACAGGGCTCTTCACCTGATCAGCCAAGCGCTCTGCCGCCTGATCAACATCGAATAGGCGCGCGTCGGTATTGCAAATGACCGGAACAGTGTTCTCGCGATCAAATGAAAGATGACCGCAGAAATCGCCCACCTTACCTGCCGCCTCAGCCATGAGAGGACTATGGAACGCCCCCGCCGTGCGCAATCGCGCAGACCGCTTCGACCGCTCTTTCCAGGCGGCTTCAGCGCGGTCGATCGCCTCGTGTGTACCGGAGACGACCACTTGACCAGGCGCATTGTAATTCGCACACACCAGCACGTCTTCCTGTGCGCACAAATCGCATATCTCTTGAGCCTCTTCATGATCTGCACCCAACAACGCCAACATGGCGCCAGGATGCATCTTGCAGGCATCGGCAAGAGCCCGTGCGCGCTCATTCAGAAGAGCAAATCCTTCTTTCAGGGAAAGCGCACCAGATACCATCAGTGCACTGATCTGCCCCAGCGAAAAGCCCACGACCACATCAGGTCGCGCACCGCGCGCCATCAACGCACGCGCGATACCTACCGATAACGCCGAAGTGAGCACCTGGGAGTTCAGCGCATCATTCAGATCAGCCTCGTCTCCCTCTTTGCTGAGCCATACAACATCGACGCCAGTTGCCTCTTTCGCCAACTCGAATGTTTCGGCCACTTCAGGAAGCACCAGAAGATCACTTCCCATGCCGACCTTCTGAGCACCCTGCCCCGGAAACATCCACACACTCATAGAAAGAGGCCCCCTATTTCCACGAACGCGTTGCGTTACGGTCGGCCATCTCCTGAAGCGAGCACAACGCCCAAGAGAGCGCCTCATTCATGAGGTCATCGATGATCTTTGCCGCCGGCTTTACATCGTGCACCAAGCATGCCACCTGACCAGCCATAAGCGAGCCATTATCAACATCACCCTGCACGGCACGACGAAGCGATCCAGCCAAACGAACTTCAGCTTCTTCGCTATCGCCCTTACCCGCTGATTCCAACTGACGGATCTCGCGCGTAAGACGGTTCTTCAAACCACGCACAGGATGTCCGCCTCCGCGACCAGTAACGATCGTGTCAGAATCCTTCGCGGCAACCACTTTATCCTTGTAAGCCTGAGCCACACAGCACTCCTCAGCAGCCAAGAAGCGGGTACCCACTTGCACCCCTTCAGCACCGAGCGCATACGCAGCCGTCATACCGCGGCCATCTGCAATACCTCCGGCAGCAATGACTGGAATAGAAACGGTATCGCACACCACGGGAACCAACGCCATAGTGGTCAGCTCTCCAATATGACCACCAGCTTCACACCCTTCAGCGATAACCGCATCAGCACCACAACGCTCCATGCGACGAGCGAGTGCCGCCGAGGCGACGACCGGGATCACCGTAATGCCCGCTTCTTTCCACAAAGGAACGTACGTGCCAGGATTACCAGCGCCGGTCGTAACCACATCGATGTGCATATCTGCCGCCAGTTGAGCCAACTGCGGTGCTTCAGGATTCATTAACATGATATTGAGGCCAATGGGCTTATCGGTTAATTCACGTGCCAAAGTGATCTGCTCTTCGACCCACGATACTGGTGCGGATCCACAGGCGATAATACCCAATCCACCCGCTTCGCTTACCGCAGCAGCAAGGCGAGCATCGGCTATGTTAGCCATACCGCCCTGGATAATGGGATACTCGACACCAAGTAGTTCAGTAACCCGTGTTTTCATCTTGACCGCCTCTTTCTGAAAAATGGTGCTTACAGGGAATCGATGTAGTTCACCAGTTCTTCAACGGTTTCAAGGCCTTCGGGTTCACCGAAATCAATGTCGAGCTTTTCTTCGATGTCGCAAATGAGCTCTGCCATATCCAAGGAATCAATACCCAATCCCTCAAAAGTAGCTTCCTCGGTAACCTCTTCAGGATTGATATCGAGGGTCTCTTCCAGAATTTCCTTGATTGCATCAATAGTCGCCATTAGCTTTCCTTCCTTATTCTTTTCAGCGCAGCTTCATCTAAGCTGCTTGGCTCTTTATTTCCGAGCAGCTTCCTGAGCCGCTTGGTTCTCTTGATCGAAAAAACGCTTCACCTTTGCAAGCGCGTTGTATAAGACTGCTTCTTCATCAGAAGATAGGCCCTCGAGGGCGCTATCCGCCATCTTCTTATGGAACGCATCGTGAGCACGGAATGCCTTTCGCCCCTTCGACGTCAACTGCACCAGCACCTGCCTGCGATCCACTTCACCCCGCGTTCGCTGAACATAACCCCTTCGCTCCAACTTCGTCATCGAAGCAGTCAAAGTAGCGAGCGTTACCCCAAGACGGGACGCTACGACCTTCATGGGATTCACCTCATGAAGACCCACAGCGACAATGGTGTGAAGCTCAGCGATGCTCAACCCCTCGGTCAGGCGATTATTCAACGAACGCTCTTCGATGCGCAAGATCGAGTTGAAGGTTTCGGTGAGCATCTTATCTACGAGCTCTTTGCCGTCACTCTTCCACGTTTCGCCATCGACGCACCATTCCACAGTTAGCTCCCTTATTCGTTCGGAATCATGCCAAAGCCCAAAGCGCCCGTACCCAGGTGAGTCGTAATGGTCGCACCACAGGGGCAGGTACCACAATCGATATAAGACACCTCGGCTTCAGCAAGCGCCTGCTTAAGGTCTTCAACGACCTTTTCATTACCGGCATAGCAAAAACGAACCCTCTGAATACCCGATTCCCGAGTCTGCTTCTGCAGTTCTTCAACGAACGTCTTGATAACGCCACGCATGCCCTTTGCCTTACCGAACGCGAAAAGAGCACCCTTTTCGTTAAAGGAGAAAATAGGCTTGATGTTCAAAAGGCTCGAGGTTTTGACCTGGTCAGCCGAAAGACGACCACCTTTCAACAAGTTCTCCAGCGTTTCAGGAGCGACCAAGAAGCATGCTTGTGCGCACATCTTTTCCACTTCAGCCTGCACTTCATCAAGAGAAGCACCCGCATCACGCATCTCACATGCCTTCTGAACTGCGATCGCCATGCTTGCCGTAGCGCCGGCTGCCGCCGCATCGACCGTGCGCACATCGATATCTACCTGCTGCGCGGCAATGCGAGCCGATTCAATGGTGCCCGACAATACTCCAGCAATATGGACCGACAAAATACCGTCGTAACCCTTTTCCGCCAGGCTCTCATATGCCTTCTGAAAATCAAGAGGCGTGGGCTGCGAAGATTGAGGGAGGTTCTCAGATGTATCCATGCGCTCGAAGAACTCCTCCGAGGAGATCTCAACTTGATCCTTATATACGACCTCGTCGATCAGAATGCTCAATGGAACCATCGTGACATCCAGCGAACGATACTCATCCCCCGTAAAGTCACACGTTGAATCGACTACGATAGCGAATCCCATGCCCATCTCCTTTCATGCGTCACAGGCGATTATCCAACCTGATGTTCGCTTGTTCTTAATAGTTAGTTTATCTAACTAAATGAATGATAGGGATACGACACGGTACCATCAATAAAAAAACCTCCATGCACACAGAGAGCACACAGAGCCCACACAACCACGAAGAAGAGCCTTAAATGCGAGGTCAAACACACATCTTCAAAACGAGATACTACCTGTCCTGCTGGCCTTTCATATCCGATAAGCCAACGATATTGCCTAGCGGACACATTTTGGAAGCGGTATTTTTGCAAAGAGGAACGCCGACAGTGCCAAAAATGGAAGGCTCTCAAGAGGAAAGCAGAGCAATATAAGCACGACGACCAACACGGGCTGCTTGGTCAGCGACGTTAATATCGCCGTAGAGAAGATAGCTGCGAGCATTATCGGATCAGCTCCACTGATCGCAGCGAACCCGTACCCAATGCTCAAGCTCCCGAATATAACAGGAAAGAACGGACCCCCACCCCATCCAAAAGAAATGCAGAACGGCGTAATAAGAAGCTTCGCTACACCCAGCACGAAAAGAGCAGAACACGACATGAGAGTCCAGCTCTGCATGAGTTCGAAACTCTGCATCTGGCCGGTGCAGAGCAGCATCGGCAGCCCTATTCCCGCGAGCCCCAAGACAGCTCCACAGGCAACGGCCTTCTGAACTATAGCCTCCGGATATTTTGCCGCAATGCTCGAGAACACCCTCGTTGCCAGCTGAACCATGAATACGAGAACGAAAGAAAGTAGCAGGCCAACGGACCCCCACGCCAGACTTTTGAGCGTAAATTCCGAAAATTCAAATCGTGGAAAGAAAAGGTGCCACCCCAACAAGCGTACCAACAAGACGATCGCAAAGACCGAGCCCGTCACAACCAGAACAGCGATAAAGTAGCTCATCTTTTTCGTTAGACGATATTCGACCGCAGCCTCGGTGTCGGCCACATCGACCGGGCGTTCACCCATCCGCTGCGCAATGGACCTGAATCGCGGTACTACTCGGGAAATACAACTTGCTATTACTCCGGCGAGTCCTACCGCAGGACCGATCGATCCTCCGGAAAGCAGCGGCATCATGAATGAAAACAGCGCCGCGCCTAAATTACCCGCGCTGTACGTTCCATCTTTCTTAATACCCGCGATAACCGCAAAAAGATGCCTCGGATTGGTGTGGAAACGTTTTTCCATTAAGCCGATCACTAGACCAGCTGGAACGCATATCAAAAGTGGGAAGAACCACCAATTAAGCGCACCTCTCAAGTCGTACCAAAGCAGTTGTGTGCCTATTCCTAGAATCGACGCAAGAACCCATACCAATGCTCCGATTACGAATCCGACAGCAAGCGCCGTTAGAACTAAATTCAGCGCAGCTTTAAAAAACATACCTCGCATGGAACTTTTTTCACGCAGGTCCTCATTGCACCATTCGGTGCTTTTTCGGTTCTCTTCTTCGCCACCATCAAGCATTCTATATGCCTTCTTATTCCACTATTGCGTGTTAGCCGAATACCAAACAAGGCCTTCATGCATGCTTCGCCCGATACACCCCAGTTAATTGAGTCTCAATGAATACCAGAGCAGTCTAGCGCACGCAGGACCTTTAGCTGCGACGCCCTCCGCCGTAACTTGACTTGCGAGCACCGAAGGCACTGCCCTTTCGGGCCGTTTTCTTCAGATCTCCCAGAATATCGCCTTCGGACCTACCTTCAAGCTGTGCACGCAGCTGCACCACCTGATCGCGGGCGGACGCAGCGCGCTCGAAGTCCATCGCGGCTGATGCTTCCATCATCTCATCTTCAAGCGACGCGATCACGCGCAGGATCTCGCTTCGTGAATAGCCAGCTAGATCAGCGTTCACCTCTTCAGAGGTGCGCTTCCCTTCTTCGGTCTCAAGATAATCGGTGATGTCACTGATACCCTTGCGCACTGTTTGCGGCACGATACCATGTTCTTCATTAAAGGCCATCTGAATAGCACGACGACGACGCGTTTCGGTAATAGCGCGATCCATCGAATCAGTTATCTTGTCGGCATACATGATGACGTGCCCCTGCGCATTACGCGCAGCACGACCGATGGTCTGAATAAGAGAACGATGATTACGCAAGAAGCCTTCTTTATCTGCATCAAGGATGGCGACCAACGACACCTCAGGCAGGTCCAAACCCTCACGCAGAAGATTAATACCCACCAGCACATCGAATTCACCCTTACGCAGATCGCGCAGGATCTCCACTCGTTCTAGCGTTCCAATATCGGAATGCATATACCGAGAGCGGATCCCTTGATCGAGAAGATGCTCAGTCAGGTCTTCGGCCATTCGCTTAGTAAGGGTAGTGATAAGCACGCGTTCATTACGCGCGGCGCGCTCTTTCGCCTCATCGATGATGTCATCGATCTGAGAGAGGATCGGACGCACGTCGATATCGGGATCGAGCAAACCAGTAGGACGAATGATCTGTTCGACCTTCGCCTCGCTCACACGTTCCTCGTAGTCACCCGGCGTTGCGGACACATACACGAACTGAGGAATACGCGCTTCAAATTCATCGAAGCGCAGAGGACGATTGTCCAGACACGATGGCAAACGGAACCCATGTTCGGCCAAGGTGATCTTACGAGAACGATCGCCTTCGTGCATACCGCGGACCTGCGGCACCGTTACGTGGCTCTCATCGATAAAGCAGAGAAAATCGCTGGGGAAATAATCGATCAGCGTATAAGGGGGCTCGCCCGGCTTGCGACCGTCAAGGTGACGTGAATAATTTTCGATTCCCGAGCAAAAACCCATTGTCTCGATCATTTCAAGATCGTACGAGGTGCGCATTTCAAGACGCTGCGCCTCAAGCAGCTTACCCTCTTCTTTGAATTGCATCAGGCGTTCGCGCAATTCATCTTGAATGGTCTTGATCGCACGCTCCAAGGCCGGACGTGCTGCCACATAATGCGATGCCGGCCATAGCGGAAGTGCTTCATACGTATTAAGCACTTCTCCGGTGACGGCATCTATCTCGGAGATCTCTTCTATTTCATCTCCCCAAAACTCAACACGGATCGGATTGTCGGCATAGGGCGGGAACACGTCCAAGGCATCGCCACGCACACGGAACGTACCGCGCTTTAACTCATAATCGTTGCGATCGTACTGGATATCGATCAACTTTCGAATCAGTTCATCACGATCCTGCTCGACTTCCCTATCCAAGAACACCGCCATACCTGCATATTCCATCGGGGAGCCAATACCGTAAATGCACGATACCGATGCCACCACGATGACATCACGCCGTGATAACAATGATGCAGTTGCCGCATGACGGAGCTTTTCCACTTCTTCATTAATAGAAGCGTCCTTTTCGATGAAGGTATCCGTTGTGGGAACATATGCTTCTGGCTGATAGTAGTCGTAATAAGATACGAAATAGACCACTGCATTATTGGGGAAGAACTCCTTGAGCTCTGCCGCCAACTGCGCCGCCAGTGTTTTATTCGGCGCCAGTACCAAGGTGGGCTTCTGAACCGCTTCGATGGTTTTCGCCATCGTGTACGTTTTACCCGACCCAGTAACACCCAATAAGGTCTCATAGCGCATGCCTGATTCGATATTGCGAGCTAAACGCTCTATCGCTTGAGGCTGATCACCCGCAGGCTCATAAGGAGACACCACCCCAAAGGGCTGCGAGGCTAACCGCGCTACCGGCAGTTTGCCTTCCATGCTATGTCCTTCAAGGCTAGACAGATGAGCCACAGGGTCCTCCTTATAATCGTGGGGCTATCTCAGTATCCCACCAGTGCTGGATCTGCTCTTCAAATTCCTCTAACGTACCATCATTGGTAAATACCACATCAGCGATAGCGAGACGTTGCTCTTCAGGAACCTGGCTCGCAAGACGATTACGTGCATCTTCCTCAGTGAAGCCACGCAACTCCATCAAACGGCGAATACGCACTTCAGGCGATGTAGTGACCGCGACAACGATGTCGGCATGCTTATGAAAATCATCGCGCCCGTCAAGGATCGCCATTTCAAGCACGACCACTTCGTGATCCGCTCCTACTTTACGCACATGGCGCAAGCATCCCTCGTACAACCACGGCTGCGTTATGGCATCCATACGAGCAGTATCCTGCGGTGTTGCGAACGCGCGAGCAGCAAGTGCCGAACGGATGACTTCTCCATTCGAATCCAGAATACCATCCCCGAACGCTGCAACCAGTTCCGCCTTCATTCCCGAGTCATGCAGGTTCTCATGGCCGACCTCGTCAGCCAACACTATCCCCGCACCCTGACGTTCGAGAAAGTTCATCAAGGTCGACTTGCCCGATCCGATACCTCCGGTTACGAATATGGTTATCATGCTTTCCTCCAACACCTGTTAGCGCTCAACACCCATGCGCTTTGCCTGCCACATAAGCAACATTGCCAATATAAAGATTACAACAACGACCGATGCCGCAACGCCGAACAACACGTTCCAGCCAACTTCAGCCAAGAAGGCATACAGTGGAATGAAGAACACTGGGACCAAATTGACGAACACGGCTACACGCGAATAGATAACCGTATATTCACGCGGTCCGAACAAATAGCGCGTGATGGTCGGTCCCAGCACATTCGTCGCGCCGAACAAGATACCGAACAGCGCTGAACCTACATACACGATATTCGATTCAATACTCGGACCGAGCCAACAGCACAGCACACCCGCGAACCCGCACCCGCACGCAATGATGAGCGCAAGTCGCAGACTATGATCAGCCACTTGTCCAAGGCCGATCTTCGCACACGCCTGAGCCACTTGCAAACACGAGGAAATAACGCTCGCCATAATGACCACTTCGGCAGCAGTAAGGGCGATCGCCCCTACATCGGAAAGGTGGTAGAGATACGTTGCCAGATAATTGCCCATCTGGGCCGTGCCGTTGATCAAGCCGATCGTAAGCATAAGAAGAAAGAACGCGGGTAACTGGAACGCCTTCGCCGCAGATATGCCGATTTCCATGAATTTTTCAGCCTGAGCCGCATCAGCAATATCACCATAAGGGGAAAGTCCCACTTCTTCAGGATAGCTGCGAATGAAGAATATCGTGGCCGGCATGGAGATGAGCGCTGCGATCACCCCGAAAGTCCGATAACACATGCGCCAATCGAATTCGCTGAGCAGGACACCTCCGAGCATGTTCCATACCGCCGCACCGGCACCCATCATGGCAACGCAAATGCCGATAAGAAGCCCTGTATGCTGCTGATACCAACGGTTGATAAGCGTCGGAGCGACAAGACTGACCAGCACCACCACCCCAATGCCCTCCAGGGCACCCGATACGTAGAACTGCCATACCTCCGTATAGAAGGAGCAAAGGAATATACCCGTCGCACAGAGGCCACATGCCGCAGTGATGACCACGCGCACGTCGTAGCGCTCCATAAGGTTCCCAGCAAAAGGCGCTACGATAGCTGACGCAAGGAAGATAACCGAAACGTATAACGTAAATGAGCCCGTTGGAACATGTAGGCTCTCGCACACCGGCACGACAAGAATGGACCAGGTATTGAACACCAGCGTCGCCGGTCCAAAGCAAACCAGAATACCGGTAACAACTACCAAGACGTGACGAATGGTCAGCCGACCACGCTCGTCACGCGTCTGCATAGACTTCTGCATATACTCATCCCCTTTAGCAAGCGCTCGTTCTCCCCTCGAAAGGCACTTGCTTTTCTCCCTTACGAAAATCCTATTACATGCCCCTGCATATGAAAAGAAGAGAAGTTCGCTCCTCCCAAGGAAGTAAAAGAAAAAGCGACGGAGCAGACCCATCGCTTTGAGTTTTTTCGATCAATTAAACAGGCCGCCCGAGAACGGACGGCCTGTTTAATTTAGCAAGAGATAAAGGGGATCTGATTCCCCGTATGCAACAAAGAACGTTGCAGAGAACTAATCGATACCCACCATAACATCGGTAGACTTCACGATGGCGACAGCAGGATCGCCCTCTTTAAGACCCAGCTCGTCGATAGCGTCGTTGGTGATGGATCCCTTGATCTTAGCGCCCTTATGCTCAACGGTCACATGTCCGTTAACAGCACCCTTCACGACCTTAACGACCGTGCCCTTCAGCTGATTGCGTGCAGACAGATTGGGGAACCCATCTTCGCCCGCTGCGAACATGACGTTCGACGCCTTGATGATAGCGTAGGCCTCCTTGCCAGCCTCTAGACCCAGGTCTTTGATGGCATCCAGCGTGATGTCAGCTTTAATGGGCTTGCAGCAACCGCAATCAATAACGACGATGCCATTCACGGCACCTTCCTTAACTTCAGTAATCGTGCCCTTGAGGACGTTTCGCGCAGAGATCTTCAAGCAGACCACTCCTTTCGTTGATATAAAACGGTGTATTTATCCTTGCATAAGTGTTGTGATTTGTACAGAAAAGAGGGTGTGACGTCGTTAAATAGAAAGCTGACTGCATACTTTTAACGGAATTTCACCTTATCAGGTTCGATTCCCTCAGGGTGACAGGAACAAAAAAGCGATGGAAGAGATCCATCGCTTTAAGTTTTAGTGGAGCGGGTGACGGGAATCGAACCCGCGTGACCAGCTTGGAAGGCTGGAGTTCTACCATTGAACTACACCCGCAAATAAAAATGGTCGGGATGACAGGATTCGAACCTGCGACATCCTGCTCCCAAAGCAGGCGCGCTACCAAACTGCGCCACATCCCGACTGCAACGGTTAAGCATTATAGCAAGAAATCACGCTTGTTGCACGAGGATTTTCTTTAATTCTCGAAGTGCGCTCCCCCGATGCGAGATGGCGTTCTTTTCGTCCTGTGATAATTCCGCCATTGTCCTTTCACCCTGATACTCATTCGGGAAAAAGAGCGGATCATATCCGAATCCGTTCTGCCCCCGCTTTTCGTAGCCAATGGAGCCTTCGACGAAACCCTCGGCGACCGTTTCCGAACCATCTTCATCAATAAATACCAACGAGCACGCAAAACGTGCACTGCGCTTGTCGCTCGGCACATCAGAGAGCTCTGTGAGCAGTTTGGCATTGTTGCCATCGTCATCCCCATCAACGCCGCAATAGCGGGAGGAATACACACCCGGAGCACCATCGAGCGCATCGACGATAAGCCCCGAATCATCTGCCAATACCGCCGTCTTGCCTAATTCATGGGCGGCGCGGGCCTTGATACGTGCGTTCTCAACGAAGGTAGTTCCCGTTTCTTCAGGGTTAGAAACAATACCCGCATCTTTAAGGCTCTTGAATTCCCAGCCTTCAAAATCAAGAGCGGTTTCGATTTCTTCGACTTTATGAGCATTATTGGTAGCGATCACGACCGTCTTCGTCATACTGTGTCCTCTCATTGGCGATCAGGGCATCTGCCCCATCGCACATTCGACCTTCGACTTGAACTAATGCATGCCCTGTATTGGCGCAAATTCCACTTCCCCTAAAGGCATCCGCAAAACCCTTTCACCAAATGAGGCGAATTCATCGACGTCAGGATCGGACGAAGCAAAGCGATACGAGGGAACATTACCAGGATGAGCGCGTGCTTCTTGCCTCTCAAGCAGATCACGGCAATCAAGGGAAACCTCTTTTGCCGAAGAGATCAACTTGACATTAGAACCGACTACACCACCAATGAGCGCCTTGAGTAACGGAAAATGCGTACACCCCAGAACGAGCGTATCGATTTCGCTCCGACGCAGCGGATCAAGATAATCTTGGGCGATCTCCTGAAAAGCAGGACGGATATAGACCTTCGAAGCCAACGAAGTATAGCTTTCAATGGGGCCCTTTGCCATGCGAATTCCCAGTTCGGCGATCTCGACGAAGCGAGGAGTCGCGGTAGAGAACACGGTAATGCCTGCATCAATATTACGGATCGCGCGCGTGTATACCCCCGAATCGACCGTCCCCTTGGTGGCGATGACCCCCACACGGCGATTATGCGTTGCCCGCGCTGCTGCACGTGCACCTGGTTCGATAACTCCAATAATGGGAACGTCGAAGGTCCGCTGTGCTAACTCAAGTCCAGCTGCCGTAGCGGTATTGCACGCAATGACGATCATTTTGACATTGCGATCGATGAGCCATTGGCAAATATTCATAACGAAGCTCTGCACTTCGTGCGGATCGCGCGGGCCATACGGACAGTGAGCGCGATCGCCATAGAACAAGATACTTTCTTCGGGAAGCGCCTTGATAACTTCACGCGCGACCGTTAAACCGCCGAACCCGGAATCGAATATGCCTATCGGCGCATCGTCGTACGTCATACCAGCACCCTCTGATCTGGCACTTCAATGGCGCCCCCAGCAGGATTCGAACCTGCGACCTTTGGATTAGAAGTCCACTGCTCTATCCAGCTGAGCTATGGGGGCTCGAGTACCGTATTATAGCCTACCCTCAAATAATGTGAGCGAATTACCCTTCAGCCTTTAGTCGTGCGTAATAACGCATACACCCGTTGAGAGGTTCTCGTAGAACCATTGCGCATCAGCAAGCGACAGGTTGACGCATCCATGGCTTCCGTTCGTCTTGTAGCGAGTTCCACCGAAAGACGCTTGCCACGTTGCATCATGCAAGCCTACCGAATTTCCCACGAATGGCATCCAATACTTAACGGGTGTCTCATAATCGATCTCACCATTAGGCTTATATCCTACCAAGGTCGAGGGACTCTGCTTAGCATTCAGATAATAAACACCTCTTGGAGTTGCACGATCCTTTGTCGGAAGACCGGAAACGATGCCGCAAGAATGCAGCAAATTGCCACTTGCATCATAGTAGCGAGCGGTCTGCTCCGACAAGTCAATATCGACATACGCACCCCAGTCGCGCGCACCTACACCATTGTAGACCGCGCCTGATTGCGAGCACGGAATATCGATCGTGGTGGCGCCACCAGCATTCAGGGCGTCATACACCGTAGTAGCCAGCGTGCTGGTATCCGCCTTCCAGCCATACGTTCCGCCCGAAACCGTGCATACCTTGCCATCTTCGCGCGTCCAAGTGCGCGTCGTTCCTATGGTATTCATACCTGAGGCTTTTTCATCCACCCAAGCAGTCAGCGGTTCCTGGTTGATCTTAGGCGTGTAATCAGCAGGATCGATATAGACCCAACTTGCAAAGGTGGCTTTATCGATCGTTGCCGCATTGACCGATCCGTTAAGGGTGAGCGTCACTTCGTTAGGGAACATCTCCCCAACCTTCTTGAGCGCCGATAAGGTACGAGGATCAGCAGCTAATACGGAAGGCTTTATCAGATCATCTTGAGTCACTTCGCATTCACTGCGCATCGATTTGACCGCTTCACCCGCTTTCGCGATCAGCTTTTCTGCATCGATCTGCGTGCCATACACTTCAGGTTTCAAAGAGAACACCCCCGCGTTCTCATCGTAAATGACCGACGCGTTCGCCGAAGGGGTTTGCGACTCATTGAACGTCGCGATCTGCTGATTCAGCACGTCGGCAAAACCCGCCTCGTCATATGAGGCGATGACGACATCCGAAATATCATGCTGCGAGAACACCTCTATCGGCCACAACGCGATATCCTGAGCTTTCGTGGTATCTTCAGCGATCTTATGCGGATCGATATCAAGTGCGGTTTCGCCCTGATTGAAGCTATACGAAAAACCTTTGCCTTCAATAGTGAGTGAATACGAGTCAGCCTGGGCCTGGATCTTATCGGCCAGCACTTCGCTTGGCTGCAACGAAAGGTCTTCATTGTTCAAAATGGTGTTGGGGAAGAAATGAGAAGAGAAGAACAACGCCCCTCCACCATATATTGCAGCGAGCAGCGCAACGACCACGCCCACCGCAATGAGCGCGTGCTTCTTCTTTTTCTTCAGCATAGGACTATCAGAGACCGTCCCATACGCTACAGGAGCCGTTCCCTGAGCGCTTGCGCCTGCCGAAGAAGCTCCTTTAACGGAGGCGGCATTAGAGGCAGGCTTCATTTGCTTGGTCGAGCCCTGCCCATGAGGTACGTGCTTTCCTTGCTCATGTGCGGAATTGTTCTTTTTGCTATCCCTCATATATCGTTCTCTTCCCATATGTATAAATGACTAACTGATTCAGTGTACTTCTCTTATAGCAGAAGAAACACCAGAAAACGCAATTAAAAGCGCGAATTGATGAGCCGTTACGAAACCTTAAACAATGATCTCTATCTGAGTACAATAACCAGCACTCAGGTTTATCAATAACTAATCACGTTGTAAAAAAATAATAAACTCGTAAGATTAGTATCCACCGCAAGGAAGCGGTGAAGATTCATTCATGACCTCGCACGTTGTGCGTAGAACGAACAGGAAAGGAACCATTGATGGCACACTCCCTCGTAAAGAAAAAGCCCCTTGCAGTCCTAGGCGTATGCCTTGCTGCAGTGCTTCTTGCAACCTTGACCTTGACGGGTTGTTCTTCCAATAACTCTTCCAGCTCTTCTTCTGAAGACAAGACCATCACCGTTGCAGCAAGCCCCACTCCTCACGCTGAGATCCTCAACAATGCGGTAAAGCCCCTTCTTGAAGAACAGGGCTACACCCTTGAAGTCAAGGAATTCACCGACTATGTTCAGCCCAACACCGTGACTGAAGCAGGCGAAGTCGACGCGAACTACTTCCAGCATCAGCCCTATCTCGATTCCTTCAATGACGAGCAGGGTACCCACTTGGTATCGGTAGAGTCCGTTCATTATGAGCCGATGGCCATCTTCGCTGGCAAGACCGCATCTCTTGATGCTCTTACCGAGGGCGCAAGCGTTGCCATCCCCAACGACACCACCAACGAAGCTCGCGCTCTGCTGCTCCTCGAGCAGGAAGGCCTGATCGAGATCGATCCTGAGGCCGGCATCACCGCTACTCCTAACGACGTCACTTCCAATCCTTTGAACCTACAGTTCGAAGAGCTTGAAGCAGCAGTTGTACCTACCGTACTCGCCGATGTTGACATCGCCGTTGTAAATGGCAACTATGCATCCAGCGCTGGCCTGAACATCTCCGATTCCTTGGCTTTCGAATCCAGTGACTCCCTTGCTGCACAGACCTATGCAAATGTTCTGGTAGTCAAAGATGGCAACCAGGATTCCGAAAAGATCAAGGCTCTTGCAAGCGCACTTCACTCTGACGAGGTCCGCAACTACATCACCAACACCTATGCAGGTGCTGTACTCCCCAGCTTCTAGAAGATCTTCAGACGCTCCTAAAAAGCTCCGCCTCGGCGGAGCTTTTTTGTTTGATGGGTATTCGATAATTCAGAATTAGCGCTTGTTCTCAATATGCCCAATGTTCTTCAATTCGATCGAAATAAGACCATTGGCGGTATTGCCGAATTCAATGAAATCGGGGTTATTCACGTATTCCGAGGGGAACGTGATCTCGATACCGGTATCAGTACGGATCTTGTGGTTGCGCGTGACCCGCTCTACCGCTTTCTTTTCCACTCGTACTCGTTGAGGAATGTTCTCTTCAGTAAGATACGAGGTGAAACGCTCGCGAATAGATTCGTCTTCGAACACTTCTTCTGCCAGATCGAACGGCGCGATATCTTCGTTCTCTTCCGTTGATTCGCAGACGTAAGCCTTTGCCTTAGACAACGACACCACCGGATCAGCGCCATATTCTTGCGCGACCTCTTCAACGATGCGAGAAAGCTCATCGATCACTTCCTTGCTCGATGCCTGAGCAGAGCACTGCAATAGGCTATCGGGAATGAGCCACGCCTCTTCACCTGCGATAATGCGCTTCTTGTCTTGGAAGGCCACTTCTAAATTCCTCATATTGACGAGCGCGAACGAAGCGATCTTCTGAGAAGGGTTAGGCAGAATGGCATGATGGCGCTCAATGGCATTGCATGGCGATCCATCTTCGCCATACCCGACTGAATGCATGAATGCCTGACGGCTTTCGAGCAGAAAGATGCCGAAGTAGCGATTCACACGCCCCTCGAACGATGCGGCGATCGCCTCGTCGTCAGCGCTTCCCCCGCCGAGTTTTTCCTCTTCCTCGAAATCAACGACTAATAAGTCGGTCGATTCCGATTTACTCATACGCCCTAACTCCGTTGCAACAAATTCAGCGATCTGCGTAGACAGACCAACGAAATCGCGCTCACCAGCGAAATAACGCTTCAGTTCCGCTGCGAACATGCTGTCGGGAGCGAATTCGCCATGTTTGTTATCAATATGACCAAAAGCCTTTTTAACATGCTTGGTGACATAGCCCTTGACCTGGCGGCTCTCCAAATCGAGCTCACTTTGAGAGAGAACGTTCACGCATGAGGTGAAATCGAACACATGTAAGATCGCATGACTGATTCGTAGCATAATTCCTTCTCCATCCGCCTGAGCCTGATAGCGGTACTTTCGTTTTTTTACTTCAGTGCTGAAAGCAGTAGCTTTCAAGAACAACCAACTGCAGATTCTACAACAACATGAAAGCGCATCTGACACGCCGAAACATCATGAAAAAGGGCTCTCGTCTACAGCGCAGACGAAAGCCCTCGGAAACATTTGGTGGAGGCGCGGAGAATCGAACTCCGGTCCATACTAAATCATCAACAAGGCACTACAAGCTTAGTCAGTGTTCAGGATTCGAAAGGTCACGACCCACTAACAGGTCGTCGATCTTTCTAGCAAGGTCGATCTTAGCTTTGGCCATACTTGCTACGTGCCAAAGAGCGTTCCCCTAATGATGATATCGTGCGATAGAGCGGAGAAGAATCTATCGACGACAGATGGCGCTTTAATTAAGCAGCCATGGCGAGCGCAGGAGCGCTCTGAGTGTTAGTTTTGCCAATTAACTTGACTTTACCCCTGTTTAACGTGGCGAGGAGACCACGACTTGCTCCTTGGATCCGACTTACCATGTCGAAACCAGTCGCCCCCAAATAGGTTGTTCATTTGTGAAAGTGCTCGCTTTGTGCGAGTACTCATTTTATCTTGCTTGCGCGCCCTGTCAAATTATCAATGGACGAAGCTCAGATAAAAGAACAGGAACCCCGAAGGGTTCCTGCAACAAGACAACGTAGATCTTGGTTCGATTACTTGTCTGCCAAAGCAGCCTGAGCAGCTGCGAGACGAGCCAGCGGCACGCGGTAAGGCGAGCAGCTAACGTAATCAAGACCGATCTTGTAGAAGATCTTAACGGAATCAGGATCGCCGCCATGTTCGCCGCAAACGCCGCATACCAGGTCGGAATTGCCCTGATTACCAAGTTCGACACCCATCTTGACCAGCTTTGCAACGCCAGGATCGACCGTTGCAAAGGGGTTGTAAGGCAAGATGCGCTCTGCCAAGTACTGAGGAATGAACTCAGCCTCAACGTCGTCACGAGAGAAGCCGAAGGTGGTCTGCGTCAGGTCGTTCGTACCGAAGCTGAAGAAGTCAGCCTGAGTTGCGATCTCGTCGGCCGTCACTGCAGCGCGAGGAAGCTCGATCATGGTACCAACGGGGATGTCAAGTTCAACACCCTGCTCTTCAGCAACTTCAGCGATGACCTTTTCTGCCATTGCGCGAAGCTTTTCGAGCTCAGGAACAACCGAAACCAAAGGAATCATGATCTCGGGCTTAGGATCAAGACCTTCCTTCTTCAACTGAGCTGCAGCCGTTGCGATAGCGCGGACCTGCATCGTAGGAAGAATGGGGAACTTGATCGCAAGGCGGCAACCACGAAGGCCGAGCATGGGGTTAGCTTCGGACATGCCGTCGATCTGCTCCATGAGCTGACGCTTCTTTTCGATCACTGCAGGATCGCCATCGGTCGCTTCGAGACGAGCGATCTCAACATCAAGAGAACGAGCGCTCTCGAGGAACTCGTGCAGCGGAGGATCGAGCAAGCGAACGATGACCGGGAAGCCGTCCATGGCCTTGAACATGCCCAGGAAGTCGCCCGTCTGAGCCTTGAACAGATCAGCAACGGCCTTTTCACGGACCGACTCATCTTCGTTGAGGATGAAGGTCTGGATGATCTGCTTACGATCGCCCAAGAACATATGCTCGGTACGGCACAGGCCAATACCCTGAGCGCCGAACTTACGAGCGGTTTCTGCGTCTTCAGGGTTATCAGCATTTGCGCGAACACCCATGGTGCGGAACTCATCTGCCCATTCGAGGATGGTATCAAGATCACCTGCGAGTTCAGGCTGGACCAACTCGACCGCGCCCATGACTACGATACCGGTAGTACCGTCAAGGGAGATCATGTCGCCTTCCTTGATGACGATATCGGTGCCGGCAATGGTAGCCTGCTTTGCCTCAGCGTCGATCTTCAGAGCGTCAACGCCGCAAACGCAAGGTGCACCCATGCCACGAGCGATAACAGCAGCGTGGGAGGTCTTACCACCATGAGAGGTCAAGATACCTTCTGCCGCGATCATACCTGCAAGGTCGTCAGGAGTGGTCTCCCAGCGAACCAGAACGGTCTTACGACCCTCTTTTTCAGCCTCAACAGCAGCTTCCGCGGAGAACACTGCTTCGCCGACTGCAGCACCCGGAGATGCGTTCAGGCCCTTAGCGACCACGTCGTAGTCTGCCTTAGCGTCGAACTGAGGATGAAGCAGCTGATCGAGCTGTTCAGGATCGACACGCTGAACCGCTTCTTCCTTGGTGATGAGGCCTTCTTTTTCCATTTCGATGGCGATATGCAGCGCAGCAGCTGCGGTACGCTTGCCAACGCGGGTCTGGAGCATCCAGAGCTTGCCCTGCTCGATAGTGAATTCGATATCGCACATATCACGGAAGTGGTTCTCGAGGATCGTGAATACTTCTTCAAGTTCACGGCCTGCTTCTTCAAGACCCTCAACATGCTTAAGATCAGCGATAGGGCTGGTGTTACGAATACCGGCAACAACGTCTTCGCCCTGAGCGTTGACCAAGTAGTCGCCGTAGAATTCCTTTTCACCATTAGCAGGGTTACGGGTGAAGGCAACGCCGGTTGCAGACGTATTGCCCTTGTTGCCGAAGATCATGGACTGAACATTTACTGCGGTGCCCAGATCATCGGAGATCTTGTTCTGCTTGCGATAGAGGATCGCACGAGGGTTGTTCCAAGAACCGAATACCGCTTCGATAGCCAACTGGAGCTGAGCGTCAGGGCTCTGAGGGAACTGAACCTTGCCATCTACGACCAGAGATGGGTAATCGTTCGCACCAACGTTCTCCGTGAAGATGCCCTTGAACACCTCTACCAGTTCCTCAAGATCGGAAGCAGTCAGATCAGTGTCGGATTCAACGCCGCGATCGCGCTTCATGATATTGATAGCGTTCTCGAACAGATCGCCGTCAAGACCCACTACAACGTTAGAGAACATCTGAATGAAACGACGATACGAGTCCCATGCGAAACGGGGGTTCTCCGTCTGCTTGATCAAGCCATGAATAGATTCGTCATTAAGACCCAGATTCAAAACGGTGTCCATCATGCCCGGCATGGACATAGGAGCGCCCGAACGAACGGAAACGAGCAGCGGATCTTCTGCGTCGCCGATCTTCTTGCCGATGCGAGCCTCAAGATCTTCACGATACTCCTGGATGGTATCCAGAACGCCCTCAGGCCAGGTGTTGTCGGAGTTCGCATACTCCATGCAAGTCTGGCAGGAAATAGTGAATCCGGGAGGGACGGGAAGGCCGATGTTAGCCATTTCGGCGAGGTTAGCACCCTTGCCACCAAGAATGGCTTTCATGTTGGTGTTGCCTTCAGTAACGTTCTTACCACTTGCATCTTTACCGAAAGCATAGACGCGCTTTACTTGGTCAGTCACCATGTTCTCCTTAGATTTATCTTTTCTCCCTCAGCCGCAATTAGTCAACTTGCGGATGAGCATTCTCATAATAACGCAAAATCTCTTGTGCTGTTTCCTCGATTGCCCTGTTGTCGGTACGAATGATCATGCAACCGAGCCTTCGCATCAATGCTCGCGCGTTCTCGAGATCCTGATACACGCATTCCAGATCGGCATACGAAGCAGCCACATTGCTCGCATTGCCAAGACGACGCTTGCGAATGTCGGCTAGTATTTCCGGCGAAATGATAAGGCCGAACAAGCGCGTGGGATCAACATCGAAGATTTCTTTTGGCGGACTCGATTGAGGGTCGAGCGGCACATTCGCCACGCGATAGCCCATTTGAGATAGGTAAATCGACAGAGGCGTCTTCGAAGAGCGTGATACGCCGATGAGGACGATATCGGCCTTTGTGAGGTCTTGCGGGTTGCGCCCATCGTCGTGAGAGATAGTGAATTCCATCGCATCAATGCGGTGAAAATAGTACTCATTCACTGAGTGGATCCTCCCCGGTTCGACCAACGGCTCTTTGCCCGAAGCGCGCGAAAGCGCCTGCAGGGCATCGCTCATAAGATCGACCGCCACCACAATGTCTTCATTTTCTTTGATGTAATCCGTCATGGTCTTACGCATTTCAGGAGAGACCAACGTATAGAACAAGAGGAACGGACTTAATCCCTTTTTCCGATGCAGGCTCACATGTGCATCAAGTTCCGCGCGCATATCTTCAGGATTCAGGACCCTTGGCAGGATCTCGATGGCTGGATTGAATACCTCGAAACATGCTGCCGCAGCACGCACGATGGTATGCGCCGTCGTTCCCACTGAATCAGATACAATATGCGCCGTTGGCAAGGTCTTAGATGGTTCACCTTGCGTGATCCACTTCTGCATTCCCTATCCCCTTCTGCGATCGTCATGAGCGGTTTCGCACAAAACCCCTCTTCATATGGTCTCATAATTCCTTGGAGCAAGGTAGTTCCCTTACGTTCTATGCACGCTAAAACTATCCATCCCCTACACGAAAACGACCCCAGATGAAAACTCCAGGGTCGTTCAATGCTATTGCGATCTCTAAGCGCTTCACAGTCGAATGATTACTTGGAAAGCAAAGAGAAATCCGCCACGTGTCCGAATACCTCTACGAAACGATTGAGCAGACGCAGACGGTTCTCGCGCAACGCCTGGTCTTCGTCCATGATCATCACGCGTTCGAAGAACAGGTCGATGGGCTTACGCAGCGATGCGAGTTCAGCCAACGCCTCAGCATAATCATCTGCTTCCAGGGCCTTGGCAACACGCGATTCCGCCTGCATGACTGCACACGACAACGCATGCTCGACTTCGTTCAGCAGGTTCTCATCAATGGAAACACCCAGTTCAGCAGCACGCAGATTATTCGCACGTGCATAGGCGGTCGCCAGATTGTCGAACACCTCAGGTTCATTGGTGCGTGCCTGCTCGAGCGCTTCAACGCGACGTACGAGAACCACAGGCTCCTGCACGCCGGCAGCAAGTACCGCGTCGATCGCATCAAGGCTCTTTCCCGCATCGCGCAGCATGACCTTGGTACGCGTGATGAAGAAGTCAATGACTTCAGCGCGAACCGCAGCTGCATCGAATTCAATATTGGCCTGGGCGTACTGATCGAGCGCCGCATCAATGGCGGCGACCAAGCTCACCGAAAGAGCATCTTCACCTGAGAGCATGGCAACGATACCGATAGCGCTACGGCGCAGCGCAAAAGGATCGGAAGAACCGCTGGGGCCCTGCCCTACCGCGAACAGACCGCAGATAGTATCGAGCTTATCCGCCGTCGCGACCGCTTTGCCGACCGCCGTTTCGGGAACGTCATCCCCTGCGAAACGAGGACGATAATGCTGCTCGATAGCCTGAGCGACCTGATCGGTTTCGCCGCTGGCCTGCGCATAATACGAACCCATAACGCCCTGAACCGACGTGAATTCGACGACCGCGCTCGTTACGAGGTCCGCCTTACACAGATGTGCGGCGCGAACGGCATCAGCATGATCTTGGTCAGCGAAACGAGCATCACGCGCCAGATGATCGACCAGTGCTTCGATGCGCTTGGTCTTGTCCTGCATGGTTCCGAGCTTTTCCTGGAACACCACATGAGCGAGCTGATCGACGTATGCCTCAAGAGGCTTCTTCAGGTCTTCTTCATAGAAGAACTTCGCGTCGAACAGACGAGCGCGCACAACGCGTTCGTTGCCGTCGATGATCGTTTCCGAGCACGCAGGATCGCCGTTACCGACCACGATGAAGCGGTTGGTCAGCGCACCTGATGCGTCATACAGCGGGAAATAGCGCTGATGCATCAGCATAGCGTCAACGATGATCTCTTCTGGGACCTGCAGGAACTCTTCAGAGAACGTTCCCACCAATACGGTCGGATATTCGGCCAAATTGATGACCTCGACCAACGTTTTAGCGGGCAGCACGGCGGTGAAGCCAGTATCGGCTTCAGCCTGGGCAACGCCTGCGCGGATGACCGCTTCACGCTCTTCTTCGCTCGGTACGACATACGATGCACGAACGACCTCTACCAGCTCGTCTGCGCTAGCGACCTCGAACGGGCCCGGTGCCAAGAAACGATGTCCATAGGTAACGCGACCAGCCGTAAGACCCGCGAAGCCAAAATCGATGACTTCGGTTCCGAACAGTGCCACGAACCAGCGAATAGGGCGAGAGAAATATTCTGACTGAGTTCCCCAACGCTGCGACTTAGGCCACGAGATACCTCGCACAATACCTTCAAGCACCGAAGCAAGCAATGAAGACACCTCGACCGATGGCGTGTTAACGTGCGCATACACATAACCGTCATCGACCACCAGCTGTGCGGCATCAATACCCTTACCACGCGCAAAGCCCTGCGCGGCCTTGGTGGGGTTGCCCTCTTCGTCAAAGGCGATCTTCGCCGAAGGACCCTTGAAAACTTCGTTCTTTTCCTCTGTTGCCTCAGGGATACCCTCGACAAGCACGATAAGACGACGCGGAGACGAATAGATCTTGGTCTGCCCATGAGGGACGGCCGCGTCATCGAGCAATTGCGGCACCAACGTATGCAGCTGCTTCACTGCACGAGCAAGGTCGAATGCCGGGATCTCTTCAACGCCGATCTCAAAAGCAAGCGTGCGCTGTGCCATGCCTATTCCCCCTTCTCATTCTGGGCAACATCCATGCCCGCAACATGCTCCAAATACGCCGCACAACACGCCTTAGCGATCGTGCGAACACGCAAGATATACGCCATGCGTTCGGTCGCGCTGATAACACCACGCGCATCGAGCAAATTGAACGCGTGAGAGCACTTCAGCACATAATCATATGCAGGCAGAGGCAACCCCTGCTCAAGAACACGCATACACTCCGCCTCGTAGCGATCGAATTCTCCGAACAAAAGATCGGTATCGGCTACTTCGAAGTTATACGTTGAAAATTCGCGCTCGTTCTCCAAGAACACATCACCGTAGGTGAATACAGAGCCATCGGCCCCCTGCGCCCAGATCAGATCGTAAACCGAATCGACGCCCTGAATATACATAGCCAAGCGCTCAAGACCATAGGTGATCTCAGACGGAACGGGCTTGCACTCAAAGCCGCCCACCTGCTGGAAATACGTGAATTGCGTGACTTCCATGCCGTTGAGCCACACTTCCCAACCAAGACCCCATGCGCCGAGCGTCGGGCTCTCCCAGTCATCTTCGACGAAGCGAATATCGTGCTTTTCCGGCTCAATGCCAATGGAGCGCAAAGAATCAAGATACAGGTCCTGCACGTTATCAGGAGATGGCTTCAGTAATACCTGGAACTGATAGTAATGCTGCAGTCGATTGGGGTTCTCGCCATAACGACCGTCAGCGGGACGACGACAGGGCTGCACATAAGCGGTCTTCCAGGTTTGAGGACCCAAGCTACGCAGCGTCGTCGCCGTATGGAACGTACCGGCACCCACTTCATTATCGTAAGGCTGCATGATCACACAGCCAAGATCTGCCCAATATCGCTGAAGGCTCAGGATCATATCCTGGAACGTCAGCACTGACGAGGCAGTGTTCGTACCTGTTTGAAGGTTAGACATAATGCTCCTTATCAATACAAAACTAACGCCGGTTTAGCTCAATAACCCAATACGATCGAGCGGCCAATAGGTGAACAGCGCTTTACCGAACACCGTGTCGACATCGATCGGTCCAAAATAACGTGAATCGGATGAGTTCTCGCGATTATCTCCCATGACCCAGATCTCGCCTGCAGGCACCACATAAGGATACGAAAGGCTGACATTGCCCGCCGTTTGAGACAGTGGATACGTTTCGCCAAGCGTGTACGACTCGTTCTGAGCGAGTCCATCGACATACAGTACGCCACCCGACATGGAGATCGTTTGCCCTTCAGTTGCTATAACGCGCTTTACCAGCACTCGGGAGGGCACCTGAGGATCAGAGAACACGACGATATCGCCCCGCTGAGGTTCGGAGAACTGATAGCTGAGCTTTTCAGCGAACAGGCGGTCCCCCGTCATAATGGTGTTCTCCATCGAAGCGGAAGGCACTTCAAAGGGTTCGGCAACATACGTGCGAATACCCCACACCGCAACTATAACTATGACTATGCATAGCAAAAAGCTCAGAAAGCGCCTCACGATACCCGGTTGACGGCCATGGGCATGCTGTCCGGAATCCACTGAAGCCTCATCCTTTCCTATAAGATCACGGGGTCGAATGTTCCCATATTAGTGCAAAGTAACGTAACGTGGGCTCATTCTTCTTCAAGAGAATCAAGAAAACGTTCGTCAGAAGCCGACAGATTCGCCTGAGCCAAGAGATCGGGCCTCCATTGTTTAGTACGCAGCAGGCTTTGCTCCCGTCGCCACTGAGCGATATTGGCATGGTGCCCTGATAGCAGCACCTCAGGAACATCCATGCCTCGGTACTGTGCCGGACGGGTATACTGCGGATACTCCAACAGGCCATCGTAGAAGCTCTCATCTACCGAACTGCCTTCATCACCTAGCACCCCATCGACGCGACGCACGACCGCATCGATCACCACCATCGAGGCTAGTTCGCCACTTGTAAGCACATAATCACCCAGCGAGATCACCTTGTCGGCAAGCGAATAGACGCGCTCGTCTATTCCTTCGTAATGACCGCAGATGAAGAACAGGTGGTCTTTTCGGGCGAGCTCCAAGGTGAGGGCCTCATTGAACACCTCTCCTGTCGGAGAGAGAAAAACGACATAGGGCTTTTCGGGCGCTGCCGCGAACAACTCATCGGTCGCCTCGAATATAGGTTCGCACTTCATGACCAGACCCTGACCGCCGCCATACGGCTCATCATCGGTCGTACGATGCTTATCGTGGGTCCAGTCACGCAGATCATGCGCAGTGAAATCGAGATATCCTTTTTCCTGAGCAATGCGCATCATCGATTCGTTCATAACCGAATCGTAGCATTGAGGAAACACCGAAAGGGTTTCTATCTTCACGATAGGCTCCTAGAGCTCAAGTAATCCAGCAGGTACGTCAACGGAGATCTGCTGAGCATCATCATCGATCCCGAGGATGAATTCATCCACTACGGGAACGAGGATCTGCGCGCTCTGCGACATATCGTCAGCAGACGCCTCGATCACCAACAAGGGATGAGCGGGGTTCTCCTCAACGCGCACCACGGATCCCAATAGACCCTTATGCACATCGATCACGCTATAACCCTGAACATCGAACGAATGCGTTTTATCGAAATCATGCGGTAGGCACTCAGTTCTCACCAAGCAAAAATGGCCCTCTAGTTTTTCGGCGTCGTTGCGAGAAACGACTTCCTCAAAATGCACCAGGTACCTTCCCGGTGAGACCTCATCTATCTTGGACACCTTCGAAGAACGAGGGAAACGCAAGATAGGAGGAACGAAGGTTACATTCATGCCTTCAGTAAGCAAAAAAGGAAGACCTTCTGTTGGCTTTACAGAAAGTCCCCCTTCTTTTGTTTTGGCACTGAGCAGCACCGCGATATTTGTCCAAACACCCATACTATGAACGGGCCTTAGTCAATGATCTCTACCTCAACGGCAACGCCGTTACGAGAACCTGCTGCGCGGCAAAGCGTGCGAATAGCCTTGATCACACGACCCTGACGGCCGATGACCTTACCAGCATCTTCAGCAGCTACGCTGACCTCAACGAGGATCGCACCATCTTCGGTATCTGCAGAGGAGATCTCAACAGCGTCCTGATCGTCGACCAAAGGAAGAACCAAGGTCTCGACCAGACCCGAAATATCTTCGCGGAAATCCGCCATGATTAGCCGTTGTTACGCTGCGCCTCGATGAGACGAGCAACGGTATCGGTAGGCTTAGCGCCATCAGCGATCCACTTGTCGACCTTTTCGAGATCGAGCTTTACTGCTGCAGGCGTGGTGCAGGGGTTATAAGAACCAACCTGCTCAATATAGCGACCATCGCGACGAGCACGAGAGTCAGCTACAACGATACGATAATAAGGTGCCTTTTTAGCGCCGTGACGGGCGAGACGGATCTTGACAGCCATCGAGTTGTACTCCTTCTAAACATTTTTCAGCGACCTTTATGATACACATACCTTAGGTCGCAAAACAGCGATTGTTAATATTACCTCTTACCCTGCGAATCATCAAGACCACTCATCATGTCTTGCATCTTCTTCACATCAGACATGGACAAGCCGCCCATTCCGGGAATACCCATGCGGCGCTTCGGGTTCTTACCCTTTTTGCCCTTCTTGCCCTTTTTGTTCTTGCGGCTATATTGGGCTTCCTGCTGATCCATCATACGACGCATCATCTTCTTGGTTTCAGTGAACTGCTTGAGCAGCTGATTCACCTGAAATACCTTAACGCCTGCACCAGCGGCAATACGGGCCTTACGAGAACCGTTCAAGATCTCGGGATGTTCTCGCTCGCGCTTCGTCATCGAAGAGATGATGACCGCCATATCGTCGAGGGCATGTTCGTTCACCTGGCCCTCCCGCATGGCTTTGTCGCCACCGGGAAGGGCGCTGACCAATTTTTGGATGCCGCCCATCTTGCTTACCTGCTGCTTCATCATCAAGAAGTCGTTCAGGGTAAGGTTGCCGCGCGCCATGCGCTCGGCTTCTTCTTCCTCGATCTCTTCGGCCTTCATGCGCGAAGCGGTCTCAATGATGCTGACCACATCGCCCATGCCCAAAATGCGCTTCGCCATGCGATCGGGATGGAACTCTTCCAGTGAGTCGGGCTTTTCACCCGAAGAGATGTATGAAATAGGTTTGCCAGTCACCTGCTTAATGGACAAGGCGCCACCACCACGTGCATCGCCATCCATCTTCGACATGATGACCCCGTCAAAATCAACGCGATCGGCGAACGCCTTTGCGACATTGACCGCATCCTGGCCGGTCATCGCGTCAACGACCATATAGATCTGATCGGGTTCGACCGCATCCTTGATAGCCTCGGCCTCGGTCATCATCTCTTCGTCGACATGTAAACGGCCCGCCGTGTCGACGATGACCACATCGCGCAGAGAATCGATAGCATCGCGAACGCCTTCTTTGGCGATCTTCACCGGATCCTGGCCGTCGCCACGATATACGCGAACGCCCATTTCGTCACCGAGCGTCTGCAGCTGATCGGCAGCTGCAGGACGATACACGTCGCACGCTACGAGCAAAGGATTATGGCTCTGCTCTTTTAGGCGATAAGCCAACTTCGCCGCCGCGGTAGTCTTACCAGAACCCTGCAGACCTACCAACATGATGACGTTAGGAATGCGACTGGAAAGAACGAAGGGGGCCTGTTCACGACCGAGCAATTCAGTAAGTTCGTCCAAGACGATCTTCACGACGTTCTGAGCGGGCGTGAGCGAATCCATGACCTCGGCGGTCAAGCAGCGCTCTTTGGTGCGCGTAATGAAGGATTTGACCACCTTGAAGTTAACATCGGCTTCGAGAAGCGCCATGCGGATCTCGCGCATGGCCGCATCGATATCCGCCTCAGTCAAACGGCCCTTGCTGCGCAGGCCGGTAAAGATCGATTGAAGTTTATCGGAAAGATTATCGAACATCGGTCATATCCCCTATCAACGCACGGGCGAAATCATGCGCATCGAAATCCTGCAAGTCATCTATTCCCTCGCCTACCCCGATCTTCACGATGGGCAATTCGAGTTCGTGCGAGATAGCCAAAGCGATACCGCCCTTTGCCGTTCCGTCGAGCTTGGTAAGCACGACTCCATCGAGGTCGAGCGCCTTATCGAATTCACGCGCCTGCTGCAGACCGTTCTGCCCCGTGGTCGCGTCGATGACCAACAAGGTAGCAACGGGCATAGCAGAGCGCTTACGCACCACATTGACCACTTTCTGCAATTCGCGCATCAGGTCATTTGAAGTATGAAGACGACCGGCAGTATCGATCAGCACCAGATCGGAACCTTCCTTTTCGGCACGCTCGATCGTTTCATAGCACACACTCGCCGGATCGCTTCCGCGCTCACGGCTCACAATGGAAACATCCGCGCGACCAGCCCACACTTCAAGCTGCTCGATCGCCGCCGCACGGAACGTATCAGCACTACCTAACAGCACCTTGCGTCCCTGTTCATGAGCCGCCGCTGCGACCTTGCCGACCGTGGTCGTCTTGCCGGAGCCATTAACGCCCACGAATAATACCAGCTGAGGGCTCTGTTCGAAGACATCATCTTCAGTGAGCGTGAAAGTCGAAGCGATCTGGTCGGTCAGCATATCGAACACCGCATAGGCATCAGGGACGGCCTTACGGCGCGCCTGATCACGAAGCTCTTCGATGATCTCATCGGCAGCCGATGCGCCCAGATCAGCTAAAATGAGCGTTTCCTCGAGCGTTTCCCAGAACTCTTCGTCGACGTCGGGACCACGATCGAGCAGAATGTTCATCTGCTCCTTCAGGCGCTCACGAGACCGGGTCAAGCCGGCATTGATCTTATCGAAGAAACCCATTTAGCCCTCCTTGCGCTGAGCATTATCGAGTTTCTGACTCATTACCTTGGTAATACCGTCAGCTTGCATTGATACGCCATACAATATATCAGCTGATTCCATCGTACGACGCTGATGAGTGATCATTATGAACTGAGTTTCGTCGCGGATCACCTGAAGATAGGCGATCAGACGACGAAGGTTCGTGTCGTCGAGGGCCGCTTCCACCTCGTCAAGGATGTAGAAGGGGGTCTGGCGAATACGATATACCGCGAACAACAGCGCCATCGCGGTCATCGATTTTTCACCACCCGACAAAAGCGACATCTTCTTCACGCGCTTACCTACCGGCTGTGCGTTCACATCTACGCCCGTGTGTTCCAGATCATCAGGATCGACCAGCGAGAGATGGGCCTGACCGCCCGGGAACAACGTAGAGAATATCTCAGAGAAGTTCGCGTTTACCTGTTCGAACGTTGCCACAAAATCGTTTCGCATACGCTCGTCGATCACATTGACGATGCGTGCGAGCGACCTGCGAGCCAAGCGCATGTCTTCCAACTGAGCCGAAAGATACTCATGACGCTGCGAGACCTCTTCGAACTCTTCGGCGGCATCAGGATTGATGGAACCCATGTTCTTGATCCGTCGTTCAAGCGATGCGGCCTGCTCGGCCGTGGCATCGCGATCTTCCAGAGCCTCGATCGTAAGCGCCTGCTCAAGAGGAGTACCACACCCTTCGACAATGGCTTTGATACCCGCTTCGACCTGGATCTCAAGGCGGCCCTTTTCAATGCGGACCTCGGACAACTGAGAGTTGAATCCCTCGAAACGCTCGCGCACCTCACGCGAAGTGCGCGTCGCCTGCGCGATCTGGTCATGCAGCGAACGTGACAATTGCTGCTCGTCGCGCGATTCCTGCTCGAGCTTCAAGGACACCAACGATGCCGCATCACACAATGACGAAAGCGTTACCAATAATTCATCAGCGCGCGCTGCCGCACCTCGTGCAATGGCGATACGCTGCTTGGACGCTTCGTCTTCACGCGTGGACGACGAGATCTCCTGCTTGCGCGTTTGTTCCATGCGCTGCGCATACGCGAACCGCTCGGACAAGCGGGCGGCCTCAAGGCGAGCATCGCTCAATTGTTCCGAGAGCGAAACGATGGCACGACGCAAGGGGGAAAGGTTACCTTCGAGCGTTGCCACCTGTTCTTTATTTAACGAAAGGTCGGCGAGCACCTGAGCTAGATCGCGCTCAAGTTCATCGGAATCTGGCTGCGCCTTTTCCAAAAAGGCCGCGTTCTCCTGCTGCTCGCGCATAAGACGCGCCAGCTCTTCTTCAAGAGAGCGCAACGTCTGAAGCGATTGCTGCGCATCGCGCATCGCCGATTCACTGCTTCCCTTCAACTGTGCGACCTGTTCGGAAAGCTTGAGCGAATTCGTTTGAACGCCCCGCAATCGCTCCTCAAGAGCAGTGTTCTCCTGCTGCGCTGATTCGTATGCGCGTTCGCGTTCGCGTTCGTTCTCGCGCGCCTGCTCGAGCGCACGACGCCGCGCGAACGCGCTGTTCTTCTTGTCGTCTTCCGACAGACGGGTAATGGTTATCTTCCCGCTTTCCCACACCAAAGCGCCATCGAGAGAAGCGAAGCAGCATGACTGCGTTGCAGCCTTCTGCGCCGCAAGTGCTTCGGCGAACGTATCGACAACATACACCTTACCCAAGAGCGCATTGAGCGAACGCTCATAGGCCGGCTCTATCTCGAGCTCATCGATCAGGCGACGATACGGCAAAGGCCCATCGCCACCATCCGCCTCCGAGCACGCTTCGGCACTGAAAAGCGTTGCACTACCGATCGGATCCCCCGCAAGAGCGTGATCGACCAATCGAAGCGCCTGATCGTTGTTCTTAACTAATAATCCCTGGATATCGGCCTGCAAAAGCGCTTCCACTACCCCATCAAGTTCGGCAGGTGCCTTCAATGCATGGGTCAGTAGCTGAGATCCAGGCGCAAGGGATTCTCGCTCTTCAACGACATGAGCGAGCAGAGGGTTCGCCATTTCCGAAGCACGCTCGAATTCCTCAAGCGCAGCGCACTCAGCCGATGCCTGCGTATAGCCTTGACGCGTTTCATCTAACGTACAGCGAGCCTGGTCGCGGGCGACAATGAGACCGTTGAGTTCTTCCCTCGTTCGCGCTTCCTCGCTGCGTGCCTGCTCATGATCGGCGCACAGCTTTTCCGCACGCAACCGGACCTGCTCTTCCTGTTCTTTAGCCGCATCAAGACGCTGTTTCGCATCGGCTACATGAGCATCGATTACTTGAGCCCGTGCGCGTTTTTCCGACAGGTTCTCCCGTAGCGCTTCTTGAGTCGCCCGGATCGTTTCCTGCCTATGGACCAAACTGCGCTGCTCGGCCATCAGGGTGTCGACCTGCTTGCGCAGCGCATTGCGCTCACCGATATGCGTTTTATGGTCCGCTTCAAGGCGCTGAAGCTTCTGCTGGGCCCGATCGTGTTCCACGCGGGCTTCTTCGGTCGCTCGAAGCGCCTCTTCGAGTTCCTTTTCCGCGGCAAGACGACGCACGCGCCCTTCTTCAACGAAGAGGGTAAGGCGCTCGACTTCCGACAAAAAGCCACTGCGCTTTTCGCGGACTACGAGTCCTGTTGAATTGAGTTTTTCGAACGATGACTGCACGCGACGATAACGCTCATTGAGGTTGTTCTCGCGTGAGCCTCGATCGTGAAGTTTCTGCTGCAGTGCATCAAGTGCTTCTTCTGCATGCGCAAGCTCTTCTTTCGCCTTGCCCTGCACATCGCCGAGCTCGGCTTCCCGAGCGAGCGTCGCATCCCAGCGATCCTGCAGAGCACGCAGGTCATCGACCGCAAGCTGCAGCGTCAGATCGGCCAGTTCCGCTGAAAGAGTCTGATACGTACGGGCCTTCTTCGCCTTACGCTCAAGCGGTTTGAGCTGACGTTCGACTTCCGCCGTAATATCGTGCACGCGATCAAGATGAGCATCCATCTGAGCGAGCTTACGTTCGCTTTTCGCCTTGCGTTCTTTATGCTTCAGAATACCGGCGGCCTCTTCGATCAGAGCGCGTCTGTCCTCTGGACGCGACGACAGCACCGAATCGAGATTGCCCTGTGAAATGATCGAATTCGTTCCCGTACCAAGGCCGGAATCATGCAGGATATCGAGCACGTCCATACGACGCACCACCGTGCCATTGATAAGGTATTCGCTCTCACCACTGCGATACATCCTGCGGCCAATGGATACCTCGGCAAAATCAACCGGTAGCGTGCCATCGGAATTATCAAGCAACAGTTCCACTTCCGCCACCGAAACCGGTTTACGCGCAGAAGAACCCGCGAAGATGACGTCTTCCATGGATTGACCGCGAAGGTTCTTAGCATTGCGCTCGCCTAGAACCCACAGTACCGCATCAGAGATGTTCGACTTTCCTGAACCATTGGGACCCACGATAGCAGCAACGCCAGGCTCGAATTTCATGACCGTGCGATCAGCGAAGGACTTAAAGCCCTTCAGAGTGAGCGACTTCAGATACACCGGCAAGCCCCTTACTGCTGTTGCTTTTTCTGCTTCTTTGCACGCTGCGCCGCTTGGCGGCGAGCTTTCTCTTCCGCCTTCGCCGCTTTAATGGCAGCACGAGCATCCGCTTTGCGCTTCTTGTCTTTGGAGTCTTTCGCCTCGAAAAACGAGCTGAGGATCTCCAGAGCGGATTTAGCCGCCTGGCTTTCCGATTCCTTTTTCGTGCGCCCCACTCCGCGCGCGATGGACTGCACGCCGACGAACACCTGGGTCACGAAGGTGCGATCGTGCGGAGGACCTTGCGTTTCCATCAAACGATACGTTGGAGTGATGCCGTCTTCCTGCAAACGCTCCTGCAAGATGCTCTTGGGGTTCTCTGGCTCTTTTGCCATATCGGCGCTCATACGCACAATGAGCGTGCGGTTCACGAAATCGACCGCTGGCGCCAGCCCGCCATCAAGATATAACGCTGCCACCAGCGATTCATACACGTTCTCAAGCGCGGAATGAAGGCCACGACGCCCCGTACCGCGCTCAGAAGACCCGAAGAAGATAACATCGGCAAGCCCTAGATCGCTTGCCACTTTCGACAACGAAGCACCTGAAACCAACGAGACCTTAATGCGCGTCAAGCCACCTTCGTTCAGATCAGGATAGGCATGGAACGCCTCATAGGACACGATGGCTCCGAGGATGCTATCGCCCAAGAACTCCAAACGTTCATATGAATCTGAGATGGAATGCCCTTCAGCAGCCGAAGGATGCGTAAGGGCCGCCAACAGATAGGAGCGATCGGAGAACGTATGTCCTAAGATCTGTTCAGCTTGATCGAGCTTTTGAGTATGTTCAGGTTGTTCTTTCACCGTTATCAGTTACGTCCGTCATGTCGAAAATAATACCGACTAAATTCTACTCGACCGCATCATTTCCCGAGACGGTCTGTGCAATTATTCCCGAAACATCCAAACGTACCGTGCGAGCTGCTACTAAAATGCCATTTTTAATAGCCGTTTCGTTCGAGGAACCATGGCCTACCAAACATGCGCCCTTAACGCCAAGGATAGGAGCACCGCCATACGTATCAGGCGAGAGCTTCGTCTTGAGGGTCTTCAGGCCATCCTTCATAGCAAGAGCGCCCAGCTTCGCCGCCGCAGACGACATCATGACCTCTTTCAGTGAACCGAACAGAACATCGGCGGCACCTTCGATGGTCTTCATGCATACATTGCCCGTAAAGCCATCGGTAACCACGACATCGACGGTACCCGCCAGAATATCGCGTCCTTCAGTGTTGCCCACGAAAGCGGGAACGTTCTTGCGAAGAAGCTCGTGGGCCTCTTGAGCAAGGCGAGAACCCTTGGTCTCCTCTTCACCGATATTGAGCAGGGATACCTTAGGATCCTTGATGCCGATGACCTTTTCCGCATAAGGAAGCGCCATCTGCGCGAACTGAAGCAAGTAGGCGGGCTTACAATCTGCGTTAGCGCCCACATCGCACATGACAACAGGGCGAGAAGGCGACGGAATGATGGTACACAGAGCTGGACGGGCAACTCCCTTGATGCGGCCTACCACCAACGTTGCCGCCGCAAGGCAGGCGCCGGTCGAGCCTGCAGAGAAGAAACCCTGAGCAACGCCTTCTTTGACCAGACGATTACCCACCACCAAACTTGAATCCTTCTTTTTGCGCACGGCATGAGCAGGGTGCTCATCCATGGCGATCTCTTCAGTAGTGACCTGCGCACGAACGCGATCATGCTTATCCGCGAACGGGACCACGGCATCTTCGGGACCGCAGGCGATAACTTCAAGGTTCTCGTCAGCTTGCAAAGCAAGCTCGATACCGGGAAGAACGACCTTCGGACCAAAGTCGCCTCCCAACACATCAACGGCGATGATTACGTTTTCAGACATGAAATCTCCTTCTGAAGAACATCGGCGGCAAAAAGCCCCCATACAAAAATCCCCCGGGCCAGCCGGGGGATCGATACCAGTCAAAGGCGTGCTTTAAGCGGTCTGGATGACCTCACGGTCACGATAGAAGCCGCAATTGGGGCATACGCGATGAGGAAGCTTCACTTCGCCACACTGAGGGCAAACAGAACGAGAAGGTGAAGCGATCTTATCGTTTTCGCTCCTACGTGCATGAGTACGAGCACGACCGGTTTTACGCTTTGGCACTGCCATGATTAACTCTCCTTCTATGATGCAGGCTTGAACCTGATAAATTGCAATCACGCGAAGAAATATTCTAGCAAGGAGACAGCAAATATCAAGGGGTAATTTGGTTCAGGTACAAATAATATGCAAAATTATTCTTCAAAGGTGATGTTACGCAGTACCGCGAACGGATTACGATTGAATTCATCATCTTCTTGTGAGGAATCGCACGTACACGCCTCATGGTTCAAATTCGCACCGCAACCTGCACAAAGACCCTTGCAGTCGTCATCGCACAAAGGAGTCTGAGGCAATTCGAGCGAAAGAGCGGCCGTGAGCAGATCGCTCAGATCGATTACATGATCTTCCCCAAGCGTTTCACATTCTTCCTGTTCTTCTTCGGTAAGTTCAACATCAGAACCCGGAATGAGGAAATATCCTTCGATCTCACCCTCTAGGCGATACGCCGCCGGATCAAGGCAACGAACGCAGGTCGTTACCGCATCCCCACTGACCATACCAGTGACCAAAAGCGAGCCACCCGTATTGCTGACCGAAACGGTCCACGTCAAAGGATGTTCGAACGCATACGTATCTGCACCGAGCGTAAGCTGGTCAAGTGCGAACGTACCAGAAAACGATGAGCTCTCCGCAGGTGCGAAGAGTTCATCAGGAACAGTGATTTTAGGTTCGTCCATTATTAGCGACCCGAATTGAGCGAATTAGCATTCAGGCGATCGCGGCAACGACGAACACTGTTGAGTGCGGTGTCAAGGCTTTGCTCAACATGACTGAATACTTCATCAGCGAAATCTTCAGCACCGGCACGCGTTTCGCGTTCGAGTTCGCGAGCCTCTGCCAGGATGGCATCAGCTTGCTGCTGAGAAATACGCACGATCTCCTGCTCGCTTGCAATGGTGATAGCCTGGCTGCGCGCATCTTCAATAAGGCGGCTTGCCTGAGCTTCAGCCTCATCGAGCAGAGCCTGGCGCTCACGGATTACCTGGCGCGCCTGAGCGAATTCACTGGGAAATGTATCGCGAATTTCATCAAGGATCTCAAAAGCAGCCTGTGCATCGACCTGCCTGAAATTGTTTTTACCGAAAGCCGGCTTCGAATCTTCAATGAGCATGGTGAGCTCTTCGATAAGATTCAATACTCCTGTTTCATCCATAGACTTCCTTCCGCAATCATGCATTTCCACTAATGCATGATATCGCATTAGGGCACTTCGCCTTTATTACTAACCTTGAAGTTTATCAGAAACCCCAACAAGAACACCATATTAGTGTTCCCTCATTCAAATTAACCGAAGAAAAGAAGCACTTTAGCGCTGTTTTTCTTCGTGCTCCTTATACGAATCCGCAAAGTACTCATGCAGCGCCTCTTCAACGCACGGAGGAACGAAGCCCGTAACGCTTCCCCCCATCGAAGCCATTTCGCGAATGATCGATGAAGACAGGTACATGAACTTAGGTGGCGACATGATGAAGAACGTTTCCAGATCCTGGCTCAATTCGTAATTGAGCGCCGTCATCTGGAACTCGTATTCGAAGTCAGTAATAGCGCGCAGGCCCTTGACCACTACATGGGCATCAAGTTCCTGAACGCAATCGACCAAAAGCCCCTCGAAGCTGATGATGCTCACATTAGGAAGATCGGCAACTGCCTGTTCTACAAGGCTCTTACGGGTTTCAAGATCGAAGATAGGATTCTTCTTGGCAGATTTCGCTACCGCCACGACGACATCATCGAAGATTTGCGATGCACGCTTGATGACATCGACATGACCCGCGGTGATGGGATCGAAAGTTCCCGGAACAACCGCTCGCTTCATTTATGCTTCCTTCCTCAGGGTGATAAGTGATGTGTCTCCGTAATCTTTCACGGACACTGTTTGATATTCTAGCGCAACGCATGCGTGAAGGACGTCTTGCTTGTCTTTTTTAGCGAACTCGTAGCAGACCAAAGCTCCAGAAGAGACCGCCCCTTTTTTATCAAGACGGCTGATCATATCGCATACTTGCTGCGCGGGGATCGCATAGGGAGGATCGAAGAACAGCATATCGAAAGATCCGACGGATGATTCAGGGAGCGTGAACGAATCGCCCCGCCGAACACGATATGCTTCCCGAGGAAGCTTCAGCGCGGCAATGTTCTGCTCCACAATACGCACCGCTTCTCTTCCCTGCTCGCAGAAAAGGACGAACTCGGCCCCGCGGCTCAAGCATTCTAGACCTAGAGCGCCTGACCCGGCGAACGCATCAAGCACCCGTGCGCCCTCGAACGAACCTCGAGCACTATAGAGCGCGCTCATAAGCGCCTCCCGCACTCGATCGGTCGTCGGGCGTGTATCGCTTCCTTTAAGCGACTTTATGGGACGCCCTCGATAGATTCCCGCAATTATCCTCACGACTTTCTCGCTTTCTGCACTAAAGCCAGCTCTCTTTTGATGAGCGCCCGTTCATCGTCGCTCAAAAAACCATCTTCGAAGCATTGACGCGCATCAGTATACGCGGCCTCGATCATAGCCTTATCTCGCACCACGTTCACAAGCGCAAGCGGCGAGCGCCCATGCTGACGATCGCCGAAAATATCACCTTCGCGGCGAAGCGTCAGGTCCTTTTCCGACAAGGCGAAGCCATCTTCGGTCTGCTCCATGATCTGCAGGCGCTCGAGCGATTGGGGAGCTCGAGAACGCGATACCAAAAAGACCGAACCGGGAAGCGATCCGCGTCCCACGCGTCCTCTGAGCTGATGGAGCTGGGCAAGACCGAACCTGTCAGCGTCTTCGATGATCATAACGGTCGCATTGGGTACATCCACACCCACTTCGACGACCGTCGTGGAAACCAGTACATCCACATCGCCCTTATGGAACGCATCCATGACCGCGGCTTTTTCCGAAGCGCTCATGCGCCCATGAAGAAGCTCCACTCGCGCCTGAGGTACCACTTGCTCTTGCAGTATTTTCGCATGCATGGTCGCCGCAGCCAGCGTATCGCCCACGTCGTCATGCTCGATACCCCATTCGATAGCGGCATATTCAATATGCGAATGAGAATCATCGACCGCATCTTCTTCGGCATCAGACGAAAGATCCAGGCCGATCAGAGGGCAGATGACATAGGCCTGCTCCCCTCGTTCAAGCGCCGCACGTAGGGCATCGTATGCCACCCCCTCTTCGGAGAAATGGCACACCTTAGTGCTGCGACCACCTTGAAGCGCGGGGGCATGATGCAAATACGACAGAGTAAGGCCTCCATACAGCGCAAGGGCAAGCGAGCGCGGAATGGGGGTCGCCGTCATCGACAGGATATCCGCCCCCGGCGCCTTCGCAATGAGCGCATCGCGCTGCTCCACACCAAAGCGCTGCTGTTCGTCAATGCACACGAGCGAAGCGCACTGGGCCACGACATCGTTCTCCAAAAGCGCATGGGTCCCCATCAGAACGGAGATATCCCCCGCACCGAACCGCGCAAGAACATCAGCACGATCGGAGGCAGACGTGGATCCAGTCAGAACAGCCCACGATACACCCACCGCATCGAACAGCGACCCAAGCGATCTGCCATATTGGCGCACGAGCACTTCAGTCGGACCCATCATGAACGCCTGATTACCCGAATCGATCGCCGCAGCGATCGCGAACGCCGCCACGATCGTTTTGCCGGTGCCGACATCTCCTAGCAGAAGATGGTTCATGGGATGAGGTTCTGCCATTTTCCCAAGAATATCGTCAAGTGCTGATTCCTGATCTTCTGTAAGAGCAAAAGGAAGGACCGCCCTGAGTGCCTGAGCCCGTTCGCCCTCTATGGAGTGAGCGAACGGGTGCGCCCCCGCAACGCGCTGACGCTCATGCTCTATGAGTTCGAGCTCCAAGAAGAACAGTTCTTCATAACGCAAGCGCCTGCGTGCCCGTTCGGCATCATCAAGCGAATGGGGCTCATGTACCCCCCGAAGGGCCTGATACCGCGAATACAGGCGATATCGGCTGCGAAGAGCCAGCGGCAACGGGTCGTGCATCCCACGAACCATATCAAGTGCATTATGGATGAAGCGACGCATCAGAGCGCGAGAGAGCTTTGCCGTTGAAGGATGAACAGGCAGCACTATTCCCGAAGCTTCCTCGCCCGGATCATGCACCACGATGAGCGGATTCGTCATCCGCTTGAATCCATAATTGAACTCCACCTTACCCGAAACGGAAATGCGCGCGCCCTTCGCCAGGGTGTTCATAAGCCAAGATTGATTGAAGCAGGTCACCATCAAGAGGCCCGTATCGTCCACGAGCGATATCTCTACCAAATTCAGCTGCGGTCGGGGGCGTTTCTGCTTTATTTCGTGAATAAGACCCACGATGGTGCATTGCTGGGCGATCTGGGCATGTTGGACGCTCTCAAGCGCCGACATATCAATGTATCGATGAGGATAGGTTCTCAATAGATCGCGCACAGTGCTGATATGCATCGCGCGGCGCAGTACCCCTGCCCGTTGTGCACTGATGCCATTGACTGCCGTGATGGCTTCGTCATAGGAGAGCGTAGCATGAAGGCGGTCAAGAGCACGCCCTTGATCCGCCTTCGTGTGTTCTGATGTATGTTTATGCACCACAGGGATTAGCTCCCCACCTTGTTCGCTGTTTTATTCGACCGAAAGAATGATCGGGTACAAGGGCTGCTCGCCGCGGTGCGAATCGATCTCAAGATCCTCGAAGCGCTCTTCGATCTGTTCGATCAGCGCCTCGAACGCATCGTCATCATAATCTTCACCAGCAAGAATGGTGAGCGTATCTGCATCTTCTGCTTCCAAAACGTCGAGCACACGCAAGGTGGCATCCTCGATCGAATCGGAAACCACTTCCAGTTCGCCAGCTGCAATGCCGATCACATCACCATCGTGAATGGGGTTGCCATGCACGTCTTTGGAATCTTTGATAGCAACGGTCACTTCGCCCGTCTTGACCTCTTGGCATGCTTCAGTCATCGCTTCAACGTTCTCTTCCAATGACACGCTCTCATCGAAAGCGAACAGGGCCGAAAACGCCTCCGGTACGCTCTTGGTGGTCACGACCGCGCAGGGCTTTTCGGACACTTCAGCGCAGGACTGCGATGCCATGATGATATTACTGTTATTGGGAAGGATGATAACCGCATCGGCATTGACCGAATTGACCGCATCAAGCAGTTCTTTCGTGGAAGGATTCATGGTCTGACCACCCGATACCACAAAATCTACGCCGAGGCTTTCCAGAATAGCCGCATTACCAGAACCTGCAGCGACCGCAACGAAGCCGAGGGGCTTACGCTCTTCTACCTGCTCCTGCTCGAGCTTAGCGCTACGCTCTTCGCTCTGGAGCTTCATGTTGTGAATGAACACTTCAGAGATCTGACCGCGCTCGAGGAAGTAGGCCAGCACTTTGTCAGGGGTGTTGGAATGAACGTGAACCTTGAACTTAGGATTGCTTCCTACGCAGAGTTCGCAATCACCCATGGTCTGCAAAAAGTCGAGTGCTTCTTCAGGATCGAGCGTATCGGAATCAACCAGGAACTCATTGCAATACATGTATGCCGAGCCTTCCCAGTCGTTGATCTGCTCGATTTCGACCTTAGGAGCGGCGGTGCGCATAAATGCCAGTTCGTCGCCCATCGCCTCAGTGCGACCGGTTAGGGCGGAAACGAACGAATCGAAGAAGATGGCAATGCCATAGCCACCTGCATCAACAACGCCGTTCTCTTTCAATACCGGAAGCAGATCGGGCGTACGCTGAACCGATGCGTACGATTCGCCGACGATGAAGCGAAGGCCTTCTTCAAGCTCCATCTTTTTCTTGCGCGCTTTACGAGCCGCAGACGCGGTATCGCGCAGAACAGTGAGGATAGTGCCCTCGACGGGCTTACGCACCGCGTTGAAAGCAACTTCTACCGCACGCTCGAAAGCAGCATCTACTGCCTGCAGATCGAAAACCTCATGACCGGCATAACCTTCGCACAGGCCACGCATGATCTGCGACGTGATAACGCCCGAGTTACCGCGAGCACCCATCAAAGCACCTGAGGTAATAGCACGGCGGCGTTCGTCACCCGAAGCGCCAATGGGAAGCTTTGCCAGGTTCTCTACCACCATGGCAAGCGTTAAGGACATGTTCGTACCCGTATCGCCATCGGGAACGGGGAAAACATTCAAACGATTGATCTCATCTTTACGGGCCGCCAAAGCTTTTGCGGCAGCAGCAATAGCGTTAACGATATCGTTAGACGTGTAGTTGCTCATTTGTTTTTATTGCTCCTCTATCGAACCAGACGCAAAGGCCTAGCGAACCTTGATTCCCTGAACATGAACTTCGACGCCCTTGAATGGCGTGCGAACGAATTCTTTCAAAGCGAACGTGACCTGGTCAACAAGGTTCGCGGAAACGGTACTGATATTCACACCATGCTCAAGAATGACATATAGGCTTACCAGCGTGCCCTCCTCATCGGAAGACACCACAATGCCCCTACGTAAACGAGACTGAGGTAGAAGCTTCGCCAATCCATCGACCGCATTAGGAGCAGCCATTCCCACTACCCCGTAACACTGAAGCGCGGCGTGTCCCGCCGCATCAGCGATGACATCTTCAGAAACGATCAGATCGCCTGCGATTTCATTGCTCATCTATCTGTCCTTTCATAGATGCGTGCAGCGTATGCACCATCAAATGACTAATGACCGACTTGTTAGTATATCGGAATACAACACGCTACCCCAGGAAAACAACACCTACGCACTGAACTTACAAAATCCTTAGATTATCTAAGTAATTATTTTGCATCCCAAAACGCCTGAATCACGATACAATGATCTGTCAGCGTGTGAATTTAGTGCAGGAGAAATTCCTGCAAATAACATCTTGGAGCCCGATGCACGCTGTGGTATAGTATTTGGGCTTTTGGAAATCAGCGGTATTTAACCGTACCAATAACGAAGTAATGGAGTTGATCAAGAATGTCCAAAGTTTGCGAGATCTGCGGTAAGGCACCAAGCGCTGGTCGTAGCATCAGCCACTCTCATCGCGTCAGCAACCGCACCTTCCGTCCCAACATCCAGAAGGTTACCATCAAGGTAAACGGCAAAGTGAAGCGTGCTAACGTTTGCACTAAGTGCATGAAGGCCGGAAAGATCGAGCGCGCATAAGGTTCTCTGAACCCTACCCAGAACGTTCTTTTCGCTTCTTTTCATACTATGAAATAAGCCACCCGAATGGGTGGCTTTTTCTGGTTGAATATGCAGGTCAAGAGGATAGGTTCTCACGCAAATGACCCTGCTCCCCTACGGCACTGAGAAGTGCCAAGGAGAAGGACGATGCCTTTAGCACTTCTTGCTGATACTAAAGAGCGAACCCCCTAAAGGGCGCAACCCTTAGCGCTTCTTACCGAAGCTGAAGATATCCTTCAGATCACCCATCGTGCCTGAAAGCTCCGCTACTACTTCTTTGCCATCGCGATAGATGTTCCCGATAGCACGGCCAGCGTCAGCGAGGTTCTCCTTCATATCATCGGAAAAGATCTCTTTCTTTTCACCCTCTTCGCCAGAAGCGCCCTGCGACGCATCATCGCTAGCGACTTTGGATATCTCCTCTACTTCCTCTGCAGAAGAAGCGCCATCCGCCGCATTAGTATTCGCAGCGCCCGCATCAGCATCCGTGACGGATGCTTTTTCTTCACCTTCACCGCTCTCCTGTGCGAGGGATTGCGCATAGGATTCGATTTCGCACTGGATGAGATAGATCTTGTCATCGACCTTATCGAGCTTCTCCGCGTACTGAGGAGCCTCCTTCGGCAATGACTCCACCGCCTCACGCACGTCGTCGAGACGAGCATGGAGCGTGTCGATCATCTTTAGTACTTCTTCGTTCATACGAACCCCTATCGATAGCACTGCTTGAGCGCACGTTCAATTTCGCGCTTTGAATCGCGCTCCGCCATCGCAGCGCGCTTGTCATGTAGCTTTTTACCACGAGCGACCGCCAGTTCGAGCTTCACGCGCGAACTCCGATCAAAATAGATCTTAATCGGCACGAGAGCCATGCCCTTTTCCTGCGTCTTGCGCTCAAGTTCACGGATCTCTTTGCGGTGAAGCAATAGCTTGCGCTTGCGATCGGGATCGGGATTATTCAGATTGCCATGGCTGTACGGCGAAATATGAAGATTGTTCAGCCACACTTCACCCTTGCGAATGAGCGCGAAACAATCCGTGAGCTGACAGTTGTTCTCACGCAACGAACAGACTTCCGTTCCCGTAAGCACCATACCCGCTTCATACGTTTCGAGTATCTCGTACTCATGGAACGCGCGACGGTTCTTGGCGATGATCTTTTCGGTTTTCGCAGTCATATACCTTACATCCCGGGCACGAACGAAACATCCTCATCCAGATCAAGGATGAAGCGCTTCAACAGTGCCACTGTTTCTTCAAGATCGGACAATTTCAATACTTCGGTTGGCGTATGCATGTAGCGAAGAGGAATCGACACCAGACCCGATGCGCGACCGCCGCGCTGGACCTGCATGGTTCCCGCATCCGTTCCCGTCACTCCTGGCTCAGCTTCGAACTGAATGCTGATACCTTCCTTCTTGGCCGCAGCACAGAGGCGCTCGAATACCACCGGGTTGATATTGGGACCACGAGCGATAACCGGACCACCGCCACATACGATCTTGCCGTAGCGGTTCTGGTCGATCCCGGGATAATCGGTCGCATGCGTCACATCAAGCGCAATGGCCACATCGGGGTTCACCCCATAGGCCGAAGTGGTGCCGCCGCGCAAACCGATTTCCTCCTGCACGGTCGCCGCGCAGATGTAGTCGCCCTGGGCGCCACCCTCTTTTTTAAGCTCTTCCATAACGCGCGTGATAACGTAAACGCCCGCTTTGTCATCAAAGCCACGCGAAACCGCCATGCCCTTACCCATTTTCTCGAGCCCAACACCATAGGAAATAACATCCCCTACACGTACGAGCGACTTCACCCGGCGAGGCGTAAGTCCCAGATCGATCCTCAAGCCCGACAAGGGAGTGACCGTTTTGCGCTCATCAGGCTCGATCAAATGGATCGGCTTGCGGCAGACCACCCCGCGCAGCACCCCTTCTTTGGTATGCACGTCAACGCGCATGCCAGGCAGGATGGCGGCGTCAACGCCACCGACCGAAGATACGCTCAGAAAGCCCTGGTCATCAATATGCATCACCATGAGACCCACTTCGTCCATATGCGATGCGATCATAACCGATGGCGCATTTCCGCTTCCTTCGAGGCGGGCATGCACCGATCCCATAACGTCGGTTTCGACTTCGTCTGCCACTTCACTCAAGCGCTCGCGCACCAAAGCGGCAACGCGCGTTTCAGTTCCGGTGACAGACGGTGTTTCCAATAGTTCTTTAAGATATGCCTTATCTACTTTAGCCATATGTGCCTCTTTCAAATTAGATGGTATCGCCTCTATTATACGGCCATCTTAAAGCTCAAGCGCCTACCCCGTGGATACGCTCCGGTAAGCACCACATCCAACCGCTGACCCAGACGATACGTCCTCCCCGTCGAAAGACCATTCAGAACATGGCGCGCAGGATCGTAGGAAAAATATTCATCGCCCAGTTCCTCGACGGGAAGCGTTCCCGTTGCCGTGTTCTCCAATCGTACGGTAACTCCAAAGGTGGACACTTGAGAAATGACCCCTTCGAAGGTGGAACCGATATATCCCTGCATGTATTCGACTATCTTGACCAGCTGGGACTGTCTGGCCGCCTTTTCCGCCCTGCGCTCCATATCCGACGAATGCTCCGCCATCCATGCAAGCGAGTTCTTCTGCGCTTCATATGTTTCGCTATGGCCAAAGAAGCCTTCTTTGAGCATACGATGAACCAACAGGTCGGGATAGCGCCTGATAGGAGATGTGAAATGACAATAGGTATCCAACGCCAGCCCATAATGAGAGCCTTGATCAGGACGATACAAGGCGCGCTTCATTGAACGGAGCAAAAGCGCGTTCACCAATTCCTGCAGGGGCGAACCCTGGACGCGCTGCAGAATGTCCTGCAAAGTCTGAGGATTACCATCGCAGAACAAACGCTCATCAACATCCTTGAACAAAGGGAACTCGCGCAGAATCGCGTAGAGTTCGGCGAGCGCATCCCCATCAGGTTCATCATGGACGCGGAACACACCCGGCAGGTTCCTGCCAAGCAGCCATTCAGCGACCAAATGATTTGCGAGGATCATGGCCTCTTCAATGAGTTCGGTCGCATCGGTTCTGCGCCGATAACATATTTCTACGGGACGATTATCCCCATCGAGACGGGCCTTCGCTTCCACTCGGTCGAAATCCATGCAGCCCGCTTTTTTCCGTAGGGTGAACAGGGCTTTCGCAAGCGCATCAAGACCGATGATGCGTTCACGAAGCTGGCCCAGCATTTCGGTCGACAGTAGGATGGCCCCATGCGGAATATCGCATTGGGCAATGACCTGAGACATATCGGATGCTTCATCAGCCTCCAAAAGAGCCTGAGCCTGATCGTAAGAAAGCCGCGCGCAGGAACGAATGACCGACGGGAACACCTCGTACGAGAGCACGGTTCCTTCGGGACTGATGAGCGCTTCGACGCTTATGGTGCATCGTTTTTGAGCGGGAACGAGAGAGCACAGATCGTTACTTAAGCGCTCGGGTAGCATAGGTATGACGCGATCGACCAAATAGACCGACGTCGCCCGTCGGCGCGCAGTCAGATCGAGTGACGACCCGAAGGGAACGAATCGTGACACGTCGGCGATATGAACACCCAGACGATAGTTGCTCCCTTCCTTTTCAAGGGATACCGCATCATCGAAATCGCGCGCATCGAAGGGGTCGATGGTGAATACGAACGCTTCGGTAAGATCGCGATACCTCTGAGCGAGAACCAGGGCTGCATCGAGCGAACACGCCTGCGCTTCTTCGAGGGCCTGTTCCGAGAACTCGGTTTCGAACTGCTGTTCGGCAATGATGAGATCGATCGCGATATCGGTATCATCTTCCGAGCCCAGCACTCGCACGACCGTACCCGTTGCCGCCGATCTTCGTGTAGGGAACTCCAGGATCCGCACCTCGACGACGTCGCCTTCTTTGACATGCGGCGCTTCACGACGCAGCGTGAAGATGTCGTATGGAATAGAGGGGTCTTCTGGGACCACAACGCCGAACGGTTCTGCTATTTCATATCGCCCGATCACCGTATCGCGTGATCGCATGAGCACTTTAGTGACTCGAGCGGTCGGCTTGCGCGTAGAAGAACGATATGACGAGCTGTGCGCATCGCGCGCGTCAGCCGACGACAAGCGAGCCACCTCTACCAGATCGCCTGGGAACGCGCCGCTTATCTTGGATGCGGGGATGAAGAACTCCCCTTCGGCGGTCTTCACGAACCCGAAGCCCTGGGGAGTCAGCTCAAGAACACCTTGAGGTCGCGCCTTGGGGTGACGACGAGCTTTTGAACTTCGTCGAGCCATGCTACCCCCTATCTCGCAAGAGAGCGAGCCACATCAAGTGCAACGCTTTCTTGAGTAGATGCACTGCTCGATTCAATATCGGGCGAAACACCCGTTCCTTCGATCTGCCTTCCATTAGGCGTGAGGTAGTACGCTGCGGTATAGCGCAACGCCCCTCCGAAGGACAAGGGTTGCATGATCTGCACGCTGCCCTTGCCGAGCGTAGCAGTGCCTACGACGCTCGCGCGATCGGTTTCCTGAAGAGCTGCTGCCAACACTTCAGCACAACCAGACGTGCGTCCATTCACCAGCACGACCAAAGGAGCGGAAGTGATGCTCTTCCCGTCTGCACTGCGCGATGTGGTACCTTCAGTCGTTTCGATCTGTACGACGACACCACTCTGAATGAAGAGCGAAGAAATATCCACTGCCTGAGTAAGATAGCCACCCGGCACGTCACGTAAGTCAAGGACGAGCGAATGGGCACCTTCAGCCGTTACGGCATTTATCGCATTCGCCACTTGCGAGGCCGAATCGGAAGTGATCTGCTTGAGCCTTATGATGCCAATGCCCTCTTGCATTTCGTACGTTACGTTCTCTTCAGAGCTCGACGAGAACGTCAGGGTCGTACCAAAGGTGGATTCTTCACTGGATTCGGTCGCAGGGCGGTTCCAAGTAATGAAGACCGATTCACCTTCTCCGCGAGAAAGGGCATTGAGGACATCCGGCGCGGACCACGTGGTTTTCGCAACGCCATCGATGGATACAATGCGATCGCCCGACTGAATGCCAGCGGATGCGGCAGCCGAATCCTCGAACACATCGGATACGAAGCACTGCCCGTCGGATTCACCGAAAAGCACTCCGATACCCGCATTGGGGTTCTTCGTTGTGGTCAGATAAGACTGGTAGCTCTGGTCGTCATAATAGCGCAGATATGGATCATCCACCGCACCCAAGAAAGCAGGGAGCGCTTTCGACGTGGCCTGAGACAGATCATACGACCCCATGCCGCCTTCGGATAAAATGCCATCAACTTCTGCAAAGCGCGCAGAAAGCGAATTATACGTATCACCCGATACGGTCATGCCGGGATTCACATCGGAATCCGTGTCGAAGGATGACAGGCCCATCGCACCGAGCAGGTCAGTGTTCCCGCGCACCGCGAAGCCCGCGCAAAATACCACGCATACGAAAATGCAAGCACCGAGAAATTTCACGATGCTTGCATTGCGCTTGTTCTTCGAAGCAACTTTTGCGGTTTGCTTAAACGTATCCAAGAGAGCCTTCGATTTCTTTTACGTGCCGCAGTTACACCTTGAGGTAGCGGCGCATTGCGAACATAGAACCGAGCAGGCCGATCACCAGACCAGCGATCAACAAAGCTGCATAGACCATGAGGAACATGAGCAAGTCGACTGAAACCGGCAACCATGGCAGTGCAATGGAGAGCTGCGGTAACACAGCATTACGCACGACTTCCATCACAACGATGGCGAGCAACGCACCGATAATGGCATGCATTGCACCTTCAGCCAAGAAGGGCCCGCGAATGAAGCCATTCGATGCACCGACAAGGCGCATGATGGCGATTTCCTTACGACGAGCGAGGATAGCCAAACGAATGGTGTTGTTGATAAAGATGAACGCGATAACAACGAGAAGGGCGATCAGAGCGATACCCGCAATACGGATCGCATTCGTCAGCGAGAAGAGCTTGTCGACCGTCTTCTGACCGTAATTCAGAGAATCGGCTGGGTCGTCAGCGTTGTCGCAAATAGCAACAAAATCCTGATTAGCGGTGATCTGGTTCGCGATATTGGTAACGCTCTGGGCTTCAGCAAGCTCTACGTCGATAGAAGCTGGCAAGGGATTCTGCCCATCGAGCTGATCGACAATACCAGGGTTAGACGTGGACTTACGGAAGTTCTCCAGTGCCTGATCTTTGTCAGTGAAGGAAACGCTTTGGACACCTTCGTAGCCTTGGATCTGGCTCATGACCTTCTGAATATCCGCTTCGGAAGCATCATCCTTCACGAATGCCGTAATGGACACCTGGTTCTCAACCGAAGCGACCACGTTATTGATAACAGCACCGGCGACGCAAAAGATGCCGATGATCAGCAACGACAGGAAGATGGTGATGATCGAGCCGAGCGTAGTAGACAGATTACGCGTAAAGCCCGCAAGAGACTCACGGAAGAAATAAAACAGACTAGACATCGAAACCGTACACCCCCCTATCCTGGTCGCGCGTCAGAACACCCTTGTCGAGCGCAATAACACGACGACGCATATTGTCGACCATCTCACGGTCGTGAGTAGCGACAAGAACAGTAGTGCCCGTACGGTTGATGCGCTCAAGAAGATCCATAATGCCACGCGAGTTCTGCGGGTCAAGGTTACCCGTAGGTTCGTCGCACACCAGAAGGGGCGGGCGATTAACGATAGCGCGCGCAATGGATACACGCTGCTGTTCGCCACCGGAAAGCTGATCCGGACGCTTGTCCAGCTTATCCTGCAGACCAACCAGACGCAGAACTTCAGGGACCTGCGTGCGAATGACGTGGCGCGACTTGCCGATTACCTCAAGTGCGAACGCTACGTTCTCGAACACCGTCTTGTTCGGCAGGAGCTTGAAGTCCTGGAACACGCAGCCGATGTTGCGGCGCAAATAAGGCACACGCCAATTGCGCATGGAGGTCAGATCCTCATCCGCGATCAAGATACGGCCTTGGCTCGGCTTGATCTGGCGAATAAGCAGATTGATGAAGGTTGATTTACCCGAACCGGAATGACCAACCAGGAACACAAATTCACCGGGATAGATATGAAGAGAAACGTCTTTCAGCGCCGCATTGTTGGGCTGAGCTTCATATACCTTAGTGACGTGTTCGAATGTGATCACGGGATTACCCGTATACTGGGGAGTGGACTCCACGTTCACCACCGGCAGCGACTCAGACAGCTGAGAAGCGACCTGGTTCACGCGGGGCTGCTGGGCATGTTTGCCAAGACCTTCCCCACTAAACTCATTTGTCACAGTATGCTCCGTTCATGTATTACTAATCCTGGGACAGAAAAAGTATATCAGTCATTCGAACGACTACGAACCTTCTTCACAGCTTGCACAATCGCCTCAACATCAAGTTCAAAGTACTGAAGCAGTTCTTCGAATTCACCTGACTTACCGAAACGATCGCGAACCGCCACGAATTCAAGCGGACACGGCTGAGTTTCAGCGACCACTTCGCTTACCGCAGAGCACAGACCGCCATAAACCGAATGCTCTTCAGCAATAACACCGCAGCCCGTCTTTGCAAGAGATGCCAGGATGGTTTCCTTGTCGAGGGGCTTAACACTGAACGCATCGATGACCTCGGCGGAAATTCCTTCTTCAGCCAACTTGTCAGCAGCCTTGAGCGCCTGGTCGATCTCGACACCGCAGGCAATGATGGTCACATCAGTTCCCTCGCGCAGCACATACGCGCGGCCCAATTCAAGTTCAACATCGGGTGCGTATACTGCAGGAACACTCGCACGGCCCATGCGAATGTAAACCGGGCCTTCAGTACGAGCAGCCAGTCGAATAGCAGCGCAAGCGGCAGAATAATCAGCGGGAACCAATACACGCATACGAGGAAGTCCGCGCATGAGTGAAATATCTTCGAGCATCTGGTGCGAACCGCCGTCGGGACCTACCGAAATGCCCGCATGAGTCGGGGCAATCTTCACATTGAGGTTTGAATAAGCGACCGTATTGCGGATCTGATCGTATGCACGGCCCGTTCCGAATACCGCGAACGAACCCGTGAATGCAACGTTGCCCGCAAGCGAAAGACCTGCAGCAACGCCGATCATGTTCTGTTCGGCGATACCTACATTGAACAGACGATCCGCATTTTCGGGAGCAGCCTGAGCGAACTTCTTCGTGGTAGTGGAACCGGTCAGATCGGCATCGACCGCGACGATGTTCATGCATTCTTCTGCCAACTGAGCGAGCGTTACGCCGTACGCCGCACGAGTCGCCTTCTTTTCCTGTGCCTGTTCAGGGGTTGCAAGCTTGACCACGTTACTTCACTCCATTCAGCTCAGCGCGCGCAGCAGCAAGCTCAGCAAGCGCCTGTTCAGTTTCTTCATCATTGGGGGCCTTACCATGCCAGCCGGCCTGGTCTTCCATGAAGGAAACGCCTTTGCCCTTTACCGTACGGGCAACGACCAGTTTAGGCACATCGGTATCAGATGCCTTCAGCTGAGAGAGCACTTCAATGAGCGCATCAATGTCGTGGCCATCCACTTCATAGACTTCCCAACCAAATGCAGCGAACTTATCTTTCAATTCGCCGCACGCGCATACGTCTTCAACGTGGCCGTCGATCTGCAGACCATTGATGTCGATGATGCCGATCAGGTTGCCCAGCTTATGGAACGCTGCGAACGTCGCCGCTTCCCATACCTGGCCCTCCTGGCATTCGCCGTCACCCATAAGAGTGAACACGCGGTTCTGCTTACCGTCGAGCTTCAAGCCAGCTGCAAGACCCGCAGCAATGGAGAGGCCCTGGCCCAAAGAGCCCGTGGAAACTTCCACGCAGGGCAGCAGATTGGAATCGGGATGACCCTGAAGGCGGGTGCCCAGCTTACGGAGCGTTTTCAGCTCATCGACCGGAAGGTAACCCGCTTCAGCAAGCGTTGCGTACAAAGCAGGAGCAGCATGACCTTTACCAAGAATGAATCGATCACGTGCATCATCTTTAGGATCTTCAGGATCGTGCTGCATCACGCCGCCGAAATACAACGCTGAGAGAATATCGGTGCAAGATAACGAACCACCAGGGTGACCGCTACCCGCCTCGTGCAACATCTCAATGATATCCGTGCGAATCGCACAAGCCTTTTCCTTGGCCATAAGGGAATTCATGGCTTCCTTTCGATCGAGGGATTGAGCTATTTAATTACAACGATGCTTTCCAACGGTGGTAACCAATGACGAATTCATCGATATCGCCATCAAGGGCCGCATCAACATTGCCGCTTTCGATATTACTACGGGTATCCTTTATCAGTCGATACGGATACAGCACATAGTTTCGAATTTGACTACCGAACGAATTATCCATCTTCTCGCCCTTCAATTCGGCAAGTTCTGCTTCGCGCTTGCGCTCTTCTAATTCATAGAGCTTGCCGCGCAGAACGCGGAAGGCCGCTTCTTTGTTCTGAAGCTGAGATTTTTCGTTCTGACAGGTAACCACGATACCCGTGGGGACATGAGTCAAGCGCACTGCCGAATCGGTGGTGTTGACGCTCTGACCACCCGGGCCGCTCGAACGATACACGTCGACACGCACATCGTTCGGATCGATATCAACGGAAATATCATCATCGGGAAGCATCGGCACGACTTCGACCGCCGCGAACGTAGTATGGCGGCGCTTTTTATCATCGGTCGGAGAAATGCGCACCAGACGGTGCACGCCCGATTCACTGCGCAACATACCATAGGCATTACGGCCTTCGACCTGAAGGCTCACCTTATCGAGCCCAATTCCTTCACCTGGCACAAGATCGAGCACCCGCTGCTTCCAACCCTTCAGGTCGGCATAGCGCGAATACATGCGATAGAGCATTTCGGTCCAGTCCTGCGCTTCCAGCCCGCCGCTGCCTGGGTGAATGGTGATGATGGCATCGGCGGAATCGTATCGTCCGCCGAACCACGACTCGACTTCGAAATCGTCAAGCGTCTTCGCCAAGCGCGCCAGGTCCTGGTCGAGCTCCTGAGCGAATTCGGGATCTTCTTCCGCCAGTTCCTGCGCCGTTTGGATATCTTCGAGCAAATGACACGCGTCATCATAGCGGTTCAGCACATCGCGAACATCCGATGCTTGCTTCGAAACCTTTTGCGCCGTATCGGAATCGTTCCAGAAATCGGGGCTCGCGATCTGCGCGTCGAGCTCCTTCAGTTCTTCTATACGATCGTCAATATGGAGGTACGCACGAGCGTCATCCACGCGCTTTCGTGCTTCTTCCAAGGTCATCATCATGGAAATGTCGGTCCTCTCGGGGTTACTTTTCCTATTCGGGGCGATTAGCGCCGTGGCACTTCTTGAACTTCTTACCCGATCCACAGGGGCAAAGGTCGTTGCGTCCCACGTTGGCATAGGGATCGTCCTTATCCTTCTGGATCGTCTTGGTCTTCGCTCTGTCCGCGGGCTGCGCCACCTCGGGTACGCCTTGTGCCTGTGCGTTCGCGCTCTGAATGCGCTGAGCGCTGGTGGATGATTCGTTGAGCGTTTCTTCAGGATTCGAATACGTCACATTACCATCAAGAGGGCTCTTCTCTTCTTCTGCGGGCACCTGGACCATGATGGGAGCGCGCAGCAAGAAACGCAAGAAGTCTTCGTAGATGGACGCCGTCAGTTCGGCGAATGCACGATGAGCTTCTTCGCGATATTCAGTCAGTGGGTCGCGCTGGCCATATGCACGAAGACCGATAGATGTTTTCAGGTAGTCCATTTCCTGAAGATGGGCCATCCAACGTACATCGATGAAGCGCAACATGACCTGTGACGCAATATCGGAGAACGCTTCGCCGACCTGTTCGGCACGCGCAGTATAAAGCCCGGTCAGACGCTCGACCAAACCATCGATAAGTTCGTTAACGTCATCGTCGTGATCGATCGAATCCACCGTCACAGCAAGATCATCGGTCATCTGCATGAGCCATTTGTCGAGCGATTCGATATCCCAGTCATCGCTTGCCTGCTTCGGATCGCAGTGCTCAAGAACCGCTGCTTCCACAACGTCTTCAACGACATCCGGCATGCGCTCGGTCAGATCCTTACCATCAAGGATCGCATTGCGTTCCGCGTAGATGGCCTTGCGCTGCAGGTTCATGACGTCGTCGTATTCCAGGACGCGTTTACGAGCAGAAAAGTTGATGGATTCGACCTGGCGCTGCGCGCTTTCGATCGCCTTGGAGACCATTGATGCCTGAATGGGCATATCGTCTGGCATATCCGTCTTTTCCATCATGCGTCCGATGGAATCCATGCGCGAACCACCGAACAGACGCATCAGATCGTCTTCCAAAGACAGGTAGAACTGGGTCGTACCCGGATCACCCTGACGGCCTGAACGACCACGCAGCTGATTATCAATACGGCGTGATTCGTGACGTTCGGTACCGATAACGCACAGACCGCCTGCCGCACGCACTTCCCCGCTTTCACGCTTGGTGATGGAAAGCGCCTTATCGTGCGCTTCCTTGCGCTGCTCGGGCGTTGCTTCATCAACTTCGTCGCCGAGCTGCTCTGCCAGGAACGTTTCAGCCATGATCTCGGCATTGCCGCCGAGCAGGATGTCCGTACCACGACCGGCCATGTTGGTAGCGATAGTGAC